>CAYYOV010000005.1:0-46545 GCA_964473365.1 uncultured Ignavibacteriaceae bacterium
GCGTTCTTCCTCATCGTGAAAAGCGCGAACAAACGGATCACGGTCGGTGCGGGTAGCGTGGTGAATGCACAGGAGATGAACGATGTCGGCGTGCCGTTGCAGGCGGGATGGAATCTGGTCGGTAACCCGTTGCTGCGCGATATCGCCATCGACAGTCTCCAGGTGACCGGGCCAGCCATCATCCAGTCGCGTGCTGCCTTCACCGGGACCGGCTTGGCCGGCGGTTGGGACATGAATCCCACCGTGCTGCGACAATGGGAGGGTCTCGCGATCCGCGTGAGCGCAGCAACGACGCTCTTGTTCCGGACTATCGGAACGCAGCCAGGCCTGGCAGATCCGGAACCTCCTGTGGGCCGGCTGAGGATCTCCGAAGCCGTTGCGGATGAAGGGGCGGCGCGGAGCTGGTTCATTCCGTTTGGGGCCTATCGGACCGACAACGAGATGACTGATCTCGGTGACGCGATCGGCATGGTGGTGGGTGCTGCGGATGGCGTCGATCGGTTTGATCACTTCCAACCGCCGTTCGTCGGTGTTCGCAACATTGCTCTCTACTTCGACAACGAAGGGGAGGCCATGATGCAGGACATCAGGCCCATCAATGATCAAGGCGGAGTCTGGGAAATGAAGGTTGTGACGGGTGATGAAGGGGCAAAAGTACGCCTCAGCATTGGTGCTCCAGTAGTTCTGCCCGATCCGTCTTTTGAGGCATTCCTGATCGACCTCGACCAGAAGATGGCCTACGATCTCAAGACGACATCGGAATGGACGATCAACTCGATGGGCGGTCGGCGCAATTTCCGCGTCGTTGTCGGGCGGAAGGATTTCGTCGTGGAGCAAAGCGCAGGGATCGACCTGTATCCCAAGGACTTCCAGCTCTACGCGAACTATCCGAACCCATTCAACCCGGAGACGATGATCCGGTATACAGTCGCTGATCGGTCGCAGAGGCTGTCAGTGAACCTGCGAGTGTACGACATGCTCGGCCGCGAGGTGGCAACGCTCGTCGACCGGATCCAAACGGCCGGGTACTACGAGGTACCATTCAACGGCGCAGGATTGTCCAGCGGTCCGTACTTCTACCGCTTGCAGATCACGGATGAAAGCGGGCGTGCGGTGTTCGCGCGTGTCCAGAAAATGGCGTTGATCAAATAAAGGTCTTCCCGATCAAGGAGCTTCTCATGAAACGATGGATGATTCTCGCTGCGGCGATGTGTGTTGCTGCGGTCGCCTTCAGCCAGGACCGGCGTGAATGGCCGCGCATTATGGTCATCTTCGATGAACGACTCGACGGTCAGGAATCCGATGGTCGGGCGGTGGCCGCGCGCATCGAGGAGCTCTTCCTTGAAAAGGGCTTCCGGCTGGTCGACAAGGCCCAGTTCGAGAACGTCACCGCACGGGACATCGCCCTCGCAGAAGGAAATCCGGCTCGGGCAAAAGAGATCGGGATGCGTTACGGCGCCGAACTGATCATCGTCGGAAAGGCCTCGGCGGTGCTGGAAGGCGAGAAGGAGTTCTACGGCGTCAAGAGCATCGAATACGCATCCAAGGGGGACGCAAAGGTCATTATCACCGACACGGGTGAGCTGATCGCCGTCAGTTCAAAGAACGCCAAGAAATCTGCCAGCGGACGATCGACGGCGGGAACGCTGGCCTTCCAGGCGCTCGCAGAAGCATTGGCCCCGGACCTCTACGTCAAGACGCGCATGAAGATCCTCGACGAATCAAAGACAACGAGGATCGTCCAGATCGCGCTTCTCGGCATCGATGCCAAGCTGTTGAGCGCCCTCGAACGATCATTGCCGACCGACCTCACGCGAATCGAGTCCTTGAGGCTTCGGTTCATGGAGAAGGACGGGGCCGTGTATGAAGCGACCATCGTCGGGTCGCTCGACGATCTTCGTGCGGAACTGGCCAGTCGGGACGACCTCGTCATCATCGGGGTGACAGGCTCGCGCATCGACCTCAGCACGAAGGAGAATGTCGACAGAGCAAAGGGTTCCTCGGTGGTCACAAGTCCGCTGGAGATCACGGACTTCAGCGTCGAGAACGTCTTTCCGTCGCAGGTGAACTACTACGCCTACAATCCGCTGGCGACGATCACGATCGAGAATTCGGCCAAGACGGCGATCAAGAATGTCAAAGTGTCGATCATGATTCCCGGCTACATGAATCTCGCGTCCGAGGAGATCGTGCCCTCCATCGAGGCGGGGGCCAAACAGTCGTTCAAGCTCCCGGCGACCCTCGATTCCAAGCAACTCTACGGGTTGAACGCGAATGCTGCGGCGCAGGCCAAAGTGGAACTGAGCTACGTCCATGCGAACCAGCCGCAGACACGGAGCCTCGTCAAGCCCGTGACAATCTACAGCCGCAATACGATCTCGTGGAAACGAGGGGAATCGGTCGGTGCGTTCGTCACCCAAACGGACGAGGCCGTCGTGAACTTTTCACGATTCGTCGTTGGGTCGCTCGCTGGGAACGAGAAACTGCAGTCGAAGCTCCCCAGGAACGTCGTGAACGCCATGGCGGTGTGGAACGGCATCCGGGCCTATGGCATTGCGTACGTCAGTGATCCGTGGAAGCAGGCCGAAGGTGACATTCTGGACCTCATCCAATATCCGCGCGAGACGTTGGCATCGAAAACGGGCGACTGCGATGATTCGTCCGTACTGCTGGCGGCATGCCTGGAGAACATCGGGGTTCGGACGAAGTTCCTTGCGACGAACGATCACATCTTCATCATGTTCGATACCGACCTGGCCGCGAAGAACGGCTTTATGGTGAGCCAGAACGAGAAGGATTATGTCGTCCATGAAGGGACGATCTGGGTGCCCCTGGAAACGACGATGATCACCAAGCCCTTTGTGGAGGCGTGGAAAACGGGGGCGGAGGAATACTACGCGAACGCAAGTGGGGGAGAAGGGAAACTAGAGATCATCGACACCCGCAAGGCGCAGGCGGCCTTTCCACCGGCGAACCTTCCTGCGGGGAAGGCGATCGCCACACCACCAGCAGACCGGATCGCCACCCTCGCGATCCAGGACCTTGCCGACTATGAGTATCAGCAGAGCCAGTTCATCGGCCAGCAGTCGGCGAACTTGGCGGCGGATGTGACGCCCGAGGGGAAGAACAAGGCCGCCATCTTTCGGGCGAAGGCGGGAGAATACGATGCTGCGATCTCGCTGCTTCAAGGTGTGAACACGGCCGGTGCGTACAACACCCTCGGCAATATCTATATCCTGCGCAACGAGCTTCCGCAAGCACAAGAGCAATTCCAAAAGAGCCTCGCGCTGAGCGACGCCGATGGAGGGGTGTATCTCAACTTCGGCCTCGCCCGCTACCTGTCAGGCTCGACGGAGGATGCGGTCGAATCGTTCCAGGTTGCGATGTCCAAGTTTGACACGCCGGAAAAGGCCCTGGAAGTGCTTGGGCTCGACAAGATCCAGGCTGCTCTGGGCATGCGCGGGGCGCAACAGGGCGCACGCCAGGTATCGAAGAATGAATTGTTCGACCTGCTGAATCAATCGCTCAAGAGCCTCCCCGATAAGAAGGAGACTTCGACACAGGCATATCGGGTCCGTCAAAAGTACAAGAATGAACAGAATCGGTTTGTGTTCGGAGGCCGGCGCGGTGCGGACCCGACACAGATCGCCAGCATCAAGGAGTATTTGTACTGGAAGGACTAGAAGGACTGCCACGCATCTTCGGATCAAACCAGAAAGCCCGCCTCGGCGGGCTTTCTGCGTATCGTCCAAATTGATACTCCTTCGCGATTTGGCTACATTGTCGTATCCATTCGCTCCTGCCGATGTCTTCCTCCGACCCTCGCATACCGATCGTAGCTATCGTTGGCCGCCCCAATGTGGGCAAATCCACGCTCTTTAATCGTCTCATCGGAGAGCGGGATGCCATTGTTTTCGACACACCGGGCGTGACCCGTGACAGAAAATACGGGACGGTGGAATGGGCAGGCCGGACATTCACGGTGATCGACACGGGCGGGTACGTGCCCCGATCCGACGACGTCTTCGAAGAGGCGATCAGGGAGCAGGCCCACCTTGCGATCGAGGAGGCCGATGCGGTAGCTTTCGTGGTCGACGCAATCACAGGCTTGACGCCCCTTGACAAAGAGCTTGCTGACATCCTCCGCACCTCAGAAAAGCCCATCTATCTCGCCGTCAACAAGGTTGACTCGCAGCGGCGCGATCAGGAACACGCTGAATTCTACAGCCTCGGGCTTGGAACGCCGCACTCCATCGCGGCCTTGGGTGGCCGTGCCATCGGCGATTTCCTGGATGTGGTGACCTCCGGCTTCGCCAAGCGGGTACGGGTCCCCAAGGACAAACGTCTAAAGCTCGCGATCGTCGGCAAGCCGAACGTTGGGAAATCATCGTTGGTGAACGCACTGCTCGGAAAACGGCGGCAAGTAGTGACGGCCGTTCCCGGAACGACGCGCGATCCGATCGATGCGGTCCTCCAGTTCCAGGGGGAAGAGGTGGTCCTTGTGGACACGGCGGGTCTGCGCAAACGGTCGAAGATCGAGGAGAGCATCGAATTCTACAGCGCACTCCGGACGCTGAAGGCATTGGACCGGTGTGACGTCGCCGTGATCCTGCTGGACGGAGCGCAAGGCGTCGACAAGCAGGACGTCCACATTGTCGATGAGGTCGTGACACGCCATCGCTCGGCGGTCATCGCCGTCAATAAATGGGACCTGGTCGAAAAGGAGACCAATACCGCTCTCCAGTATGAGCGGGCCATCAGAGACCGACTCGGATTGCATGAGCATTTTCCGATGGTCTTCGTTTCGGCGCTCACCCGGCAACGCGTGACGAAAGTGATCGAACAGGCGAAGGTGGTCGATGTGGAACAACGTCGCAAGATCACGACGAGCAAGCTGAACAAGCTGTTGATGGCGGATATCGAAGCGACGCCGCCGTCAGCGAAAGGCCCCAAGGAGGTCCGCATCAAGTATGTGACCCAGGTGAAGACAGCACCACCGCTATTTGCCTTCTTCTGCAACGAGCCGAAACTTGTCCAAGAGAACTACCGGCGCTTCCTGGAGAACCGTATCCGCCATCATTTCGGGTTTGCGGGTGTGCCGTTCGGCATCACCTTCCGGGCCAAGTGATCACCCATCGTGAACGTCGCCATGCCTCCACATGTACATGTGATCCGACATCCCTTCGTTCAGCGGGATGTGACCATCCTGCGGGACCGTCGCACCCCGAGTCCGCAATTCCGTTCCGTATTGCGGCGTACGGCTACGCTCATGGCCTACGAAGTGACGAAGGACCTGCCGGTGCGGCGCATTCGCGTTCGTACGCCGCTTGAATCGACGGTTGGCACGGCCGTCAAACCTGCGATCGTGCTTGTCCCGATCCTTCGGGCCGGACTAGGCATGGTCGGCGGATTTGTCGAGGTCATCCCCGATGCCCGCGTCGGCCACATCGGTCTGTATCGCGATGAAGAGACTCTCCAGCCGGTTGACTACTATTTCAAAGTGCCGAGGCAGCTCGGCAAGGCGTTCGTCCTCGTTCTCGACCCCATGCTGGCCACTGGTGGGAGCGCCGTCGCGGCGATCACGTTTCTGAAGGCCAAGGGAGCGCGATCGATTCGCTTCGTCTCCCTGGTTGCGTCTCCTCGCGGGGTGCGCGCCCTTCAACGTGCCCATCCCGACGTCCCGATCTACACCTGTGCCCTCGACAGAACCTTGAACGAGCACGGCTACATCCTCCCTGGCCTCGGTGACGCCGGCGACCGAATGTTCGGGACGGAATGACACGCTTCCTGCTCACGTTCGTCGCCTGCATCATTGGCGTCAGTCCGCTCTTGTCGCAACGCAGTCCCGCTGCAGAGGCGTTGCTCTTGCAAGGTCTGGAGTCGGCCGTGCGGCACGACTATGCTGCCGCGCGGGTAGCATTTGATTCCGCCTCCCGACTCGATCGTTCCGATCCTGCGGGCCTGGTTTTATTGGCCGGAATGATGCAACAATCGGCAGAAGATCTGAGCGCTCCCTTTGACCGGCGAGTATTCGATTCCCTCTTGACTCAGGCGGAGGTTCGTTCGACCTCCGGATCAGCATCGGAGACCGGCGACAGTCACCTGTGGCGTTCGACGGCGCGTGGGATGCTGTCGGTCGTCGAAGCCCAATCGGGTGAGTGGATGGCTGCGATCCGCGATGCGCTAGCTTCAGCATCGGAGGGCACATCGGCGCTCAAGAGCGACCCGGACCTGGTAGACGCCGGTTTACCCCTCGGGAACTACTTGTATTGGCGGTCCCGGAAGACGGAAGCCCTTCGGTGGCTTCCCTTCGTATCGGATGATCGTTCTGAAGGCATTCGCTTGCTCGAACGCTGCGCCGAGGAAGGGCGGTATCATCGATGGGCATCGGTTAGTAGCCTGATCTGGATCTTGCATGATGCGGGCGAGCTGGACCGCGCCGAACAATGGGCGCGGACCGGGCTGTCTGCATTCCCGGGCAACCGCACCTTCCTGGCGGGGCTGGCGATGGTATTGGAGACCCGTCGCTCGTTTGCGGAGGCTTCGCACGCTTGGCGAAAGGTTGCCGAATCGTTGCAACTCGATAGAAATGCAGGCTCGTATGCGGTCTTCTCTGCACTCGTGAACCAGCTTCGTTGTGCGTCGTCCGCCGGAGAACTCCTGACAGCTCAGCGGCTCGTCAGAGAGATCCTTCCGCCGTCGGTCTCGGACGTCCCTCAGCCGATCCACCGCCGGCTTGAAGCGAAGACAAAAGAATGGGAGCGTTTGCGGGCAGGGGTCGCAGGCCGCTCAGGGCTCTCGGCCCCACACCCAGGATCGCGCTAGAAGGCGGTCTGTCGTGCGTTCATGATCTCCAACGGTCCATACCCCAAAAAGCTTGAGGATCTTCTCGTCGCCTGCCGCAAATACCTGCGGACGGTGAATGAAGACTTGATCCGCCGTGCCTTTGCGATGTCGGTCGAGGCGCACAAGCATGACCTGCGCGCCTCAGGCGAGCCGTACTTCCTCCACCCCTATGAAGTGGCGCTTGTAGTGGCCAAAGAGATCGCGCTCGACGACGTATCCGTGGCGGCCGCGCTCCTGCATGATGTCGTCGAAGACACGCGCTTCGAGCTGAAGGACATCCGAGCGGAGTTTGGCGACACGGTGGCTGATATCGTCGACGGTGCGACGAAGATCACCGACATCTTCGAAAGCCATGAAGTGCGGCAAGCAGAGAGCTACCGTAAGCTGCTCTTGTCGATGGTCAATGACATCCGGGTCATGCTCATCAAGTTTGCCGACCGCCTCCACAACATGCGGACGCTGGAATACCTGCCTCCGGAAAAGCGTGAGCGTCTCGCCCGCGAAACGTTGGAGATCTATGCCCCCTTCGCGCATCGGTTCGGCCTGGCGAAGATCAAGTGGGAGCTGGAGGACCTTGCATTCAAGCACCTCCATCGGACCGAGTACGAATTGATCGTCCGCCAACTGAAAGCGACCCGCCGCCAGCGCGAGCACTATATCACGCAGTTCGTCCAGCCGATCCGCAAGCGGCTCGATTCCGTCGGATTGACATTCGAGATCGAAGGCCGGCCGAAGCACCTGATGAGCATTTACAACAAGATGCAGCGGCGCGCGAAACCGCTCGACGAGATCTACGACCTGTTCGCGGTACGGTTGGTCCTCGACACGAAGGACAACAACGACTGCTTCCTGGCATACGGAGTCGTTACAGAGATCTACAAGCCGATCCCGGAACGGTTCAAAGACTATATCTCCGTACCGAAGAAGAACGGGTATCAGTCGATCCATACGACGGTGGTTGGCCCGGACGGCCGACTGGTGGAGGTCCAGATCCGCACGGCCGGCATGCACGACGTTGCCGAACGTGGCGTAGCAGCGCATTGGATGTACAAAGAAGGAAAGACGACCCTCGACAAGGAGCTGGAAAGCTGGGTCAACTGGGTCCGCGAGTTGTTCGAGCAAAAGGATGAGCAGACGCCGCGCGAGCTGATCGAGAGCTTCCGGCTGAACCTGTACCAGGATGAGATCTACCTCTTCACGCCCAAGGGTGATCTGAAGATCGTGCCTCGGAATGCCACGCCGATCGATTTCGCATTCGAGATCCATTCCAACGTCGGCTTCCATTGCATCGGTGCGAAGGTGAACGGTCGTATCGTTCCCCTGAATACGCAGTTGCGGTCGGGCGATCAGGTGGAGATCATCACGAGCAAGAACCAGAAGCCGAACCCCGACTGGGAGCAGATCGTCGTTACGCACAAGGCCAAGTCGGCCATCCGCCGTTGGGTGCGGGAAGAAAGCCGCAAGCAGGCCGAAACGGGACGGGAGTTATTCGACCGCAAACTGAAGCGTGCGAAGCTGCATGTCAACGAGGACGAGCTGACAAAGTATATCCATACCCTCCGGTATGAGAACCTGGGCCACTTCTATCGTGAGGTGGGTGCCGGACACGTAGAGGTGGATGCGCTGATCGAACAGCTCGAGATGCGCCAAAAACGACCGGTCGGAGAGCAGAAGGGCCTTCCCGAGGAGCCAGAGACGCTCTTCAACAAGTTCCTGTCGAGCGCCCGAGAGATCGCCAGCGGCATCAGCATGTTCGGTGCGACCGACAATTTTATGCACCAGTATGCGAAGTGCTGTAACCCAATCCCTGGGGACGAGATCGTTGGGTTCATTACGACCGGAGAAGGGATCAAGATCCATCGGAAAGACTGTCGCAACATCGTATCATTGCGGCTCGCCGAGAGTGCGCGGATCGTGGAGGTGAGCTGGCCTACAGCCTCGGAGGCGGAGTTCATCGCTGCCGTCCACATCTCCGGGAAGGACCGCCCTGGACTCTTGAGTGACGTAACACATGCCATCTCAACGTTCCAAAACACCAACATCCGTAGTGTGAACATGGATTCAAAAGGCCCGATCTTCGACGGTCAAGTGATCCTTCATGTCCGGGACACGGAGCATCTGAATCGCGTTCTGGACAAGATCAGGAAGGTCCCCGGCATCATGGATGTGGAGCGTTTCGTCGGATGAACGCAGCTACTGGACCTGAGCGCATCCTGGGGGTCGATGTGGGCACCCGCCGGATCGGACTGGCCCTTAGCGACCTCCTGGGTATCACGGCACAGCCGATACCTGCGGTCGAACCCACGGAAGCAGGCTGGAAGGCGCTTGCCGAACTGATCGCGAGGGAATCGATCCGGCTCGTCGTTGTCGGTCTGCCGCTGAACCTGAAAGGGGAACGGGGCAAGGCAGTCGATTTCGTCGATGCGTTCTGCCAACGATTGACCGCAATGACCGGTGTGGAGGTCCTGGAATGGGACGAGCGATTCACCACTGCAATGGCCCAGCGGTCGATGCGTGCGGCGGCGACGAAGAAGCAACGTGAGAAGCGGGACGGAACCCTGGATTCGATGGCAGCGGCCATTCTTTTGCAAAGCTACCTTGACAGCACCAAACACTCCCGCGTCTGCTGACTCGTCCGGCATTGGTGGCCGGAATGCGCATTTCACGCGGCTGCGAGCCTGGATCCGGCTCCATCCGGTCCGCGCAGCCGTCGTTTTCCTGGCGTTTCTCTCTCTCGTTGACCTCGCACTTCTGCCCTGGGGCGCCCTGCACGGGCTGGCAGTCCAGAATCCCTCCGTCACGGCGTTTCAACAAGACTATCTCGACCGGGAGCGGGCAGCTGGCCGAAAGCCCCGATTGACGAAGCAATGGAGGCCCATCAACCGGATCTCTGACGAGCTGATCGCCGCGGTGATCGTGGCCGAGGATGGAACCTTCTGGAGCCATGATGGGTTCGATTGGTTCGAAGTACGAGAGTCACTCGTGCGGAACCTGAAGGAACGTCGTGCCGCAAGAGGTGCGAGCACCATCACGCAACAATTGATCAAGAACTTATTCCTTTCACCGTCGAAGAACCCGCTTCGGAAATATCATGAGTTCCTCCTCACCTGGTATGCTGAGCGCGTATTGTCCAAGCGACGGATCCTCGAGCTGTATCTGAACGAGATCGAATGGGGTCGCGGTGTGTACGGGGCAGAGGCGGCAGCGCGCAGATATTTTAGCGTCGGCGCGGCGGCGCTTACCAGAGACCAGGCTGTGCGTCTGGCCGCCGTGATCCCAAACCCGATCCGGTATCAGCCGACCTCCGATTCCCGTGCGGTGCTGAGGAGAGTTGAGACGGTGCGACGACGGCTCGAGACCAAGGATCGGGTGCGTGGGCGTGCCGAAGATCTGCCTGCCGAGCCGGATGTGGAAGGATCTCCCAGTGACACGTCGAACGAACGACCATGAACTATCGTGACATTGATGCGTTGATCGAAGAGGGAGAAGGCTTTGAGATCGAGTTCAAGCGCAAGGTATCGCGGCCGGAGAAGATTGCCCGGACCTTGATGGCGTTCGCGAACACGCGGGGCGGGACGGTCCTGTTCGGCGTGGACGACGACAAGACGGTCGTGGGCGTGAACAGCGAAAAGGAAGAAATCGAGATGATCCGTCTCGCGGGATCGCTCTATGTGGACCCGCCCATCGAGCCGGACATCGAGATCGTATCGTACCGAGGGATGGATGTGATCGTTGCGATCATCGACGAGAGCGACCGCAAGCCCCACGAACTGGTGCGCGACGAATCACATGAAGGGGAGACGCGCGTCTATATCCGCGTGAACGACAAGACGGTCGCCGCAAGCAAAGAGGTCGTGCATATCCTGCGAGCAGAACGGCCGGATGCGCCTCCGCTGCGCATCACGATCGGAGAGAACGAGCGACGACTTCTGGAATATCTGGACCAGGAAGAACGGATCACCGTCAAGGAATTCAGCAAGATGGTGAACATCTCGGACCGGCGGGCCTCACGGGCCCTCATCCAGCTCGTTCGGGCCGGCATGTTGCGCGTCCATACGCATGAGAAAGAGGATTTCTTCACGCGCGCGTTCGACTAACGCACGTTCTCGGAAGCAGATAGGACGGGAACCAGGCGGGTTAGGGTTGAACCTGTCTTCAGGGTCGCCTCGGATATCATCCGAGGCGATCGTGCATCTGACCGGAAATGAGGCTGACCGCGATCCCGAATGCCACCGCCACATTCAGACTGTGCTTGGTGCCGTGCATGGGGATCTCGACCGCTTGATCGCACGCAGTCAGTACGCGTTGGTCGACGCCACCTACTTCATTCCCGAAGACGAGAGCGATCCGTTTGCCGGGCTCAACCTTGACCGGAAGCGGAGCGGAGTGCGTCGTCTGCTCGACAGCCCAGATCTCCCAGCCGTCGGCTCGTATCAGCTGGATCGCGTCGAGCGGGTCCTGCACGTAACGCCACGGAACCGTTTTTGTGGCTCCCAATGCCGTCTTTTCGATCTCTCGACGAGGAGGGCGTGGAGTATATCCCGTCAGGAGCAGTTCTGTCAACCAGTAGGCGTCCGCGGTTCGGAAGATCGATCCGACATTGTAGAGGCTTCGTACATTGTCCAGTATGGCTCGGATGGGGAGCCGCGGCGCCTCGGCGGCTTTCGGCGCAGGCAGGCGCCTGCCCTGGATCTCCTCAAACGTCAACTTTCTCATAGCACAAAGATACGCCATTTTCGGGCGACAGCATGAGTTTCGTGGTCATCTCAGGATTGCCCACAGCCGCAAAAAAGCGTATATTTCTAATCCGGCTTCAAATGCGCCATTGAGACCGCTCGTCATCGCCATCGACGGACCTGCAGCTTCCGGAAAGAGCACTACGGCCCGATTGGTCGCAGGGGCGCTGGGGTATTTGCACATTGATACGGGGGCGATGTATCGCGCCGTAACGTTGGCCGTCCTGCAGCGGGGTGTCGATCCGGGTTCTGAATCAGAAGTTGTACGGGTTGCCAGGTCCGTCAAGGTCGAGTTGGTACCTGGTACGGATGGCTCTCGCGTACTTCTGGACGGGCAGGACGTCTCAGCGGCGATCCGTCGTCCAAATGTCACTGAGAATGTAAGCGCCGTCAGCAGCTACCAGCCCGTGCGCGATCTGATGGTCGTTCTGCAGCGCAAGCTGGCCGCTTCAGGCGGTGCGGTACTCGAGGGTCGGGACATCGGCACCGTCGTACTGCCGCAGGCCGACCTCAAGGTGTTCATGGTGGCCAATGTGACGGCGCGGGCTCGCCGACGCCAGCTGGATCTTGCGTCGGCCGGCATCGACGCCGATGAGGTCGCGCTCATCCACGACATTGAAGAACGCGACCGCAAAGATTCGACCCGCGCGGCAAGTCCGCTGCGGAAGGCGTCAGACGCGATGGAGGTCGATACGTCTGACCTGACCATCGATCAGCAGGTCAACGTGATCGTGGAACGGGCGAGAGAGATCTTGAAGGGACGCACATGAAGGTGACGATCGACCGATTCTCGGGTTTCTGCTGGGGTGTCGTACGCACGATCGAGATCGCGGAACAAGAGCTCGCGGCGGGGCGACAGCTCGCCTCGCTGGGAGACATCATCCATAACCCGATGGAGATCCGCCGGCTCGAACAGAAGGGCCTGCGGACGGTCACAGTGAGCGACCTGGAATCGGTCAAGGGTGGGACCGTCCTGATCCGAGCGCACGGCGAGCCGCCGTCGACCTACAAGAGAGCGGTCGAGCTTGGAATCACGATCGTCGATGCGACCTGTCCTGTCGTGACGAAGGTGCAGGAACGCATCCGAAAGTTCTATCTGGATGGGTACCAGGTCGTGATCTTCGGCAAGAAGGACCATGCCGAGGTCATCGGCTTGCTCGGTCAGACGAACGGCGAAGCGATCGTCGTCAAGTCACTCGACGAGATCAGTGCGATTACGATGGACCGGAAGACGGTCCTGTTCTCTCAGACGACGATGGACAAGCCGACCTTCTACGCCATTCGCGACGCGCTGGCGGCGAAGATCAAGGAGTTCGTCGTCGGGACGATGGAAGACGAGGCCATCGACTTCCACGCGAAGGACACGATCTGCGGCCAGGTCTCCGGGCGCGACAAGAAGATCCGAGAATTCGCGCGGGAGAACGATGTCGTCGTTTTCGTTGCCGGGCGTCATAGTTCGAACGGTAAGGTCTTGTATGATATCGTCCGGTCGGAGAATGCGCGCACGCATTTCATCGAGGACGTCCCGGAATTGCAGCCAGCCTGGTTTGAAGGCGCATCGTCGGTGGGCATCACGGGCGCGACGTCAACGCCGCAGTGGCTGATGGAACATGTGAAACTGGATATCGAACGGCGCTTTGCGCCGTCGACAGAGGTTCAACAGTCATCCCCAATCACTCAATCTCATCACTAAATGATGTACCCGTTCTGTGGTCGGCGGACCGCGTGTCGATGACTGGCGCGGAGACGCGGCGACGGAACGGCGCCCCGAAACCTGGGGTCACTTGGAGGCAGCATGGCAGCAGCAAAGAAAAGCGGGTTCAATCCTGAAGATCGCGGGTATTCCGAGAGCGAATACCAGGAA
This sequence comes from uncultured Ignavibacteriaceae bacterium, assembly GCA_964473365.1. GTDB lineage: Bacteria > Bacteroidota > Ignavibacteria > UBA10030 > UBA10030 > 2-02-FULL-55-14. Next base: position 13,447 of record CAYYOV010000005.1, read on the forward strand.
CTCGCCAAGATGTATGCAGGCACGATGGGGTCGATCTCCGCGCAGGAGATCGTCAAGGGCCGCGTCGTGCACATTTCCGACGATCGCGTGACGGTGGACATCGGATTCAAGTCCGAGGGCACCATCCTGGCGAGCGAATTCACGAACCTGAAAGACCTAAAGGTCGGTGACGAGGTCGAGGTGTTCCTCGAGAGCGTCGAGAATCGCGACGGACAGCTCGTCCTGTCCCGCAAGCGGGCCGACTTCATGCGTATCTGGGAGCGGGTCGTCCGTTCGAGCCAGACGGGCGAAGTGGTCCGGGGCCGGTGTGTGCGTCGCACGAAGGGGGGCCTTGTGGTCGACCTCTTCGGACTGGATGCGTTCCTTCCGGGTTCGCAGATCGACGTCCGGCCGGTCCGTGATTTTGACCGGTTCATCGGTGAGGAGATGGACTTCCGTGTTGTGAAGGTCAATCATCCTTCCGAAAATGTCGTCGTCAGCCACAAGGTCCTCGTCGAAGAGGAATTGGCAACACAACGCAAGGCGATCCTGGAGAAGCTCGAGAAGGGTCAGATCCTGGAAGGCCACGTGAAGGCGATCACCGATTTCGGCGTGTTCGTCGACCTGGGCGGCGTGGACGGACTCGTCCATATCACGGACCTCTCGTGGGGCCGCGTTGGCCATCCCTCGGAGTGCGTGAAACTCGACCAGACGGTCACGATCGTCGTCCTGGATTATGACGCTGAAAAGAAGCGGATCTCGCTCGGCATGAAGCAGCTGATGCCGCATCCGTGGGAGAACATCGACCAGAAATATCCGGTCGGCACGAAGGTCACCGGCAAGGTGGTCTCGCTCACCGACTACGGCGCGTTCGTGGAGATCGAGAAGGGCATCGAAGGCCTTATCCACATCTCCGAGATGAGCTGGACGCAGCATGTGAAGCATCCGTCGCAGATGGTCTCCATGGGCCAGATGATCGACGCCATCATCCTGTCGCTTGACAAGGACGGCAAGAAGATCTCGCTGGGCATGAAGCAGCTCGAGCCCGATCCCTGGACGACCCTGATGCAGAAGTATCCCATCGGCTCGCGGCACACGGGCACCGTACGAAACCTCACGAACTTCGGCGTCTTTGTCGAACTCGAAGAGGGCGTCGACGGCCTCGTCCATATCTCCGACCTGTCCTGGACGAAGAAGATCCGACATCCGGGCGAGATCGTGAAGAAGGGCGATAAGCTCGACGTGACCATCCTTGGCATCGACGTTGATCAGCGTCGCATCTCCCTGGGTCACAAGCAGCTTCAGGACAACCCGTGGGACAGCTTTGAGAACGCCTACAAGACCGGTACGGACGTCGAAGGAAAGGTCGTCCGGATCATCGAGAAGGGCGTCATCGTCGAGCTGCCCCTGGGCGTCGACGGCTTCGTGCCGTTGTCGCAGTTGTCGCAGACCCCGGTCAAGAACATCGCCGATTCGTTCCAGCCGGGCGAGAACCTGCTCCTGCGGGTCATTGAGTTCGACAAGGAAGGCAAGAAGATCGTCCTGTCGGCACTTGAGTACCTGCGCGGCAAGGAGCAGCAGCTCGTGGATGATTACGTGAACAGCCACAAGCTGACACCGATGACCATGAAGGATGTGCTGGCTTCGCCGCCGGCCGCCGACGGCTCGTCGAACTGATCCACAGCAGGCCGTAGTTTTGGAAAGAGTTGTTCGACGAGTTCGGGCAACTCTTTTCTATTATCGGAGAGTCGGAAGAACGCTCTGGTTGATGGGTCACACACACGCAAGAAGATCCGCTCACTCATCCGCGAATGTCCGGCTTCGCGGCTTATGCTCAGGCATACGTGCGTACTGTTTCCCTCCATACACTGGGTTGTAAGCTGAACTTCGCCGAAACGGCGACGATCGGCCGGCGGTTCGAACGGGCGGGCTACCGTATCGTCCCGTTTGAGGAACCGGCGGACGTGGTTGTCGTAAATACGTGCAGCGTGACAGAGCGCGCTGACAAGGAATGCCGGCAACTCGTTCGTAGGGCCTTGCGGAGGTCACCCGAGGCATTCGTGGCGGTCGTCGGGTGTTACGCACAGCTCCGTTCTGAAGAGATCGCAGCGATCCGGGGTGTGGATCTCGTGGCAGGAGCGGAACGCAAGTTCGAGCTCGTTGAGTTGGTGGGAGACGGCCGCAAGCGTGCCATCCCCCGGTTGGTGACTCGGGAAGCCAAGGGTGCGGTGGCGATCGCCGCTACCTCGGCCGGATCGGACCGAACGCGGGCCTTCCTCAAGATCCAGGATGGATGCGACTACTCGTGTACCTTTTGCACGATCCCCAAGGCGCGCGGCGCAAGCCGAAGCGTCCCGATCGAAACGGTGCTTCAAGAAGCGGAAGGACTCATCGCACAGGGATACCGGGAGATCGTTCTGACCGGGGTGAACACGGGCGACTTCGGATCAAAAACGGGATCATCGTTGCTTGAAGTACTCACATCGCTGACATCGCTTAGCGGACTCGACCGTATACGGATCAGTTCGATCGAACCGAATCTGTTGGACGACCCGCTACTGGACTTCTGGTTGCATGAGCCGAAGGTGTGCAAGCATTGGCATATCCCATTGCAGTCGGGCTCAAACTCCGTCCTGGCCCGAATGAGGCGACGATACCGCGCCGAATGGTATGTGGATCGTGTGCGGCGCATCCGCGAGGCAGCACCTCAGGGAGGGATCGGAGCGGATGTTATCGTTGGATTCCCCGGCGAAACCGAGGGAGAATTCTCGGAAACGGAATCGCTCCTTAAAGAACTTCCTGTGTCGTATCTTCATGTGTTCAGCTACTCGGAACGTCCAGGAACCCCGGCGCTTGACCTGGCAACACCCGTACCATTGGAGGTGAGGGCAGAACGAAGTGAGCGTCTCCGGAGCCTTTCTGCCAGAAAGCGGAGAATCTTCCATGAGCAATTTGTGGGGCGTACACTCAGGGTCCTGGCCGAAGGTCGGACCGAACATGGCTGGATCTCTGGCTTGACGGAAGAATATGTCCGGGTGGAGTGGAAGCCTGTCGAAGACGATCCGGAAGAGATGGAATGGGTACGGATCGAGCAGGCAAACGATGAGACATGCATCGGTCGGATCGATCGGACCGCGCATACTACGGAAAGGGCATCATCGCATGCGGCGTAGGATCAACATGTGGATCATTCTTGCGGCGGTCGTGCATACGGTCGTCCTGGGACAACGGCAACCCGAAGCGGTACGCGCGCCAGAAGGCCTGAGAACGGTGGTGTTCCTTCCTTCTGAGGCTCAGGTTGTTCAGCAGACGGAACCTGGTGTGGGCCGCAGGTCGGTCCTGCTCGCAGTGGCGGCATCGCTCGTCCTGCCGGGTGCGGGCGAATGGTACGCAGGCAATTTTCAAGAGTCCGGCCGGTACTCGCTTGGTGCTGAAGCAGCACTTTGGGTCACCTATGCTGGATTTCGGCTCCACAGCGACTGGGTTCGTAACGACGCGAGGACATTCGGAACTCAGATGGCGGGGATCTCTTTTGGCGGCAAAGACGCCGAATTCGAAGTGAACGTCGGCAACTACCTCACGGTCGACGACTATAATCAGGCGAAGCTCCGAAATCGTGAGTACGATAAGGTCTACAGCGACCCGGCGTATGCATGGGCATGGGCATCAGACGCCGAACGGAGTCGATTCCGGGATGAACGGATCCGAAGCGATCGGATCCTGCAATCAGCGAAGTTTGCCGTGGCGGGGCTGGTCGTGAATCGGGTCATTTCGGCATTCGCGGCAGGCCGCGGTGCGTTGGCGGCGAATCGGAACGCGCGCCGGGCTGAGTGGGGCATCGGGATGAATGCCGGAATGGACGAGGTCGGAGCTCCGGCGCTGACCTTGACGTTCCAGCAACGCTGGTAGCTCCTCGACCCAAGTATTTGTCGCTGTATCATGGCCCACTGGAAGGTTGTCCTCGAATACGATGGTACCGATTTCTCCGGTTGGCAGATCCAGCCGAACGGGAGGACTGTCCAAGAGGAGTTGGAGCGAGCCGTGAGGCAGATCTCCGGGGAGGGTATACGTGTGGCCGGCGCCGGACGCACGGATGCCGGTGTGCACGCGCGGGGTCAGGTCGCAACGTTCGCACTGGCCACGACATTTACGCCCGAGGACCTGCGGCGATCGTTGAACGGCGTCCTACCGGAGGACATCGTCGTCCACAGTGTGGAACCCGTACCGGACGATTTTCACGCCCGTTACAGCGCGACCGCCAGACGGTATGCATATACGATCGGACTCGGACCTGCGGCAATCGACCGGCGCATCCTGTGGGTCTGTCCGTACAGGCTTGATATTGAGGTTCTTCGCCGGTGTGCAACCCGCGTGCTCGGGCAACATGATTTCACCTCATTTGCGAAGGTCGGTACCGACACGGTTCACGGGCGATGTACAGTGACACGATCGGAGTGGGTCCTCAAGGATCGTCGGTTGATCTATCACGTAAAGGCCGATCGATTTCTGTATGGGATGGTCCGTGCGCTCGTCGGAACGATGGTCGACATGGCGCGCGGCTATCGATCGGAAACCGAATGGGACGGGATCATGTCGGCGGGCGACCGGCGACAGGCTGGAACGGCAGCCCCTGCCCATGGTCTCTGCTTGGTTGAAGTCGAATACGATCGTCCATCAAAGTGAGGACCTGGTTCATATGGTGCGGAAGTGGTGGAAACGAAACGCGTTGATCGTGGTTGGAGCGCTCCTCGCAGGGAATTGCAGCGGGGGCTCGATGGGCTTCAATGTGTTCCCGGATTCGAAGGACATTGAACTCGGCCGGCAGGTTGACGGTGAGATCAGGAAGACCCCGCAGGAGTTTCCGATCCTTCAAGGCCACCCCGAAGTGAAAGCATATGTTGAACAGGTTGGCCAGCGGATCCTCGCATCTCCCGAGATCAGGAAGAAGGGGTTGTATGCGTACCAATTCGAGATCATCGCGGACGACAAGACGATCAACGCCTTCTGCACGCCAGGGGGATACATCTACGTATATACCGGACTCCTCAAGTTCCTGGACAATGAGGCGTCGCTTGCCGGAGTCATCGGACATGAGATCGCTCATGCAGAGCGCCGTCATGCGACCCGGCGTATGACGACTCAGATGGGTTACCAGATGCTCGTGTCGATCGTTCTAGGCGACACTCCCGGTCAGGCGGCCCAATTGGCAGGGAATCTGTTCTCCGGCCTCGCGCTGCTGAAGAACAGCAGGGGAGACGAGACGGAATCGGACACGTATTCATTCAAGTATCTTCTTTCGACGCCGTACTATCCAGGCGCTATCCGCTACTTCTTTGAGAAGGTCCAGGGTGTGAGCGGTGGAAGCCGCAGCGGTTCGGTCGACCGGCTGTTGTCGACTCATCCCCTTCCCCAGGATCGATTCGAGCACATCAATAAGATGCTCGTGGAAGTCGGAAATCCCGCCCCGACCGAGGAGAATCTGTTCGCGTTGCGGTATCAGGCCTTCAAAGCCGGTCTTCCGTAGGGACGATCGTGATCGCCAATCCTGATAATCCGGTCCGAGATGCGGTGCATGCTCTCGTCGAAGGAAAAGACCTGACACGCAAGCAGAGCATCGCTGCCATGGAGCACATCATGTCGGGCCTGGCGGGCGAAGCTCTCATCGCTGCCTTCCTTGTAGGTCTTCGGATCAAAGGGGAGACCGTCGACGAGATCGCTGGCTGTGCGCAGGCAATGCGCGGCAAGGCGGTCCGCGTTGATGCGCACCAAGAGCACTTGATCGACACATGCGGTACTGGTGGAGATCACACCGGGACCTTCAATATCTCGACGGCGACGGCCATCGTTGCAGCAGCGGCAGGAGCGCGGGTTGCCAAGCACGGGAACAGGGCTGTCTCGAGTCGCACGGGAAGTGCAGACGTACTTCGCGCGTTGGGTGTGAACATCGACCTGTCGCCGGAGGCTGCGGCGAACGTGCTCAAGAATGTGGGAATCACATTCTTCTTCGCTCCAACTGTGCATGTGGCGATGAAATACGCGATCGGCGTGCGGAAGGATCTGGCAATGCGATCGGTCTTCAATGTACTCGGACCCCTGACAAATCCAGCTGGTGTCCGGAGGCAGGTGATGGGTGTCTACGACGCTTCGTTGACAGAGCCATTGGCCCGGGTCTTGGGAACGTTGGGTGCCGAACACGCATGGGTGGTGCATGGATCCGGCGGGATGGATGAGTGCTCCGTGGCGGGTCCGACGCGTGTCAGTGAGTGGAAGGACGGCACGGTTCGGACGTTCGAGATCCAGCCGGCGGACGTCGGAGTATCCGTTTCTTCACTTTCGACCGTGCAGGGTGGGGACGCGGATGTGAACGCCTCGATCATCCGAAGGGTCCTGGACGGCACGCCAGGACCTCCACGAGATGTGGTGGTTCTCAACGCCGGAGCGGGTCTTGTCGTGGCAGGCGTCAGCCCCGATCTCCGTGAAGGGATGGAACGAGCCGAAGAGGCGATCCGTTCGGGATCTGCCCGAACGATGCTGAACCAATGGATAGAAGCAACGCGGTCAATACAATGATCCAACGCATTACAGAACGAGTCAAGAAAGCTCTGCTCCGAAGTGGTCTGTTCAAGACGCGCCTCTCCGAAGAGGAGCTGAAGCTTGTCATCGATGCGAGCACGCAGAGCGGTGCGCTCGACAAGACGGAACATGAGCTGATCCGGAGCATCCTGGAGTTTTCCGACATCACCGTGAAAGAGATCATGGTGCCTCGTCCGGATATCTCCGCCGTGGACCTTTCCGTTCCGCCGAATCAGCTGATCCATCGGGTCATTGAAGAGGGATATTCCCGGTATCCGGTCTTTCGGGGTTCGATCGACACGATCGTGGGGATCATCTACACGAAGGACCTTCTAAGTCTTCTCGAGCACAGGAACCTGATCATTCTTGAGGACATTATCCGCCCTGCGTTGTTCATCCCGGAATCGAAAAAGATCAGCCAACTGCTGAGAGAATTCCAGGCGTCGAAAACCCACATGGGCGTCGTCGTGGACGAATTTGGCGGAACGGAGGGACTGGTGACCTTCGAAGACATCATCGAGGAGATCGTCGGCGAGATCCACGACGAATACGATGAGGTCCAGAAGGTCCCCGTCGTGTCCTCGAGTGGCGTGAGTCTGGTAGATGCCACGATCAATATCGCCTCCTTCAACGAGCTGTTCCCGGAGGCGATCCCCGAGAACTCGGACTACGAAACGCTTGCGGGGTTCCTGCAGAAGACCTCTGGTAGGCTTCCAGAAGTGAATGACGAGATCCGATTCGGCGATCTGATCTTTGTCATCGTCAGCAAGAGCGCACGCAGGATCCGGCAGGTGCGCGTCACGCGCGTTCCGGCGCCACCGTCGCCACCGGAAACGGAAGAATGAGCCGTCTGGATGTGATCGTGGCGCAGAAACGCCGCGAGGTGGATCTGCTGCGTCGCACGACCACGGAGGAATCCTTCCAAAGGTTGATCGCTAGCAGAGAACGGCCTCGTGGATTTCGGCAAGCGATCGCTACAGAGAACCTTTCGGTGATCGCTGAGGTCAAACGGGCCTCTCCATCGCGCGGAATCCTGGTGGATGAGTTTGATGCGGCCCAGATCGCCAAAGACTATGCCCGCGGTGCGGCCGATGCGATCTCCGTCCTGACCGATCGGGAGTTCTTTAGCGGCTCTGATCAGCATTTGATTGATGTCCGGAGCGCGGTGTCCGTCCCGGTCCTTCGCAAGGAATTTGTGATCGACCAGATCCAGGTGCTCGAAGCGCGCTCGCTCGGGGCTGATGCGATCCTGCTCATCGCACGACTCCTCGACGATCGATCGCTTCGAGCGTTCAGGGAGGTGGCGGAATCGTTCGATATGGATGCGCTTGTGGAAGCGCATGATGCGACGGACGTCCAAAGGGCCCTTGACGCCGGTGCATCGATCGTTGGGATCAATAACCGGGATCTGGCCACATTCGAGGTGAGCCTGCGTACGTCGGAGGAGCTTCGTCCGTTCATACCAGACGGCGTGGTGTGCGTCAGCGAGAGCGGTATCGGAAGTTCTGAGGACGCCGCGAGGATCCGCCGGGCCGGATTCGATGCCATTCTGGTCGGCGAGGGCCTGATCAGACGCAGCGATCGCGCCGAGGCCGTCCGTCAGCTCAAAGATCATGCAAGCGCAGGACCTGTTCGTTAAGATCTGTGGCATTACGAACCTCGAAGATGCCCGGCTGGCCGCCAAAGTGGGGGCGAACGCGGTGGGGTTTGTCTTCCACCGGGGAAGCGAGCGGTACATCGCCCCGGAGAAGGCACGGGAGATCTGCGCAAAACTTCCAGGATATCTCACCAAGGTCGGGGTCTTTGTTCACGCGGAGCGTTCAGAGGTTGTCGAAACGGCGCGCCTCGTGGGACTCAGCGCAGTTCAGTTGGTCGGCGACGAGGGACCGGACGATCTGTTCGGGTTCGAATGGAGCGTCTTCAAGGTGTTCCGAATGAGGCCGTCCTTCGAGGTCGAGTCCCTCCGTTCATACGTCGTCGATGCCTTTCTTCTCGACGCATACAAGGCGGGGGCGTACGGCGGAACCGGCAAGACCTTCGATTGGAATGTCGCGCTGAAGGCGAAGACCTTCGGGCGCATCATCCTTGCCGGAGGCCTGACTCCGGAGAATGTCGGCGACGCCGTTCGATTCGTCCGGCCATATGGTGTTGATGTCAGTAGCGGCGTCGAGGCCCGTCCCGGCAAGAAGGACGAACGCCGCGTGCGCGAGTTCGTCGCACAGGCCCGCAACGCGAGTCTTTCGATCGGATCCCATGAGTGAGCGCGGGCAGAAACCTAAAGTGTGGGACCTTCCAGACGCACACGGTCATTTCGGCCGGTTTGGCGGCAGATTCGTACCGGAGACGCTCATCCCGGCCGCCGAAGAGTTGACCATTGCATATCGTGAGGCGTGCAACGATCCCGCATTCCAGACTGCTCTCGATCGGCTACTGCGAGACTTCGTCGGACGACCGACGCCGTTGTGGCGTGCGGAACGTCTCGGGGCAGCGGCAGGCGGTCTGAACGTGTATCTGAAACGTGAAGATCTCTGCCACACGGGGGCGCACAAGATCAATAACACCGTGGGCCAGATCTTGTTGGCGCAACGGATGGGAAAACGCCGCATCATCGCCGAGACCGGGGCTGGACAGCACGGGGTCGCGACAGCGACAGTTTGTGCGTTGATGGGAATATCCTGCGTGGTCTACATGGGCGAGGAGGACGTCGCACGTCAGGCTCCGAATGTTTCACGTATGCGCCTGTTGGGCGCCGAGGTCCGGGTCGTTACCACCGGCAGCCGAACGCTCAAGGATGCGACCAGCGAAGCGATCCGCGACTGGGTGACGAATGTTCGCGATACGTTCTACATCATTGGATCGGTGGTCGGTATGCATCCCTATCCCATGATGGTGCGTGACTTTCAGAGCGTTATCGGGCGGGAAGCACTCGAGCAGATCCGTGCTGCGGAAGGACGCTTGCCGGATGCGATCGTCGCATGCGTCGGAGGGGGATCGAACGCGATGGGCATTTTCGCCCCGTTCCTGCATTCCGGCGACCCCGTGCGCTTGATCGGGGTTGAAGCTGCTGGCGAAGGACTCGAAACTGGGCGTCACGCGGCTTCGCTCACCAGAGGAACTCCAGGGGTTCTTCACGGGGCAATGCAATATCTCCTCCAGACTCCGGATGGCCAGGTGCAGATCGCACACTCGATCTCGGCCGGACTCGACTACCCGGGTGTCGGTCCGGAGCACTCATACTTAAAAGAGCAGGGACTGGCGGAGTACGACTCTGCGACGGATGCAGAAGCTCTCGACGCCGTCGCCACACTCTCACGACTGGAAGGGATCATCCCCGCACTCGAGACGGCACACGCGATCGCCTACGTCATCCGAGAAGGGAAGCGGGGGAATTTGAGCGGGACGGTTATCATCAATCTCTCAGGGCGGGGGGACAAGGATCTTGCCACTGTCAGTGCCCGACTGGGGCTGTGATGATCTCCGTCGCCTTCGACGCCCGAAAATTCGCTGACTACGGTATCGGCACGTATGTCCGGAGATTGCTCGAGGGCTTTGCCAGTCGGCCGTCTGAGATCCGTTGTTCGGTCTTTCTTGGGAAGAACGACAAGGGCTTGGCGCCTGTACAGCCCGCTTGGGAGACGGAGAACGTCCCGTATCAACCCTACGGGCTCGGTGAATTCGTCCTTTTTGGGGAGAAGATCCGCAGGACTGGTTGTCAGTTGTTCCACACGCCGCACTACACCACGCCTTTGGCTCCAGGCATCCCAACGGTTGTCACGGTCCACGACCTTATCCACCTGCGATTTCCGGGCTATTTCAACGCGTTTCAGCGGACATATGCCAGGTTAATGATCGGCCATGCTGTTCGAACTTCGAGAGCCATCATCACTGATTCTGAGGCGACACGGAAGGACCTGGTCGAAATGGTCGGTGCGCCAGAAGCCCGGATCTCTGTTATTCCCCTGGGGGTCGATTCGGTATTCAAGCCGTCGGAAGCGGCGGCCGTCAAAGACGTGAGGCTTCGCTACCAATTGCCTGACCGATATGTCGTATTCCTCGGGAACCCAAAGCCCCACAAAGGTATCGATGTTTTGATTCATGCGATGTCGCTTATCGCTAATAAGGACAAAGACTTACACCTAGCTATCGTAGGTGGTTCCGAGCACGACCAAAAGACCATTTCAGCGATGGCTGCAAGCGTCCAGCTCGAGGAAAGAGTGAGACATCTTCGCCACGTGCCAGAAGGCGACCTTCCCGCGGTCATCAGCGGGGCGCGAATGCTGGTGATGCCATCCCGGTGGGAGGGCTTTGGGTTGCCTGTTTTGGAGGCAATGGCTTGCGGAACGCCTGTCGTAAGCACTCGGGCGGGATCACTACCGGAGGTGGCCGGCAGTGCCGCTGTCATGGTAGAACCAGAGAATGCAGGGGAACTGGCGGAGGCCATCCTGAACGTCGAGCGGGATCCGAATCTGAGGGCGAGGCTTCAAGCTGACGGGGTGGTCCGGAGCAAGCAATTTCGTTGGGAGCGCACAGTGGTCGAGACCATGAAGGTTTACAGATCGGTCCTCTGAACCATGCGTAAGCAGGAAAACATTGGCGTATTTGGCGGCACCTTCGACCCTCCGCACGCTGGTCATTTCATCATTGCCGAAGCCGCCTTCAGCCAGCTCGCGCTGTCCAAGGTCCTATTCATCCCTGCTGCTCAAGCTCCCCACAAGCGGAACCGAAAGGCCGTTTCGGGCCAGCACCGACTCGCAATGCTCAAGGCGGCCGTCCGCGGGCATCGCGGATACCGGGCCTCGGACATTGAAGTGAAGCGAGGCGGCGTCTCATACACGGTAGACACACTTCGGACCCTGGCAGAGCGAAACCCGGGGGCAAAATTCTGGCTGATCATCGGAAGCGACAATCTCCGGGACCTCTATACATGGAAGGACCCGAAAGGGATCTTGGACCTCTGCAACATCGCGGTCTACGAACGGCCTGGATATCCGATGCCAGCGGCGCTCCTGCGACGAACGAACGCAACGGTTCTTCGAGGAAGCTCTTTGGAGATCTCAGCGACCATTATTCGGCGCCTTGAACAGCGGCGCTCATCGATCCATTTTCTCGTCCCCCCGTCGGTCGAACGGTATATCCGACGTCACCGTTTGTATCGCCCCGTTCGCCGGAGTCCCTGACCATGCCCAAGAAGACCTTTTCGAACACGAGTTCTGTCCCCGATAGTGAACTTCGGCCCCTGTTGGCGACAGATCATCACGATCCGTTCACGATCCTGGGGGCACATCGTATCGATCGGAAGGGGACGTCGGGGGTTGCGATCCGTGTGCTGGCACCGGATGCCAGTGCGGTCGACGTCGTCCGTGTCGGCGCATCGTCCGCGCCCACGGCCATGACACTGGCCCATCCGGACGGGTTCTTTGAGTCCTGGTTCCCTGGTGAACCGGAAGTGTTCCCGTACCGATTGCGATTCACATGGAAGGGGGGCGGCACGTGGGAGACGGCAGATCCGTACGCATTTCTCCCAGTTCTGACGGATGAAGATCGTTATCTCTTCAATGCCGGTGATCATCATCGGGTCTACGACAGGCTTGGGGCTCACCCCCGTCGCGTGCAGGGAGAAGATGGAGTATCATTCGCCGTCTGGGCCCCGAATGCGCGCAGCGTCAGCGTCATCGGTGGGTTCAACGCGTGGGACCCGCGTCGTCATCAGATGCGTGTTCTTGGAGCCTCGGGAATCTGGGAGCTGTTCATTCCCGGGCTGGGAAACGGCGATCTCTATAAGTTCCAGATCCGGGGGAAGGACGGAGCCTCTCTTGACAAGACCGACCCGTACGCCACAGAGATGGAGTTCCGTCCGCGCACAGCGTCGGTCGTGAACGCGCTCGAGGGCTTCGAATGGAACGACGAGGCATGGGTGCGCGAACGTCAGCAGACGCAGGCGCTCCACCGGCCGATGAGCGTTTATGAAGTGCATCTCGGCTCGTGGATGCGGAACGTCTACGCCGACAACCGCTGGCACACCTACCGCGAGTTGGCGCATCTTCTCGTGGACTACGCAAAAGACCGCGGCTACACGCATCTGGAGTTGCTCCCGGTGATGGAGCATCCGTTCGACGGATCGTGGGGCTACCAGGTGACGGGCTACTACGCTCCGACGAGCCGGTTCGGCCATCCGCAGGACTTCATGTACTTCGTCGACCATTGTCACCGGAATGGCATCGGCGTGATCCTCGACTGGGTGCCGGCCCACTTTCCGAAGGATGATCATGCCCTGAGCCGGTTCGATGGGTCGGCGTTGTATGAGCATGAAGACCCCCGCAAAGGAGAGCATCAGGACTGGGGGACGCTCATTTTCAATTACGGCCGCAGCGAGGTCCGCAACTTCCTGCTTTCGAACGCTCTCTTTTGGGCAGACAAGTATCACATCGATGGATTCCGAATCGACGCGGTGGCTTCGATGCTGTATCTCGACTATTCACGCAAGGCCGGAGAATGGATCCCGAACCAGTATGGCGGCCGCGAGAACATTGAAGCGATCGATTTCATCAAGGCGTTGAACGGATTGATGTTGCACTACTATCCCGGCGTGCTGATGGTCGCAGAGGAATCGACGGCGTGGCCGCAGGTCACAGGTGCACTGTCGCACGGCGGCCTCGGTTTTACGATGAAGTGGAACATGGGTTGGATGCACGACACGCTCGAGTATTTTGCGAAGAATCCCGTCTATCGGTCGTATCATCAGGGCAACCTGACGTTCGCGCTCTTGTACGCGTTCTCCGAACGATTTCTGCTGCCGCTCTCACACGATGAGGTCGTGCACGGCAAGGGTGCACTCGTCTCCAAGATGCCAGGAGATGAATGGCAGCAGTTTGCAAACCTCCGCTCGCTATACGGGCTGATGTACGCGTTTCCGGGAAAGAAGCTGGTATTCATGGGAGGGGAATTCGGACAGCGGTCGGAATGGAACCACGACCGACAGCTTGATTGGGATGTGCTCCAGTACGATGTCCACAAGGGTGTCCAGCGGTTGACGGACGACCTGAACCGGTGCTACCGAAGCGTGACAGCGCTGCACGACGTGGACTTTTCGTACATGGGGTTCGAATGGGTCGATTTTCACGATGCGCACAACAGCGTCATCGCGTTCCTCCGATGGAACGGCGATCGGAGCGACCATGTGCTCGTCGTCTGCAACTTCACCCCCGTTCCACGGGAGGGGTATCGCGTCGGAGCCCCGTACCGCGGGCGCTACGCGGAGATCATCAACACGGATGCTACGGCCTACGCCGGTTCGAACGTCGGAAACGGCGGGGAGGCGTGGACTGAACCCTTCCCGTATCACGGGAGGGCGAACTCGTTGTTGCTTACGCTGCCGCCGCTAGGCGTGATCTACCTGCGTCCATCGGTGTGAGCCGCGGCGCTCGTCGTTGGAAAGGCAGAGGCGAATTCGTATCTTGCCTCCGTTACCCATCCGCTCCACCTGCCCCCGTAGCTCAGTTGGATAGAGCAGAGGTTTCCTAAACCTTTGGTCGGCGGTTCGATTCCGTCCGGGGGCACAGCGTGCTGCGAGCGCTCCGCCCCCGGCAGCGTTTCCGAGGCGGTCGTTCGTTCATCCATTCCGTTCTTCAGGTCATCGTATCCATGCGTATCTCCCGTTCATTTATCCCCACGCTCAAAGAGATCCCGGCGGACGCCACCATTCCGAGCCATCGGTTGATGCTTCGCGCCGGCCTGATGCGCCAGCTCACCGGCGGTGTGTATGCGTACCTGCCGATGATGGTCCGCGCCATGCGGCGGGCCGAGCGGATCATCCGCGAAGAGATGAATGCCATCGGCGGTCAGGAATTCCATCTCCCGGCGCTCAATCCGGAGTCGCTGTGGGAACAGACCGGCCGGCGGAATGTGCCCAACTTCATTCTCAGCATCAAAGAGCGCGACCTCGTCCTGGCCCCGACGCACGAAGAGGTGATCGGATGGCTGGCCGCGATGCATATTCAGTCGTACAAAGACCTTCCGCAGATCTGGTACCAGATCCAGACGAAGTTCCGGAATGAGCCGCGTCCCCGGTCGGGTGTCTTGCGTGGGCGCCAATTCACGATGAAGGACTCGTACACGCTCGACCGCACGTGGGAAGACCTTGATACTGGATACGACCTCCATGCGGACGCCTATCGAAAGATCTTCGCCCGATGCGGACTCGCATTCTTCGTCGTCGGCGCGTCCAGCGGCGCGATGGGCGGGACTGGCTCGCAGGAGTTCATGGTCGAGGCGGAACACGGCGAAGACACCGTCGCTAAGTGTCCAGCGTGCGACTATGCGGCAAATCTCGAGGTGGCGAAATCCGGTTTGGCGCCCGTTGGGCGCCTTTCCGAGCATGGAAAACCGGAGAAGATCGATACGCCGAACGTCAAGACGATCGACGAACTTGCGGCATTCCTCAAGGTGCCTCACGAGCGATTGGCCAAGTCCCGCGTCTATCTGCATGAGAGCCGTCCGGTCCTCATTCTTACGGTCGGTAACGATCAGGTGAACGAGACAAAGCTGGGTGCTGCGCTGGGCGGTGGTGAGTTCCGTGCCGCGAGTCCTGAGGATCTTCGAGCGACGACCGGTGCCGATGCCGGCTCGATCGGACCGATCGGGTTCAAAGGCCGGATCATCGCCGACCTTCGCCTGAAAGATGCCAATGGTCTTATCAGCGGTGCGAACGTCAACGATGTCCACCTCACGCAGATCGATCTGAAGCGGGATGTGCCGAACGTCGAGTATGCCGATGTTCGTTCCGTCGAGAATGGCGAGCCCTGTCCTTCGTGCGCCGCTGCGCTTCGCGTAACGAATGCCATCGAGCTCGGGCACATCTTCAAGCTGGGCACGAAATACTCGGAAGCGTTGAACATCCGGTACCTGGACGAGAGTGGTCAGTCACAACTGGTGATCATGGGTTCCTACGGGATCGGTGTGGAACGCATCCTGGCGTGCGCCATCGAGCAGGGGCACGACGACAATGGTATCGTGTGGCCGGCCGCTCTTGCGCCGTTCGATGTGCACGTCGTGGCGGTGAACATGAATAACAAGGACATCGTCCTCCACGCCAATCAGATCTACCGCCAGCTGGAGCAGACGGGGCTGGAGGTGCTCCTGGATGACCGGTCGAACGTGTCTCCTGGGTTCAAGTTCAAGGACGCTGATCTGCTCGGCATGCCGGTTCAGGTCGTTGTCGGAGAAAAGGGCCTCAAGAACGGACAGATCGAGCTCAAGGTCCGGAAGACCGGCGAGCGCTCGATGGTTCCGCTCGACCAGGCTGTCGAGAAGGTTCAAGAACTGCTGAAGTCGCTGTAGCCGTCACTCGGTTCAGGTGTCGGTGGCCCCCGTTGCACCGGCCGCTGTTGATCGCGCCGTGTCCACGCGGCGGTGCTACTAATGTCATACGTATCCATTGATCCCGCCTCCCTCCATGCCAGCTCTCGTCCCTCCGCTTGCAATCATCGCAGGCGTTCCTCGCTCGGACGTGCCCTCCGCGCCATCCATTAGCCCGTGGGACGGCTCAACGGTCGGTGAGCATGGTGTCTGTTCCGACGGCCATGTCGACGAGGCCATTGCATCGGCGGTCCGTGGGTTCGGGGCGACCCGTGCGCTTTCGTCCGCGGATCGTTCTGAGATCCTGAGCCGGGTCGCATCCCTCCTTGAACGGCGGGCCGAGGAGTTTGCGCTTCTGATCGCGCGCGAAGTGGGTAAGCCGTTGAAATTCGCGCGCATCGAAGTCCAGCGGGCCATCGCGACGTTTACGATCGCTTCGGAAGAGACCAAGCGGATCGGGGGCGAGATCCTGCCCCTCGACCTCAACGAAGCATCACGCGGACGTGTTGGGCTCGTCCGTCGGTTCCCTGTGGGCGTTGTGGCTGGGATCAGTCCGTTCAATTTTCCGTTGAACCTCGTTTCGCACAAGCTTGCGCCGGCCATGGCGTCCGGGAACGCGTTCGTACTCAAGCCGGCATCGTCGGCATCGCTTCCGGCGCTGGCACTCGGTTCGGTCATCGTGGAGGCCGGGTATCCGAAGGAGGCGGTCAACGTGGTGCCAGCACCGGGCCGGACAGCGGAGCGGCTGGCGACCGACGAACGTGTCGGCGTGTTGACGTTCACCGGCAGTGCGCCAGTCGGGTGGGCACTGAAGGCGAAGGCGGGGAAGAAGAAGGTGGTGCTCGAACTCGGGGGAAACGCCGGAGTGATCGTCGACGCGTCAGCGGATCTGGACGACGCGGTCCCACGGATCCTCTCTGCGGCGTTCGCGTACTCGGGCCAGGTGTGCATCAAGACGCAGCGCGTACTCATCCACCGTTCGCTCTACGACCGGTTCACGGCGACCTTCGCACGCAAGGCCGATGAAGTGCCGATCGGCGACCCCTCTGACCCGGATGTCGTTGTCGGTCCGATGATCGACGACGACAACGCTGAGCGTGTCGAGACATGGGTGCGCGAGGCGGTCGAGCAGGGTGCACGCCAGCTGACGAGCCGCCGTCGCGCGGGGCGTCTCGTTCCACCCATCGTGCTCGAGCGAGCCTCTTCGACGTCAAAGGTCGTGTGTGAAGAAGTGTTCGGTCCCGTCGTGACGCTCCATCCATTTGATGACTTCTCCGAAGCGATCGATGAGATCAATCGGAGCGCATTCGGGCTCCAGGCCGGCGTCTTCACGAACGATCTGTCGCACGCTTGGAAAGCGTATGAAGGGTTGCAGGTAGGAGGCGTCATCCTGAATGATGCGTCGTCTTATCGGATCGACCACATGCCATACGGCGGTATCAAGGAGTCTGGTTACGGGCGGGAGGGTGTCAAGTATGCGATCGAAACCATGACCGAGCCCAAGCTGATGGCATTCCGGGCTCCGTAGTTCATGCTACCGGTGTTTGCAACCGCGCAACGATCCACGACATGAAGTCTTGAAGTCGATAACGAGTCTCGCACCGCATTGCTTCACGCGTCCTCTCAAAGCCTGATACAACGCTGATCCATGCCTGAGTTCATCCATCTTCACAATCACACCCACTACAGTCTTTTGGACGGAGCTGCGACCGTCGAGGGACTCGTGCATGCGGCGGTCGAGAACAAGATGCCGGCAGTGGCGTTGTCCGACCATGGGGTGATGTTCGGAGCTGTAGAGTTCTACAAGAAAGCGAAGAAAGCGGGCGTGAAGGCGATCCTTGGATGCGAGGCGTATGTTGTTACGAAGGGGAGCCGGTTCGCGCGTGAAGGGACAGAACGGGGAGGCGGAGGTCAGGGGAAGTACCATCACCTGCTCCTGCTTGCAAAGGACCTCCAGGGGTACCACAATCTGATGAAGCTTTGCACGATCGGTCACACGGAGGGTTTCTACGCCAAGCCCCGGATCGACGTGGAAGTCTTGAACCGATATCGGGCCGGTATCATCTGCACGTCCGCATGCCCGGGGGGGATCGTCGGGGCGCACCTCAAAGAAGGACGCTACGATGACGCCCGTGAGTATGCCGGCATCTACAAAGAGATATTCGGAAATGATTTCTACATCGAGATCCAGAACCATGGAATGGAGGTTGAGGTCCCGATCCTCCGCGATGCACCGCGGCTGGCAAAGGAACTGGGCCTGAAGCTCGTCGCGACGAACGATTGTCACTACGTGGCTCCCGACCACGCCATGCCGCACAACATCATGCTGGCGATCCCGGACGCTACGGCATCGTACACGCCAGACATCTCCAAGCTTCGATACGGCACCGACCAGTTGTATTTCAAATCGGCTGCCGAGATGCATCGACTGTTCAAAGACACGCCGGAGGCCCTCCGGAGCACGCTCGAGATCGCTGAGCAGTGCAACGTCGAGCTGGACCTGAAAACGAACCACATGCCGGACTTCCCGATCCCCGCGGAATCGGGGGTGAAGGATGCGAACGCGTATTTCGAGAAGCTCGCCCGGAAAGGACTGGACCGGCGGTACAGCTCCATCACGCCTGATATGCAGGCGCGGATCGATCTGGAGATCTCGACGATCCAGCGGATGGGATACGCCGGCTACTTCCTGATCGTGCAGGATTTCATCGCAGCGGCACGCGAGATGGGCGTCCGGGTCGGCCCCGGTCGCGGAAGCGCCGCCGGCAGCATCGTTTCGTACGCGCTTGGCATCACAAATGTCGACCCGCTCCAGTACGACCTGCTGTTCGAGCGCTTCCTGAACCCGGAGCGCGTGTCGATGCCCGATATCGACATCGACTTCGCCGACGACAAGCGCGACAAGGTCATCGACTACGTCCGCACGAAGTATGGCGAGCAGTCGGTCGCGCAGATCATCACGTTCGGAACGCTCTCTGCACGTGCCGTCCTGAAAGATATCGGCCGGGTCCTGGGGATCCCGCTCGGAACGATCGATTCCATCACCAAGCAGATCCCGGTCGTGCAGGGCAAGGTCACCCCCATCGCGGAAGCGCTCGAGACGATCCCGGACCTGAAGTGGGTGAAGGAGAGTCCCGACGAGAAGATCCGTCTGCTCATTAAAACGGCGAAAGTCCTGGAGGGAATGAACCGGAACGTGTCGACGCACGCGGCGGGCGTGGTCATCGCCCCGGGTGAGATCAGCGATTACGTTCCGATGTACAAGACGCCTCAGACGGACCTCATGACGCAGTACAACATGAAGGACCTCGAGGACGCAGGCCTGTTGAAGATGGACTTCCTCGGCCTACGGACGCTGACGGTCCTCGACGACGCGGTGGCAATGGTGAAGGAGGTCCATGGCGTCACGCTCGACCTCGACCAGTTGCCGCATCCGGACCAGGCGACATTCGAGCTTTTCGGCAAAGGCCAGACGGTGGCCATCTTCCAGTTTGAAAGCTCGGGAATGCAGGACTACCTGCGAAAGCTGAAGCCCAACACGATCCATGATCTGGTGGCGATGAACGCGCTCTATCGGCCGGGGCCGATGGAGAACATCCCGAACTTCATCGACCGGAAACACGGACGCCAGTCCATCAGCTATCTGCACCCCAAGCTCGAGCCGATCCTGCGTGACACGTATGGCGTCATCGTGTACCAGGAACAGGTCATGAAGATCGCGAGCGAGATCGCCGGGTTCTCGTTAGCCCAGGCCGATCTCCTGCGACGTGCGATGGGGAAGAAGGACAAGAAGCTGATGGAGGAGCAGAAGGCCAAGTTCGTCAAGAGCGCCGGAGAGCGCGCCATCGATGCACGGACCGCGGGTGAGATCTTCGACTTGATCGAGAAATTCGCCTCGTACGGGTTCAACAAATCACACTCGGTCGCATATTCGGTGCTGGCCTACCAGACCGCGTACTTGAAGGCTCACTATCCCGCCGAGTACATGGCGGCCACGATGTCGTCGGAAGTCGGGAACACCGACAAGATCGTCCTCTTCATTGACGATTGCCGCAAGCTCGGCATCGACGTGTTGCCGCCGGATGTGAACGAGAGTGGCGTCAACTTCGTCGTCACGCCCAAAGGCATCCGGTTCGGGATGAGCGCGATCAAAGGCGTCGGCGTATCGGCAGTCGAACAGATCGTCAAGACGCGCAGCAAGGACGGACGCTTCCAGGACATCTTCGATTTCGCGGCGCGTGTCGACCTTCGTCTGAACAACAAGCGTTCGCTCGAAGCGATGGTGCAGGCGGGAGCGTTCGATTCGCTCGAGCCGAACCGGGCACAGCTATTCGCAAGCCTCGAGGCCGCGATCGCGTACGGACAGGGACAGCAGGACCAGTCGGGCCGGGGGCAATCGAATCTGTTTGACGCAGGTGGTATCAAAACGCAGGTGCGTCCCTCGTTCCGTGCGGTGGAGCCGTGGACAGAAACAGAAAAGCTGCAGCGAGAGAAGTCGGTCCTCGGGTTCTACGTCTCCGGACATCCGTTGCTCAAGTATACTGACGAGATCGAGGGATTTGCGTCGGCGGTGCTTGGCGCGCCCGAGACGGTCAAGCCGAATTCGACGGTCCGGGTCTTCGGGATCGTTTCGGACGTGAAGAAGAAGATCGACAAGCGTGGGAACACGATGGCGTTCGTCACGCTCGAAGACTTTACGGGGAAGGCCGACTGTATCGTCTTCAGCGATCCGTACCAGAAATTCGCCAGGATCCTCGAGCCGGGTTCGATCGTGATGGTGACAGGAAAGAACGACGGTTCGGAGGAACAGATCAAGATCATCGTGAACGAAGCGATGGCGATCGACGAGGTCAGGAAGAAGTTCACCAAGAATGTGGTCGTGACGCTCCGGCGGGAATCAGCCTCCCCCGAGCAGGTGCGAGCACTGGCGGAGCTGTTGGAGAAGCATCCCGGGAGTTGTCCGTGCTACTTCCACGTGACGGGTGGCGAGGCGAACGGAAAATCCCTATATTTATCGAGAAAATTCACCGTCAATCCCGATCCCCGCTTCACGGAAGCGGTCCGCGGCCTGCTCGGCCCGGGTTCCGTCCGGCTGCAGGGGTGAACGAACAAGGAGATGCCATGAAGCCGTTGGAAATGACCGATGCCAATTTTGACGCTGAGGTCCTGAAGTCTGAAGTCCCTGTCCTCGTCGATTTCTGGGCCGTGTGGTGCGGTCCGTGCAAAATGATCGCGCCAACCGTCGAAGAACTCGCGAACGAATATCAGGGCAAGCTGAAAGTTGGCAAGGTCGATGTTGACCACAACCAACAGGTGGCGATGAAATTCGGCATCCGCTCCATCCCGACGCTTCTGGTGTTCAAGGGTGGGAAAGTTGTCGACCAGATCGTCGGCGCCGTTCCCAAGAAGGCCCTCGTCGACAAGGTCAGCAAACACCTAAATTGACGACCTGACATCTGAATGCGAGATCGTCGGCAAGAGTGCCGCGGTCTCGCATTTTTGTTGGGATGATGAACTGAATCCTTTCGGAAAGAACCTCTGACGTGATCACGTACCCGAAACGCACCCACACCTGCGGAGAATTGCGCGCATCGCACATCGGCCAGACAGTCACGCTGACCGGCTGGGTGCATGGCCGCCGGGACCTTGGCGGGCTCATTTTCATCGACCTCCGCGATCGATACGGCAAGACCCAGGTGGTCTTCGCGCCTCAGTTCAACGAGGCGACGTATGAGGCTGCAAAGGTCCTTCGGTCGGAGTTCGTCCTTTCTGTGACGGGTGTGGTCGCTCCTCGTCCCGCCGGACAGGAGAACACCGACATGCCGACCGGCGCGATCGAGGTCGATATTCGCGAACTCTCCATCCTGAACAAGGCCGAGACGCCTCCGTTCGCGATCGAAGAAGAGAGTGAGGCGGGCGAAGACCTCCGGCTCAAATACCGATATCTGGATCTCCGGCGGCCCGACATGCAGCGCAACCTCTTGCTGCGGCACAAGGGCTATCAGGCGGTGCGGGCGTACTACGACCGGAACAACTTCGTCGAAGTAGAGACGCCGATCCTGATGAAGAGCACGCCCGAAGGCGCGCGGGACTTCCTCGTCCCGAGCCGCTTTCACCCGGGCAAGTTCTACGCTCTACCGCAGTCACCACAGACGTACAAGCAGATCTTGATGGTAGCCGGGTTCGACCGCTACGTACAGATCGTCAAATGCTTCCGGGATGAGGATCAGCGTGCGGATCGTCAGCTCGAATTCACGCAGATCGACGTGGAAATGTCCTTTGTCGATGAGGACGATATCATCGCAATGACCGAAGGATGTGTGACCGAGCTCTTTCAAAAGCTCATGAGCCTCGATGTGAAGGCGCCATTCCGGAGGCTGACGTACCAAGAGGCGATGGAGCGATACGGCAGCGACAAACCCGATCTGCGGTTCGGGCTCGCGTTCAAGAATATCTCGGATGCGGTAAGGACTAGTACGTTCCGTGTATTCTCAGAGGCTGTCGCCGCAGGTGGAACGGTTTCTGCGATGGTGGTTCCCGGTCAGGCGACGATGTCGAGGAGCCAGATCGACGGACTGACGGAGTTCGTCAAGGCCCAAGGAGCCGGCGGTCTCGTGTGGCTGAAGGTCCAGACGGACAAGATCGACGGCAGCGTGGCGAAGGTGTTGGGGCCGGACGGGACGAAGCAGCTCGCCGACGCTTGCGACGCATCCCCAGGTGATCTGGTTCTCATCCTATCCGGACCGTGGAGCAAGACGCTGAACATCCTCGGAAACTTACGGCTTGAGGTCGCCCAGCGGCTCAAGCTGATCAAAGAAGGGACGTGGGAATTTCTGTGGGTCACAGATTTCCCATTGCTAGAGTATAGTGAAGAAGATAAGCGCTACGTGGCCGTGCACCATCCGTTCACGTCGCCGAAGCCGGAGGACGTGGGCCTGCTCGATTCCGAGCCGCTCAAAGCCCGCGCTCGGGCGTACGACCTTGTGCTGAACGGGAACGAGATCGCAGGAGGCAGTATCCGGATCTTCGATTCGGGACTGCAATCGAAGATGTTTCAGTTGCTCGGCATCGGTCCGGAGGAAGCCCAGCGCAAATTCGGGTTCATGCTCGATGCGTTCCGCTACGGCGCGCCACCCCATGGAGGCATCGCTTACGGCTTCGACCGGCTCATCATGCTCATGGCGAACCGGAAGTCTATTCGCGACGTCATCGCATTTCCAAAGACGAGCAGTGGACTTTCGCTCATGGACGACGCACCGTCGACGGTCGACGATCGCCAGCTGCAGGAACTAAAGATCCGCACGGACAACGCCTCGTGAAAGACCGCATCCGCATCGCGTCGGGTCAGGGCTTCTGGGGAGACCTCCCATCGGCCCCGCTCGATCAGGCCACCCGTGGCCCGATCGACTACCTCGTGCTGGACTATCTGGCGGAGGTAACGATGTCGATCCTGCGGAAGCAGATGCGCCGTGACCCGAAGTTGGGATACGCCAAGGACCTCGTGCCGCTGATGCGTTCACTCATTCCGTTGATGGCCGACCGTGGCTTTCGGGTGGTGACGAACGGAGGCGGGGTGAACCCGCATGCGTGTGCCGCGGCCATCATGGAAGAGGCGCGCCGGCAGGGTCGTACGGGATTCAAAGTGGGGATCGTCTCAGGCGATGATATCCTCGACCGCGTCGATGAATTGCAGGGGAAGGGGGTCCTGCTAGCCAACATGGAGACTGGCGCGCCTGTCTCGACCGTGCGCGACCGGTTGCAGAGCGCCAACGTCTATTTTGGTGCGGCCCCCATCGTCGAAGCGCTGTCGCGCGGCGCGAACGTCGTCATCACCGGCCGGACGACGGATACGGGGTTGACCCTGGCCCCCATGATCCACGAATTCGGGTGGCGGCTCGATGATTGGAACCGGCTCGCAGCCGGCACGGTGGCGGGGCATATTCTCGAATGCGGCGGGCAGGCAAGCGGCGGAAATTTTCTGGGAGACTGGCGGGCTGTCCCGGATCTGTCGGACATCGGATTTCCGATCGCCGAAGCGACATCCGACGGTCGAGTGGTCATCACAAAGCACGAGGGGACCGGAGGGCTCGTCTCCTCCGCAACCGTAAAGGAGCAGCTGCTGTACGAGATCGGCGACCCACGAACGTACATCACTCCTGATTGCATCGCAGATTTCACGTCGATCCATGTAGAGGAAGAGGCGCGGAACCGCGTCGCCGTCAACGGGGTGCAAGGCCGTCCGGCGACGGACTCATACAAGGTTTCCATGGCGTACCTCGACGGCTACACGGCGTTCGGCACCCTGACCTATGCCTGGCCCGACGCGGTCGAGAAGGCCCGGGCCGCCGACCGGATCCTGCGTGGTCGGCTCGAAAAGGCCGGATTGCGCTTTGAAGAGATACGAACGGAATTCCTTGGCCACTCGTCGAGTCACGGTCATTTGTCGCGTTCCTCGGACGACCCGGAAGAAGTTCTGCTTCGCATTGGGGTGAGGGGCGCAGACGCTGTGGCAGTCGAACGTTTTGGGATGGAACTCGCTCCGCTCATCCTGACGGGGCCGCCGTCTGTCACAGGTTTTGCTGGTGGACGGCCCAAGGCGAGCGAGGTCGTCTCGTACTGGCCCGCACTCATACCGAAATCCGCGGTCAAGCCGGTCATCGAGATCGTCGAGGCATAACGATCTGACAATGGCCGCCGCAGTTCGTTGGGAAGAATCTGAGGCAACAGGATGTGATCGCATGGCAAGCACGTCACTCGAGCATGGCTCTGGAGGATGCACGCAGAATGCGCGTTCGACTTTTTGATCTGTGCCACGGCCGTTCCGGCGACAAAGGCGACACTGCGAACGTCGGCATCATCGCCCGAAAGCCGGAGTACTATCCGGTCATCCGCGATCACCTCACAGCTGATATTGTCAAAGCGCATTTCGGTGACCTGGTCCTCGGACAGGTGGAGCGATTCGAGCTGCCCAATCTGGGAGCCCTCAACTTTTTGTTGCATCAGGCACTCGGAGGCGGCGGTACTCGATCTCTGAAGAACGACGCGCAGGGCAAGACCCTGGCAGCGGCGCTCTTGCGGATGGAATTGGAGATCCCGGATTCCTCAGCTCCGCGAGAGCTCAAGACATCGTCACGCTGAGGTTCTGGCGGACCGAGCGTAGATAGCCTCATCGCATTTCCCTCCGCACGTGTTACGAATGATCGGCCCGAAGGGCCATTGGAACGATACGGCACATGCTTAGCGACCTGACAGAACGATTGGATGAACACCGGCATCGGATCGAGGACTTGCGCGGATTTCTCGCTCTGGCCAAGCTACGCGACGAGCTCGCCGCTCTTGAAGCGAAAACGACGACCCCGGAGTTTTGGAACGACAACGTTGCCGCGCAGAAGGTGATCTCCCAGGTCAACGAGCTGAAAGGTTGGATCGACGGCTGGCAGGGGCTCGACAAGGCAGAACGCGACCTCCGGGAGCTGATCCATATGGCCGAGGAGGCCGGCGACGACTCGATGCGCGGTGATGTCGAGCATGAGCTGGAAGATCTGGAGCGACGGGTCGCCGAACTCGAGCTGCGGAACATGTTGCGCAGCCCGGATGATGAAAAGAATGCCTTGCTCACGATCCACTCCGGCGCTGGCGGGACGGAGGCGCAGGATTGGGCCGAGATGCTCCTTCGGATGTATACCCGATGGTGCGAGCGCAACGGCTACAAGGTCTCGCTCGCAGATCTGCAGGAGGGTGAAGGGGCCGGCATCAAGAGCGCGACCATGGAGGTCATCGGAAAGTACGCCTACGGATATCTGAAAGCGGAAAGCGGTGTGCATAGGCTGGTCCGGATCTCGCCGTATGACGCCAACGCTCGACGACACACGTCGTTTGCCTCCGTCTACGTCTATCCCGAGCTCGAGGACGACGTCGAGATCGAGATCAATCCTGCGGACCTCAAGATCGACACCTACCGGTCCGGGGGCAAAGGGGGACAGAACGTCAACAAGGTCGAAACGGCGGTTCGGATCACGCACGTACCGAGCGGCATTGTCGTGGCCTGTCAGCAGGAGCGGTCGCAGTTTCAGAACCGCGAACGTGCCATGAAGATGCTGAAGTCGCGCCTCTACCAACAGCGTCGGGAAGAGGAGGAGGCACGCCTCGCATCGATCGAAAGCACGAAAAAGAAGATCGAGTGGGGGAGCCAGATCCGGTCGTACACGTTCCAGCCATACCAGCTGGTCAAAGACCACCGGACGAACACTGAGACGGGCGACGTGCAGGCGGTGATGGACGGATCGATCGATGTCTTCATCAAAAGTTACCTGATGGATTCTGCGGTCCAGAAATGAGTCCAACTCCCCGACGTCGGCGAAATCGGGTCCACCGCTGGATCGCTCTCCGCCATCTCACCTCCCGCAGCAACCGCGGCTTCCTGTCGTTCATCACGCTCATCGCCATGGCGGGTGTCACGCTCGGCGTGGCGTCCCTCATCATCACCCTCTCGATCCTGAACGGCTTTGAGACCACGATCCATCGGAACGTTGTCGCCTTCACGGCCCATCTACAGCTCTTCGCATTCCAGAATCAACTTCTTCCCGACCCGGAGGGGACGATCCGCGCGGTCACGGAACGGTATCCCGAGGTTTCCGCGATGGCTCCGTATGTGACCAGGGAGGGAATGGCACGTTCGGACCATGACGTTGACGGGGTCTTGATCAAGGGGGTCGATCCCACGAACGATATCTCGGCTGCTCGCACGCGGCTCGTCGAAGGTGCGTATGACCTGGCCGAGCGAGACTCCGGACTCCAATCGGTCATCATCGGCAAGCGGCTGGCCGAGAAGTTACGCGCGTCGGTCGGCGACCGCATCCTGTTGTATGCGCTCGGCGGCTCGACGATCTCGATCGGACAGACACGGATCCTGCAGGTGATCGTCCGGGGGATCTACGAGACCGGCATGGCGGACTACGACGGGTCCGTCGTGTATATCGATCTGCGCAATGCTCAGCGATTGTTCCAGATCGGCCGCACCGTGTCGGGCTTCGATGTGCTCGTGACCGACCTGTCCGTCGTCGAGACGCTGGCGCGGGAGGTTCCGGAATTCTTAGGGTATCCGTACTACGCACGGACGATGTATCAACAATACCGGAATCTGTTCACCTGGGTCCAGCTGCAGAAGAAGCCTATCCCGGTGATCCTGGGACTCATCATCATTGTCGCGACGGTCAACATCATCGGAACATTGTTGATGATGGTGATGGAGAAGGCGCGTGAGATCGGGACGCTTCGGACGTTGGGGATGTCGCGCAAGATGATCGTGCGGATCTTCCAATGGAAGGGAATGATCATCGGCATCGTCGGCACCGTGCTGGGCAATGTGATCGCATACGGGCTGTGCTGGGTTGAATTGACGTATCGGCTCTTTCCGCTCCCGTCCGGTGTCTATTTCATGACGCACGTCCCGATCCAGATGTCTGTCTGGGATTTTGCGCTGGTGAGCGGCCTGTCGCTGGGGATGTGCTACGTGGCGTCGGTCTTTCCAGCACGCATCGCCGCCTCACTGGACCCGTTGCGCACCCTTCGGTTCTCCTGATGCGCTACGAGACCTTTATAGCGCTTCGGTATCTCCGGTCGCGACGGACCTTCGGGTTCGTGACGTTGATCTCGGTCATCTCGGTCGCTGGGATCACGATCGGCGTGGCGGCGCTCATCATTGTCCTGTCGGTCTTTAACGGGTTCAGCGGACTCGTAACGACCATCCTCACGTCGTTCGATCCGCATGTCCGTATCGAACGACCGGAACGATCGACGGCGGCTTCATATGGTCCCATCCTGACGGCCTTGCCTGAGTTCGCCGAGGTCCGCGGCGCATCGCAATTCGTCGGCGGCAAAGCGCTCGTGATCATGCGGAACGCGACCCGTGTCGTGAACGTCAAAGGTGTCGATCCGGCAACTGTTGACAGTGTCTCGGGGCTCAAAGACAAGATCGTCCTGGGCGAGCCCTTGCAGTCGAAACCGGGGGTCCCGGGGATCATCCTGGGAATGACGCTCGCCGATCGGTTGGGAGCCGTCGTCGGTGACACGCTGGCTATTGTGAGCCCGGCAGCGGCCATGCCTGCGATCGCTCAACTCGGGATGCCGCTCATCCGCAGGTTCGTCGTGCAGGCGTTGTATGAGTCGAACAACAAAGACTATGATTCCTTCTATGCGTTCGTCACGCTGGCGAGCGCACAAGACCTCCTGCGGACGGGCGAGTTGATCGACGGCATTGACCTTCGGTTGTCGTCGATCTCGGAAGCGGGACGGCTGAAGAACCAGCTGGAGGAACGGTTCGGGTCGAGCATCCGGGTGTTGACATGGTATGACCTGCATCGCGAATTGTACTCGGTGATGCAGATCGAGCGTTGGGCGGCGTATGTGATCCTGTCGCTCATCATCGCCGTGGCGTCATTCAACCTGCTGGGTTCGCTCACGATGACGGTGATCGAAAAGACGCGGGATGTGGGCATCCTCAAGACAATGGGGGCAAGCGCCACAAGCGTATCCAGGATCTTTCTCGGACAGGGGATCATGGTCGGCGTGGTCGGAACGGTCCTCGGCACGGGACTGGGCCTGCTCGTCGTCTGGATGCAGGAGCAGTATCATCTCTTCCCGCTCGACCCGACGGTCTACATCATCAGTGCTCTGCCGGTCGAGGTCCGATGGACCGACATCCTTGTGGTCGCACTGGCGGCGATCGGCCTCTCGGCATTGGCCGCTCGATCCCCCGCCAGGCGTGCGGCACGTCTTATTCCTGTGGAGGCCATTCGATGGGAGTGACGCGGCGTCAGGTCCTCGTTCGGACCGAGAATCTCTGGAAGGAATACCGCACCGGGAAGGACCAGACACTTCAGGTCCTGCGCGGGGTGGAACTTGAAGTGAAGGCAGGGGAGATCGTCGCGATCGTCGGTCCTTCGGGCTCGGGCAAAAGCACGCTCCTCCATCTCCTTGGCGGGCTTGATCGCCCAACGCTGGGGCGCGTCTTTCTGAGCGAGAGGGATGTGTTCGCGATCCCGGAAGAGGACCTTGTGGCCTTTCGGAACACATCGCTCGGATTCGTCTTTCAATTCCATCATCTCCTGCCGGAATTCTCCGCGTTGGAGAATGTCTGCATGCCTTCGCTGATCGCCGGGAACGCCATGTCGAGCGCACGCATCCGCGCCGAGCGGCTGCTCACGGACGTCGGGCTTGAAGCCAGATTTCATCATCCGCCGTCGGAGTTGTCCGGGGGAGAGCAGCAACGCGTCGCCGTGGCGAGAGCGCTGATGAACGAGCCGGAACTCGTGCTCGCCGACGAGCCCTCCGGAAATCTCGACGAGGACAACGGGTCCCAGCTCCACCGGCTCTTGTTCAAGTTGTCCCGCGACCATGGGTTGACGATCGTCGTCGCAACGCACAACCAGGACCTGATGAAGAAAGCCGATCGGGTGATGCGGCTGCATGACGGCAAGCTTGTCCAGGCGCGACACTAGAGTTCCATCGATCGTGGGGGGAGGTCCCAAGCGAAGACCGCATGTGAGCCGCCACCTCGCTTGACAACGCACTGAATTCGCGGTACCTTTGTTGGTCGGATCGTACACATTTGACATCTTTCTACGAACTCATGGCCAAATCCGAACAGCGCCCTACCACTCGAAAACGTCAAGCTCCAGAAGCATTGCCGTTCACGCGTGTGAACTACCAGATCATGATCGGCGGGTTGGTGCTGATCCTCGCCGGCTACGTGGCGCTTTCCCAGGAACCCTGGGATGGGTTCATGCCGCTCGTTGTGGCCCCGATCCTGTTGCTCCTTGGCTACGTTGTGGTGATCCCGTTCGGCATCCTGTATCGTTCGAAGAAGGAAGAAGCGGCGGTCGAGACGGTCGAGCAAGCCTGACCGTTGGAAGTCGGGTCATTTCTGTGTACTTTACCCTCCAGTTGTCATGGAGGGCGCGTAGCTCAGGGGTAGAGCATCTGCCTTTTAAGCAGAGGGTCGCTGGTTCGAGCCCAGCCGCGCTCACCAAGGTAGAGTGTAGAAGGTAGAAGGTAGAAGGCGGAGGGAGCAGTTGAGAGGCGTGCGCTGTATTCAACTTCTAACCTCTCACCTCTAACTTCTAATTTGTTCTGCGGGAGTGGTGGAATTGGCAGACACACCATCTTGAGGGGGTGGCGCTCACAAGGCATGCGGGTTCAAGTCCCGCCTCCCGCACGCGCTCGCCAGCCGGAGACGCAAGGTTCGTCGCGATACGCGGCGAATCCCTTGTGACAGGCGCAGGCAGGCATCAACAACCAAGAGGGACGGCGATCTTCGTCGTCCCTCGTTTCATTTCCAGACCATGGCCGCACGATCAACACACGCACATCGATTTGCATGGTATCTCCGGATCGCCGTCGATCTGACAATCGGGCGCCGAGAACGGGCCTCGGCGACGATGCGCCGAGCACTGGCCTCTCGTGAAGTACGGGTGGCGGATCTCGCAGAACTGATCCTGCATCTTGGGTTGCTCTGCGGCGTCCCTGCAACGCTCGACGGGATGGAGCGTCTGCAACGGGTGGCGGGTCGGCTACCTCTCCGAAGAGATCAACCGTCGATCACACGCGGACGTCGCGCATTCCAGGCTGTCTATGGCAGTCAGTCACGGGAGGTATTGGCACGCCTCAGGGCATTGGACCCGTTCCTCGAGCGATGGGTCCTGCGCGACGCATATGGGACCATCTTCTCTCGTCACGGGCTGGATCTTCGCGAACGGACCCTC
Organism: uncultured Ignavibacteriaceae bacterium; assembly: GCA_964473365.1. GTDB lineage: Bacteria > Bacteroidota > Ignavibacteria > UBA10030 > UBA10030 > 2-02-FULL-55-14. The sequence goes on from CAYYOV010000005.1 coordinate 44,115, forward strand.
TTAACAGGCATCGTCCTGGCGATCCAGGGTCTCGATCGTCAGAGTGCGTCGCACATCCGCGCGACCCTCAGACGTGGCCTACTGCCGTCCGATGTGCGACGATGGATCGGTCGAGCAGAGCGACGAGCCTCGCAACAGCTTCCCAACGCCAGACATTCGCTTGATCGATTCATGCGGTGAGTGTTCGTTGCATTTCACTCCCTCCGTTGGTATGTTGATGCGCCATGCCAGAACGCGTTCATGTCGTCGTGACCGGCCTCGTTCAAGGGGTCGGTTTTCGGTATTTTGTGCAGGCCCGAGCCCTGAAACACGGCGTGGGAGGCTGGGTGCGGAATTCCGACGACGGCTCCGTTGAGGTGCTTGCGGAAGGGGAAGCGGACGCCATCGACGCCTTCGTCGACGCGCTCCGCGTCGGCCCACGAGCTGCGCATGTCACCGATCTCCGGATCGAGCGGACCTTGATCTCAAGCGTTTCCACCGGCTTTGACATTCGGTGACCCATCATGTCTACGCGTCGACGCACACCCACCGCTCCATTCCGCATTGGATTCGGCTACGATATTCACCAACTGGCCCCTGGAAAGGGGATGGTCCTCGGCGGCGTCCGGATCAAGAGCGCCAAGCGGTTGGTAGGACACTCGGATGCCGACGTCCTCCTGCACGCGATCTGTGATGCACTTCTGGGTGCAGCGGCGCTCGGAGACATCGGAAAGCACTTTCCCAACACGGATCGGCGGTTTCGCGGTATATCGAGCCTCCGCTTGCTCGAAGCGACCAGAAAGGTCGTTGTCGCAGCGGGATGGTCCGTCGTCAATGTCGATGCGACGGTCATCCTCGAGCGGCCGAAGATCGGTCCGCACACTCCGGCGATGCAACGGCGGATCGGATCGACGCTCGGGGTCGCTCCATCAGCTGTCTCCATCAAGGCAACAACCAATGAAACGCTTGGTCCTGTCGGTCGTGGCGAAGGCTGCGCCGCAATGGCAGTTGCCCTCCTTGTGAGACACGAATAGTGGAATCGATCATATCATATTTGGCCGGGCTGGATCCATGGGCGGTCTATATGGTCGTGGGCGGGATCGCATTCATTGAGAATATCTTTCCCCCGTTCCCAAGCGACGTTCTCGTGGTCGCGGCCGGTTCGCTGGCGGCGGTCGGACGGGTCGACGGGTGGGTGCTGATCGTCTCGACGACCGTGGGGAGCACCGCCGGATTCATGGTCATGTATGCCATCGGTCGATGGATCGGCGGGCACGTCCTTGAATCGGGAAAGGTCCGATTCCTCCCACCCGATCAGGTGAAGAAGGTGGAGGGATGGTTCCAACGCTATGGCTACGGCGTCGTGGTCGCCAACCGTTTTCTGGCGGGCACCCGGGCCGTTGTGTCGTTCTTCGCCGGGATGTCGCGTCTTCCCATCGCGACCAGCGTCATCCTGTCGTTCCTTAGCGCACTCGTGTGGAATTTCATTCTCGTTCAGGCGGGCCTGGCGCTCGGGGAGAATTGGGAACGCATCATCTTCTACCTTGACGCATACGGGAAGACCGTAACGTCCATCGTCGTCGTGCTTGCGGTGGGATACATTGCCTACCGAGCATTCGGATCTCGCACGCGCAACGGTTCGGGGAAGCCTGAAGGACCCGTGGAATGAGTCAGCTGATCTATCGGTGGGATGAGTGGCTGTTCCATCTCCTCAATGCGAGATGGACCAATCCGTTCCTGGACGTCGCGATGCCGTTCATCACCGACCTGAACAAGCAGCCGTGGATGCTCGCGCTGGTTGCCGCGCTGATCGTTTACGGGTTGTGGCGAGGGGGTATTCGCGGTCGACAAGCTGTTCTGGTGCTCGTGCTGACGATCCTTGTGATGGACCAATTCAGTAGTGCCATCCTGAAAGAACTCTTCCTCCGGCCTCGGCCGTGCCAGGAACTGACCGACGTCCGGCTGCTGGTCAGTTGCGGCGGTGGCAGGTCGTTTCCGTCAAGCCATGCGGTCAACACCTTTGCGGGAGCGATCGTACTTGGTTTCTTCTATCCTCGTGCAGTCTGGTATTTGCTCGGATACGGTCTGGTCGTGGCCTATTCACGCGTGTACGTGGGCGTGCACTACCCGCTCGACGTGATCGGTGGCGCCGTCATCGGGATGGCTGGGGGGGCGATGATGGTCTGGATCAGTTCTGCTGTGGTCCGGGTTATCCGGCGCCGGCAGAAACGCTCGGACACTGGCAGGAGTGGGTGATGACTTCGCACGGCTGGTATCGTTCGTGGGTCATCCGTTCGCTGCTCAGCGGTATCCTTTTGGGGGCGGCCTTTCCACCGTCGCCGGTTCCGTCGATCGCTTTCATCGCCTTCCTGCCGTGGTTGACGGTATTCGACGACGAGCGGTCATTCGGCCGAATGTTCCGGGCCAGCTATGCCATGTTGCTGGCGTTCCA
>CAYYOV010000005.1:46645-98271 GCA_964473365.1 uncultured Ignavibacteriaceae bacterium
ATCCAGATGGCAGAATTGTTCTCTGTGACAGGCCTGACGTTGCACGTGCTCATCTTCAATGTTCTGGCGTTTGCGGTTCTTGAGAAGACGGCAGAAAATCCCTTGCCGGTTGAGCGTCGACGGATCATCGGTCTTGTGGCAGTCATGGTTGGCGTGTACGTTGGTCCGCTCGTCTACGGATGGGTGAGGATGACCGATGTCCAGGGGAACGACGCCGGTCGTGACGAAGTGCGCGTCACCGTCATCCAGCCGAATGCGGACCCGTGGGAAAAATGGGGACTCCCGGCCGGCGAAAAATGGACGGCCTACGAGCGACAGTTGGTCGTGCTCGATTCGCTGACGCGTGATCGCGCGGTGGATAGCGCTGACCTCGTCGTCTGGCCGGAGACTGCCTTGCCGTTCCATGTGTTGCTGCCGGGCTACCGGCACTGGCTAGACCGCGTGCAGCGCCTCATGGGTGATGTTGGGGCGGAGCTCGTGACCGGCCTCCCGCATGCGAAGTACTTTGACAACGACGCCGCACCCATCACGTCACGTCGCATCGGGGAATCGGACCGCTACGTCGAATCGTATAACTCGATCACGACGATCGCCGCCGATGGTACGGTCGGACCTGTGTATGGCAAGATCGTTCTGGTCCCGTTCGCAGAACGATTGCCTCATGCGGAGGCCCTCCGATTCCTCATCGAGCCGTTGCGATGGAACGTCGGGATCAGCAGTTGGGGCAAGGGGAGCGACACGACCGTCTTCGTGGCGCATACGCGCGACGGCCGCGAGGTTCGCTTCTCGGCCATGATCTGCTACGAATCAGTGTATCCGGAATTTGTTCGGGAGTTCGTGAGGCGCGGAGCTCAATTGCTCGTTGTCGTGACAAACGATAGTTGGTGGGGCAATACGTCCGGTGCCTATCAGCACGCCGCATATGCAAGCCTGCGTGCGGTCGAATTCCGTCGGTGGGTGGTCCAAAGCGCCAATGGGGGGATCTCCACGGTGGTTGCGCCGACGGGGCACGCCGTCCGCCGCTCGAGCCTGTTCGAGCGTACTGCGTGGACGGTCCCTGTCCATCAGAATGACGTACAAACCTTCTATGCCAGATACGGCGATGTCGCTGGAGCGCTGAGTGTCGTGGGAGCGGCGTTCCTGACGCTCTGGGCGTTGGTCAATTGGGTTGGGGAGCGAAGGAAGCGCTCGTCCGCATCGTGATGCGATAGGTCCCCAAAGGCATTTCCGGAAAGAGAGACCGAGAAGATGATCGATCTTCGGAGTGATACAGTCACGAAGCCGACGCCGGCAATGCGTGAGGCCATGTTCAAGGCCGAAGTCGGGGACGACGTCTATGCTGAGGACCCGACGGTCATACGGCTTCAGGAGCAGGTCGCCGAACGTCTGGGGATGGAAGCGGCACTGTTCGTGCCGAGCGGTGTCATGGCGAACCAAACGGCGATCAAGACGCACACGCAGCCGGGTGATGAAGTGATCGTCGAGTCGGGAGCGCACATTATCCAGTATGAAACGGGTGCGGCTCCGGTCATCTCCGGCGTTCAACTGCGAACGTTCGTCGCCACACGCGGGATCCCTTCTGTAGAAGCCATCGCTCCGCTGGTGCGCGGCACGAACTACCATTTGCCGGTGACGAGGCTCGTCTGTCTCGAGAATACGCATAACAAGGCGGGCGGCACGGTCGTCCCGGTCGAGACGGTCCGGGCGATACGCGATTTCACGAAGGAGCGAGGCATCGCACTCCACATGGACGGAGCCAGATTGTGGAATGCCTGCGTGGCGAACGGAACGAAGCCTTCCGACTACGGCCGGCTCGTGGACAGCATGGCGGTCTGTTTTTCGAAAGGTCTCGGGGCGCCGATTGGCTCTGCAGTTGTTGGAAAGAAGGAGTGGGTCCAGAAGGCGCGGCGGGTCCGGAAAATGCTGGGGGGTGGGATGCGCCAGGTCGGCATGATCGCCGCCGCGGCGTTGTATGCCCTGGAGCATCACGTGGACCGGCTGGCGGAGGACCATGCCAACGCCAAGCTGTTCGCGGACATTGTTTCGCGCTCAAAGTCGTTGACCATCGACCATGATACCGTCGAGACGAACATCGTTGCCATGGATGTGACCAGGACCGGAAAGGATGCCGCGCAGCTGGTCGCGCTGGCTCGCGAGCACGGTGTTCTGCTGACGGACATGGACCCTCGCACGTTGCGTGCGACGACGCACCTGGACGTCACACGAGAAGAGGTTCGCATCGCAGCTGAGACACTTCTGAAGCTCGTGCCGTAGCCGACATGCTGTCAGCAGGCTTCCAGAGGAAGCACCCGAAGACAATGAAAACGTTACCGCCATTCTGATCGTCGCGCCAACCCGTCTCATTCATCTCTTCCCGTTCCATGGATCGTTCGCTCTTTTCGTTCTCCACCCCCCTCCAGGTCCGCAACTATGAGGTCGACTGGCAAGGGATCGTACACAACGGCAACTACCTCCTGTACTGCGAGGTAGGTCGGATCGAGTACCTGAAGCACATCGGCGCCCGCGTGGACATCACCACCATCAATAGCGCATCCCGTGTCGTGCTGGTGCGGAATGAGATCGACTACCGTTTGCCGGCAAAACTTGGCGAGGAACTGAAGATCCACACCCGCACGGCGTGGATCCGTACTTCGAGCTTTGCCATGGAAGGCCTCATCGAACGGCCGTCGACCGGAGAGATCCTGGTCGAGAACGTGGCGATCCATGCGTGGTTGGACCGTGGACGCGACGTCTCGATCCCCGTTCCCGAGGAGTTCCGGGAGCTGGTCCGGCGGTTCGAAGGCGACCGATGCCAATTCCTCGCTCCCAGGGCGTCATGACGACATTCGAGGAATTCCGCCGGTCGGCGGAACAGGCCAATGTCATCCCGGTCGTCCACCGCGTTCTGGCAGACGCTGAGACGCCCGTGTCGGTCTACCTGCGCCTGCGTGAACGATCGACACACAGCTTCCTACTGGAGAGCGTCGACGGCGGTGATGCCATCGCCCGATACTCCTTTCTGGGATCCGATCCCTTCATGATCGCGCGGATCGAAGGGAACCGACTCTCCCTCGAACCGCGCCACGACGACGTCTCAGTGCTTCCGTCGCTCGTCGCTCCTGATGACCATCCGATCGAAGGGCTGAAAAAGATCTTTCGAGCGATCCGGACACCTCAGATCCCCGGGATCCCGCGATTCACCGGAGGCGCTGTCGGGTTCTTCGGATTCGAGACCGCCGCGCTGATGGAGCGTTTGTCGGTCGAGGAACCCGCAAGGGGCGATCTGCCCGACGGTGTCCTGATGTTCTTTGACACGGTGGTCATTTTTGACAATGTGCTCCGACAGGTGTTTCTCATTTCCAATGGATTCGTGCCGCTGGAAGGCCGGACCGAGTCGCACATGCGGGCCGAATACGACAAGGCGGCCGTGGAAGTGCACAAACTCGAAGCGATGCTGCAACAACCTGTCGATGGGGGATTGAAAGCCCCACACGCCGTCGGGGATAGGACGTTGGGCATCACGCGGGAACAGTATGAGGGTTGGGTGCGAGCGGCCCAGGACTACATTCGCGCAGGAGATGTGTTTCAGGTGGTCCTTTCGCAAGAGGTCCGGCAACCATTCAAAGGCGACCCCTTCACGCTCTACCGCGTCCTTCGGCGGTTGAATCCTTCGCCGTATATGTATCACCTGCAGCTGGGTGATTCGGCCATCGTTGGAGCATCACCAGAAATGCTGGTGCGCGTCGACGGACGGTCTGTCGAGACGCGGCCAATCGCCGGAACCCGACGCCGGGGCGCGAACCGGGTCCAGGACGAGGCGCTTGCGAGGGAGCTGTTGGCGGACGTCAAAGAACGTGCAGAGCACCTGATGCTTGTCGACCTCGGACGAAACGACATCGGTCGGATCTGCACGTTTGGTACGGTGTCGGTCTCGACGTACATGCAGGTCGAATACTTCTCACACGTCATGCACCTGGTCTCCAGCGTTCGGGGCACGCTCCGCGACGACGTGACCGCCCTCGACGGATTGATGGCCTGCTTCCCGGCCGGAACGCTGACTGGTGCTCCCAAGATCCGCTCGCTCCAGATCATCGGCGAGCTGGAACGGGACCGCCGCGGCGTGTACGGCGGCGCCGTCGCGTATCTCGATTTCTCCGGCAACATGGATTCCTGTATCGCGATCAGAACCATGGTGGCCCACGACGGCCAACTGCGCTTCCGAAGCGGTGCTGGCATTGTGCTCGATTCCCGGCCCTCTCGGGAGTATGAGGAAACGATGGAAAAGTTGGCCGCCACCTTCCGCGCGGTGGACGAGGCGGCCGCTTTGATGGATGATAAGGGACGGACCGTATGATCCTGGTGATCGACAACTACGACTCCTTTACCTACAACCTCGTGCAATACCTTGGCGAGCTAAAGCAGGAGGTCACGGTCGTCAGGAATGACGAGACGACGCCCGCAGCGATCAAGTCCATGGGGCCGAAAGGCATCCTCATCTCTCCGGGGCCATGCACACCCGCCGAAGCAGGCGTTTCAGTCGATGTAATCAAGGAGTGTGGTCCATCCATACCGATCTTGGGTGTCTGTCTTGGCCACCAATCGATCGGAGCGGCATATGGAGGCGTCGTCAAGCGAGCGAGCGAGATCGTCCACGGCAAGACCTCGCGCATCCACCATTCGGGTAGGGGGGTATTCCTCGGGATCCCTTCGCCCTTTACGGCCACGCGCTACCATTCGCTCATCGTCGAGCGAGAAAGCATTCCGTCGGACCTCGAGATCACGGCTTGGACCGACGATGGCACCATCATGGGAGTCCAACACCGCAGGTATCGGGTGTTCGGCGTACAGTTCCATCCGGAATCGATCGCGACGGAGTTCGGCCACGAGCTTCTGAAGAACTTTCTTGCCATGAGGTGACGGTGAAGAGGGGCGAAGCGCATGGAAGGAACGATGGTGCACGTCTCGACGTGATCAGCGCCGGACTCCATCGCACGCGCCTGACATGAACCATCGATGGCTCGCTTTGGCTGCCATCGTTGTGCTGATGGCTGCTGTGGCTCTTGATTGTGGCCGCCGGGAACGAGACCCCGGCCTCGTCGAATTGTGGACACTGCAGCTTTCGCCCACGTTCGACGACTATATGAACGGGATCTTGGGGCGCTTTGAAGCTACACATCCGGGCGTGAAGGTCCGATGGGTGGATGTGCCGTATGAGGGCTTCACACAGAAGCTCATTGCCGCGCTTTCGGCAGGCGACGCTCCCGACGTCGTCAATCTTCCAGCCGATTTGATCCTTCAATACGTTCGCCTCGACGCACTGGCGTCCGTCGATACGCTCATCCCGGATGACCAACAGGCCGACTACCTTCCCGCGGCTTTGGAACCGATGCGCTTCGGAGGCCAGACCTATGGTGTTCCCTGGTATCTTGCCACGAAGATCCTCATCGCCGATTCTACAGCCCTGCTGGCGGCGGGTCTCTCGACCGACCTTCCGACGACATATGACGGCATCCTCACGCTTGCCCTTGCCTACCGCGCGAAGACAGGACGCCCCGGTTTCTTCTTCAATCTTGTGGTCGACAGCTACATGCTTCAGGTTTTCGAGAGCGAGGGCATCCCTGTCCTTTCATCGGACGGCCGCCGGGCGGTGTTTGCCGTTCCGCAGGCAGTGAAGGTCCTCCAGGGTTGGCTCGAGGCCTTCTCTCGTGGTGCGCTCCCCCGCGAATCGCTCATGGCCGGCCACCAGGGAGGGATCGATCTGTACCAGGCCGGCGCAGTGCCGATGTTCATCGGGGCTCCTCAGTTCCTCCGGCTTATCGCAGAGAATGCGCCCGACCGTCTGAAGCAAACGATCGTGGCGCCGGCTCCGACGGGGGCCGCCGGTTGGAAGGAGTTGGACGTTATGGCGCTTGCGGTCACGAGCACGTCGCGGAACCCGCGTGCTGCGGCTGACCTCGCGGCGTTCATCACGTCCGGTCCTGTGCAACTCGAGTTCTCCAAGCTCGTTCCTGTTTTTCCGTCCGTTCGCTCAGCGTTGCAGGACCGTACCTTCCGTATGAGTGACGGTTCGCTTGCCGGTACTGCGCGCCTGACGGCCGCGGTCCAGCTCCCGGCAGCAAGAGTTCTCCGGCCGTCGATTCCCCAGTACCCGCGACTTCGCGAGATCTTCAAAGACCAGATGCTGGCCTGCTTCCTGGGTCGTCGGACGGCTGGTGCGGCGCTTGCCGAAGCTCAACGACAGTGGAACGAAGTCCTGGCCGAGCCATGAGTCGCCGATTCACCATCTTCGTGTTGCTCGCGCCGGCGGGGAGTTTCCTGATCCTCTTCACGGCCGTCCCATTCTTCGATGTTGTTCGCATGTCATTCGAACAGCATTCGTTCGTCCATCCGCCCGTCTGGGTCGGATTTGGTCAATACGCGGCCCTGTGGCAGGATCCAGCGGCGCTCGCGGCGCTCGGCAACAGTTTGGCGTACCTCCTCGTCACCCCTATGGTCATTGGGCTATCGCTCGGTGTCGCATTTCTGCTCAGGTCGGAGTGGCGGGGGAGAGGTGTGATGCGTCTTGTGATGTTTCTGCCGGTCCTGACGCCGATGGTCGTGGGCGGGATCATGTGGCGTTGGATCTTCCAGGAAGATGTCGGACTCTTGAACGCCCTGTTGATGAGTGGTGGTATCGTAGGCGGACCGATCCCGTGGCTTTCGTCGTACCCGTTGAACCTGATCACGTCGATGACCCTGACGATCTGGAAGGGCTTGGGGTACTACGGATTGATCTTCGTTGCCGGGTTGACCGCGATCCCGCGCGAAGTAGAGGAAAGCGCCGAATTGGAGGGAGCCGAAGGCTGGACGAAGTTCTGGCATATCATCGTTCCATTGCTGCGTCCCACGATCCTCGTGGCCTCCGTCATTTCGGGTATTTCAGCACTGAAGGTCTTCGATGAGCTCTATGTTCTTGCTCCGCACGCAGCAGCGTCCCAGAAGACCATCCTGCCGCTGATCTATCAGATGGCGTTTGTGGACCTCCGGTTCGGACCGGCGGCAGCTTTGAGTGTCATTCTCTTCCTCGCGCTTCTGGGGATGTCGGTGCTGCAGATGAGAATGTGGAGGGACGAGTGAGACGGATCGTACGCACATTAGGCGTTCTCGTCCTCGGAGTTGTCCTGGCGGGTCCGTTCGTCTGGATGGCTGTCACTTCGATCAAGGGTACTGAAGAGATCTTCGCGGTTCCGCCATCGCTCATTCCGTCTGACCCGCAGTGGTCGAACTTTGTGGACGTCTGGCGTCAGATCCCATTCGCGACATATGCCATCAACAGTCTGCTCGTCGCGGGTGGGTCGGTCGTCCTGATGGTCGTGCTTTCTGCCGCGGCAGCGTATCCGCTCGCGAGGATGAGGTTCCGCGGCCGCACTTTCATCCTGGGGGCACTGCTGGCGAGTTTGCTCATCCCGGAACAGATCCTGTTCGTCCCGCTATTCAGTTTGGTGATGCAGTTCGGATTGCTGAACACCCTCCCGGGTATTGTCGTGCCGTTCGCGGTCAACGCATTTGGAATCCTCTATCTGCGTCAGTACTATCTGACGATCCCGCGGGAACTTGACGATGCAGCCGCCCTCGACGGCTGTTCACCGCTTCGATATTGGTGGTCGATCCTTTTGCCGTTGTCACGTCCCGCGCTGGGTTCTCTGGCTGTCCTTACGTTCGTCAGCTCGTGGAACAATCTCCTGTGGCCGCTGATCGTTGCACGCGATGCTTCCGCGATGACGCTGCCCGTCGGCTTGACCGGACTGACCACGGCATTTTCGGCGAATTTTCGTCTCGTTGCCGCGGGTGCCGTACTCTCGCTGATCCCGGCGCTCCTTGTCTATGTGGTCGGTCAAAAGGCACTCGTTGAAGGCCTTACACGAGGAGGGGTAAAGGGATAGGCGCAAGGCCTCTCTTGCTTCTTGAGCAAGGGGGGTGTATATTGAAATGTTTCGGAATAGCCCGCTGGAACGGGCTATTTTTTTTGCTATGAACCCAATGCGTGAGCGGCTGATCCCCATCGTTACGCCAATCGTGGAACGGGCAGGAGCGTATCTCGTCGACCTGGTCCTGAAGGTCGAACATCGTTCGCGCACTGTTCAGATCCAAGTTGATACGGATAGCGGGGTCTCGATCGGGACTTGCGCATCGATCAGTCGTGAGTTGGGTCCCATCCTGGAGACTGTCGAGGGGTTGCAGGGACCATTCCGGCTGGAAGTTACGTCGCCCGGGGCCGATAGACCGCTACGGTTGCTTCGCCAGTATCCCCGGCATGTTGGCCGGCCGTTCCGACTGACCGTACGCCAGGGAGAGTCCACAACGACCCTGCGCGGACGGCTCAAGGCCGTAGAAGGCACGACGCTGACATTCGACGTCAAAGGTGAAGCGCCCGTGGCAGTTGCCTTTGACGACATTCAAGAAAGTATCATCGAACTACCGTGGTGACCGCTCGAAGCGGTCCGTTTTGGAGGATTCCATGAATCACGAGATCGTCGACTCATTCTCACTCATGGCCCGTGAGAAGGGGCTCGACCGGGATATTCTCATCGGCATCATCGAAGACATCTTCGGGATGATGGTGAAGAAGAAATACGGCCTGAACGCCAAGTACGACATTGTCGTGAACATGGACAAGGGCGACATTGAGATCTACCTCGAAAAGGAGGTAGTGGCCGAGGTCACCGATCCGAGCATCCAGATCTCGGTCGAGGACGTGAAGGCCAAGACGGGCGAGGAACTGGAGCCTGGCGAGGAATACGTCGAGATCATCCCTCTCGCCGATTTCGGCCGCCGACTCGTCATCAGCGCCAAGCAGAACCTGAACCAGCGCATCAAGGAGATCGAGCGCGAGACGATCTTCAATGAGTATTCAAATTCCATCGGCGAGATCGTCGTTGGCGAGATCTACCAGATCCGCAAAGGACGCGGCGAGATCCTCGTCATGCATAACAAATCCGAGCTGATCCTGCCGCGCAGCGAACAGATCTACAAAGAACGGTATAAGAAGGGCGACACGCTTCGCGCGGTCGTCAAAGAGGTCCGAAAGGGGACAGGCAACCCCACCGTCATCATTTCACGGGCCGATCCGCAGTTCCTCGTCCGTTTGTTCGAGATCGAGATCCCAGAGATCTACGACGGTATCATTGAGATCAAGCGCATCGCGCGCGAGCCGGGAGACCGGGCCAAGGTTGCCGTCCAGTCTCACGACGAACGGATCGACGCCGTCGGCGCCTGCGTGGGCATGAAGGGCGTCCGCATTCACGCGATCGTCCGCGAGCTGAACAACGAGAATATCGACGTCATCAATTACTCCGAGGACCCGTTGGTGTTCATCCAACGAGCCATGGCTCCGGCAAAGCTGAAGGAAGTGAAGGTGGACGCGGAGACGAAAAAGGCCAGCGTGCTCGTGGCCGTCGACCAGGTGTCCCTCGCCATCGGCCGGGGCGGACAAAACGTTCGGCTCGCGTCCAAGCTCACCGGTTTCGATATCCAGGTGCTGAAAGAAGGCGGTGAGGAAGAAGAATACGATATGGATCTCTCCGAGTTCCGCGAGGAATTGGGAGACGTTCTGTTCCACAAGTTCTTTGACGAAGGATACGAAACGGTCCGTTCGGTCATTGAGACGCCGAGGGCTGAACTTCTTGCTGCGCTCGGCATCGAAGAGGCGAAACTCGACGAGATCGTCGGGATGTTGCGACAGGGCCTGGAAGAGGCCGAAGTGGACGAGGAAGAAAGCAATGCCGCGGACCGGGCGCCCAGCGCTCCGGCCGCCCCTCCGGCGCCCAGTGATGCGCCGGCGGAAACCGATCGAACCGATGCCTGACGTACGCAGCGTGACCGGAAAGCACAGACATCCGCATGGCTGAAAAGAAGATCAAGATCTACAATCTGGCGAAAGAGCTGAACCTCGCCAGCGACACGATCCTGGAGTTCCTCCACAAGAAGGGCTTCGAGGCGAAGAACCACATGTCGACCGTGACGGACGACATGTTGCACGCCGTGATGGGCCACTTCAAGAAGGAGAAGGATGTCGCGGAGCGACACAACCGGAAGGTGCAGGAATTCCGCACGTCCCGGAAGAAGGACACGCCGGAGAAGAGTGAGAAGAAGATTGAGGAAGCTTCGGGAGACGAGGTTTCGGCTTCCATCGAGATTGCGGCAGAAGTCGAAGCTCCGGCGGTTGAACCAGAGCCTGCCGAGACGGTAGAAGCGCCAGTCGTTGGAGAGATCGAAGACGCCTCGCTGACCCCGGAAGCTGGGGTAGAGACACCGGTCGTTGCGGCCGCTGCGGGGGAGCCTGGTGACGCCGAAATTCCGGCTGAGGAGGAAGCCCCTTCGCTCTCGACCGCTGCCAGAAAACCACAATCCCCCCTCGAAGCGCTCCAAGCCCGGCAGACCCGCGGCCTGACGATCAAGGGAAGGCTCGACCTCACGAAGACGGCCAAGCCGGCCGCCGGAGGAGAATCGGAAGCGGACAAGAAGAAGAAAAAGAAGAAGAAGATCCGGACGGAGCCGACGAAGGTCAAAGCCGGCGCGACCACGACGCGCGAAGAAGACGACGCCAAAGCGAAGAAGAAGAAGAAGGGCCGTCGTGCGGAAGTGAACGTGGCCGATGTAGACCGTGCCATCCGGGAAACGATGACGGAAATGACCGAAGATACGGTGGCCAATGCCCGTGCTGCGGTCAAGAAAAAGAAGAAGGAACGACGCGAAGAGGCCGAAGCCCGGTTGCAGGAGGAGCAGGAACAGGAACGTACGCGCCTTCGTGTGACGGAGTTCGTTTCGGTTGGCGAGCTGGCCAACATGATGCGCGTCTCGGTCGCCGACGTGATCCAGAAGGTCATGGGGCTGGGGATCATGGTCTCGATCAATCAGCGCCTTGACAAGGACACGATCACGCTGGTGGCCGACGAGTTCGGTTTCCAGGTGACGTTCCAGGAAGGATTCACGGCTGAGGAACTCGAAGACTTTGTGGACGAGACGGAAGATCTCGTGACGCGTCCTCCGGTCGTGACGATCATGGGCCATGTCGACCATGGAAAGACCTCGCTCCTGGACTATATCCGTCGAGCGAACGTTGTTGCCGGCGAGTCGGGAGGGATCACGCAGCATATCGGTGCCTACGAGGTAACGATCGGGAACGGCCGTCAGATCACGTTCCTCGATACACCCGGTCACGAGGCCTTCACGGCCATGCGTGCCCGCGGTGCGCAAGTAACAGATATCGTCGTCCTCGTTGTCGCGGCGGACGACGCGGTCATGCCGCAAACGCTCGAAGCGATCAGCCACGCCCAGGCCGCGAACGTACCAATGGTCGTGGCCATCAACAAGATCGACAAGCCCGACTCCAATCCCGAGCGTATCAAGCAGCAGCTCGCAGAACGTGGCTTGCTCGTCGAAGAGTACGGCGGCAAGTATCAAGTCGTCGAGCTGTCGGCGAAGTCGGGAAAGAATGTCGAACTGCTGCTCGAAAAGATCGCGCTTGAAGCGGATGTGCTCGACCTGAAAGCAAATCCGGATCGGTTGGCGCGGGCGGCGGTTGTGGAAGCGGAACTCGACAAGGGGCGCGGGATCACCGCCACGGTCCTGGTTCAGAAGGGGACCCTCCGCATTGGCGATGCGTTCGTCGTCGGTATCTGGAGCGGCCGTGTTCGTGCTATGTTCGACGAACGCGGTCAGCGGGTCGAGGCGGCTGGTCCGTCGCGGCCGGTGCAAGTGATCGGGTTCGAAGGCATCCCGCAGGCTGGCGATCCGCTCATCGTCGTCGAAGACGAGCGCGAGGCCCGGGACGTCAGCCTTCGTCGCCAGCAGCTCAAGCGTGAGCAGGATTTCCGGCAGAACCGCCGCCTGACCTTGGACGACATTTCGAAGCAGATCAAGGATGGCCAGGTCCGCGACCTGCCCGTCATCGTGAAGGCCGACGTGGACGGCTCGGCAGAGGCGCTCGCCGATTCGCTCATGAAGCTGTCGACGAACGAGGTCAAAGTGCAGGTCATTCACAAGGCCGTCGGCGGGATCTCCGAATCCGACGTCCTTCTCGCCGTGGCCTCGCAGGCAGTCATCATCGGGTTCCATGTGCGCCCGAACTTGAAGGCTCGTCAGCTCGCCGAGGCGGAAGAGATCGACATCCGCCTGTATAGCATCATCTACGACGCGATCAATGACGTCAAGTCGGCCCTTGAAGGCATGCTGGCCCCGACGGTGTCCGAAGAGGTCACGGCGACCGTGGAAGTGCGTGAGACATTCAAGATCTCAAAAGTGGGTACGATCGCGGGATGCTACGTGCGCGACGGCAAGTTGAACCGGAACGCACGTGTCCGGCTGATCCGTGACGGTATCCAGGTGTTCGACGGATCGCTGGCTTCTCTCAAGCGCTTCAAGGACGACGTGCGCGACGTCGAACAGGGCTACGAGTGCGGCCTGCATCTCGAAGGGTTCAACGACATCAAGGTGGGCGACGTCATCGAATCGTACCACAGCGTCGAAACGAAGCGTAAACTAGGCTGACCTCCCGTGGGCATGCGAGCGGAACGAGTTGCCTCCGTCATTAAGGAGGAGGTCGGCAGGCTGTTTCAGCGCCGATTCACCATCGAGGAGGCTGGTCTTCTGACAGTGACCGACGTACGGGTCACGCCAGATCTCCGACAGGCGCGCATCTACGTGAGCATCTTCGGCGACGCCAAGCGGAAGGAGCGATCGCTGAAGCTGCTCGAAGAGCACAAATCAGCGATCCGGTCCGAGATCGGCAAGGCGGTGCGATTGCGCCTGACCCCTGAGGTCTCGTTCCTGTTGGATGAATCGATGGACCATGCGATGAATCTTGAGGGGATCTTCAAGAAGATCCATCAGGATGAAGCATCTCGGTCCGATCGTGAACCTGATGAGGCGCAGCCCTGATGCCCGTCTGGGATTTCAACGTGGCCGGAGAGATCCTGCTCGTTGACAAACCGGAGCGCTGGTCGTCGTTCGATGTCGTGCGGAAGATGCGCAATCTGTTCCGCATACGGAAGATCGGCCATGCGGGGACGCTCGATCCTCGGGCGACTGGCCTGCTGGTGGTCTGCACCGGGCCGAAGACCAAGCGCATCGCAGAATTTGTCGACTACGACAAGGAATACACGGGCAGTTTGAGGCTCGGCATCACGACGGCATCGCATGATCTTGAAACGCCCGTCGAACTTGAACGTCCGTGGAGTGGTGTGACAGGATCGTTGTTGCAGGAGGCGGGCGCGGGCTTTCTCGGGAAGAGCCGACAAACCCCGCCGATGTACTCGGCAGCGAAAGTGCGCGGAAAAGCCCTGTACAAGTACGCACGGGCCGGCAAGACGGTTGAGCGGCCCGACCGTGAGATCGAGATCCGGGAATTCGAGTTTCCAAAGATCGTTCTCCCAGACGCGGACTTTCGGTTGGTCTGTTCCAAAGGGACGTATGTGCGTTCCGTCGTGCACGATCTGGGCGAACGGTTGGGTTGTGGCGCCACGCTGACAGGATTGCGTCGCGAACGGGTTGGACCGTGGTCCGTCGCCGACGCCTGGACGATCGAGCGGCTGATGGAAGCGGCCGCCGACATGCAGTCGCAGGAAGGACATGCAGTACGCACGACGGCTTGAAGAGATCGGTCTGAATCCCACGACGGTGGTCACCGTCGGGTCATTCGACGGCGTCCATCTGGCGCATCAGCAGATCATCGTCGAGGTGGTCAGGCGGGCGAAGCAACGTGCGGGCCGGAGCGTGTTGATCACATTCGACCCGCATCCGCGCGAGGTCCTGCGCCCGGGTACGAACGTGGTGTATCTCAGCTCGCCTGAGGAACGTGGCGACCTGGTGGCTCCGATGGGTGTCGACGCCATGCTCGTTCTGCCGTTCACGGAAGAATTCTCGCGATTGACATCTCGGGAGTTCGTGGAGCGCTTTCTCGTCAATGGCACGGGGGTCGCTGAGATGGTCGAAGGATATAATCACCACTTCGGCCACAACCGCGAAGGGAGCGTCAGCTCGATCAAGGAGCTTGCGAAAGAGTTTGGGTTCAAGACCCATACGGTTCCGCAGCGAAGTGTGAACGGTTCCCCGGTCAGTAGCTCAGCCATTCGGGCGTTCCTGGCAGAGGGAGATGTGGTCTCCGCGGCAGCGTTCCTCGGACGTCCGTACAACGTTGCCGGGATCGTCATTCCGGGTGACCGACGCGGGCGTACTCTGGGGTATCCTACGGCGAACCTCGCGCCGACGTTCGCACGAAAGATGGTCCCCCAGAATGGCATCTACATCGTGGGGGTCGATCTCGGCGACGGTGTGGAGCGGTTCGGATTGGCGAGCATTGGCGTGCGACCGACATTCCATCCCAATGGACCGCGGACGATCGAGGTCTACATCCTGTCGTTCGATGCAGATATCTACGGGCGCACGATCTCGACAACGTTTCTTTCGCGTCTTCGGGATGAAGAAAAGTTTGATGGCGTCGCATCATTGATCCGCCAGATGGACAAAGACCGTGAGGCAGCCTTCGCATTTGTGGCCGCCCGACGACGATAACGCAACACTTATTATTCACATGTTCACTGAAGGAGCTGCAATGCCGATCACCAAGGAGCAAAAGGCAGAGCTGACCAAGAAATACGGAAAGGGTCCGACGGACACCGGTGCACCAGAGGTGCAGATCGCGGTGCTGACGGCCCACATCAACAGCTTGTCGCCGCATCTGGAGGGCAACAAAAAGGACCACCACTCGCGGCTTGGGCTGCTCAAACTCGTCGGCAAGCGACGCCGCCTGCTCGACTATCTTATGGCGAAGGACATCACGCGCTACCGGAAGATCATCCAGGAATTGGAGATCCGGAAGTAGCGCAGACCGCGACGCGTCAATAGGGGCGCGTCCAGACAAGGGAAAACATGAAACACATTCAGGAAATTCTCCTCAACGGCAAATCGTTCACGTTTGAGACCGGCCGCTTCGCCAAACAGGCGGATGGTGCGGTCATGGTGCGGTATGCCGATACGATGGTGCTGGCGACGGTCGTCGGCGCACGAACCCCGCGGGAGGGCATCGACTATTTTCCGCTCCAGGTGGAGTTTCGGGAGAAGACCGCAGCCGCCGGCAAGATCCCCGGGGGCTTTTTCAAGCGCGAAGGACGTCCGACCGAACGTGAAATCCTCACGGCCCGGCTCATCGATCGCCCGATCCGACCGATGTTCCCGGAAGGATACCGCAACGAGGTTCAGATCATCGTGACCGTCTACTCGTCCGATCGGCAGCACGATGCCGACGTGCTCGGCGCCTGCGCGGCCTCGGCGGCGTTGATGGTCTCCGACATTCCGTTCGACGGCCCGATCGCGGAGGTCCGCGTCGGACGCGTCAACGGCGAGTTCATCATCAACCCGACGTACGCCCAGATCGATGAGAGCGACCTCGATATCTCGGTCGCAGGGACTGCCGACTCGATCGTCATGGTCGAGGGCGAGTCGCGCGAGATCTCCGAAAAGGACATGCTCGACGTGCTCAAGGTGGCGCATGAAGCCATCAAGACCCTCTGCGCGGCCCAGGTGGAGTTGGCGAAGCTCGTCAAGAAGACAAAGCGTGCGATCGTTCTGCCGACGCATCCGGAAGGCCTGGAAGCGGCCGTCCGTCAGCGTGCTGCGGCCCCGCTCAAGGAGCTGGCCCGAACGGTCCTGACGAAGGAAGCACGGTCCGAGCAGACCGAAAAGGTCTACAATGAGGTCACGACAGCCCTGCTCGAACAGTACCCGGATCAGGCCGATGCCATTCATGACATCGTGCATGAGCTCGAGAGCGAAGCAATGCGCTCGACGATCCTCGAGGAAGGAAAGCGACTCGATGGCCGGAACCTCACTCAGGTGCGACCGATCTCGATCGAGGTTGGCGTGCTTCCGCGAACGCATGGTTCGGCGCTCTTCACTCGTGGCGAAACGCAGAGCCTGACATCGGCGACCCTCGGGACCAAGATGGATGAACAGATGCTGGACGGGCTCCATCCGGAGACGTCCAAGCGGTTCATGCTGCACTACAATTTTCCCCCATTCAGTGTCGGTGAAACAGGCCGTCTCGGCGTCGGCCGTCGTGAGATCGGCCATGGCAACCTCGCAGAACGGGCGCTGAAAGCGATCGTGCCACAGGAAGGGGAGTTCCCGTATACGATCCGGATCGTCTCCGATATCCTGGAGTCGAACGGCTCTTCCTCCATGGCAACAGTCTGCGCGGGTAGCCTGGCGTTGTTCGACGCTGGTGTTCCGATGTCTCGTCCCGTCGCCGGCATTGCGATGGGCCTGGTGAAGGAAGGTGAGAAGGTCGCGGTCCTGACGGACATTCTCGGGAACGAAGACCATCTGGGCGACATGGATTTCAAGGTCGCCGGCACCGAGCAGGGTATCACGGCGTGTCAGATGGACATCAAGATCAAGGGGATCTCGTTCGATGTGATGGAGAAAGCACTCGCCCAGGCAAAAGAGGGTCGGATGCATATCCTCAAGATCATGTCAGAAGCGATCGCGAAGCCACGGCCGGAACTCTCACCGTTTGCGCCGCGATTGCAGACCCTCAAGATTCCCGTGGATCTGATCGGAGCGGTCATCGGACCTGGCGGTAAGATGATCCGGCATATCACCTCGGAGAGCGGTGCAGAGATCAACATCGAGGACGACGGTACGATCACGATCGCCGCGGTCGAGGGCGAATCGGCGGCGAAGGCGATCGCGATGATCAACGCGATCACGGAGCTGCCAGAGGTCGGAAAGGTCTATCACGCCACGGTGAAGAAGATCACCGATTTTGGAGCCTTTGTCGAGATCTTGCCGGGTAAAGAGGGTCTCGTACACGTTTCCCAGCTGGACGTCAAACGCGTTGAGCGAGTCGAGGACATGCTCAAGGTCGGCGATGAGATCGATGTGAAACTGATGATGATCGATTCTGCCGGTAAGCTGAGTCTAAGCCGCAAGGCGTTGCTGCCGGGCGGTGAGAACGCGCATGAAGAGATCATGAAGCAGAAGGAGCGACGCTCGTCGAGCGGACCTGGTGGCCGGGGACCCGGCGGTCGTCCGCCCCGGAGGTGATCTCGACGCGTCATACGGTACTCGATCCTCCCCATGGCCGCAAGGCGGTGGGGAGGATCGTTCATTCTAGGCTATTGGGAACAGAGGTGCGGTGAATCCCCTACGTGGCGAAATAGTTCTCCCGGGCGACAAGTCGATCTCCCATCGAGCCCTGATGATCTCGGCATTAGCGCAAGGGACCACACGCCTCATCGGTATGTCCCCGGCGGCCGACCCCAACAGCACTCTGCATTGTCTTCGTTCGCTTGGAGTCGTGATCGATCGGCGTGATGGAGAGACGATCGTGGAAGGCCGGGGGCTTGACGGTCTTCGGAGATCCGAAGACACGCTGGATTGCGGTAATTCCGGTACGACCATGCGTCTCCTGAGCGGCATCCTTGCCGGCCAACCATTCTTATCCCACCTGACCGGAGATGCTTCGCTGAGTCGAAGGCCGATGGAACGGATCGCGAGTCCGTTGCGCAGGATGGGAGCGACCCTTTCCACGGCTGCCCAAGGCCGTCCGCCGCTTCAGATAGCAGGCCGAAGACCATTGACCCCGATCGACTTCGTCTCGCCGATTCCGAGTGCACAGGTGAAGTCAGCGGTGCTCCTGGCAGGGCTGTTCGCAGACGGTACCACAAGCGTGTTGGAGCCAGTGCCGACGCGTGATCACACCGAGCGACTTCTTGGATTGGCGGTTGAGGAGACCCGTGAGGGCATGCTTGCAAGAGTATCCGGAGGCATTGAGATCGGTCCCCTCGATATGGAGATTCCGGGGGACTGTTCAGCTGCCGTGTTCATCATCGGCGCTGTGGCTATCGTTCCCGGGTCGGAGGTCCTCATCAAGAATGTGGGAGTGAACCCGCATCGGGCGACAGTTCTGGGCATCCTTGAGCGCTGGGGGATCGGCGTGCGAGAACTTGACCGACGAACGGCGGGGGGTGAGCCTGTGGCGGACCTGCTCGTGTCGACCGGGGATGCGTTGGGGGCGCTCACCATCGAACCGTCGGAAGTACCCGCGTGCATCGACGAGATACCGGCATTGGCCCTCACTGCGATGGCTGCTGGTCGGGGATTTGCCGTCAGCGGCGCAGCTGAGCTGCGCACGAAGGAATCAGACAGGATCGCCGTGCTCACAAAGGGATTGCGCGCCCTGGGAGTGGAGGTTGAGGAATTGGCAGATGGTTTTGCGTTTCAAGGGAAAAACGAGCTACTTGGCGCGACAATTCGGACCGAGGGTGATCACCGGATAGCAATGGCATTTGCCATGGCATCGCTACGCCATCCGATGATCACGATCGACGATCCCGCATGCGTGTCGGTCTCCTTTCCGACCTTCTTTGAGACCCTGAAGAAGTTGCAGGGTGATCTGGAATGATCCGACCATGAGGAGGTAGCGTGGCAAGTGTTCGCCTGACAGGAGTGAAAAAAGTCTTTGATGGAGGCGTTGTTGCCGTCCAGGACCTCTCGCTTGAAGTCCGCGACGGGGAATTTGTTGTCCTTGTCGGCCCTTCGGGCTGCGGCAAGTCGACGACCCTGCGAATGGTGGCGGGCCTGGAAGACGTAACTGCGGGTACGATCGAGATCGACGGTTCGATCGTCAATGATGTTTCGCCAAAAGACCGGGACATCGCGATGGTCTTCCAGAACTATGCGCTCTATCCGCATATGACCGTCTACGAGAACATGTCATTTGGTCTGAAGCTCCGAAAGTTCCCGAAAGACGAGGTCGACAGGCGGGTACGTGAAGCCGCTGCGATCCTTGGGATCGGAGAGTTCCTTGATCGGAAACCGAAAGCACTTTCGGGTGGACAACGGCAACGGGTCGCGGTCGGTCGCGCCATCGTGCGAAAGCCGAAGGTGTTCCTTTTTGACGAGCCCCTCAGCAATCTGGACGCGCAACTTCGGGTGCAAATGCGAACGGAGATCTCCCGCCTGCACGCACAACTGGGGGCCACGATGATCTACGTGACCCACGACCAGACGGAGGCCATGACAATGGCCGACCGCATCGTGCTGATGAAAGACGGCTACGTACAGCAGATCGATACACCGCTTGGCCTCTACGCCGCTCCGGCCAATCGATTCACCGCAGGGTTCATTGGAAGTCCGTCGATGAACTTCTTTGAAGGTACGCTCCAGCGGGATCGACGATTGGTCTTTCATGAGAACGGGTCCACATTTCTTGTTCGGATACCGGAACGTGACGAACGGCGGCTGAAACCGTTTGTCGGCCATGAGATCGTCGTCGGGATCCGGCCAGAGCATCTATCGCGCAGAGGCTCCAGGGGCATGCCGACCGTCAAGGTGACCGTCGATGTTGTGGAGCCGATGGGGAGTGAGGTCTTTGTCTACTTCGTCACGAAGGCTGGCGGGACGCCTTCGGTCGCAAGACTGTCGGGCGATGTGCTGCCGACTCGAGGACGAGCATTGGAACTGTCGCTGGATAACACAAAGCTCCACTACTTCGAAAAGGCAAGCGGACGAGCGCTGTAGGTTTGGACAGGAGAATGGAGACGCGTAGAGCAGCGGCGACGGAGAGGGTTCCGTCGCCGTCACCGTTTCAGGGCCGGCGGGTGCAAGACCGCGGCCGCAGCAGGAATCCCTAGAGCTTGATCAGCTGGTGCTTGAATACGTCGTGGCGCAACTCGCTCCGAAGCCACCGGACAAATTCCGGACCGTACTTGTTCAGATAGTACAAGACATTTAATGTTCTTTCCTGAAAGCCGCCACCGGGAAGGAGAAACAGTGAGGCTTTATCGATCTGGCGCAGGTATACTTCGTGCTGCCGTTGCTGTGCGGCCAACGTCTTCTGTTTGAGCACGTCGACGTGCGATCGAACCTTGCTGAGTGTCGCATCGAGTGGAGGGATCAGCGTTGGATCGATCTTCTGCAGGCCGCTTCGGAGGGCATTCAGGCTTTCATCGATGGAGGTCATGGTTGCTCCGAACAACTCTTCCGACTTGAAATCGGAGACCTCGAGCGCGACGCGCGTCTTGACGTTGTCGAGACTGGTGAAGATGTCGATCGCCGGAATCGCAAAGCGTGTCAGGACCTTCTCGACGCGTTCCTCGATGATCGTGGCGTGTGCGCGGGGATAGATGATCGGGGCGGGTATCCCGAACAGCGGATACAGCGGTAGTAATTGCGCAAAGTAGGCGACCTCCGCGGGACCCCCGACGTACGCTACGGTTGGCAATAGCGTGTCCTGGCAAATTGGTCGAAGCACCACGTTGGGGCTGAACGATTCCGGTGACGTGTCCAGAATTCCCAGAAGTTCGTCGCGCGAAAAGGTCTGACGTACGCCTTTGAGGCTGAATCCCGCGGGATGCGGTTCGATCGGGTATCGGCCCCCATGGTGGAACAGAAAGGCATTCACGGGCCGCGGCTTGACCTGAGCATGATAGTGTTGCTCGAGCGCATCGCTGCGTTCAATCACGACTTGACACGAATTGGGGTCCTGTTGGAGCTCCTTCCGGAAGACAGGGGCCACGATCCGCTTCAACTCGGGATCATTGGGGTCGATGAAAATGAGTCCGGCGTCTTCCAACAGGTTGTTCATGAACTGGACAAACGAACGGGTCATCGTCATGCCTGTCTGATACGAGGATCTCGCCAGGCCAATCGCCGCTTCGGTGAATTCCGTTGGGGTGATACCCGCTTGCAGGGAAGCGAGCATCGCTTCCAGTCCCGCGCCCATCACGTGCCGGCCGACAGGACCCAGGTTCTTGCCCTGGAGCTTGGGCTCGAGTTCGTAGGAATATGTTGCGAGCTCGTTGGCGGCCGAGAGGAGCTTGACCGACGCGACCTCAGCCATGTCGTGGTCTTCACCTTCGATCCAGAACACCGGAACGAATTCATAGGCAGGATGCTCTTTGGCCAATTGGGCTGCCAGCTTGACCGTGGTAATGGCCTTGTAGAGCGTGTAGAGCGGGCCTCCGAAGAT
The DNA here is from genome assembly GCA_964473365.1 of uncultured Ignavibacteriaceae bacterium. Lineage (GTDB taxonomy): Bacteria > Bacteroidota > Ignavibacteria > UBA10030 > UBA10030 > 2-02-FULL-55-14. The sequence goes on from CAYYOV010000005.1 coordinate 67,656, forward strand.
CCCCACCTGTTGTCCGGTGACCACTGCTACGCACGTATCGTTCAAGAGAAGGTCGATATTCGCAAGCGTACGCACGCCGCACTGGAAGTCCCGATTCTGCCTGGAGAGGACGCTCACAAGTGTCGAGCGATCGATGGTCCGATCGGCCACCTTCCGCAGTGTCTTTTCCCAGGCGCCTCGATCGCGGAAGTCTGCGGGGAAGAAGTTTGCCACCCGCGCCGGGTCGGTCATAAAATCGGCATACAGACGGGACACTCCGAGGTCTGACGAAACGAGATCACTGATATCGATAGTTTGCATGAGGTAGTCGTCCGTTTCGTCAAATATATCAATGATTTATGGGCCGTGCAAAAGAACGTTTCGTATATTTGTTCATGCCCTCGAAGTTCTCTGCAGACCTGCGCTTGCTAGCTTTCGTTGAGCTCGTGAAACCTGAATTGACCGGCCTGACTGTCATGACAGGGATGGTGGCGTTTCTTTTCGCGGGCGGCCAACCCTACGATCTCCGAGGGGTAACAATGGTCGGGTTGGCCATGTTCCTGGTTGGTGCCAGTGCGGCTGCGTGGAACCAGTATATGGAACGTGGCCAGGATCTCATGATGAAGCGAACGGAGCGTCGTCCAGTCCCCTCAGGCCGGATCGCCGCGCTGGAGGCAGCCTTCGTTGGATCGGCGTCAGGAATCGCTGGTATGGGGGGGCTCCTACTCTGGTTCGGCGTGCTTCCGGCCCTGTTGGCAGGATTGACGTTGGGGATCTATCTTGGGGTCTATACGCCCATGAAGCGCCGAACGGACTGGAATACGGCTGTGGGAGCCATTCCTGGTGCCCTGCCTACGCTGATCGGTTGGTCAGCGGCTACCGGAGGCATCTCGCTAGGCGGGTGGATCTTCTTCGCGCTCGTCTTCTTTTGGCAGTTTCCTCACTTCTTTTCGCTTGCGTGGATGTACCGGGCCGACTATGCGAGGGCGGGTTATCAAATGTTGCCTCTCCACGATGACATACAAGGGACGCGAACCAATAGATATAACCTCATATCTACAGCAGTATTGATCGCTCTTACGTCATGTTTGACCTTCGCGGGACTTTCAGACATCACCTTCCTCGTTGTGGGGTCCCTGTTGGGAGTCTCGTTCCTCTCCATAGCGGCACTCGTACGTCACCAGCAAAAGATCGCTGACCAAGCAAGTGCAGGCCGAATTCCTCGAAAACTCTTCTTCGCATCCCTCCTGTATCTGCCGCTCCTTCTTCTCAGCGCATTGCTCACCAGGGTCTAACCTTGCCTCCTGTCGGGAGTAGGTGTTCATTCTCAGGCTGGGCTATCACCCCATCTGAAGTTCCCTCTATACTTTCACGGCAATGGACTAACTTCGCCTGTATAATGTGTTTACCGCATTGTGCTACGAAGAAGCGAAGGTCAATACTTCAATGGGAGGTGCACGCCTAGCTGCCGTTGGACCAGCGTGATCATGATGGGAATCGGAGGAGAGAATGCTTGAGGAGAGTCGTGAATCGCAGGGAAGCATCTTGAGCCGTTGCGGTGACCTCAGAGTGGCTCAATTTTGAGGCCGAAATGCCAGTACCCATGTTCGAAATCAGGGAGATCCCAGCAGCCCGAAGTCCCAAGCGACGCGCCTCCAAGATCTCAGGGACCGTTGACATCCCGACGGCATGAGCCCCAAGGGCGCGGAGCATCCTGATCTCAGCTGCCGTTTCATACGAGGGTCCATGTACCCAAGCGTAGGTGCCTCGGCGGAGTGGAACCTTTGTTTCTCGAGCCGACTCAAGGATCAATCTTCGCAGGGCCGGGTCCAATGCATCGCCCTCGCGTACATGTTGGTTCGGCGTCGACCCATCTGAGGATGCTGGATTCAGGGTGACCACATCTTCAATCAACATGAGGTCCCCAGGAGCGAAGCCCTGATCAATGCCCCCCGCAGCATTGGTGATAAGAACTGAACGTACGCCGAGTGCGTGAGCCAAGCGTATTGGCGTCACTGCCGTTTCGAGTCTTCCCGATTCATAGTAGTGGACCCGTCCCTGGAAGACCACAAGTGGGGGAGACGATTGCTGGTCCTCCGAGATCCTGCCGAAATACAATGCCCCTGCGTGCCCGGAGACTGTCGACCTGGGATATCCTTCAATCTCGGTTGTTGCGATTCGCTTGGGGGCCTCCAATTGTGTCGCAAAATCGCCCAATCCTGAGCCCAAGATTACGGCAACCGCAGGAGGTTCAATGCCTCGACCAAGGAGGCCTTGTGCGTGGTCGGCGAATGTGCGTCTGGCAGACATGCTACCCGACGAGTATGCCAGCGATTGTAGCTGTCAGGAGTGTCGCCAACGTGCCACCGAGGACAGACCGAAGCCCAAGCGCTGCGATATCCTTCTGTCGATGGGGAGCGAGTGGTCCGATCCCACCGATCTGGATCGCAATTGACGAGAAATTCGCAAAGCCGCACAATGCATAGGTCGCCATGAGGATCGTCTTCTGCGAAAGCGCATTTGCCTTCACTAGAGCGGCCAGGTCCAGATATGCGACAAACTCGTTGAGGGCGACTTTGGTCCCGATCAGGCTGCCAAAGGACAAGGCGTCTGCCCACGGTACACCAATACCGACAGCGAGGAACTGAAGGATGACGCCGAACAGGAACTGGAGGGAGATGGCGGTAGGCTTCTGATAGAACTGTGAAAGCCAGATATTCAACCCGGAGACATCGCCCAGCCATCCAAGTAACGCATTCACGAGAGCGATCAACGCTATGAATGCCAACAACATACCGGCGACATTGAGAGCGAGTTTAAGCCCATCGCCAGCTCCAGTGGCTGCTGCCTCAATGATGTTCGATGCGTTCTTTTCGACCTTCAATTTGACAGACCCCTTGGTCTCGGGGTCCCCAACTTCCGGGACCAGGATCTTCGCGATCAGGAGACCGGCTGGGGCAGCCATTGTACTCGCTGCAAGCAATTGGACCGCAAATTTCAGCTGTGCTTCTCCGAGCGGAAGGCCCTGAGCCTCCGCGAAGGACTGGCCGAGCATCTGGATGTAGCTCACCATGACGCCGCCAGCGATCGTGGCCATACCTCCGACCATGATCGCCATGATCTCGGAATTGGTCATTGTCCCGATGTAGGGTCGGATCAACAACGGGGCCTCAGTCTGGCCCACGAAGATGTTCGCGGTGTTTGACAGGGATTCGGCGCCGCTCGTTCCCATTAAGCGCGCCATCACCCACGCCATCCCCTTGACGACGGTCTGCAAGATCCCGAGGTAGTAGAGCACGGACGTCAGGCAGGAGACGAAGATGATCGTCGGCAGGACCTGAAAGGCAAAGAAGAATCCCAGGCTTCCATCGCCTCCATTAAGAGCCAAGTTGCCGAAAACGAATTGCGCTCCGACAGTCGTGAATCCCAGCAACGCTACGACCCCGTGACCCAATCCGTCGATCGCGTCCTTCAGCCAACCAAGCGGGCCGAAGAACGAGCGTAGTTCTTCGGAATAGAGGATAAAGACGGCGAACACAAGCTGGATGCCCAGGCCGCTGGCAACCAAGCGCCAATTGATGCGTCGGCGATTATTCGAGAAGAGAACGGCGATACCGAGCAGAAAGACGACTCCACCGATGCCGCGAAGGACTGAGATCAGGTCCATTGGATTGGGAAGGATTCAGTGAGAGGGGGACTGGTGACAACGGCGGCACCTGGCTTCGTAGAGGTCTTTGGCGCCTACCACCACGCGTTCCTGCGATGCTCCGGTGCGGTAGGTTCGGTCCGCTGGATTGCCGCAGACGACGCAGATGGCCAGTGTCTTGGTGATATACTCTGCAACGGCGAGCAGTTGCGGGATCGGGTCGAAGGGCTTTCCCTGGAAATCCTGGTCGAGGCCGGCAACGATCACGCGACGACCCTCGTTTGCCAGCTGTTCACAAACGCCGACGAGGTTCATGTCGAAGAACTGTGCTTCATCGACGCCGACAACTTGCGCATCCCCAGCACGCTTCAAGATCTCCGATGCATCCTTCACCGGCGTGGAGATGAGGGACTGTTCGCTGTGTGAGACGATGCGTTCGCGATCGTACCGGTCGTCGATGACCGGCTTGAAGACGGCCACCGTCTGTTTGGCGATCTGGGCGCGGCGAAGCCTTCGAATGAGCTCTTCGGTCTTGCCGCTGAACATGCAGCCGCAAATGACCTCGATCCAGCCGACGCTGCGAGGAATGACATGAAGGGCGGAGGTGTCCATTAACGGGAACGGGAGCGTGAGCGGAGGAATTCGCCGCCAAACGCTAGCGGCAAGAGCGTGTGCAATTTGTACGCCCTGGAACGTCGGGACGGGTTGATGAGTATGATGTCGATATCGCCGCCGGCCAGGTCAGAGATGACCTGGCGACACGCACCACACGGGGGGGTCAGCGGGTTGGTATCTGCCGCTACGGCGAGGGCAATGAAGTCATGTTCGCCCTCTGACACGGCTTTGAAGAGTGCGACGCGCTCGGCGCACATGCTCAGCCCGTACGAGCTATTCTCGACGTTGCAGCCTGTGTACACTCGACCGGAGGCTGTCAGGAGTGCGGCCCCGACGGTGAATCGGGAATACGGCGCATGTGCGTAGGACCGTGCTCGCAAAGCGACGAGTCCGAGGTCTTTATACCGTTGCTGCATCGGATAATGGTCGGAGTGTGCGTCAATATATCCAAAATGGGGGGCATCTGCAATCAACGACATGGCGCCGTTCACTCGCCTGTCACTGGTTGTGTCTCGATGCAAAGGTCAGTACCTTTTATGCTAATGCCACCAAGATCCATCAACAAGCGATTCACGCGAGAACGAGTCCGGAGATGGGCAATACTCCTGGGCCTGTTCGTTGTCGCCTTTTTCGTCGTCGACGACATCGTCATGCCGCTGTACACGGCGCAGGGTCACAGCACAACAGTCCCCTCTGTCCTCGGCATGACCGTTGGAGAGGCGAAGGAAGCCATTCGCAGTGCTGGGCTTGTGCCGCGTGAGGCGGAGACCCGGCCCGACAAGACGTACCGCGTCGGGACAGTGGCCTTTCAAAATCCTCCGCCTGACGCCATGGTCAAGTATGGCCGCGGCATCTATCTGACGATCAGCGGCGGAGAGGTGCTTGTCCTCGTTCCGACGCTTCGAGGCAAGTCGTTGCGGGAAGCGACCTTTACCCTGGAGCGAGCCGGATTGAGGATCGGAGAAGTGCGCTATGAGCCTTCCGATGAGAGCTTCATGAATACGGTCATTTCTCAGACGATCGAACCGGAGCGAAAAGTGCGGGCTGGCACGTCCGTCGGCGTTCTCGTGAGTCAGGGGAAGGTCGGGGAGCAACGAGCAGTTCCCAACGTGACCGGAAGATCGCTGACCGAGGCCCGTAAACTGCTCCTCCAGGCTGGATTCGTCGTGGGGACAATCTCGTACCAGGCGAGCCTGGACCTCTTGCCCAATACGATCATCGATCAATACCCGCGGCCTGCCGAAATGGCCCGCTACGGACAAACCGTGGACCTGTTCGTCGCACAGAAGGTCGAACCGCCACCTGACGTGGAGAACTGACGTGGACCTCGTGATCGCCCCTTCGGTGCTGGCGGCCGATTTCACAAGACTGGCTGAACAGGTGCGTGCCGTGGAGCAGGGTGGAGCGTCCTGGCTTCACCTGGACGTGATGGACGGACGCTTCGTACCGAATATCTCATTTGGCCCACCAGTGATCACGTCGCTTCGCCGGACGTCCCGCATGACGTTCGATACGCACCTGATGATCGAGGACCCTCACCGGTACATTGAAGCATTCCGGCAGGCCGGGGCCGACATCATCACGGTGCACTGGGAGGCATGCACGCATTTGCACCGGACGCTGGGACGGATCCGGGAAACGGGTGCTCAGGCCGGTGTGGCGGTGAATCCTGCTACACCTGTCGAGCTGCTTCGTCCTGTGATCAACGATATCGACCTGCTTCTGATCATGTCCGTGAATCCGGGCTTTGGGGGACAGAAGTTCATTCCTGCGTCGATCCACAAACTGCGCCAGGCCCGCGAACTGATCGCCGATGCCGGTGCCAAGGTCCGACTCGAGGTCGATGGGGGCATTGACGTGACGACGGTCGCTGCGTGCGTTGCCGCCGGAGCGGACACGATCGTCGCAGGCACCTCGGTCTTTGGCGCTCTCGATCCGGCGCAGGCCGTACGAGAATTGACACAAACCGCTCGACCGTCGATCACAGTATAGGACGCTATGCGCTACGCGTTGACCAACATGGATGTTGTGACCCCGTTCCGGCATATCGAACGGGGCATCGTGCTCGTCGAAGACGGGATCATCGCCGGAATCGGTGGACCACGAGATTTTCCCCTGCCGAGCGGTATCACCGTGCACGACCTCGATGGAATGGTCCTTGCCCCTGGATTTATTGATCTTCTGGTGCATGGGGGCGGCGGAAACGGATTTGCCGATACGGATCCCGACGCAGTAGGCAAGATCTCTGATTTCTTCTTCGCTCACGGCACGACGGGCCTGTGTGCAGCTCTCTACAGCAAGCCTGAAGCAGAAATGGTCGCCGACGTTGGAAGGATAGCGGCGTTTGCCGACCGAACCAAGGGAAAAGGGAACGTCTGGGGTATCCATCTCGAGGGGCCTTTCATCAACCCCGATTTGCACGGGGCCATGAAGAAGGAATATCTGTGGAAGGCCAATCTTGACGGATGGAACAAGCTCCAAGAGGCGGGGAAGGGCTATATCCGGCTCATGACGATCGCACCCGAGCTTCCGGGGATGGCCGACATCATGCGTGCGGCGGCGCGGTCCGGGGTCGTCCTCTCGATCGGTCACTCCACGGCCTCCTACGAGGAGGTGCTGTTCGCGATCGACAACGGCGTGGCTCATGTGACGCATATGTTCAATGCAATGCTTCCATTCCATCATCGGAAGCCGGGGGTTGTCCTGAGCGCGTTGTTGCACAACGAGTTAAAGATCGAGCTCATCGCCGATGGCATTCATGTTCATCCGGCTGTCATGAAGCTCATCTACCAGGTGAAAGGGTCGGGTGGGATCATCCTGGTGACGGATGCCATTCGGGCATCGGGGATGCCGGAGGGAGAGTACGTGTTCATGGACCAGAAGATCCTCATGAAGGACCGTCGAGCCTACTTGCCCGAAGGGACGCTGGCCGGAAGCACGCTGACCATGAACCAGGCCGTGAAGACGATGGTCCAGCAGGTCGACGTACCGCTGACAGATGCTGTTCGCATGGCATCGCTCAATGGGGCGAAGGTTCTCGGACTCGAACATCAGAAGGGGATCATCGCCGTCGGGAAGGACGCTGACCTTGTTGTGTTCGACAAAAACTTTGAGGTCCATATGACCATCTGTGAAGGCGAGATCCGATACCGCCGCTGAAACACCAGATCTTTTCCACGGGGGAACGCCGCCGGACACTGTGTCCGGCGGCGTTCGCATTTTTCCCCTTGACACCAGCCCGAAGTAGACTTATATTTGTAAGTCATTCTTCGATTATTACCTAAGATACTAAGGCCCAAATGACACTCGACCAGATAGATGTCACCATCCTCGAGATCCTGCAGAAGAACGGGCGGACCCGGCGGAATGAACTGGCGGAACGGGTCGGCTTGTCCCTGCCGGCCGCGAGCGAACGGCTCCGAAAGCTGGAGGAAAACGGCTACGTGCAGGGCTACTTTGCGAAGGTGGCCCACAAACTGCTAGGGAAGGACATTACCGCCTTCGTAACGGTCACGGTAGATTCATCCAAGCACTTCCATGCATTTACGGATCACGCTTCCTCCACAGATGAGATCCTGGAGTGCCACGCCATCACCGGTGACGGTACGCATCTGTTGAAGGTCCGTACGGACAACACAGCCAGCCTCGAGAAATTGCTTGCAAAGATCCAGTCGTGGAGTGGAGTCACGAAATCAACGACGATGGTCGTGTTGTCGAGCACAAAAGAGACGTTCCGGATCAAAATCCCCCTTCCAACCTAACTTTCACTCAAGGAGCCTCCATGGCCAAAACCAAAGGAAACCCGGAGATCGATCGGGTCTTCAAGCTCATCAAGGAGCATGGCGTCAAGATCGTGGACCTGAAGTTCACGGACATGATCGGGCAGTGGCAACACGTCTCGATGACCACCGGCGAATTCGACCCGGACCATTTTGAGGACGGCCACGGCTTTGACGGGTCGAGCATTCGCGGATTCCAGCGGATCCATGAGAGCGACATGTTGCTGTATCCGGACCCGAGCACGGCCTTCATCGACCCGTTCACGGCTGTCCCCACGCTCAGCGTGACGTGCGATATCGCTGATCCGATCACGAAGGAGCCATACTCGCGTGATGCGCGCTTCATCGCCGAGAAGGCTGAGAAGTTCCTTCGATCGTCCGGGATCGCCGACACGGCCTTCTTCGGACCGGAGCCGGAGTTCTTCATTTTCGACAACATTCGTTTCGACCAGTCGTCAAACGAGGGATTCTACTTCATCGACTCAGAGGAAGGGATCTGGAACAGCGGGTCCGACGCGCGCCCGAACCTGGGACATCGTCCCCGGCACAAGGAGGGATATTTCCCGGTCGCTCCGATCGATACGCTGCAGGACCTTCGCACGGAGATGGTTCTCACGATGCAGCAGGTCGGCATCGAGGTTGAAGTCCACCATCACGAGGTGGCGACCGCGGGTCAGACTGAGATCGACATGAAGCGGACGACGCTCGTGAAGATGGCGGACAACTATCAGCTGTACAAGTACGTGACGAAGAATGTCGCTCGTCGACATGGGAAGACAGTGACCTTCATGCCCAAGCCGTTGTTCGGCGACAACGGGTCGGGAATGCACGTGCACCAGAGCCTCTGGAAAAGCGGCAAGCCACTCTTCGCCGGCAACAGCTATGCAGGTCTCAGCGACATGGCGATGTACTACATCGGCGGGATCCTGAAGCATGCTCCTGCGCTCTGTGCCATCACGAATCCGACGACGAATTCGTACAAGCGCCTCGTGCCAGGATATGAGGCTCCCGTGAATCTGGCGTACTCCCAACGAAACCGGTCGGCCTCTGTGCGCATCCCGATGTACTCGTCGAATCCCAAGTCGAAACGGATCGAGTTTCGGTGTCCGGACCCGCTGTGCAATCCGTACCTCGGCTTCGCAGCACTGCTGATGGCCGGTCTCGACGGCATCATCAACAAGATCGATCCCGGGAAGCCGCTCGACAAGGACATCTATGAGATGTCACCGGAACAGCTGCGCGAGGTCCCGAGCACGCCGGGTTCGCTGGAAGAGGCGCTCAAGGCATTGGAACGTGACCACGATTTCTTGCTCCGAGGAGATGTCTTCACGAAGGACCTTATCGAAACGTGGCTCGATTACAAGATGAGCCGCGAGGTGAAGCCGATGGCCCTTCGGCCGCATCCGTTCGAGTTCATGATGTACTACGACGCTTGATCGGACGTTCCATGTGTTGTTATATGCGATCCCGGCATCCGGAACCATGGGTGCCGGGATCGTCCATCTCAGGCCCTGCAATTGCATCTCGAGCCCCTTTTCGGTAGGTTTTCACGTTCGATATGGACTTCACGCGCCTAAAATATCAGATCCAAGGCCGGTCGGCCGTCATTACGCTCAGCCGACCCGAAAAGCATAACGCCCTCGACGACCAGATGGTCAACGAGTTGGGCCAAGCATTCACGCAGGCATCTCGGGACGGTACCGCCAAGGTGGTGATCCTCCGGGCGGAAGGGGAGTCGTTCTGCTCCGGAGCGGACCTGGCCTACTTGAAGAAGCTGTCGGAGTACGACTTCAATCAGAATCAGCACGATTCACAGCAGTTGATGAAGCTCTTCCTCCAGATCTACACGCTCCGCAAGCCGGTGATTGGATTGGTCCAGGGCCCGGCGCTGGCAGGAGGATGTGGTCTGGCCACCGTGTGTGATATCGTCATCGCGGCGCGTGAGACCGCTACCTTCGGCTATACGGAGGTTCACATCGGCTTTGTGCCGGCGATCGTTATGGCGTTCCTTCTTCGGCGTGTGGGTGAGGGGCGTGCACGGGAACTCACGTTGCGCGGACATACGCTCTCGGCCGAGGAGGCGTATGCGATCGGCCTCGTCAATCGGGTCGTTCCGGCCATGCAACTTGAAGAGGAAGGTGAGCGTTTGGCCCAGGAATTGGCTGACCGCAATAGCGGGTCGTCCATGGGACTCATCAAGGAATTGCTGGGCCGGATCCATGGCCTCTCCACGGCCGACGCGCTCGACTATGCGTCAAACCTGAACGCCCTGACCCGAATGACCGAGGAGTGCCGCAAAGGCATTACGGCATTTCTGAACAAGGAACCCCTCCGATGGTAGCCCCTTCTCCGGACGTTGTGAAGGCCCTCACAGCAAAGATCCGGACCGTTCCCGATTTTCCAAAGCCAGGCATCCGATTCAAGGACATCACGCCGATCCTGCAAGATCCCCCGAGCTTACGGTCGGCAGTGGAGCTGTTCGAGCGGCAGTATGCTGATTCCCGCATCGACGTTGTCGTGGGGATCGAATCGAGAGGGTTCATCCTTGGAGCTCCGCTTGCGTTGCGGCTAAAAGCGGGCTTCGTGCCGGTGCGCAAGCGTGGAAAGCTGCCGGCCGAAGTGCGGAGGGCGTCGTACGCGCTGGAATACGGCACGGACGAAATCGAGATCCACGCAGATGCCATTCGTCCGGGAATGCGCGTCCTCATCCACGACGATCTCCTGGCGACTGGTGGTACGCTCGCGGCTGCCATCGAGTTGGTCGAGGGCTTAGGCGGTACGGTGGCCGCTGTTGCGGTTCTGGTCGAACTGACATTCCTGAAGGGTGCGGCCCGGCTCGCACCTCACGAAGTCTTCTCCATCATTCGCGTCGACGCCGAATGAATCTTCGCCGGGCCCCACGCGGGGCCCGTTCCATTCATGCTCCGCATCGGAACATACGCCCCTGATTTCGAGCTCAAGCTGCATACGGGCATGCGCTTCCATCTGTCTGACCAGCGGGGCGCTAAGAACGTGGTCCTGTACTTTTACCCGAAGAACCACACCTGGGGATGCACCCGTGAGGGCTGTCTGTTCGCGCATCACATCCGCGAGATCGAAGGTCTCGATGCGGTTCTCGTCGGTGTGAATGGAGAGTCACTTGAGGATCATCGAGCGTTCGCGACAGAGTACCAGTTCCCGTTCCCCCTCGCCAGCGATCCCCGACTCGAAGTGTGCCGCAACTACCGTGCTCTCTGGCTCGGCAGCAAGGCTATCCGCCGCGTGACGTACGTGATCGACAAACGACTTGTAATCCGCGGTGTCGCGCACCATGAGTTGCTCATCGACCGGCATTGGTCGTATGTCAAACGCATCCTCACGCACCTTCAGGACGAAGAATCCGTCCGGACCTACAATCGCAAGGCATGGGATCTATGAGAACGATCATCGAGCCGTTCAAGATCAAGAGTGTCGAACCGATACGGTTCACGACGAGAGATGAACGTCTGGAGATCTTGCGTGCAGCGCACTACAATCCATTCCTGATACACGCCGACGACGTCATGATCGACCTGCTGACCGACTCGGGTACCTCAGCGATGAGCGCTCGCCAGTGGGCTGGAATCATGGATGGAGACGAATCATACGCCGGCTCGAGGAGCTACTATCGATTTGAGAAGGCGGTACGGGACCTGACCGGCCTGACGCACATCATCCCGGTCCATCAGGGACGGGCCGCGGAAAAGATCCTGTTCACGCTCATCGGCGGGGTTGGGAAGAAGATCCCGAGCAATACGCATTTTGATACGACGCGGGCCAACGTGGAATACTCCGGAGCGGAGGCTGTCGATCTGCTCAATGAAGTTGGGAAGCATCCACATGAGCGGGCCGATTTCAAGGGGGACATCGACCTGGATGCTCTGGAGACCTTCATCCGCCGGACAGGAAAAGAACACATCCCGGTGTGTATGATCACCGTGACCAACAACTCCGGAGGCGGACAACCTGTGTCGATGGCAAACATCCGGGGCGCTCGCGAGGTGACGCTCCGCTACGGTATTCCGCTCTTCCTGGATGCCTGCCGCTTCGCGGAGAACGCATACTTCATCAAGTTGCGCGAACCAGGGTATGCGGATCGGTCGGTCGCCGAGATCGCGCGTGAGATGTTCTCGTACGTCGACGGCTGTACCATGAGCGCCAAGAAGGATGCGCTCGTGAATATGGGCGGATTCTTGGCCATGAACGACGGGGCGCTTGCGGCAAAGGCACGAAACCTTCTGATCGTCACCGAGGGCTTCCCGACGTATGGAGGACTGGCCGGACGCGACCTCGAAGCTATTGCGCAGGGTCTGGAAGAAGTCGTCCAGGAGGACTACCTACGGTATCGCATCCGCTCCGTCGAATATCTGGCCGAGAAGCTTCTCGGGGCGGGTGTGCCGATCGTCGAGCCGCCCGGCGGTCATGCGATCTACATCGATGCAAAAGGCTTTCTGCCCCACGTACCCCCGCACGAATATCCTGGCCAGGCTGTCGCATGCTCGCTCTATGTAGAAGGGGGAGTGCGCAGTGTCGAGATCGGGTCCGTGATGTTCGGGAAATACGCCCCGGACGGGTCTCTCATTTCGCCTCCCATGGAGCTCGTGCGACTGGCCATTCCCCGAAGGGTCTATACCCAAAGTCACATCGACTACGTCGCAGAAGTGGTCCTCGAGGTCTACCGGCGTCGGGACCAACTGCGGGGCTTCAAGATCGTCGAAGAAGCTCCCATGCTTCGACACTTTACCGCCACGTTCGCGCCCCTGTGAGGGCCATAGGCGTGGAGAAAGTCATTGGAGGCGGGGGTATTTCTCGCTATCTTTGGTCATTGAACGACCGCGCGCTGACCGCTCCTCACTCATGACCTGCACCGTCTGCGGCGCCGAAAATCCCGCTACGGCGACGATCTGTTCGTCGTGCAAGGGCTTTCTCCAGAACCGAGTGGCGACGCTCGACCTGTTCAGCACGGCGTGGAGAACGATGACCGCGCCTGCTAAGGCATTTCATGATATCGCGATCGCTGACCATAAGAACTATGCGATCACGCTGTTCTCGCTCTCGGGCATCCCGATTGTCGGACTGACGGTGGCCTGGCTGCAAGCCGGCGACCTTGTCGGCGGCCTATTCGAGACTACGGGAGTCGTCTTTGCTGCAGGGGCTGTCGCAGGCACGGTCCTTGGGTTGCTCCTGGCAATAATCCACATGGCTTCAGCGGCTTTGCTGCGGGGTGATGTGGCGTTCCGACGCTCGCTCGGTGTGACGGCCTACGCGTTGACTCCTACGGTAAGCGTGGGCTTGTTGCTGATCCCGATCGCATTGTTGACCTTTGGCGAGCATTGGTATACGAGTAATCCCTCGCCTGAAACTATCAACGCCGCATCATTCTGGTCGATCGTTGTGCTACAGACGTTGGCCGCTTCCTGGTCGTTTGTGCTATTGACGATCGGGGGCGGGGTTGCGCTTCGCTTGGGCCGATGGCGGGCACTGACCGCGGCCGCGATCAGCGTGGGCTCGATCTCGGTAGGATGGATATGGTTGGCGCACACAGCGGTGCGTTTGTTGTTCGAGGCTTCGGTCTCTTCAATCCCTGGAACCTGATCACGACACGGCGGGTACGCACTCATGGCACGGTACATTCTACAGATCTCGTACGATGTTCTCCCCGGTAAACGGGAGGAATTCTTCGCGCTGGCGCAGGAGATGAAGGCGCACTTTGGCGGCTCGAAGAAGAAGGATTATGCCCTCTACGAAGTGAAAGGGAAAGGCCTCTCGGTCGTGGAGCAATTCGTCTGCACGTCGAAGGAAGAATTCGATGCGCTCGAAGACGACCTGGACGATCGAGGTGAAGCCCTCGTCGACCAGCTGACGGGGCTGATCGTCGGCGGGTCGGCCCGGTATGCGACGCTCGTCGAGCTTTGAAAACGAAGACGCCCCCGAAATGATCCGGGGGCGTTCGTGTGTACAGGCCGTTCGGGCAGGTCAGTTCCGGCGCTCGAGTGTCACCGTAACGGTCAGAGTCTGTCCGGCCCGCCGGACCGTCACGGGCACCTGATCTCCCACCTTGTATTCACTGAGGGCGTAGGTGTAGTCGTAGAGATTCTTAATATCCACCTTACCGAACTTGATGATAACGTCGCCCGCCTGTAATCCCGCTTTCGCCGAGGGACTCCCTTCACGCACACCCGCCAGCTTCATCCCTTCTGTCTGTTCTCCGAAATCCGGGATCGTCCCCGTGTAGACCCGGCTGCTTCGTCCGTCCCCACCTCCCATCTGGCGCGGAGGTTCTGCCTGGACATACGCAGGTCGCGCCGGGGCATTCCCCAAATCACGTGCGACGCTCGCCACGAGTTCGAGCACCTGCTGTTCGCCGGATGCGTTGATCAGCTGCCAATCATCGGAAGGACGATGGTAGTCGCTGTGGAGATCCGTGAAGAAGTGAAGAACCGGAATCTTCTTCCCGTAGAAGGAAGCATGGTCACTCGGACCGAACCCGTCCTTGTTCAGCTTGAGGACAAAGGTCGAGTCGACATTCTTCGACGTCACCAGCGAATCGAGGCCTACCGCCGTCCCAACCCCGTACACGATCAGTTTCCGATCACTCAACCGTCCGATCATGTCCATGTTGATCATGGCAACCAAGCGGGAGAGCGGCGTAGACGGTGCGTTGACGTACGCGGAAGAACCGAGGAGTCCGAGTTCTTCTCCGGCGAATGCAACGAAGACCAGCGTCCGTTTGGGACGTTGGCCGGGTTCGGAAAAGTACTGCGCTAGTTCCAGCATTCCTGCCGTGCCGGAAGCGTTATCGTCTGCGCCGTTGTGCGGTGCCACGGTGTCGGGCTTCAGCGATCCCGAATCCTCCCCGCCCATACCCAGGTGATCGTAGTGCGCTCCGATCACGATGATCTCATCCTTCAGGAGAGGATCGCTTCCTTCCAACATGCCGACGACATTGTCCGCGCGCGCGCGGATGAGTCTGACGTCTGCATTCACATCAATCTGGAGGCCTTCGAACACGAATGATTTGGGCTGTTTCGACGACATCAACGAGTCCTGCAGCGCCTTCATGGTGAAGGGGGTGCCCCGGAACCATTCGTCGACGATCCCCCGGCGGAGGGAGAGAACGGGGAGGTCAGCGGTGCCCGACTGCCGATCGTAGCTGAGCTTCATCGGAACATCCGTGTCGGCATCGGCGGGACCTGTGATGAACACCACTGCGGTAGCCCCTTTTTCCTTTGCTTTGAGGACCTTGGCACGAAGTGCCGTGCTGGCCTGGAATTCCGCGGGAGGTTTGTCACCCCACGGGGAGTAGCGCATCACGACGACCGCTTTGCCCTTGACGTCAATTCCGGTGTAGTCATCGTAGCCACGTTCGGGCAGTGAGATCCCGTATCCGGCGAATACGACCCCTCCGGCGTATGAGGCCGATGCTGAGAAACCAAGCGGCCGGAAGTCATCGTTCACTGCGAGGGTCTTCGTCCTTCCGCGTCGTGTCGTGACGAATCGATTGGTCTTCCCGAGTTCGGCGGACGAGACGAAGTCGAACGATTGACGGTAGGAGTTCCCTGCTTCCATTGGGGCCAAGCCGAACGCACGGAACTGGCGTTCGATGTAATCTGCCGCTGCGGCTCCCCCGGGTGTTCCGGACCCACGCCCTTGCCACTCATCCTGGGCGAGCATGCGGATATGCGTCATCACGTCGTCGGCCGTGATTGCCGGACTGAGTTGTGCGTAGGCTGGAACTAGACTCGCAACGAAAAGGAAGGCGATGCCCTGAAACCGATGAACGATCATGAGCGAACCTGTGGATTGGCGATGTAGGTTGCTGCGTCGAATGCCTGGCCGGAAATACCTTTGCCGTCGTCCGACGACAGATACACAAACACTTCTGTGAGTTGATCCGGGGTCCTCAACGTCGAAGGATCTTCCTGAGGATATGCCATCCGGCGCATGTCAGTTGCCATGGGACCCGGGTTGACCGAATTGACCCGAATGTTGAAGGGCTTCAGTTCTTCGGAAAGGACCTGCGTGAATCCCTCGAGGGCGAATTTGGATACTGCGTACGCTCCCCAGTGTTTGCGGCCGGATCGGCCCACGGAGGAGCTGACATTGATGACAGCCCCGGCGCCTCGTTGCATCATGGACGGGACCAACAGACGCGTGAGGAAGAAGGTCCCATGGATATTCGTCTGGATCACCTCATCCCATTCCTTCACGGGATACTCGACGACGGCAACGCGCGGCCCAAGCATCGATGCGTTGTTGATCAGGATATCCACATGTCCCCAGGCCCCGAGAACATGGTCCGCAAATGTTTTGGCGCTCTGTGAGTCGGAGATATCGCACGGGTGGACGATGACATCAACGTTCCGCGACGTCAGTTCGGTCCGTACAGCGTCGAGGGTGCGCGTGGAGCGTGCGCACAACGCCAACCGGGCTCCTTCGGAAGCGAATCGATCGGCGAGTGCACGGCCCAGGCCCTTGGTGGCCCCTGTAATGACGACGTGCTTTCCCTTGAGTTTCATGACGTCAATCGACCCAATCGGCCATGAAGACGTTGAATTCGTACCGACCCTTTGCGTTTCGATCGGATACGAAGACCACCTTCGTTCCCTCGCGGTTGAACATTGGGAACGAATTGAACGTGCCGCCGTACGTGATCTGCTCGAGGCCCGTTCCATCGTCGTTCATCTGATAAACGTGGAAGGTACGGCCTTTGGCGTCGCCGACGTTCGAGCCGAAGACGATGCGGCGGTCCGAAGGATGAAAGAACGGCGCAAAATTGGCGGCGCCATTGTTCGTGAGCTGGCGACGACCAGTGCCGTCAGCGCCGATCGTGAAGATCTCCATCCGCGTCGGTCGCACGAGCTGTTCTGCGAGGAGGGCCCGGTATTCCGCCGCCTCCGTGCTGTCGGTCTGATGATAGCCGCGATAGACGAGACGCTTGCCGTCCCACGAGAAGAACGCGCCTCCGTCATAGCCAAGGTCGTTGGTCACCCGCTGAACGTGTCCGCCGTCGATGTCCATCGTATACAGGTCGAGGTCTCCGTCGCGCGAGGACGTGAAGACGATCTTATCGCCCATCGGGGAGACGGTGGCCTCGGCATCATATCCAGGTGATGCGAAGAGAACGCGGAGGTCCGATCCGTCGGCATTCACGGTGTAGAGATCGTACGCGCCGTAGACTCCCCATACATAGCCCTTGGACTTATCCGGGCGGGGAATGCAGTCCGGTGACGAGGCATGCGTGCTTGCATAGATGAGCCTGCGGTTTCCCGGGAGGAAGTATGCGCATGTAGTAACCCCCTTGCCGGTACTGACAAGGCGCTGTTCCGATCCGTCCACATTCATGGTGAAGATCTGATCGCATCCGAACGGGTCGCGGGTCGACTGGAACGACAGTTTCGTGAAATCATGCGAAAAGTACGCCTCGGCATTCGTGCCCCCGAACGTCAGCTGTCGGATATTCTTCAAATGACGTTCGTTCGGATGGCGGAGAGAGTCGAGATCCTGAGCCGTCAGGCCGGAAGAGATCGTGAACACGCAGATCAGGAGAGCAGTTCGGGTCATGAGTCCGTCAGGTTAGAGGTGGAAGGGAAATGGCGATCAGCAAGCGCCGGTGGAGAGGCGAGTTCCATCGTCGAGGTCAGTGATCTCTGCAACGGAGTCGAGACGAATCTCGACGGGACTGACAGCTGCCTGTTCGTGAAAGCGGCAGAATTCCTCTTTTCCCCGGGCAAAGACGTCCGAGATCAGCCCAGCGAGTACGGTCCCGTCAGTCATCTGAAGGCGGACGCGATGTCGATGCATCGCCGCGGCTTCAAATAGGTCGTACGTGCCGCAGGCGATGGTGCGATAAGGAAGTGGATGTTCCGGCATTCTCAAGGATGGGAAGAGACAGAGCAGGCTCGATCTAGCGAGGGATCTTGCCGAGTGCGGTACGCAGGGAGTCAAAGTCAGCGTTGTCCCGTACTGAGTATTCCAGATCAGCAAACGCGATCTTTCCCTGCCGGTCGATGACGAAAACGGTGCGCCGATTGTAGCCTGTGGCCTCGTTGTAGCTCCGATAGGCCTTGGCCACTGCATGATCGTGGTCACTGAGGAGACGGAAGGGGAGGTTCAGTTCCTTCGCCCATACATGGTGTGAATACACGTAGTCGCCGCTGATCGCCAACACATCCACCTCGAGCTCTTCGAGTGAGGTGATCTCATCCCGAAACGTGCACACCTCCTTCGTGCATCCGCCGCTCCAGTTGGCAGGATAGAAGGCCAAGAGGATCCGGCGGAAACCGACGATTGTCGAGAGTCGGAGGGGGCTGCCGGCGATCGAATCTCGCGTGGCGTACCGGAGCGTAAAATCGGGGGCCAATTGTCCGACCTCCTGAGCCGTCACGGGAACCGCGATCGTCAGGAAGAGCACGAGAGGGAGTCCCGACCGTACGATATCTCGAAGTTGATTTTTCATATTGCGTAAAATACGACGATGTGGCTGGAGATGCAAAGAAGGATCTCAACGTAGGGATGGGTTGCAAGTGTGTCGGGTCACGGGTATATTCGTACATGTGCCGCCGAGATTATCGCGTCGAGGTATGCTTTCTCCTCATCCTCCATCTGTGGACGATCGGAGCCTTGAGTGGGCATCACCATGCCCCGACGATCCTCATGTTGCCCGGGCTGGTGTCAGTCGGATCCTCCGGGCAGGGGGGCGACACCACGAAACCCGACCGGGCCATCACCGGCTCGTGTGCCCTGTGCGTGGCCGGTCCACTTCTCCTCTTTACTGAGCCCGGCATCCGAACCGGACCGATCGCCGTTCATGACGCTCCGCCCACCGGCAGGTCGGGCTTGATCGGTGTCTCATTCGTCTGTCCTTCCCTGTCCCGCCGAGGGCCACCTTCCTTGGCTGTCTGAAGCCAGATTGGTTCACGGCCCTCACGATCAACATGATCGGAGGGTCAGTTCTTCTGTCTGGACCGAGAATTCGTGATCTCCTTCTCTTCCGATCGCGTTGTCGATCGTCAGAGGCCATTCACATGAATAAATGCAGCAGAGCAGCCACCAGGTAGGCGACGCTCGGCTCAACACAGACCCCTAGCCCACACCGCGATCCCATGCAACGATATCGATCAATCGTGCCGTTCTGCTGCGTTACGATACTTTTCGCTCTCGTCTCGCCACAGGCCGACGGTCAAACCACAGCCAATCCGGACTTCAGCGTGATCTCGCGTTTCCGGGTGACGACGAACGATGCCGCGTCGCTACCGGCCTCGCGTTCGTTCGCAAGTCCCGAATTCCAACTCGACGAACTTGAATTCGCCATTCAAGGATATCTGAATCCGTACGCGCGCGCCGATATCTACCTTGCCAAACCGGGCATGGGAGACGAGCCGTTCGAGATCGAAGAGGCGACGGCGACGATCCTGCGCGGACTGCCGATGGACATCAATCTCCGCTTCGGCAAGTATCTGCTCGAGTTCGGCAAGAACAACACGCAACATCCTCACGCCTGGCCCTTTGTGAGTCGTCCTCTGAGTGTCGAGCGCTTCCTCGGAGAAGAGGGAGCAGGCGGAGTCGGTATGTCGGCAAGCGTTCTCGTGCCCACGGGTGACATTTACACCCGCTGGAATGTCGACGTGTTCGGAGGAGGTTCGTTCCTCACGCTCGATCCCATCACGCCTGTCGCCGGTGGCGTCGGGATGAGCGACACCCTCGGAGGTCGTACGCGCCTGGGCGCAGCAAGCCGCATCACGTCCTTCTTCCCGGTTGGTGAGTGGAGCGATCTCGAGGTCGGCGTCAGCGGCCTGACCGGTATCCATGATCCGTATGCCGTGAGACGGTTCTGGTACGGGAACGTGGAGTTCAAGTACAAATGGAAGCCCGACGCCTACACCTCATGGACGATCCAGGGAGAGGCTATCGTCAATCGTCGGAGCGTTGCCTCCGGGGCAGGTGCGACGGCGATCACCACATCCGGGTGGTACGTGATGGCGGACCGACAGTTCCAGAAGGTGTTCAGTCTCGGAGGACGGTTCGATGGCTCAGAATCTCCGTATGCAGCTACAGATCGCGCGTGGGGCGGTGCGCTGTGGTTCGGCTTCTACCCTGTAGAGGAAACGCTCGCCTTCAGGTTGGAATGGCAACACGTGATTACGGAGTCGCCGGTTGCGCCTCGAACGGGAGTGAACGTCGTCTCGCTGCAAATGACCTTCTCGCTGGGTCCCCACCGGGCTCATCCATTCTGATCGGCTCATTGAGAGAGGAATCCCATGCGATTGCGCAACCTGTGTCTTTCTCTCCTGCTCCTCGTCGCGTTTGCACCAGCGGCGACGATCAGCGTGGTCACGACGACCCCAGACCTGGCTGACTTCGCCAGGATCGTGGGCGGCTCAGCCGTCGATGTCACGGCGATCGTTCGCGGTCCCCAGAATCCGCACTTCATCGACGTCAAGCCGAGCTACATGATGAAACTCCGGTCAGCCGATGTCTTCTTGACGGTCGGGATGCATTTGGATCTCTGGACAGGTCAACTCGTCGACGGATCTCGGAACACGCACCTCAGGGTCGTGGATTGCTCCAGGGATGTGACGAAGCTCGAGGTTCCGTCAGGAAAGTTGGATGCGAGTCAGGGCGACGTGCATCCGCTCGGGAACCCACACTACTGGCTGGATCCGATAAACGTCCGGCCGATCTTGGGAGTGATCGTCGAGGCCCTCGCTGGCGTCTCGCCGGGCCAGGAAGCAGTCTTCAGGCGAAATGCTGATGCGTATCTCGCGCAATTGGAAGGCCGCATGGTCGAGTGGCAGCGGCGTCTGGCTCCGTTCTCGGGACGACAGGTGGTGACGTACCACTCCAGTTTCAGCTATCTCATGAAGCGGTTCGGACTTGTCGTAGCGGGACACGTCGAGCCGAAACCCGGCATTCCCCCGACGCCATCCCATGCGGCAGCGCTGGTGCAAATGATCCGTGAGCAGCACATCCGTGTCATTGGTGTCGAACAGTATTTTGAAGAGGGCGTTCCACGCAGCATTGCGACTTCTTCGGGCGCGAAGGTCGTTCCGCTGTGCACCTCCGTTGAAGGTCGAGAAGGCGTTGCGAACTACATGGACCTGATCGAATACAACGTCGCCGCACTGCAGGCGGCCTTGTCCGAAGGGAATCGATGACCGAGTCTGCCTATATTACATTCCTCGACGTCAGCCTTGGATATGCTGGCCGGCCAGTCGTTTCGGGGGCCTCGTTCGCGATCATTCCGGGTGATTTCCTGGGGATCGTCGGTCCGAACGGAGCGGGGAAGACGACCATCCTGCGGGCCCTGTTGGGGATCCTGAAGCCGTTGAACGGATCGATCACCGTTCGCCATGGGTCGAAAGGTGCATTGCGGCTGGGCTATGTGCCACAACGTGATGCCATAGACCACATCATGCCGTTCACGGTCTCCGACGTCGTTCTGATGGGAAGATATGCGCGCATTGGTCTCCTGAGGAGGCCCGCTCGTGAGGATCATGCCGCCGTTCAGCGTTCTCTCCAGGCCGTCGACATCGCTGACCTGGCCGACCGTTCGTATCGGGACCTCTCCGGCGGTCAGCGACAGCGCACCTTGATCGCGCGTGCCCTGGTCTCCGAACCTGACATTCTGGTGCTCGACGAACCGACGAACGGCATGGATCTGACCTCGCGCACGGCCATTCTCGAGCTCGTGCACCGGTTGCACGACCGAGACGGGATGACCGTCGTGATGGTCACGCATCTTCTGAGCGATGTCGCGAACTATGTGTCACGCATCGCGCTCGTCGAGCCGGGGTGGTTCCAGGTCGGAACGACGGAGGAGATCCTGTCGGAGGACAAATTGTCGCACCTGTATCGGTTGCCGGTCCGGGTTGCGCAGGTTGCCGGCCAGACCGTCGTGTTGGCCGGAGGCAAGCATGTCTGACCTCGAACTGATCCGGACCATCCTCACGGAGTTTCCGTACGGCCTGCTTGGCAGTCTCGTCGCCGCAATTGTGTGCGGGTACCTCAGCGTCTTCATCGTGTCCAAACGGATCGTCTTTGTTGGCGCGTCGCTCACCCAGGTGGCAGTGGCCGGCATCGCCCTCGCGCATCTTGTGCTCCCGCATGGAGAGTCAGAAGTCGGGGCGCTCGCCGTCACGCTGCTGGTCGTGTGGTTGCTGGCTCGTTCGCTGCGAAGCCGGGAGGTGGGCCGCGACACCGTGCTCGGCATCAGCTTCGTCGTGGCGATCGCTGCCAGGATCCTCATCATTCAACTGAGTCCGGCGACGGAGATCGCCGAGATCGACGCGATCCTCAAGGGCGATATGCTATTCGTCACAGCCGACCAGTTCTACATGCTGGCGGGTATGGCTATGATCGTGATGGCTATCCACCTGCTGTTTCAAAAGGAATTCATGTACGTCTCATTTGATCCTGATACTGCAACCACCCAGGGGTTGCGCGCCGATCGTTGGGAGATGTTCTTCTACCTCACGATTGCCGTTGCGATCAGCGTAGCCACGCGAATCGTGGGAGATGTATTCGTCTTCGGATTCCTGGTCCTTCCAGCCGCCACGGCTAGCCTCGTTGCGCGACGGATGTCGTCGATCATCCGACTCAGCGTGCTGTTCGGCGCAATCCCTCCAGCGATCGGGCTGTACGCCGCATTTCGGTTGGACCTCCCTGCGGGTCCGTCGACGGTGGCGGTCTCCTTCCTCGTGTTCCTCATTGTGTGGTTGCTCCGGCGCAGGGGAAGTTGATCATGACCGGTGCAATGGGAACAGGTCGAGTCTGTGTTGTCACGGGGAGTTCGGGGGCCGTGGGTTCTGCGCTTGCAGAACACATGCGATCGGTTGGGCACACGGTGGCGGGCATCAGCTCCGGCCGAGGTGACGCTCCTGGAGATCTTGTGGCGGACCTGACCGACGAAAATTCGACGGTCTCCGTCTTCAAGGAAGTCGTACGACACCATGGACACCTGGACATCCTCATCCACACGGTCGGGGCGTTCGAATCGGGAGGAACCATCGAACGGACCCAGATGGAAGTCTGGGACCGCATGCTCCGTGTGAACCTCCGAAGTGCCGTCTTGTGTGTTCGGGAGGCTTTGCGACACATGCAGCCCGAGCGGAAGGGTCGGATCGTTCTCATTGGCGCAGCGACGGGGCACATGCTCCCAGGGGGTGTGGCGGCATATGGGATATCAAAGGCGGCCGTGCATCACCTTGCGGAAGTGGCGGCAAAGGAAGGGGCGGAACGTGGCGTCGCGGTGAACGTGATCGCGCCAACGATCATCGACACGCCGGCCAACCGCCGATCGATGCCCGACGCTGATATGCGCGCATGGGTGCCTCTGACAGAGATATGTCGCGTGACCCAGTGGCTTTGTGAACCCTCCACCACCGCGTCGGGTACGATCATTTCCTTGCCTGGTAGAGCATAGAAGCGTCTTTCTGCCCTATGCAGATCAGGAGCAACGATGAGCCCGTCCACCTGTGTGAGGGAGGACGGGCTTTCGTGTTATCGTGATATGATGGAATTTCGGCTCGAAATTGCGTATTTTGAATAGAATCTATGAATCCAAAGCATGACGCTAACTGAACGCATCAATCAGGACTTGAAGTCGGCCATGAAGTCGGGCGATCAGGTACGGCTCAACACCGTCCGGTCGATCCGAGCACTGCTTATCGACCTCTCGAAGCGGGGGACAGGCACGGTTACCCCAGAGGACGAGGTGCAGGCCTTGATCGCGGCGGCCAAGAAACGCCGCGAAGCGATCGAATTGTACGACAAAGCGTCGCGTGCCGATCTTGCCGACATCGAGCGGCGTGAACTGACCGTGATCCAGGAGTACCTTCCGAAGCAGATGTCGAAAGAGGAGGCCGAGGCTGTCGTCGCTCGTATCGTCGGAGAGACCGGGGCTGCGGGTCCCAAGGATATGGGGAAGGTCATGCCGATGGTGATGAAAGAACTGAAAGGCAAGATCGACGGCTCGGTCATTCAGGAGCTTGTGAAGACCCGTCTCGGGAGCGGAGCATGATCCTCGACATTCTCCTGGGTGGTTGGATCATCATGGCCGGCTTGATCGGTGTTCGTGACGGTTCCGTTCGGAAGGGCGTATCTGCGATCATGACGATCGTCGCCCTCATTCTCAGCCAAACGTTCATGCGCGACACAGCTGACGTTCTCGTCGAAAGCGGCGGGGTCGATCCTTCGAATGCGCCGTTGCTTGGTGCGCTCACCGTCTTCTTCGGCGTCATGATCATCCAATCGCTTATCTATCGGTTCGCGACCGGTCCCTACAAGATCGGGGGGATCGGCGACCGGGTTGGGGGAGGGGTGGCCGGCGTCATCCAGGGTGTCTTGTTCGTGAGCTCGTTCCTGTTCATCATGGCGATGATCGGTTTTCCGTCGCGAGCAATGAAGCGCGACTCACGCATCTACAAGAGTGTGGTCAATATCTCGCCACAGATCCTCGATCAAGTCATGACGCTCGGTCCGGAAACGCTCGAACGACTGAAGGACCTGTCGCTGCCGGAAGGCGAAGTGATCGACAAGAAGAAGTCGCTCGACGCCGCTCGGCGGGCGCCTGCGGCCTCCTCCCGGGCAATTGATTCCGCAAAAGCTGCCGTTCGCCGGTGATGTCCTCGACGGACCCGACGGACGCGACCGTGGACCTCGCCCTTCGCAAGCTCGAATTTCCGAAGGTCCTGGATCGCATCGCGCATCATGCGTTGTCGTCCCCCGGTCGCGATGCTGTGGCCCGCATCACTCCGCTCACCGATCGTCCGGCGATCCGCCGCCGGCTGGACGAGACCACCGCCGCAAAAGAGATCCTCGTCGAAGAACACTCCGTTCCGCTCTCTGGCTTCCGCGATATCCGTCCGCATCTTCGCAAGACACTGGTGGCCAACCAGGGGCTCGCTGCCGTCGATCTGCTCGACGTTGCCCTCGTGCTCCGCACCTCGCGGGACATGCATCTCTTCCTGAAGCGGCGGACCGACCGATTCGCCCCCCTTGCGCGCTTCACGCCAGGCCTGTTGCTTGACCGCGTTGTCGAGTACAACATCTCGCAGGCGATAGACGATCAGGGCATGGTGCGCGATGGCGCAAGTCACGAGCTTCGTCGATTGCGGAATGATATGGCTTCGACGCGGGAGGGACTGCAACGTCGGCTCGCATCCATCCTGCGTCGTGTGTCGGAACAGGAATTCGCGCAGGACGAGATCATCACGACTCGCGATGGTCGGCTTGTGATCCCCATTAAATCGGAATTCAAGGGTCGGGTACCTGGCTTTGTTCATTCGTCGTCGGCCAGTGGGGCCACGGTCTTCATCGAACCGACAGAAACGCTGGAGCTCAACAACGCGCTTCGTGAACTCCAATTAGCGGAGCACCGGGAGATCCTCAAGATCCTCGCGGCGCTTACGACGCAGGTTGCCGAGATCCGCGATCCGCTCGAGCAGGCGTACCACACGCTGGTCGACCTCGACGTGCTGTTCGCCAGCGCGCGCTATTCGATCGAAGTGATCGGCACGGCGCCGACGATCAGCGACACACCGTTGGTCCGCATCGAAGATGGCCGGCATCCTGTCTTGCTGCAACGGCATGACCGGACAGAGGTGGTCCCTCTGTCGGTCGACCTGGGAAATCGGGATACGGCCCTGGTGATCACGGGGCCGAATGCGGGTGGAAAGACCGTTGCGCTCAAGACGATCGGTCTGCTGTGCCTCTGCGGAGCTGCGGGGTTGCATATTCCTGCAGGTTCGGCGACAATTATCTTTCCCTTCCGCCGGATCTTTGTCGATATCGGCGACGATCAGTCGATCGAGCATGATCTGAGCACCTTCAGTTCACACCTCGTGCTCCTTCGCTCGCTTCTCGAAGGTGCCGACGATCAGTCGCTCGTTCTGGTGGATGAGATCGGTTCAGGCACGGACCCGGAAGAGGGAAGTACCCTGGCGATGGCGGTGTTGGACGAACTTCGCACCCGGCGCTCACTGTGCGTGGCAACGACACACCAGGGTTCGTTGAAGGCATTTGCGCACAGTACTGAGGGGATCGCAAATGGATCGATGGAATTCGATCCGGCGACCTTGAGGCCCACGTTCCGATTCCGTCCTGGCGTGCCGGGCAGCAGCTACGCTCTTGAACTCGCAGAGCGCATCGGACTGCCCTCGGAGATCCTGGAGCAGGCCCGTCGACGTCTGGGATCTGACAAGACACGTCTGGAATCGTTGTTGGTGGAGTTGGACCGTCGACGACTGGAGATGGTGGAAGCGCAGGAGAGCTTACGTCGTCAGAACGAGACGGCAGAACAACGTGCAGCCGACCTGGCAAGCCGACTTGCGGCATTGCGCGAGGAAACGCGACAGGAAAAGGCCCGGGCCGTCCGCGAGGCGCGAGATCTGGTCTCGCATGCCAGCAAGACGATCGAGCTGGCCGTTCGGGAAGTCCGACAGAGTGCAGGTGATCTGTCGCAGATCAAGAATGCGCGCCGACATCTCGACGAGCTCAAGTCGACGCTGGAGGCCGATGAACGCGATGTTGCCCCTCCGGTGCCCGCCGACAGCGAGGACCTCCATCCGGGTGACCGGATCCGCGTGCGCGACGGGAATTCGGAAGGAGAGATCGTAGAGATCGAAGGCGATCGGGCAACCGTACTGGTGGGTTCGATTCGCATACGGATGGACCGACGTCAGCTCGTCCGCGCAAAAGCGACCGGTCGGACGTTCCATCCTTCCACCGCGACGAACGACATCACGCTTCCTTCTGCGTCGCCAGAGGTGGATGTGCGGGGACTGACTGGTGACGAGGCCATCGCTCAGGTCGAACAGGCGTTGGAACGGGCAGCGGTGGCCGGGCTACATCGGGTCGATATCATCCATGGAAAAGGAACCGGCGCCTTGCGCAAGCGGGTAGCCGAATATTTGAAGACGGCGCCGAATATCCGAGGCCATCGGCTGGCGGATTGGAACGAAGGCGGTGCTGGAGTGACGGTGGTGGAACTTTCCGACTGATCAGTGGAACGATCGATCCATACCGTGCTGGTGGCGAATCGGGGCGAGATCGCATGCAGGATCATGCGTACGTGTCGAGAGATGGGGATCGTGACGGTCGCAGTCTATTCGGACGTCGACCGGAACGCATTGCACGTGCAAAGCGCCGATCGGGCCGTGTCGTTGGGTGGCGCGACGCCGGCAGAGTCCTACCTCCGCCAGGAAAAGATCATCGATGCCGCAAAGCGATCGGGTGCTGACGCGATCCACCCGGGGTACGGATTTCTGTCGGAGAACCCTTCGTTCGCCCAGGCCGTTGTTGATGCCGGTCTCATATTTATTGGTCCGTCGGCTGAAGCGATCCGGGCCATGGGTGACAAGACGGCTGCGCGGCAGCGAGCACAGGCCGCTGGGGTCCCCACAGTGCCAGGGACGATCGAACCGTTGCGCGACGAGAGGGAGGCGCTGGACGTCGCGACGTCGGTCGGTTTCCCCGTCCTCTTGAAAGCTGCTGCCGGTGGCGGTGGCAAGGGGATGAGGGTCGTGGCTGAGCCGGCCGCCCTGGCGTCTGCGTTGCGATCTGCCAGATCGGAAGCCATGAGCGCGTTTGGGGATGACCGGGTCTATGTCGAGAAGTATGTCGAGCGGCCGCGGCACATTGAAATGCAGATCATCGCCGACGCCCATGGCAACGCTATCTACCTCGGCGAGCGCGAGTGTTCGATCCAACGACGGCACCAGAAGGTGATCGAAGAGACGCCATCGCCGATCATGACGGCGGCCATGCGAATGGCGATGGGTGAAGCTGCAGTGGCCCTCGTTCGGGCCGCAGGCTACGTCAACGCCGGCACGATCGAGTTCATCGTTGATGCGGAGAATCGGTTCTACTTCCTGGAAATGAACACACGGCTCCAGGTCGAGCATCCTGTGACCGAGCTCGTGACCGGACTGGATCTGGTTCGGGAACAGATCAGGGTCGCCGAGGGGCGGACACTCTCTTTCAGACAGGAAGAGGTGATCCGCCGTGGCCATGCGATCGAGTGTCGGATATGCGCCGAGGACCCGGCGAACAACTTCTTTCCCTCGACCGGTCGGCTGCAAACGGTCCGTTGGCCGTCCGGGCCGTTCGTGCGGGTCGATAGCGGAGTCCAGGCGGGGGACGATATTTCCGTGTTCTATGACCCACTCCTGGCCAAAGTGATCGTGTGGGGGTCAGATCGGAGTCAGGCGATCGAGCGCATGATCCGTGCGCTGGAGGAGTTGGTCGTCGCCGGCGTACGGACCACAGCCCCATTTTGTAGGAGTGTTCTGCACGATGAGCAGTTCGTTGGCGGGAAGTTTGACACACATTTCGTCGCGGATCGATTTCGACCAGAGGCAATGGACGAACTAAAGGACGGGGAAGAGATCGCTGCCGCCGTCGCCGTTGCGCTTCATCGGGCACATGGCCGGAATCGAAGCGACCGATCGATGGATCCGAAAACGACTGGAACAGGATGGACGGACCAGAGAAAACAACTCCACCGCTAAGGCCGCACGAGTATCTCGTTACGATCGGGAAGCGAGAGATGCGGGTCTATTGTCCACCGGATGGCCGTTGCGAGGTCGATGGGAAGTCGATATCCGCAAGGTCTGAAGCCACGGTTGATGGCATCGGGATGGTGGAGGTAGACGGGCGGGTCTACCGCATTCTCCATGAAACGAATGGTTCGGAGAGAGACGTCAGCCTGTCAGTCAATGGAAAGAATGTAGCGGGCACAATTGACGACCAGCGCTCCTTGTTGCGGCTGCGGATGCAGGCGAGTCAAGGGACGGAGGGAGGCTCTTTCACAGTGAAGGCACCCATGCCTGGATTGGTGCTGAAGGTTCTCGTGAAGCTGGGTGCAACCGTCTCAAAAGGAGACGGATTATTGGTTCTCGAGGCCATGAAGATGGAGAATGAAGTCAAGGCCGACCGCTCTGGGCGTGTAGAATCAATTTCCGTCTCGGAGAGGCAGCCGGTGGAGAAGGGATCCCTGCTAATGACGTTCCATCAGGAGCCCTAAAATCGCTTTAAGTAAACGAAGTTTAACCCATTCATCGAAGACAAATAGTATGTCTGATTTCAAGCCAATTATAGGCTCACAGCCAGAGGTCACACCAGAGCTCGCCAAGGAACATGGGCTCACGTCGGACGAATACAAGCGCGTCCTTGAGATCCTTGGGCGGACCCCTTCGTACACAGAGTTGGGGATCTTCTCGGTGATGTGGAGCGAGCATTGCAGCTATAAGAACTCGATCGCGCTCCTCAAGACCCTTCCAAGGAGTGGTGGCAGACTGCTCGTCGCTGCTGGCGAGGAGAACGCCGGGTTGGTTGATATCGGAGATGGACTTGCGGTGGCGTTCAAGATCGAGAGCCATAACCACCCCTCCGCCGTTGAACCCTATCAGGGGGCTGCAACGGGAGTGGGCGGGATACTCAGGGACATCTTTTCGATGGGAGCGAGACCGATAGCGGCGTTGAACTCCCTCCGATTCGGATCACTGAACGATCCGCATACCCGATATCTCTTCAAGCGAGTTGTGAAGGGTATCGGTGATTACGGCAATAGCTTCGGCGTTCCGACCGTTGCAGGTGAAGTATATTTTGAGGACTGCTATGCAAGAAATCCCCTCGTAAATGCGATGGCGGTAGGCATCGTTGAGCACGGGCGGGTTGCGAAGGCTCTGGCGAAGGGGAAGGGGAACAGCGTGATGATCGTTGGGTCGTCAACAGGCAGAGACGGCATTCACGGGGCTACGTTTGCATCGGAGGAGATCTCTGAAGCTTCTGAGGCGAGACGGCCGGCCGTCCAAGTCGGGGACCCCTTTACCGAGAAACTGCTCCTCGAAGCCACGCTTGAAGCGATTCAGACCGGATATGTCGTGGGTGTCCAGGACATGGGGGCAGCCGGCATCACCTGTTCGACGTCAGAGATGAGTGCCAAAGGGCCGTCGGGAATGAAGATCGACCTGACGCATGTCCCGTTGCGCGAGTCGGGGATGACCGCGTATGAGATCATGCTCTCGGAATCACAAGAACGCATGCTCTTCATCGTCCAGAAGGGACATGAGGCAGATGTCAATAAGATATTTGACAAATGGGACTTACACGCAGAAGTTATTGGGACAGTGGAGGACGGAGACAACCTGATCGTTGAGGTCGCGGGGAAGGTAGCAGCGACGATTCCCGCTGAGACGCTCGTCCTGGGTGGTGGGGCGCCTGTCTACCATCGAGAATCGAAAGAACCTGCCTACTTGAAAGACGTGCACGCGTTTCCCATCGCTGACGTGCCAGTGCCTGCCGATCTGACCGCAGAGTTGTGCAAATTGCTCAGCCACCCAAGTATTGCCAGCAAGCGTTGGGTATATGAGCAGTATGACAGCATGGTGAGAACGAACAGTGTGCTTACGAGCGAGGGTGACGCAGCAATTGTCCGCATCAAGGGCACCTCGAAGGCACTCGCGCTGAAGACGGACTGCAACGCCAGGTATGTGTATTTGAATCCACGCATTGGGGCTCAGATCGCCGTGGCGGAATCGGCCCGAAACGTTGTCTGCGTAGGGGCTACGCCAGTTGC
>CAYYOV010000006.1:0-9522 GCA_964473365.1 uncultured Ignavibacteriaceae bacterium
CGTCCTCATCGTTATCTCACAGATGAGCGTGTTCTTCGTCCAACCGATCTTCGCGCTCTATGTCGATTCGATGCTGGGGGACACGGAATATGTGGCCACCGCCGCGGGAGCCATCTTTTCGGTCGCAGGTCTGTTCACCGTCGTGTCAGCTCCCTGGTGGGGCCGTCGCAACGACCGCAGAAATATTAGGAAGAACCTCTCGCTCGCTTTCCTGGGTGCCGGCATCGCATATGGCCTGCACGCCGTCGTCACACACGTTGCCCCGTTGATCGTCCTGCGTGCCCTGCTCGGATTTAGCCTCGGAGGCATGCTGCCCGTTCTGTACTCGTACGTCAGCAAATTCGCACCGCCGAATCGTCGTGGTGGGATCCTTGGGATCGCCACAAGCGGAAATACGCTGGCCAACTTCATCGGCGCCCCGCTCGGAGGGTTCATCGGGGCACATCTGGGACTGCGCTCCGTGTTCCTGTTCGCCTTCGGCATGTTGCTCATATCGATCTGGTTCGTGCGGACAACACTCGTCGACACCCCCGAAGAGCACGGCGATGTCCGACCGGATCCACCGGCCCCTATCCCAGACCGTTCACCTTCAGAATCTTCCCTCGCATGAGCGACCGCACACCACGTCTCTTCCTTGTCGACGGCATGGCCATCGCCTATCGGGCGTATTTTGCCTTCATCCAGCGACCTCTCATGACGTCGGATGGACGCAACGTCAGCGCCGTGTACGGATTCGTGACGTTTCTCAACCGGATCATCAATGAGTCGCTCCCCGACTATCTGGCCGTCGCGTTCGACACGAAGACTCCTACGTTCCGCCATGAGGCCTACGCAGAGTACAAGGCGACGCGGGAGAAGATGCCGGAGGATATGGTCGCACAGCTCGAACCGCTGAAAGAGGTCATCCGCGCCCATCGCATTCCCTTGCTCGAAATGCCTGGGTTCGAGGCGGACGACATCATCGGTACGCTCGCCCGGAAGGCGGAGAAGGAAGGGCTTCGTGTCTTCCTTGTCAGCGGTGACAAGGACTTCATGCAACTTGTCTCGCCCAACGTGTCGCTGATGCGTCCCGCAAAGCAAGGAGGCGATCCGGAGGTGGTGAGTTTCGACGGCGTGAAGGAGAAGTTCGGTGTCACGCCCGACAAGGTGATCGAAGTGCTCGCACTGACCGGCGACAGTTCAGACAATGTGCCAGGCGTTCCGGGCATTGGAGAGAAGACGGCGATACCGCTCATCCAGAAGTACGGCGGCTTGGAATCGCTTTATCGATCGCTCGACGACATTCCCCAGAAGGGCGTTCGGTCCAAGCTCGAGGCCAACCGTGAACTCGCATTCCTCTCCCGCACGCTCGTCACGATCCACACCGACGTTCCGGTAGACCTCGACCTACCGGCATTTCGATTGGAGCCACCGGACAGGGACAAATTGCGGGAGTTGTACCGTTCGATGGAGTTCCGATCGCTGCTCAGCCGCCTGGATGGAGCCCGGGCTCCGGAAGCTCCGGCGAGCAAAGGTCCGGCCCCCGCCGAACCGGCCCCACCGGTCGTCGAATATGCGACCATCGCAAGCGACAAGCATACATATCACCGGGTCACGTCGCTCGAGGCCGTCAGAGAGCTGGCCAAGGCGTTGTCCGCCTCGAAGGGCTTCGTGTTTGACACCGAGACGACGTCGACAGATGCGCTCCGGGCGGACTTGGTGGGCATTTCGTTCTCGTTCCGTGAGCGCGAGGCCTACTACATCCCGATCGCCGATACCAGCGATGCCAAAGGAATGTTCCCTGCAGCGTCCAGCGATGACCTTGGATGGGACGCCGTTGCCTCGTTGATCAAAGGACCGCTTGAGGATGCATCCTTGCCGAAGGCGGGCCACAACATCAAATACGACATCCTCGTACTGTCGCGCCACGGCATCGATGTTGCGGGAGCCGACTTCGACACGATGGTTGCAAGCTATCTGTTGCGCGAGGACACCCAGCACAACATGGACGCGGTCGCCCGAGAGTATCTCGGCTACTCCCCGGTATCGTTTGAGGACCTCGTCGGACAGGGAAAGCAGCAGCGCCCGATCCGTGAAGTGGACCCCCAGGCGCTGTCGGATTACTCTTGCGAGGATGCCGACATCACCTTCCGCCTCTGGAAGCGCCTCTCGACAAAATTGGAAGAGGAGAAGCTTGACCGCCTGGCTCATGACGTCGAGATGCCCCTGGTGTCCGTGCTCGCCGACATGGAGCGTCGGGGCGTCGCCTTGGACACAGCATCGCTCGCGGAGATGTCCAAGGAGATGGAGCGACAGATCAAAGGGCTCACGACCAAGATCCACGAGCTCGCCGGAGGGCCCTTCAACCTTAATTCGACCCAGCAACTCGGCAAGATCCTGTTCACACAGCTCGGACTCCCTCCTGTCCGGAAGACCAAGACAGGATTTTCGACAGATGTCGGGGTCCTTGAATCACTGCGCCACGCCCACCCGATCGTCGAATCGCTGCTTGAATACCGCCAGCTCTCGAAGCTGAAATCGACGTACGTCGACGCATTGCCGCAGCTCGTCCATCCAGATACAGGACGGGTCCACACATCCTACGCACAGACGGTCGCTGCAACCGGGCGACTCTCAAGCAGCGACCCGAATCTGCAAAACATCCCGATCCGCACCGAGGCCGGTAAGGCGATTCGTGGCGCGTTCGTCGTCGGTGAGCGCGGCGCCATCCTGCTTTCGGCCGACTACTCACAGATCGAGTTGCGTGTCATGGCACATATTGCCGGTGATGAGGGACTGGCAGAGGCGTTCCGGAACGGCGAGGACATCCATGCGACCACCGCCGCGAGAGTGTTCGGCGTGCAGACCGCAGATGTCAGCCGCGACATGCGTCGGAAGGCCAAAGAGGTGAACTTCGGGATCATGTACGGGATCGGACCGTTCGGGCTCGCAAACCGGCTCGAGATCTCACAGACAGAAGCCAAGGAGATCATCGATCGGTATTTCGAACGCTTCCCAAAGGTCCGGCAGTATATTCAGGATACCATCGCGTCGGCGACACAGTCGGGCTATGTGCAAACACTGCTGGGGAGACGGCGGTACCTGCCTGATCTTCGGAGTCAGAACCGCTCGGTACGACAGAACGCAGAACGACAGGCGATCAACATGCCGATCCAGGGCACCGCTGCGGACATGATCAAGATCGCAATGGTCCGCATCCACCGGGCGTTTCAGGAGGCCCGGCTGTCTTCAGCGATGCTCTTGCAGGTGCACGACGAATTGCTGTTCGAGGTGAGGAAGAAGGAAGAAGCGGATGTGCGGAGGATCGTTGAACGGCAGATGGTCGAAGCTCTCCCCCTCTCCGTCCCCATTCAGGTCGATATGGGGACGGGAAAGAGCTGGCTTGAAGCTCACTGACGCGTCGGTCGGACCACCGCCCGGAGGATCAGACCGATCCCGACGAGGATGATCAACGCCGGCCATCCGCTTCCCGCCCAGCGTTCCAGAGAGCGGAGGTCGACAAGTTCGTGCCACCACAGGTAGTACCCCACGCCAGGACCGGCAAAGAGAAGGGCGGCAGCAAGCACATCGAGCTTGTATGGCTGACTCAGCCATACGAACGTGAACGCCAGTCCCACCCAAAGAGAAGCGGCTGCGAAGCTCTCTTCCAGCGTCGGTGTCAGGATGCCCGCGTTCCACAACGCAAGTTGGCCGGCCGCTACGAAGCCCAGCGCGCCCCAGAATTTCTTCCGGTTCGAACCGGCGATCAATCCGCTCACCGCGTGGAGTCCGGACAGGAGCGAGGCACATCCCCACGCCACCGTCACCATCGCTTCCGGGCGCACGTCCAGCGCATTCAGGAGGAGCGCAAGTCCGGCGGCAACAATGAGTCCGCCGGACATGATGTCAAGACTCCGGCCGTTCATGATTGCGACGCCGTCGGTTGGGGCGTAGCGACCACCGGCGATGCTGTTGGTGCCAGGACGGCCAATGCCAGATATCCGATGATCCCGAACGGAGGCGCCGCGATCGTCACGCCGGCGACTGCAAGCCGTACGAGCGTCGGGTCGACCTCGAAATACGACGCCAGGCCGCCGCAGACGCCGAACAGTTTGCGATCGGTCCGGCTCTTCTGAAAGCGCTTCACGTTGATGGGCTCCTCCGGTGCGCTGGTGGATGGTTCAGAGGAGACACTGGCTTCACGCCGTCGGAAGATGAGATACGAACCGCCCGCGATCAGGAGCGCCGGTCCCGCGAACTTCCAGGACCAATCGAAGAAGTGGTCCATATGGAAGATGTGGAATTCGTCAAGGAGCAGAAGCACGCCCAACATCACGAAGAGTCCGCCGACAAGAGCTCCGAACGTCGAGCGGCTGCGGCGCTCGGTGTGCGACGCCACTCCGGGTGTCCCGACGGGGACGATGACGATCCAGGCGACATAGAGCAGGATCCCGAAACCACCAGCCAGGACCATGAGGACCCAGGCCAGCCGGATGAAGAGCGGATCGACGTCGAGGTATTCGGAAAGTCCACCGCAGACGCCAGCGATAACGCGATCGGAGGCGCTTCGGGTCAGACGTTTTGATGCGATTGTCATGGGAGGCCCTTTCTGGATCTCCTAGCAATACGATATCCGCAATGGCGAAGTTGCGGAGAGGATAACAAAAAAACCCCGCGTTGGCGGGGTTTTCGTTTGACATGAGGGTCCGTGTCAGACCTCCATAATCTCTTTCTCTTTTTGCGCCAGGAGATCGTCGATCTCTTTGATATGTTTGTCGGTCATCTTCTGGGCATCGACTTCCGAGCGCTTCCGGTCGTCCTCTGACATGTGTTCTTCTTTCTCCGCCTTCTTCAGGTGCTCGATCGCGTCACGGCGAACGTTGCGGATGGCTACCTTCCCTTCTTCCGTGAATTTCTTCACAAGCTTGACGAGTTCCCTGCGGCGTTCTTCGTTGAGCGGCGGGATCGGCACGCGGACGACATTCCCGTCATTGACGGGATTCAGGCCGAGGTTTGCGTTCAACACCGCCTTTTCGATCGGCCCGATCATCGCCTTTTCCCACGGCTGAACACTGACCGTGTGAACATCGGGGGTGCTCACGTTGGCGACCTGCTTGAGAGGAACCATGGAACCGTAGTAGTCGACCTTGACGGTGTCCAACAGGGCCGTCGTGGCCTTGCCCGTGCGAACACGGATGAGCTCTTCGCGAACGACCTCGACCGCCTTCTTCATGCGATCGTCCGCGTTCTTGAGGATGTCTTTGGCATTCATCGCTGGCTCGTGACCTTGGTGTCGAGGGTGGGGAAATCCATCACGCGAGAGCCGACGGGATCGCCGAGCACAAGACGGCGGAGGTTCCCCGGAAGATTCATGTTGAATACGATAAGCGGAAGTCGATTCTCTTTTGAGAGCGTGATCGCCGTGAGGTCCATGACGCGTAGATCACGGCGGAGAACATCTTCATAGGAGATCTCTGAGAACTTCGTGGCCGAGGCGTTCTTCTCCGGGTCGCTGTCGTATACCCCGTCGACGCGCGTTCCTTTCAGGATGACATCGGCGCCAATTTCAATCGCGCGGAGCACGGCCGCGGTGTCGGTCGTAAAGTACGGATTCCCAGTCCCCGCCGCAAAGATGACGACGCGGCCCTTCTCGAGGTGCCGTACCGCCCGTCGGCGGATGAAGGGTTCGGCGATCTTGGCCATATCGATCGCCGTCTGACACCTCGTAGGGACTCCGTGATGCTCGAGGGCACTCTGGAGCGCGAGAGCGTTGATGACGGTGGCCAGCATGCCCATATGGTCCCCCGTCATCTTGTCGATGCCATCGGACGAGTGCTCGACGCCGCGGTAAATATTGCCGCCGCCGATAACGATGCCGACCTGCACGCCGAGGTCAGTGGCAGACTTGACCTCGTCTGCGTAGCGTCCGAGGACCGAAGCGTCGATCCCATAGGAGCGGTCTCCCATGAGGGCTTCGCCGCTGAGCTTGAGGAGGATGCGCTTGTACCGGGGAGCGGTCATAGGTCTTGTCACACAAAATCCCGAGCAAGGTCGGGATTTTGTGTGCGAATGGAGTGTTCAGGCGCTCGTCGATTCACCAAGATGGAACCGCAGGAACCGTCGGATCTCGATCTTTTCTCCGACACGCGATACTTCATCCTGGATAATATCCTTGATGGTCTTCCCCGAGTCTTTGATGAAGCTTTGCTCGAGAAGGCAGGACTCCTGGTAGAACTTTTCCAGCCGACCTTGCGCGATCTTGGTCGCGACGTGCTCAGGCTTCCCTTCATTCTTCGCCTGATCCGCGTAGATCTCGAGTTCCTTGGCGATCGTGGCCTGCCCTACCTGTTCGCGACTGACGTACTGGGGATTCATCGCCGCGATCTGCATGGCGATGTCATGCGCCAGCGCCTTAAAGCCGGGCGTCTTCGCCACGAAATCGGTCTCGCAGTTCAGCTCGACAAGCGTGCCAATGCGTCCACCGGCATGGATATACGCTTCAATGACGCCTTGGTTGGCTTCCTTATCAGCACGCTTGGCGGCGGTGGCGGCCCCTTTCTTCCGCAGGTACTCGACGGCCGCATCCATGTCTCCCTTCGACTCTTCCAGCGCCTTTTTGCAGTCCATCATGCCGGCGCCGGTCATGTCGCGGAGCTTCTTGACAATATCGGAGGTGATCTGACTCATGGTTCTTCGTTAACGGGCAGAGGGTGAATGTGTGCGTTCGGCTTTGACGGCCGCTTCGGGAGCGGCGCTTTCTTCGGCCCGACGGGCTGAGGAACGCTGGTCGCCGTCGATGACGGCGTCCGCGATGACCTTCGTGATGAGCTGGATCGACTTGAGCGCATCGTCATTCGCGGGGATCGGAAAATCGACGAGCCCGGGGTCGGTATTCGTGTCGACGATCGCCGCAACAGGAATTCCCAATCGACGGGCTTCCTTCACTGCGATATCCTCTTTGTTGATGTCGACAACATAGATCACGCCTGGCAAGCGCGTCATCTCAACAACACCCTGGAGAACTTCCTGAAGCTTGTCGCGTTCGCGCGACAACATCAGGCGCTCCTTCTTGGTCAGCTTGTCGAAGGTACCGTCGTTCTCCATCTTCTCGATGTTCGTCAGACGCTTCACGCTCTTTCGGATCGTCGAAAAGTTCGTCAGCATGCCACCCATCCAGCGCTCGGTCACGAAATGTGCATTGCAGCGGCGCGCCTCTTCCTTGACGACGTCGGAGGCCTGCGTCTTCGTGCCGACGAAGAGGATCTTCTTCCCTTCGGCAATGATATTCGAAACGGCCGTGAATGCATCATCGGCCATCTCTTGGGTCTTCTTCAGATCAATGATGTGGATCCCATTCCGCTCCATGAAAATGAACGGCTTCATCTTGGGATTCCAGCGGCGGGTCAGGTGCCCGAAATGGGCGCCGGCCTGGAGGAGGGCTTCCAGCTCGATGCGGGGCATCGGTCGATCCTTTCAGTTGGTCACCTGCGGCCGTCATCTCCTTCCGGAATCCTGTCTCACGAAGAGGCCAGGACACTGCCGGTTGGATCGGGTCGCATGATTGATGGATAAAGCACCGGGGTCCGGCATTGTGCCGGCCCCCGGGTCGAACAATTCTCTTAGCGCTTCGAGAACTGGAAGCGTTTGCGCGCCTTCTTTTGGCCGTACTTCTTCCGCTCGACGGCGCGCGGGTCACGCGTCAGGAGGCCATGCTGCCGAAGCGCACCGCGCAGGTCGTCGTCAGACGCGACGAGCGAGCGGGCGATGCCAAGTTTGATCGCCTGGGCCTGGCCCATCGATCCGCCGCCTTCGACGACTGCGGCCACGTCAAACCGGCCGAGCTTCTCGGTCACCGTGAGGGGCTTCAGCACCTCCTGGCGATGCGTCTCAAGCGGAAAATAGTTCTCGAGCTCACGGCCGTTGACCGTGACCTTACCGGAACCATCGAAGAGTTTGATGCGGGCGACGGCGGTCTTCCGGCGTCCGACGATGATGCGTTGTGCCATGCTGGTTGCTTTCCTTAGAACTTCAGGGGCTCGGGACGTTGCGCCGTGTGCGGGTGATCGCTCCCGCCATACACTTTCAGCTTCATTCCGATGCGGCGGCCGAGTCGTGTCTTCGGAAGCATTCCCTTGACGGCATGCTCAACCACCACCTCCGGACGCGACTTGATCAGTTCTTTCACGGCCGTGAATCGAGCACCGCCCGGATACAGCGTGTTCCGGTAGAGTTCCTTCTGATCGAGGCGCTTGCCTGTCAGCTGGATCTGCGACGCGTTCACGACGATGACGAAATCGCCGACATCTGCGTTCGGCGTATACTGGGGCTTGTGCTTCCCCCGAAGGACATGGGCGATCTCTGAAGCCAAACGGCCCAGCGTCTGGCCGGCGGCATCGACCACA
The DNA here is from genome assembly GCA_964473365.1 of uncultured Ignavibacteriaceae bacterium. Lineage (GTDB taxonomy): Bacteria > Bacteroidota > Ignavibacteria > UBA10030 > UBA10030 > 2-02-FULL-55-14. The sequence goes on from CAYYOV010000006.1 coordinate 8,382, forward strand.
TACCACTTTTGCCCGACTTCCTCGGTCTTGAAAAACCTTGTTCTCGGCGTCGTTTCCACGACTGACTCTCCTGACGGCATCATGAATGAATTAGCTTTAAAATATAGCGGAACAAACCGAAAATGTCAACCGTTTTTGACGCCCCAGAAAGTACTTCGCCCCCGGTTGTTGACGGGGGCGAAGTGGAGAGTTGCACACAACGGACAGTCTCATACCACCAGATCCCTCTATTCTATGACGACGGGGAGAGCTCGTCGTTTTGCCCTGACAGAGTCCGGCTTTGGCGGGGGTGGGACCCGGGGGCCGACGACAACGCGCGCGCCACCCGTGCGAGGCGCATCACCCCGGAGGATTTCCTCGCCACCAGGCGCCGGAGGCTCATCTCCTTCAACCCAAACCCTGGGGGCGACACCAATATTGAAGAAGACGACGCGGCCGCTGATGGAGTCGTTTACCTCTATCGAGAGACGGTCGCGACGCGCCCGCAGATTGACCCGGGCCATCACTTCCGGAGCGCTGGCCGGGATCTCCGGCATCTCCGCTTGATCGATCCAGCGACGGATCATCCGATCTCGCCGGGCCGCCAACTCCATCGCGACGGCCTGATGCTGCTCCAGTTGCACGTGCAACTGGTTGGCGTCGATCCGGTAGCGGGAGATCAGCAGCGAGTCGGGACGCAAGACCACGAACTCGTGCCGTGGATTTGACGGACGGAGGGTCTCGACAATCTCCTGCGAAGACCGAGGGTCCCCTTCACTTCCGAAGAGCACGTATGGAGCTTCTCGGACGGTCATGAAGCGGCCCATCTTGGTCCGCTGTTCTGGCTCGAGACATGCAGCCAGCCCCGACACGACGGCACGATTCAATCGGCGGAGATCAGACTTGATCGCGATCTCATCGTTCGCGCCGACGAGCACTGCCGTTTGTAGTTCCTCGCGTGCGGCATTCAGTACCGAGTCGAGCGCCCGACGTTGCGTGATCGACGGCTTGACGGCTGACATGAACTCAGCAACCGTCACTTCTCGTGCCGGACGTGAGGCGTCTTTCTTCACTTCGATGCGGTATCCATCCTTTGCACGGTCGTCAACCTTGAGCGTCGCACCCTTGTCCTTGTCAATTGGAAGCGTGCCTGTCATGGCGA
>CAYYOV010000006.1:9622-95762 GCA_964473365.1 uncultured Ignavibacteriaceae bacterium
ACCTTGAGCGTCGCACCCTTGTCCTTGTCAATTGGAAGCGTGCCTGTCATGGCGAACTGGATCGTCCGATCCGCGTCGAGATCTCCGAAGAGGGGCCACAGGTTCCCCTGCGTGACGGTCTGCTCATATGCCTGCCGGACCGATTCTGCCTGTTGCTCCCAGAACCGCAGAAGCGGGATGCGGCTTTCCAGCACCATGAATGTCGCGATGGCCAACGATGCCGTGACGATCGTGACCGCAATGGGCAGATAGCGCCGTGGGAACGGCAGCACGTCCCCGTCCTCTTGACCGTGGGACGGAAGGGACGTCATGACCCGGTTCACGAACCCGGCGTCAACGCCCAAGCCGGGTGTACGGCGAACGAGACGTTGAAGCCGGCGCCGTGATTCGACCTCTGCGCGGAACTGAGCATCACGCAGACACCGTTCGTCGAACTGCACCTGCTCCTCCGGCGAAAGGTCGCCGTCGATCGCGCGGCTGATGAGTAACGCGTCTTCAGATGGTAGCGGAAGGTTCATGCGGTATCCTTGTCGAGCATCGGGCCGAGGACCTGTTTCAGCGCCGTGCGCGCACGTGAAAGCCGGGACTTGACGGTCCCAACTTCGATGTGAAGGATCTCGGCGATCTCTTCGTACGAAAATCCCTGGAGGTCCTTCATGATGACGACCTCGCGCTGATGATCTGGTAATGTGCGGAGCCCAAGCGCGACGAGGTCCGGGGCGTCAACGTCGGCCGGCCTCTCCGCGATCCGGGCTTCGAGCTCGGCCCTGGCTCCATCGTCCATCTGCTGCAATGAAAAGAATTTGCGGAGCTTTCGCCTCCGCATCTCATCCCGGCCCTTATTAATGGCGATCCGGTAGAGCCACGTGTAGAACGAGGCCTCGAACCTGAATGACGGCAGGGCTTCGTAGGCCTTGATGAAGACCTCCTGTGCCAGATCTTCAACAAGATGTTCATCGTGGAAGATGGCGAACAGAAGGTTTCGGACCCGTTCGTGATGACGCTCCACCAGGTGGCGAAAGGCCCGCTGGTCACCGCGCTGGACCAGGCCGACGAGTACGTCGTCGGCGGCGGCGCTCAGGTCGCGGTCGGTGACGGGTTCGTTCATGGGCTTGGAGGGCCAGACCGGCGACGGGACCGCGCGGGGCGATGAGGGCAGCATGGGCATCGGAAGGTCGAGGGCGATCGTGCTTCGGTGTTCCATGGGCCTACGAACTGGTTCGCTCCTTGTTGCTGAAAAGCATGCAACGTATTGGACGAACTGACCCTTGCCACGGTTCCCTCCAGGAAACGACGAAACCCGCGATCCGGGCCTGGAAACGCGGGTTTCGGGATGTATCGCAGCACCATCAGACTCACGCGGTGACCGCCGCCTCGACCGGCCGATCCACCGTCCTCTTTACGAATTCGTCCCGGAAACGCTTGAGCATCGATTGGACAGGCCAAGCGGCGGCGTCTCCCAGGGCGCAGATGGTGTTGCCCTCGATGTTATTGGCCACATCCATCAGCAGCTCGACATCCGACATTCGAGCCTGCCCGACCTGGAACCGCTTCAGGATCTTCCAGAGCCATCCGGTGCCTTCGCGACACGGTGTGCATTGCCCGCATGACTCGTGGTAATAGAACTTGGCGATGCGGGTCAGCACAGCGATCAGATCTGTATCTTCGTCCATCACGATCAGTCCGGCCGTCCCCACAGACGACCCGGCCGCTTTGAGAGAATCGGCGTCCATCCGGACACCTTCAAGCGACTCGCCTCGCAGGATCATCGTGGACGAACCACCGGGGATGACCGCTTTGATGGCTTTGTTTCCCGGGACGCCGCCGGACCATTTATGAATGATCTCCAGCAGCGGAACGCCCGTCGGCATCTCGAAGACGCCAGGCTTGTTCACATGTCCGCTAACACCCACGAGGATCGGACCCGGATGCTTGGGAGATCCGATACCCGCATACCACGCGGCACCTCGCTCGATGATGATCGGGACGTTCGAGATCGTCTCGACGTTGTTGATCGTCGTGGGGCATCCCCAGAGTCCGACCTGCGCCGGGAACGGCGGCTTGACCCGCGGATAGCCGCGGTCACCCTCGATGGAGTTCATCAGCGACGATTCCTCGCCGCAGATGTATGCACCGGCCCCCTTGTGAATGTAGATCTGCGTGGTGAATCCGGAGTCGAGGATGTTCTCGCCGACGAGCCGGTTGGCGTACGCATCTTCGAGCGCACGCTCGAGCATCCGAATCCATTTCCCATACTCGCCGCGGATATAGATGTAGGCGGCGGTGATACCCATCGCCCAACAGGCGATCAGTGTACCCTCGATCAGCAGATGTGGGTTCAACTCAAAGATCTGCCGGTCTTTGAACGTCCCCGGTTCCGATTCATCGCCGTTGACGCACAAGTACTTCGCCTTGTTCGTCAGCTTTGGCATGAAGGACCACTTAAGGCCGGTCGGAAAACACGCACCCCCACGCCCGCGGAGGTTCGACTTCTTCACCTCGTCAATGACCTCTTCGGGCTTCATCGCCAACGCCTTCCGGAGTGCGGTATAGCCGCCGTGCTGGCGATAGACGTCGATCTTGTGCAAGTCTTTGATGGGTGGGAGAATGACGCTCTCCCACGTTGTCGCCTGATCGGGATGGGACGGGATGGCGGTCATCGCAGTCCCTCCAGCAGACGATCGACCTTCTCAGAGGTCAGGTTCTCGTGGTACTCCTCACCGATCGCAAGCATCGGTGCATAACCGCACGCACCCATGCATTCCGTTTCACTCAGCGTGACCTTTTTGTCGGGAGTCGTCTCTCCACATTTCACACCAAGCCTCTGCTCAAGATGCTTCAGGATCTTCTCCGAACCTCGCAGCATGCACGACACATTCGTACAGACCTCGATATGGTGCCGGCCTGTCGGCGCGGTCTGGAACATTGTGTAGAATGTCACGACGCCGAGGACGTGAGCGAAGGAGACGCCAAGGAGTTCCGCCACTTCCTTCATCGAGGTCTCGGAAATGTAGCCCTCCTGCTCCTGGACCATCCAGAGCACCGGCAGCGTCAGAGCCTGCGTGGTCGGATATCGCCGCTTGAGCTCCTCGACCCGCTTCAGATTGTTCTCGTTGAGCATGTTCGATGTCGCGTGGGGGCGTGAGATCACTTGTCCGCTTCACCCATGACAGGGTCGATACTGCCGATGATCGCCACGACGTCGGAGATCATCGCGCCCTGGATCAGGGTGGGCAACGACTGCAAATTTGTGAATGACGGCGAGCGGATCTTCAGCCGCCAGGGATAGCCCTTGCCGTCGCTATACAGGTAGAAACCGAGCTCCCCCTTCGGGGCCTCGACGGCGTGGTAGACCTCGCCGACCGGGGGATTCTCGCCAAAGTTGACCAGCATGAAATCGTGGATCAGTTCTTCCATGCGGGTGTAGACCTGCTCCTTACGGGGCAGGACCTTCTTCGGCTGGTGCGCGTGTATCTCCCCCTTCGGAAGGCGGTCCATGATCTGATTGACCATCCGAATGCTCTGCTTGATCTCGCCCATGCGAACGTAGTATCGGGCAAGAGTGTCGCCACCTTCGTAGACCGGAACGTCAAAATCGAGATCGTTGTAGATGAGGTACGGCTGAGATTTGCGCAGGTCATGCGACAGTCCGCATGCGCGGAGGCTGGGGCCCGTCATACCGAGGTCGATGGCTTGATCGGCGGTAATGACGCCGACCCCGTCGCATCGTTCGACGAAGATCCGGTTCCGGTTCAGGAGCTTCTCGCACTCATCCAACTGCTCCGGGAATTGGCGCATGAAGTCCCGCACCATCGTCTCGGCATCTGGGAGCAGGTCATGCGCGAGGCCGCCGATGCGCGTGAAAGAGGTCGTGAACCGGGCCCCGACGAGATGCTCGAACACGTCGTACAGCTTTTCGCGCTCGCGGAAGCTCCACATAAAGACGGTGAGGGCGCCGACGTCCATGGCCAATGAGCCAAGCCACAGGAGGTGCGACGATATACGGGCGAGCTCGCTGATAAGCGTACGCAGGTACTGCGCCCGGGGAGGCGCTTCGATGCCGATGAGCTTCTCGACCGCGAGCACGTACGCAACGTTGTTGGAAAGCGGCGAGAGATAGTCGAGCCGGTCCGTATGCGGAATGAATTCGTGGTAGGTGCAATTCTCCGCGAGCTTTTCGTACCCGCGATGCAGATAGCCAAGCTCGGGCACACATCCAATGACTGTCTCCCCATCGAGTTTCAACAAGAGACGGAGCACGCCATGGGTTGCTGGATGCTGCGGACCCATGTTGAGCACCATCTCGCTCTCGAGGGCGTCATCGAATTGCACGCTCGTGTTCTGGTCTTCGAGCGCTTGCAGGATCTTGGACTTGCGGGGAAGATCTTCGGTCAGGACGGCCATAGCTTACTTCTTCGGGAGGGGGAGCGATCCGGGGATACCCATCAGCGGGAAGTCTTTCCGGAGCGGGTGATGCTCGAACGCCTCCGGCATATACATCCTCCGGAGGTCGGGATGCCCGGCGAAGGAGATACCGAACATGTCAAACGTTTCGCGCTCGTGCCAGTTGGCAGTACGCCAGACGCCCGTCACCGTTGGGATCGTCGGCTCCTGCTCTTCGCAAAATGTCTTCAGGCGGATCCGATGGTGCCGGCTGAGCGAAAAGAGGTTGTAGACGACGCCGAAGCGCCGGACAGGAGTGTACATATCGATGCCGCAGAGGTCAGATAGCAGATCAAATCGAAGGTCGGGGCTCTCCTTGAGAAACGTGCAGACCTCGACAATCCGGTCCTTGGTTACGATGACCGTCAGCTCGCCCCGGAATTCTGAACTTTCCTCTATCGCTGCGCCGAATGTTTCGCGCAACCGTTGAAGAACATGGTCGTTCATGGTCAGGCGACCTTTCCGGCGGCGCGGAATTTGAGCGGCGGCTCTCCGATGAACGCCGGTGACGTGCCGCGGCTTTCACCCCGCTGAACCTTCTTCTGGACCAGCATCAAGGCGTTCAAGAGGTTATCAGGACGCGGTGGGCAACCAGCCACATAGACATCGACCGGCAGGAACTGGTCAATCCCCTGGACGACATTGTACGTTCGGTACATCCCCCCGGATGATGTGCACGCTCCCATCGCGATGACCCATTTAGGTTCGGGCATCTGATCGTAGATCTTTCGTACGACCTGCGCCATTTTGTAGGTGGTCGTACCAGCCACGATCATCAGGTCGGATTGGCGGGGCGAGAAGCGGAACGCTTCTGAACCGAAACGCGCCGAATCGAACCGCGGTCCTGCGAAGGCCATCATCTCGATCGCACAACATGAGATGCCCATCGGCATCGGGAACAATGAATTCTTTCGGCACCAGTTGATGGCATCTTCCAGTTTTGTCAGGAGGAAGCTCTCCCCCATCGCCTTCTCTAGTCCCATTCGAGCGCTCCCTTCCTCCAGATATAATAGTAGCCAACGAGCAGGATGCTCAGAAAGACGAACATTGTAATAAAACCCTGGATCCCGAGTGAACGGAACGATACGGCCCAGGGATACAGGAACACGACTTCGATATCGAAGATGATGAACAGCATGGCGATCATGTAGAATTTCACGGAGAACCGCTCTCGGGCGGTCTTGACCGGCTCCATGCCGCTCTCGTAGGTCGAGAGCTTCTCTTCAGAAGGGCGTTTGGGCCCGACGATCTCGTTGATCTTGCCCATGGCGACGGCGAAACCGACCCCAATGGCAAGCATAAAGAAGATAGGTACGTAGGATTCCAGCATAGGCGTGTTTTTCGTTTACATCATAAATATTCTAGAGAAAAAACGCCTGAAAATCCACAACCGGCAGGCGTGTACCACACACCTCCGTGGGACGCTCAACGCGAGAGTCGAAGACGGAGTCCCTCCAGCGGCCAACGAGGTCTAACACGTAACGTGTCAGAATCGAGCGTCCGCCGTTCCGATGGCTCCACGGGAAACGGACGACCAGCATCCCACACGCCGTTGTCATTCCGGTCACGATAGGCATGGACGATGAACCGTCCTGCCGGAAGACCATCAACGCGAAATGTGCCCGATGGCGAAGCGACTGCCCGGACAACCTTGGCCTGTCGGGCCTTGATCTCTCGCGCCGTGACGATGATCGGACCGGTCGTGTCGGTCGGACTTTCCTCCACCACGATCCCCTCGATACTTCCATCGGTCTGGGGGTCGCGGGTCGCAAGGTGGAGGGTCAACACCGTATCTGCGATCCGGGACGTCTTCCAATCTTGCAGGCCGGAAACGCTGATCGATGCCACATACCATCGATCGCGCTCCAGCGGCACCGATGGCTTGAGTCGTGCCAGCGTCGGAAGCGGCCAACGGACGTTGCTTCGAACCGTGGCGGTCCCTTCCCCCCGGAACGCGGCCGAGATACCGGCCATGGTTTCGGAAAGCACCGGTTGCGAGAAGGCTAGGTCTATCTCCAGTTCCGGGTCGAGGTCGCGCGTGCTGTCGCGGGGCGTAACCGCGAGGAGCCGTGGAGCCAGCGTGTCGAGCTTTGCCGGGCCTGAGAACGAGCGCACCAGCGCACCGGATATTCCAGGGTTGCCCGTGAGATCGAACACACGGTCTGCCCGGAGGAGGTACGGTCGGTCTGTCGCGAGATAGTCACAGAGGATGGTGGCCTTCTTCAGGTCGCCGAAGTTCGGAATGACGACGAAGACCGGTACCGTGCGACCTTCAACGGTATCAATGATCGAGAACTGCAGTGATCGACCGGCCACCGTGTCAACCTCTTCAGAGAAGCCGACCTCGAGGTGATTCTTGTCCCTCGCTTCGACATTGACTAACCGCGGTCCCGTCGTGTCCTCCTTCGCCAATTGCAGGACGATCGAGGTCCGGGCAGTATCGTCGCTCGTGATGCGCAGATCGGCCGAGGGGAGAGCATACTCATCCGTCTCGCGGTCGTACAGCAGGTTCCGGTATTCATCGCGAATGGCGAGAAGTCTGTACGGTCCGATCCTGATATGCGGAAGGCGGAACGTTCCATCGCTCCCCGTCTGCGTCGCGTAGGTCGGGCGCGTGGTCAGCGGATTGAGGGTGTCGGGATTGATGCCACCGAGGTGATAGGCCATGATCATGACGCCGGACACCTGATCCGTGGATGTGCGCGGATAGAGGCGGCCAGCGAGCAAGCCCCGATCGATCGACGGGCCGGTCGAGAACGCCATCGTGAACGCATCGCGCATCCGGTTGCGACGGGCCGGCTCGAGATCGATCACGTCGGTCCCGACCGTCAGCACGTACGTCGTCGAATCGCGCAGCGGCTCAAGAAGAACAAGCTCGACGACCCTGCCCGACCATTCGAACTCATACTCCCCGATGGCCGGCGACAGGAAGACCGATTCCTCGAACGATCGTTGATCGACGTATTCGTCGAACGTGAATTCCACCCGGTCGCCCTTGAAGTTGACGGTGAAGGGGGCCGGCCAGGCGGCAACGATCTGGGGGCCCTCCTCGTCCATCGGTCCTCCTGCTGGCGGGATCTGATTGGCGCAACCAGCCAGCCACAGGGAAACGCAAAGAAGAACAGAGTGACGAAGGATGAGGCTGTTGTAGGTCATGAGGGTCACGACGCAGAGCCCTGTTGTTGACGTCGGACCTGCCGGAACGAGCGGACCGCGCGCAGATGGTCCTGATAATTGGTCGAGAACCGATGGCCCCCGTTACCGGTCGCGACGAAGAAGATGTAGTCATGCTTCGCCGGGTAGAGCGTGGCGATGATCGCAGCGCGCCCGGGGCTATTGATCGGTCCCGGCGGCAACCCATAGTTCCGGTAGGTGTTGTAGGGAGAATCAATGCGAAGGTCTTCGTAGAGCAACCGCCGCGGCCCGTCCGGAAGCACGTACTGGATCGTCGGGTCCGCTTCGAGCTTCATCCGTTTGCGGAGACGGTTCCAGTACACGCCGGCAATGATCGGCCGCTCCACATCGATGCTCGATTCTCCCTCGACGATGGCGGCAAGACTCAGGACCTGGTTGAGCGTGAGCCGCAGCTCCTGCTGGCGACGAACCAGGCTGTCCACGTAGAATTCCTTGAAGGATCCCACCATTGCCCGCACGAGATCGTCCTCGTCGGTCTGCCAGTAGAATTCATACGTTTCGGGCAACAAGTATCCTTCGAGATCCGGTGCGTCGATCCCGAGCTTGCGCACGAAAGCTTCATCCCGGCACAGCGTCGCAAAGGTTGATGAGTCGGTGCCGAGCACTCGGGAGAACCGGCGGGCGATGGATCCGATCCGCCATCCTTCGGGGATCGTCACGCTGATCAGCATCCTGGACGCGCCAGAGCTCAGGTCTTCGAGGATCGCGAGATTGGACATCCCGGGCAGGAAGAGATATCTCCCAACATGCACCTTGCGATCTGCTCCGACGATCCGACCGGCCAGCGAGAAAGCCCATCGGCTGCGGATGGCCCCCGCTGATTCAAGCGAGTCGAGGGCCTGGCGGAACGAGGAGCCGCGAGGGATCGTCACGATCGTTCCGCTGGCTTCGGCGGATGGGTTGGGCCACCAGAAGACGTAGATCGTCAGCACGAGCAACAGTGCCACGAACGCGGCAGCGGCGATGGTGAGCGAGCGTTTCACGTCGGGCATAGGTAGGGAGCGGACGATCGATGATCCTAGCTAGAAGGACGATGGACTGCTGGCTCGCAACCGTCGGCACGGTGGTGAGGGCATGAGCAGCGCACGTGAAAGCCGGATGGACTCCCGGATCTCCCGTAGGAATAGCGAACGAAAGTGTTCAAGGTCGGGCATCAGTTGCTGAGCGCTCAACAGCGCGCGTTTCATCGATGATCCGCTCGAAGATGCGGCGCATCGCAGAAGGCGACAAGGGTCCTGTCGCCAGACCGGTAACGTGGTGCATGATCGCCTCCTCCCGGGCCGGATCGTAGAGCGGCGCTCCGGCCTGCTTCTTCTGCCGGCCGATCTGGAGAGCAATGTCCGCACGTTCATTGAGCAGCTCAACGACAGCACGGTCGATCTCGTCGATCCGCGCGCGGGGCGCATTCAGGTCAGCCATGCGTCACCTCCATCGGTCTGAGGCCTCGGAAGAACGCAACACCGTTGGCGACGGCTTCGGAGGCGGTTGGGGCGGATGCCATCGACTTGATCAGTGCTGACCCGACCACGGCACCGTCCGCATGCTTCCACACGTCAGCAACGTGTTCGGGCGTCGAGATGCCGAACCCAACGACGAAGCGCTTGCGAACGTTCGCCCGGACCCGGCGAAGGAACGGCTCTAGCCCTCCTCCGCCACCCCATCGCGTCTGCGCGCCCGTGACGCCGGTGACCGAGACACAATACAGAAATTCACTCGTCAGCCCGTCGACCCGACGCAGACGTTCGTCCGTCGATGTCGGGGCGACGAGGAAGACCAGCGCGAGGCGGTGGACGCGGGCCATCTCGAGGAATTCGCCCGCCTCTTCCGGGGGAAGGTCGGGAATGATCAGTCCATCCACGCCGGCCGAGACCACCTGACGCATGAAGACATCAACACCAGTGCGCAGGATGGGATTCACATAGCCCATAAGCAGGATCGGAGTCTCGCTCCCACCTCGAAACTTCCGTATCGCATCGAGGATCCGCGCCAGCGTTGCACCGTTCTTCAATGCGACATCAGACGACAGTTGGATCGTCGGGCCATCAGCGAGCGGGTCGGAGTAGGGCATGCCCACCTCGATGAAATCAGCACCGGCATCGTCCAGGCCGAGCAGCAGCGGGAGCGTCACGTCACGCACGGGATACTCGGGCGTGATGTACGGGATGAGAGCCTTCCGCCTGGAGGCATCCAGTTCATTCCAGCGCCGGGCCAGTCGATCGCTCATGGTCGGGAGAGTGAGAGATTGGGTTCCGCGGAGAGTTCGAGCGACGACGGGGCACCGCCGGCCAACCGGAGAAATCCGGTCATTGCGACCATGGCGCCATTGTCGGTGCAGTATTCCAGTTTCGGGATGAAGAGCCTCATGCCGCGCCGATCTGCTTCGGCCGTTGCCCGAGACCGAAGGCTGCTGTTGGCCGACACACCGCCGGCGATCGCCACATCACGAACCCCATACGCTTCGGCAGCGCGGAACAGTTTCTTGACCAACACATCGACGACAGCCGCCTGGAAGCTGGCGCAGACGTCGTTGACGAATGCCGCGGAGGCATTCGCTGCGTCGAAGTGCACATCGCGCAGATAGTAGAGCACGGCAGTCTTCAATCCGCTGAAACTGAACTGATACCCTTCGGGGTCGAAAGAAGACCTCGGGAAATGAATGGCCGACGGATTCCCCTGCGTCGCCCGTCGATCGACCGCAGGTCCGCCCGGATATTCCAGTCCGAGCATCTTTGCCACTTTGTCGAATGCCTCACCAGCCGCGTCGTCGATCGTCTCTCCCAGCACGTCATACTCGAACGGTGCACGGACGAGGATCAATTGGGTGTGCCCACCCGATACGGTCAAGTTCACGAAGGGGGACGCGGGCTTCTGGGTCTCGAGCAAATTCGAGATCACATGCGCCTCCATGTGGTTGACGCCGACGAATGGTCTGCCGAGAGAGAACGCAAGGGCCTTCCCGTAGCTCAGCCCCACAAGCAGGGAACCGACCAGACCAGGACCCGACACTGCCGCCACTCCATCCAGCTGAGCCATGGAGACACCCGCACGACGAATCGCTTCCTCGACGACCGGAACGATCAATCGAAGATGGGCACGCGAGGCCAATTCAGGCACAACGCCCCCGTAGCGGGCATGATCCACCTGAGCTGCCACGACATTCGAGCGCACCACCCCGTCCGTAACAACGGCGGCGGAGGTCTCGTCACACGAAGTTTCAATGCCCAGGATGGTCATAACGGCAGCTGACGTAGCTCATATGAATGAGAACATACCCAAAAATGGAGGACGCTTCAACCGCGGGCTGGCCCTGGGAACCCACGAATTTCGCCTTGTCTTTTTGTCATTTGGTTCGTATCTTTTTCTACTTCAACCAGATTTTCATCGAGGATCAGTCATGGCACGGGTGTGTGATATCTGTGGCAAGCGGCCGATGGCAGGCAATCATGTCAGCCATGCCCACAATCGGGTTCCGCGCCGCTTTCTTCCGAATCTTCAGCGCGTCCGCGCCATCGTGGATGGCAGCGTGAAGCGCGTTCACGTTTGCACGAATTGCATCAAGTCGGGCCGCGTCAAGAAGCCGGCTTGACGAGCCTTCGGGCTCACGAGCGTTCTCGAAGGATCCCGCCGCCGCGCGGGATTTTTCGTATCTTCTCCGCACGAACGTCATGCAGCGCTTCATTACTCCCCCCAACCAACTGACGCTTCTCCGGATCCTCCTGACGCCGGTCTTCGTCGGATTGTTCCTCTCAGACGATCCGGTCATGCGCTGGTGGTCCATCCCCACGTTCATCGTCGCCATGCTGACCGACTGGTACGACGGCTATGTCGCTCGACGATGGGGGTTCGTGACACGCTGGGGGAGCACGCTCGACCCGTTCGCCGACAAGGTCCTCATTTCCTCCACCCTGTTCTGTTTCGTCATTCTCGACCTCGTGCCGGCCTGGACGGTCTGGGTCATTGTCGTCCGCGACGTTCTCATCACAGCGCTGCGCTCATTCATCGAGTTCAAGGGAAAGCGTTTCGATACGTCCCAGATGGCCAAGAGCAAGACCTTCCTCCAGTTCGTCGTGCTGCACTACATCCTCCTCGGCTATGTGGGGGCCACCTCCCTTGCGCCCGACCACGATCTCCGGCCGTGGGCCGAGACGCTCATTCAACGGTCGATCGTCGATCCGATAATGGTGGTCACGGCCGGGTTTACCTTCGTGACAGGCATCATGTATCTGGTCTCGAATCGCACTACGCTGATGAAACTTCATGAGTGACCCGAGTCCGTCGTCTGCCCCCGCGAAGCCGTCTCGACTGGTCCTGGCGCTGGGCTCCGCGCTCGGTACCGGGTATGCTCCCATTGCATCGGGAACATTCGGCAGCGCCCTCGCTGTGGCGTGGTGCTTTATCCCGGGCGCAGCCTCAACCGGCGCCTTGATCCCGCTGATCATCATCCTGCTCGTGATAGGAGCGCGCGCCGCCGAACAGATGGAAGCCTACTACGGTCCCGATCCTGCCGAGGTCACAGTCGATGAGGTGGTCGGCCAGTGGATCACGTTCCTCTTCCTCCCCATTTCCGCTCCGCTCCTAGTCGCCGGGTTCTTCATTTTCCGGATCTTCGATATCATCAAGCCGTACCCAGCGCGACGGATCGACCGGCATCGCGGCGGGTGGCCCATCATGCTGGATGATGTCGTCGCCGGCATCTACGCCAACCTCGTTCTGCAGGCGGCCGTCTGGGTCGGGGTCCTCGGCTGATGGCGAACGCAGAGATCGTTACGGTTGGCGATGAGTTGCTCATCGGCCAGGTCATCAACACTAACCAGGCCTTCATTGCCCAGCGGCTGAACGAATGCGGCCTTACCGTGGCAGGCATGACCACGGTCGGAGATGTTCTCCCTGCGATCGTAGAGACATTTCAGAGCGCGCTGAGCCGCCGGGATGTGGTGATCGTGACGGGAGGCCTGGGACCGACGCACGACGACGTGACTCGCAGCGCCGTGTGCTCAACATTCGGGGTCGGCCTGGCATTCCATCAGCCTTCGCTGGACAACATCGGGCGCCTCTTCTCAAGACGCGGGCTCCCGTTGACGCGCATCAACCGGGACCAGGCAATGGTCCCCGAAGGTTGCATGGTGATCCCGAACGACCTCGGTACGGCGCCAGGCTACCTCTTCGAGCGCGGCGAGCATGTGATGGCCGTTCTGCCTGGGGTCCCGTACGAAATGCAGGCCATGATGCGGTCCACGGTCGTGCCATTCCTCGAACGACGATTCCCCGGCCAGGTGGTGCGGCATCGCACGCTCAAAACAACGGGCATCGCAGAGTCTCTGCTGGCCGAAAAGCTCGGAGACATCGGAGCGATCATCCCCCCGACCGAACAGCTGACACTTGCCTTTCTGCCAAGCCCCACCGGCGTGCGGCTTCGCCTCACTGCCATCGCTCCTGACGAGGCCAATGCTGTTGCACGCATCCGTGCTGCCGAAGAACGCATCAGAAGCCTGGCGTCGGCCTACATCTACGGGGTCGACGACGAAGAATTGGAGGACGTGCTCGGCCGCCTCCTGACCGAACGCCGCTGGACGCTCGCCATTGCTGAATCATGCACCGGTGGTTTGATCGCCGATCGTCTCACAAACGTCCCCGGCTCGAGCGTGTACGTCGACCGATGCTACGTGGCGTACTCGAATGCTGCAAAGGTGCGCGATCTGAACGTCGCTCCGGAACTGATCGAACGTCACGGCGCCGTGAGCGAGGAAGTGGCAATCGCCATGGCCATCGGGGCCCGCACATCAGCCGGCAGCACGATCGGGCTATCGACCACCGGCATCGCCGGTCCGGGCGGGGCCACCGACACGAAGCCAGTTGGTCTGGTGTATGTCGGATACGCGGACGGTGATGGGGCGCTCGCGGTGAGGCTCATGCTGGGTGAAGGACGTCGACGGGTCAAGGAACGTGCTGCCCAAGCCGCACTCGAATTGCTGCGCAAGAAGATCCTCAAGGCCTGATCGTTGAACTCCCTCCGATGTTTTCTGGCATTACGACTCGACGGAAAAGCTCAAGAAGCGCTCCTCGTCGTTCAACGCCAGCTGACGGATGCCGGCATCAGGGTTCGGTGGGAAGCTGTCGACAAGCTCCACGTAACGGTCCGTTTTTTGGGTGATACCAAGCCGGAGCGACGTGCCCGGCTCGAGGCAGCGCTTGCGCGCTGGGCCGAAGGGATCGAGCCGTTCGACCTCGTGATCAACACCATCGGAGCCTTTCCTCAGAACGACCACCCGAAGGTGATCTGGGCGGGGGCTTTTTCAAACGATGCTGTCATGCGGGTGGGTGCTGCTGTGGAGGGGCTTTGCAGGGAATCAGGTTGGCCGGCGGAGAGACACGAATTCCATCCACATATCACGCTGGCGCGTGTTCGTGTCCACGACGACGCACGTGTCTTGACAAAGGCGATCGCATCTAGTACTTTTGACCCGATTCTGGTGCGCGCCTCGGAGCTGGTGCTGATGAGGAGCGACCTTCTCCCAGGGGGATCCCGATACCACCCGCTCACCACATTTCCATTTCATCGTTCCCGGAGCATTCCATGACCGACTCACCGTCCAAAGAATCCAAACTGCAAGCGCTGAAGATCGCTATCGAGCAGATCGAAAAGCAGCACGGCAAAGGCTCGATCATGAAGCTGAGCGAAGGTCCGATCCAGCGGGTCGACTCGATCTCGACAGGGTCCATTTCGCTTGACGCCGCGCTGGGGATCGGCGGCGTGCCGAAAGGCCGCGTCGTTGAGATCTTCGGACCGGAATCTTCGGGCAAGACGACCATCTGCCTTCACATCATTGCCGAAGCCCAGAAGGCCGGCGGGGTCGCCGCCTTCATCGACGCCGAACACGCGCTCGACATCGGCTATGCCCGGAAATTGGGAGTGGACGTCAACAACCTCCTCCTCTCGCAGCCGGAATACGGCGAGCAGGCGCTCGAGATCGTGGAGACCCTCGTGCGGAGCAATGCGATCGACGTCATCATCATCGACTCCGTGGCCGCTCTGACGCCCCGCGCCGAGATCGAAGGAGAGATGGGCGATCCCTCCATGGGCGTCCAGGCACGGCTGATGTCGCAGGCCCTGCGGAAATTGACCTCTGCGATCGCCAAGTCCAAGACGACGGTCATGTTCACGAACCAGCTTCGCCAGAAGATCGGCGTGATGTTCGGGAACCCCGAGACCACGACAGGCGGTAACGCCCTGAAGTTCTACGCATCGGTCCGGCTCGACGTTCGCCGCATCGAGGCCATCAAGGACGCGACGAGCGTCGTCGGCAACCGGACCCGCGTGAAAGTGGTCAAGAACAAGGTCGCGCCCCCCTTCAAGGAAGCTCAATTCGACATCCTCTATAATGAGGGGATCTCGAAGATGGGCGATCTCATCGACGCCGCCGTAGAAGCCAACGTCATCGTCAAGAGCGGATCGTGGTTCTCCTACAAGGAGGACCGTATCGGACAGGGTCGGGATGCGGTGAAAACACACTTGCAGACCAATCCTGACGTCGCAAAAGAGATCGACCAGGTCATGCGCAAGCGCCTCGGTCTCATCGCCGATGGGGCGGAGCCGGTAAAACCCGGTAGCAAGGCAGAGGCACCGGCCGCAAAGCCAGAAGCACCCGCCAGTAAGAAGAGCGGCAAGGCCTAGCAACGCGTCGTAATCGTGCCAATTCTGGACGCAGTCGATGATGCCGCCGGCTGCCGGCATCCACGCGGGCGTCTGGAAATAGGGATAACGGACCACGCCGGCTGAATGTGCAGATCGTTCGACTAGAGCGACGACGGACCCGACCTCCCCGCATCCGCATACACCGGGATGACGGGGCCACGCTCGACGTGAGCGACGAGATTGCCGCACGCTTCCTCGTCTCGACGGGAGACGACGTAACCGAGCAGCGGTGGGATGAGATCCGGGAGGCGCATTTGCGCTTGGATGCGCGTCGGGTCGCGATCAATTATCTATCCTACCGACCGCGAAGCAGCCAGGAAGTCGTGCGCCATCTGGTCGGCAAGAAGGTGCCTGCCGAGATCGCCGAGGCGACGGCTGCACGGCTTCGTGCGTTAAAGATGATCGATGACGCCGTTTTCGCGCGTATGTACGTGCGCGACCGATTGCGGCGTGGCAATGCAGGACCTGCGCTCCTCCGCGACCAGCTCATTCGCAAGGGGATCGCTCGCCGCGCTGCCGAGTCGGTCGTCGAGGAGTTGCTTCCGAGTGCAGCCCAGGTTTCTGTCGCCGTTCGACTGGCGGAGCAACGCTTGCGGCGTATACGCATGCGGGGCGAGACACCCGAACGACGACGCCAACGGATCTACGAACTGCTCGTGCGGAAGGGTTTTTCCGGCGAGACGGCTCGCGGCGCCCTTCGCGAACTCAAGCTCTGAACCACCATGGCCACCTTCGAATCCAACCGACCGTTCCTGAAGGTCCTCGGCGCGCTGACCATCGTCGTCATCGCTTTCTGGGTCATGTCGCAATTTCCGGACCTCGTCATCACCCTCATCATCTCGGGACTGCTCGCATTCGTTCTACGGCCGCTGGTCACATTCCTGGAATTTCGCGTCGGGCTCCGAAGGAGCCTCTCGATCGCCACCGTGTTCGTCGTGGCGGGTGGCGCCCTCGTTCTCGTTGCGATGGGTCTGGTGCCATTCCTGATCGGACGTGCACAAGGGCTCTACGAGAGCCTCAAGAACTTCCCGTTCGACCTAAAACTGCACGAGGCGGCTGTCAGCCTGTCGGACCAGTTCCCGATCATCGATCCGCAGGTCATTTCGCAGCAGGTCTACTCCGTCATCGCCGCCGGAACCGAAATGCTCGGCGGAATGCTGAATGGACTGGCATCATTTCTCGTCAATCTGGCGATCGTCCCGTTCATCACCTATTTCATCCTCGCCGAAGGGGACCTCGCCTTCAAGCACCTGATCGAGAAAGTGCCGAACAAGTATTTTGAGATGTCGTTGAACGTCCTCAACCGCATGCAGAAGGACCTCGTCGGCTACCTTCGCGGCTGGATCCTCGACTCGGTGATCATCGGCATCCTCACGATCATCGGGTACATGGTCATCGGCGTCGATTACCCCTTCCTCATCGGCGGCGTCGCAGGCATCGCCAACCTGGTACCGTACCTGGGTCCGATCGTCGGTGCTGTCCCCGCATTCCTCGTCACGCTGACACAATACGGCGATTTCCGCATGGCGATGCCGATCATTGTTCTGACCTTCACCATCCAGATGATCGACAATATCATCGTCCAGCCTCTCTGTTTTTCCAAGACCGTTGACATGCATCCAGTGACCGTCATCTTTGTCCTGATTATCGGCAATACGCTGATGGGCCTAGCGGGCATGATCCTCGCGATACCGCTGGCGACGATCCTGAAGGCCACGGCTGTCGAGACCTATTGGGGGTTGAAGCATTACCGCATCACGACGTGACGCGCATCGTTGTCGATATTGAAACGCTCGCGCTGCCGCTGGAAACGTTTGACGAGACCCAGCGCGACTATCTCCTCCGTTTCGCCGGCACCGATGCCGAACGCGAAGAAGCCCTTCTCAAGCTCAACCTCTATCCCGCGACCGCTCGTGTGCTCGCCATCGGCATGTTCAACCCCGATTCCGGAGGGGGCCGCATCTTCATCAACTCGCCTGGCATGGCCGGATGGTCATCGGATGATGGAGCCGTCCAATTCATCCCCGGCGACGAAGCACAGATCCTCGCGTCGTTCTGGAAAGACCTCATTCCCTTCCGGCAGATCATCACGTTCAACGGCCGCGGGTTCGACTGTCCGTTCCTTTTATTCCGTTCGGCGGTCCTCGGAATCCGTCCCTCCCGAAACCTGATGGGAAACCGCTACGACACGGCAGCGCACATCGACCTTCTCGACCAGCTCACGTTCTACGGTGCGATGCGAAAGTTCAACCTCGACTTCTTCTGCAAGACATTCGGCATCGAGAGCCCAAAGGCACACGGGATCACGGGACTGGACCTGGGGGGACTCGTGGAGAAAGGACGATATCAGGAGATCGCGGAGTATTGTCTCGGGGATGTTCGTGCAACCGCGGAGCTTTTTCGCAAGTGGGAGGCCACACTCAATTTCGATGCACGGAGATGAGTGGAATGAGATGCCAAAAAACAGAACGAGCCCCGAAGGGGCTCGTTCTGTTTACGGAGGGAGGTTCATTCGACCCTGGTTCTTTGCAAGCCCGCCAGGATGGATGTGGCAGCAACGAGCTTGACGACATCCCACCACGAGAAGATCAGGAAGCCGGCGCTGAGCGCTTCGCCCCAGGTGCGAGCATACGTGACCCCGAGGTGGGCCGTTCCGAATGAAAAGATGACGACCAAGCCTGCGAAGAGCGATCCGGCAATCCACCAGATCTCTTGCCGCCGTTCCGTCAGCGATCCGACGACGAATGCTGCGACGGGGAACGCGAGCAGATAGCCGCCGGTCGGACCCAGGATCTTGGCCAACCCGAAACCGAATTGTGAGAAGACGGGCAACCCAGCTAGTCCCGCGAGGAGGTAGGCAGACATGCTCAGAAAGCCGTTGCGCGGCCCAAGCAAGCCGCCAGCCAGCAGGACGACGAGCGTCTGCAGCGTGAACGGTACCGGCTGATGCGGGATCTCGATCTGAGCGCCTATAGCGGTCAACACGGCCATACCGGCGACCCATGCCGTCTGCGTGAGGACCGATCCATGCGATGCCGAACGACGAAGTGCCAGAGACAGGGGGATTGACATGCCAGCGCTCTCCGAATGTTGCGCGTAACGTACGGAGCGAAGGCCGAAAAATCAACGCCACATGGAATGTGTTCGTTTTCGCTGTACATTGGAGCCCGAAAGGTCACCCACTCTCGAATGCCCATGCGCACCATCCTTATCGTCGGCTCTCTTCTCCTTCATACGTTCGTCAGCAGCGGACAGGCCTGGTTTCCGTTGGGGACGGTGGACTCAAACGTTACGCGCCTGTCCGAATCGCTCGGACACGCCGTCGGGACACGCTTCTCCGATGCTCGGGCGGTCGAACACGCGCTGACGACCCTTGCCTTGACTTCTCCGCGGGTCCACCTCGTCACCTATGGATACACCGCTGAGCGCAGACTTCTTCGGGCGCTCATCATCGCCTCCCCAGAACGGCAACGGCGACTCGAGGAGATCCGAGAGGCGAATCTTCGCCTGACTGATCCGAGGTTGCTGACCCAGGCGGAGGCTTCTGCAATCGGTGACTCGCTGCCGGCCATCGTTTGGATCTCCGCCGGAGTGCACGGTAACGAAGCATCTTCCACGGAAGCAGTCCTCGCGCTCGCATATCAGCTCGCAGCCGGAACGGACGAGCGGACGCGGGCGATCATACGAGACGCCATCGTCATCATCGACCCTGTGCAGAATCCGGACGGCCGTGCCCGGTATGTCGACTGGTATGACCGGACGGCAACAGTGCCACCGAGCACCTCCTGGGACGCCGCCGAGCATGCTGAACCATGGCCGGGAGGAAGGGGCAATCACTATCACTTCGACTTGAACCGTGACTGGGCTTGGCTGACGCAGCCGGAATCGAGGGCACGCATCGCGTTCTACCGACAGTGGATGCCTCACACACATGTTGATCTCCATGAGATGAGCCCGTTTAGTACGTATTTCTTCTTCCCAGCCGCCCGGCCGTTCCACGAGGCCTTGCCCACGGAGGTGGCCACGTGGGGTCAGATCTACGGCGCGGCAAACGCCGCCGCCCTCGACCAGATCGGAGCCCCATACTTCGTAGGCGAGAACTTCGACATGTTCTACCCGGGGTACGGGGACTCATGGCCGACGTTCAACGGCGCGATCGGCATGACGTACGAACAAGCCGGCGGCGGGCGGGCCGGTCTTTCCATCCGGCGTCCGGACGGAACCCTTCTTACGCTAGTCGACCGGGCACGGAACCACTTCACGACCGCGTTGACGACGATCGAGACAACCGTCCGGAAGCGTCGTGAGCGCGTCCGCGACTTTGCGGCGTATTGGAGGACAGCGATCGGGTCGGAATCGGCGCCGAGGACCATTCTCATTCGTACGGAGCATGACCCGGCCCTTGGGTACCGCCTCGCTCAGACTCTGACGCAGAACGGCATTGAGGTCCATCGACTCACGGCATCGACCACCATTTCCGCCCGACCGTACTATGCGACCCGAAGCGAGCGGACCGTCTTCACCGAGGGCACGCTGCTGATCTCGCTTCATCAGCCACAACGGCGGCTGGCGACCGCGCTTCTCGAACCGAAGACCGCTGCGCGTGACACCTTCTTCTACGATCTCTCGGCGTGGTCGCTCCCGGTTGCATACGGCCTGCCCGCGTTCGAATCGGATGCTGCACTTCCTTCATCCGTGGAGCGATGGACAGAGGCCAGGATGCTCCGTGGGTCGATCCTCGGCGGACCCGCTTCTGTCGCCTACTTGATCCCGTGGGAACCCCGCAATGCCGCTTCGGTGGTCTGGTCGCTTCTGCGGGCCGGGTATGTCGTGCACACGGCCACGAGATCGTTCACGCTCAGCGGCCGCTCCTATGCTGCGGGCACGGCCGTCATCTTCACCTCACAGAATCGATCTGACCTTCACAGCGATCTCTCCGACCTGGTGGTGCGCGCAGGGATCACGGCCATCGCGACGTCCACAGGGCTCACTGAGAAGGGGATCGCGCTCGGATCCGACAAGGTCGTTCCTCTCCGTGCACCTTCGGTCGCCTTGCTCACCGATGAGCCGACTCGGTCAAATTCTGTTGGTGAGCTCTGGTACCTCCTGGAAAAGGATCTGGGTATTCCCTTCACGTTGGTGCGGGCAGAAGACCTGTTGCGCACATCGTTGGCGAAATACGACGTCCTTCTACTAGCTGACGGCGGATGGAACTCGTTCCTGGACTCATCGAAAGTGGCACTCTTACGAGCATGGGTCTCAGCAGGCGGCGTCCTCATCGCTCTGGATGACGCCTCACGGGCGCTCACGAAGAAGGCGAGCGGCCTTACGGGCGCAGAGCTGATCCGGGACCTGAGGGATGACGAGAAGAGCGCTGAGGTGAAGGATCGTGAGAAAAAGTTGCGAGAACAGCGACGGTCCATGACCTCGTTCGAGAAGGAAGAATTGGACCGCCTGGAGCGGATCCCTGGCGCCATCTATCGTGCGGTGGTCGACACAACGCACCCCCTCGGATTCGGCGTCCAAAGGGACATGTATGTGCTAAAGGGAAATGGTGCCCCCTTTCGAGCCGTCGATCAGGGGCATGTCGCCGTCTGGTTCTCGCCCGAAACGACGGTCGTGAGCGGATATTCATCTATGAATCGGGCCCGGGAAGTGGCCTCGTCCCCCTATGTGCAGGAATTCACGGTCGGCCGGGGCAAGATCTATCTTTTCGCCGAATCACCTTCGTTCCGGATGCTGTGGTTGGGGCCTTCGAAGCTCCTCATCAATGCCATGCTCTTCGGCCCTCCTCAAAAGACGTTCTGAGGGTACGGCGTTTCCGGCGTTGATTCCTGAGCCGAATTTCGGTATCTTAAATATCCAGGTATTTCGGGGGCGAGCAGCGTCAGTGGGAGGCGTCGCAGAAGTTTGGGGCGTCGCCAAGCGGTAAGGCAGCGGCCTTTGGAGCCGCCATGCGGAGGTTCGAATCCTCCCGCCCCAGCAATCGGTGGACCGTGGAGGGGTTGTCCCCCACATTGAGCAGCGCACGGTCAACGTGGATGTCGTCATGGCCAGCACCTTGAAGATCTTCTCCGGACGTTCCAATCGCCCACTGGCAGATGAGATCTGCCAGGCAGCCGGCGTCTCTCTCGGTCATTCGGAGATCCAGAACTTCAGCGACGGCGAGCTGTGGGTCAAATACGCCGAGAACATCCGCGGGGCGGACGTCTTCATCGTCCAGTCGACCCAGCCGCCCGCTGAGAATCTGATGGAGTTGCTCATGATGATCGACGCGGCGAAGCGCGCGTCGGCCACCAGAGTCACTGCCGTCATTCCGTATTTTGGCTACGCGCGACAGGACCGTAAGGATCAGCCTCGCGTTTCGGTCACGGCGAAGCTCGTCGCAAACCTGATCACGGAGGCCGGCGCCGATCGTGTGATCACGATGGACCTGCACGCGGCGCAGATCCAGGGATTCTTCGACATTCCGCTTGACCATCTTTATTCGTCGGCGGTGCTCGTGGAACACTTTCGGAAGATGAAGGTTCCCGATCTGGCCGTATGCTCACCGGATGTCGGCGGCATCAAGATGGCTCGTTCGTATGCAAAGCGCCTCGATGCGGAACTGATCCTCATCGACAAGCGACGTCCCAAAGCGAACGTCGCCGAGGTCATGAACGTGATCGGGTCGGCTGAGAACAAGAACATTCTGATCGTCGACGACCTGATCGACACGGCCGGGACCTTTGTCAACGCGGTCGGTGCGCTCAAGAAGTCGGGAGCGCGGGAGATCTACGGCGCTGCAACGCATCCGATCTTGTCGGGAAAGGCGTATGAGCGCATTGGTTCGTCCGAGGTCACGTCCATCATCGTGACGGACACGCTTCCGCTCCGTCAGCCGTCGCCGAAAGTTCAGGTGCTATCGACCTCGCGCCTGTTCGCAGAGGCCATTTTGCGGACGCATCAGAACAAGTCGATCAGCTCGCTGTTCGATATCGACAAAGACAAAGCTTGATACTACTGAGGAGATGCACCGATGTCAGAATTGACCATTACCGCTGAGATCCGGAAGAAGACCGGCAAAGGCGGCAACGCCATGCGTGCCAAGGGGATCGTCCCCGGGATCTACTATGGCCACGGACTCCCGAACATCCCGGTGGCGGTTCCGGAGGGAGCTCTGCGCCCATTGTATGCGACGACGGCGACCCATATCATCAACCTCGCCCTCGACGATGGTTCTTCACGGGCGTGCATCCTGAAGTCGATCGATTTCGACCCTGTGAGCGACCGACCGGTCCATTTCGATCTGCTGGGCCTCAAGGAGAACGAAGAGGTCGAGATCCAGGTGCCCGTGGTGTTGACGGGTGGCGTTCCTTCTGGCGTGCGCGAAGGGGGCATCCTGCAGCACATTCTGCATCGGCTGAAGGTCTCCTGCCTGCCGAAGTACATCCCCGAGTCGGTCCAGATCGATGTGGCCAACCTCTCGATCAACAAGTCTGTCCACGTGGGCGAGCTTTCGATCCCGAACGTGAAGATCCTCGAGGACGCCCGGACGACGGTTGTGGCGGTCATCCCGCCGGTGGTCGAGAAGGTTGCAGAACCGGTTGCTGCCGAAGCGGTCGCAGCTCCTGCCGAACCCGAGGTCATTGCCAAGGGCAAGAAGCCCGAGGAAGAGGGCGAAAAGCCGGCCGAAAAGAAGTAACGCGCAGGACCTGGCGCCATGCTGCTCGTCGCCGGATTGGGCAACCCCGGTGCAGCGTACCAAGGGACCCGACACAATGTCGGATTCCTGGTGGTGGAAGAGCTTGCACGACGATCCGGCGTCCGCTTCAGACCCGGGTTGGGTGATTGGATGGAAGCTTCCGTCGAGATCGACGGACAAGCTGCGATCCTGATAGCACCGTCGACGTACATGAATAGAAGCGGTGCGGCGGTCACGGGGGCCGCAAACGCTCTGGGGATCACGATGGCGGAAACCCTCGTGATCTTCGACGACTTCCAACTGCCGTTGGGCCTGTTGCGATTGCGGCTCCGCGGCAGCGACGGTGGACACAACGGCATCGCGTCGGTCATCTCGTCGGCGGGCACGCAGGATGTGCCGCGACTACGCTGCGGAATAGCATCAGCACACATGCCAGTCGACAAAGAAGGCATGGCCGACTATGTGCTGGAGCGGTTCGCAGCAGATGAGATCGAGGCCGTGCGCCAGATGGTCCTCCGGGCGGCAGATGCTGTGGAGACGGTGATCCGCTCCGGTTGGAACGCAGCCATGAACGAGTTCAACCGTCCCCTTCCCGGGACGGACGACGTACCAGATACAGTGTAGCACCCCCACGGCGGCTGGGGATCATCGACCGCCGACCACCCATACCCTGCTCCGTTCAGCAACACCAGGAACGGGGCCATGTTCCACGACCACAGGGAAAGTACTGCCATGGCGCAGGACCCCAAGATCTACGAAACGGCGTTCATCGTGAATGCCGGCCTCGACGACCCGCAGATCGATGCGGTGATCGAGAAGGTCAAAGAATTCATCACCAAGCACGAAGGCTCGGTCCTCGACATCAACAAGTGGGGCCGCAAGCGTTTCACGTATCCGATCCGGAAGAAGAACAACGGATTCTACGTGATCGCGGAGTTCACAGGCCCGTCGGACCTCGTGGCCAAGCTGGAGCGTCATTACCAGCTCGATGAGAGTGTGCTCCGGTATCTCACGATCCGGCTTGACAAGCACGCTTTGAAGGCCCGCGCGCAGAAGGTTGCCGCTGACGCAGCCGCCCAGGCCGCGGCACCCGAACCGGCACCGGCTCCGGCCGTCTGACCCATCACTTTGAAACGAGACAACGACCATGAGACCACCCCTTCGACGTAATTCATCTGATTCAGGTCCGCGGCGCGGCCGCGGGCGAGGACGCAACCAGCAGCAGCGCAAGAAGCGCACCTGTCGGTTCTGCGACGCCAAAGAGATCTACATCGACTACAAGAACGAAAAGCGCCTGTCCCGGACCGTCTCTGAGCAGGGGCGCATTATCCCCCGCCGGATCACCGGAACCTGCGCCAAGCACCAGCGGCAGCTCACCGTGGCCATCAAGCGGGCGCGCCATCTGGCCCTGCTGCCGTTCGTCGCGGATGCCGTGAGCTGAGGAGACCACCCATGAAAGTCATTCTTCGACAAGACTACGAACAGCTGGGCAAGCTCGGCGACGTCAAGGACGTGAAAGACGGCTTTGCCCGGAACTACCTGATCCCCCGCAACATCGCGTTCGAGGCCACGCCAAGCGCACTGCGCCTGCTCGAAGAGGAGCGAAAGCAGACGGGACGGCGGCTGGAAAAGGAGCGGCAAGCGGCGGAACAGCTTGCTGCCCAGATCGAGAAAACGTCGGTGACCCTGAGCGTCAAGGTCGGCGAGGACGAGAAGTTGTTCGGCTCGGTCACCTCTCAGGACATCGCCAACGCATTGGTCGAGAAGGGCATCACGCTCGACAAGCGCCAGATCGAACTGGAGGACACCATCAAGAGCCTGGGCATTTACGACGTTCCCGTGAAGCTTGCGGCCGGCGTCGTCGGCAAGGTGAAGGTCTGGATCGTTCGCGAATAACGGTTTCTTGATCTGTTCCACGGCGGGCCATGAGAATCTTCTCATGGCCCGTTCGCATTTCTTGGCGGTCCGGGCGTCAAAACCGCGGATTGCCTTGCGTTTCGAGCGCTTTTTGGGTAGATTTTTAGATAATACACGTGTGGCGCCACCCGACAGGCCTGGGCCGGCGCCAACGATCCACGGATCCCGGCCGCTTCTCCCCTCGAACAACCGCCGAGCGTTCGTTCCACGACGGAAGGCCATCGCGCTTCCCGGGGAGGGCCTTGTTTCGTTCCCGCACAGGACCTGTCGTCCATGTCATCTACTACCAAACAGACCCAAAGCCTTGATGAGGTCACCATCCGATTCGCCGGCGATTCCGGCGACGGCATGCAGCTGACCGGCACCCAATTCACGAACACCACGGCGTTGCTCGGCAACGACCTCAGCACGTTTCCGGACTATCCTGCAGAGATCCGCGCTCCACAGGGAACGCTGTTCGGTGTCTCCGGCTTCCAGATCCACTTTGGAAGCACCGAGATCCACACCCCGGGCGACCAATGCGACGTTCTCGTCGCAATGAATGCCGCGGCACTCAAGGTCAATCTCAATACCCTGATTGACGGCGGCGCGATCATCGTCAATACCGACGGCTTCAGCGACAAGAACCTGAAGCTTGCCGGGTATGCCGAGAATCCCCTCCGCGATGGGTCGCTCGAGAAATACCGCGTCTACGAGGTCGACATCAGCAAGCTGACCTCCCTCGCACTCCAGGACCTGAACCTCTCCAGCAAGCTTGTCGATCGGTCGAAGAACTTCTTCGCACTCGGCATGATGTTCTGGATGTACAACCGCCCCATCGAGCCGACGGTCGATTGGATCAGCGAGAAATTCGAGAAGAAGCCGGATATCAAGGAAGCGAACATCCGCGTTCTCAAGGCAGGGTGGAACTACGGCGAAACGACGGAGATCTTCAAGGTCCGGTATGAGGTGGGACCGGCCAAGCTCGCTCCGGGCAAGTACCGCAATATCACGGGCAACCAGGCGACGGCCTGGGGCCTCATGGCGGCTGCAAAGCGCGCCAACCTCGAGCTATTTCTCGGCACGTACCCGATCACACCAGCCAGCGACATCCTCCACGAGCTGTCGATCTACAAGAACTTCGGCGTGAAGACGTTCCAGGCTGAAGATGAGATCGCAGGGATTTCTTCTGCGATCGGTGCGTCGTTCGGCGGAGCGCTTGCCACGACGACGACCTCGGGCCCAGGCGTGGCACTGAAGACCGAAGCGATGGGTCTCGCCGTCATGGTCGAGCTGCCCCTCGTCATCGTCAACGTTCAACGCGGAGGCCCGAGCACCGGCCTGCCGACCAAGACCGAGCAAGCCGACCTGTTGCAGGCCCTCTATGGCCGGAACGGTGAAGCTTCCATTCCGGTCGTGGCCGCTTCAACCCCGGGCGATTGCTTCTTCGCGGCGTTTGAGGCATCGCGCATCGCGTTAAAGTACATGACGCCGGTCATCCTGCTGACGGACGGATATCTCGCCAACGGCTCTGAACCGTGGATGATCCCTTCGATGGGTTCGCTGCCGGATATCAGCGTCCCCTTCCGCACGGAGAAAGACGGTTTCCTTCCCTATTCGCGCGACGAAAAGACACTGACTCGTCCGTGGGCGATCCCCGGAACTCCGGGATTGGAGCATCGCATCGGCGGCCTCGAGAAAGCTCATCTCACAGGCAACGTCAGCTATGACCCGAAGAACCACGAGTTCATGGTCAGGCTGCGGACGGAAAAGGTGGAACGGATCGCCGACGATATTCCGGATGCCGTCGTCGAAGGCGCGCCGACGGGCGATGTGCTCGTTGTCGGCTGGGGCGGAACCTACGGCGCCATCAAATCGGCCGTGACGAAGATGCAGGCCCGCGGCCAAAAGGTCTCGCAGATGCATGTGAAGCACCTGAACCCGATGCCGAAGAACGTCGGCGACGTTCTGAAGAACTTCCGGCATGTGCTCGTACCTGAGCTCAACTTGGGCCAGCTCCTCAAGGTGCTGCGCTCGAAGTATCTCGTTCCGGCGGTGGGACTCGACAAGATCCAGGGTCTCCCCTTCCGGTCCATCGAGATCGAAACGAAGATCGAAGAACTCCTGAAAGGCGGGAAGTAGCCCATGTCGAATCACGTTAATGACATCCTGACCCAATCGGCATCGTTCGAGATGCCGAAGTACTCTTCGAAGGATTTTTCGAGCAACCAGGACGTTCGTTGGTGTCCGGGTTGCGGCGACTATTCGATCCTCGCCCAGACCCAACGCGTGATGCCCGACCTGGGCATCCCGCGTCACAAGATGGTCTTCGTGTCGGGCATCGGGTGTTCGAGCCGGTTCCCCTACTACATGGAGACATACGGGTTCCACAGCATTCACGGCCGTGCCACGGCGATCGCCTCCGGCCTGAAAGTTGCCCGTCCCGACCTCTCCGTCTGGGTGGTCACGGGTGACGGCGACGGAATGTCGATCGGCGGGAATCACTTCATCCATCTGCTCCGCCGGAACATCGACGTCAAGGTCCTTCTCTTCAACAACCAGATCTACGGTCTGACGAAGGGCCAGTACTCACCGACCTCCGAACAAGGCAAGGTGACGAAATCGACGCCGCAAGGTTCGTTGGATTATCCGTTCAATCCGGCAGCGCTCGCCCTGGGCGCAAGCGCGACGTTCGTAGCGCGCACGCTTGACCGCGACCCAAAGCATATGCAAATGGTCCTGAAGCGGGGCGCTGAGCATGCGGGGACGTCGTTCGTGGAGATCTACCAGAATTGCAACGTGTTCAACGACGGCGCGTTCTTCCAGTTCACCGAAAAGGATACGAAGGATGACAGCGTCGTGTTCATCGAACACGGCAAGCCGCTCGTCTTCGGCAAGGAAAAGGACAAGGGGATCAAACTGGACGGCTTCACGCCGACCATCGTGTCGCTGACCGACGGGAAACATTCCGTGAACGATCTGCTCGTTCACAATGAACGCGATACGACCCTCTCCTTCATTCTGGCCGATATGACCTACAAACCCGGGCTTCCCCGGCCGGTGGGCATCTTCCTTTCGATCGAGCGTCCGACGTATGAACATCTTCTGACGGCGCAGATCGAATCTGCGAAGGCCAAGCGGGGCGATGGAGATATGGACAAGCTCTTGAACTCCGGCGACACCTGGGTCATTCGCTAAGAGCCCCCATTCAGCGAAAAGGTGTGGCCTCCACTGGGGGTCACACCTTTTTCATTCAACACCGATCATGCCATCTTCTACACCAAACCTGACCAGCTTTCGCGAGCTGTTGCAATCTCCTTCGTCCGTCGTGCTCACGACCCATCTGAACCCGGATGGAGACGGTCTCGGGAGTCAGCTCGCCCTGGCTGAGGTCCTCCGTTCTCAAGGAATCCCTGTTCGGATCGTGAATCACGACGCCGTCCCGCCTCCGTATCGATTTCTCGACCCAGACGGAAGGACGATCGAACGGTACGAACCGTCCAGGCATGACGACCTGCTCCATGATGCCCGGTGGATCGTCGTTGTCGACACTAACCAGGTCAGCCGGCTTGGTCGCATGGAATCGGCCGTGGCCGATAGCCCGGCGGCAAAGGCGATCATCGACCATCATCCCGATCCGGGATCGTTCGCGTCGGTCGTGATCGTCGACTCGGACGCCTCATCGACGGGCGAAATGGTCTACGAGTTGTTCGCTGCGACGGATGCGCTCCCGATCTCGGCGGCAGGCGCTTCAGCGTTGTATACTGCGATCATGACCGACACCGGTTCGTTCCGCTTCCCGAAGACTGACGCGCGTCTGCATCGAATCGTCGCCGACCTTATCGAGATGGGTGCCGACCCGGTGAGCACATACCAGCACGTCTATGAAGAAGGACCGGCGAACCGGCTGCAACTGTTGGGAGAGGTCCTGGCGGGACTGCAGATCGCACACGAAGGCCGTCTGTGTGCCTTTACGGTCACCCGCGACCTCCTCCAAAGAACAGGCACGACCGAGATCGATACAGACGCATTCGTACCTATGACGTTGACGGTCGGCGGCGTGCAGATCGGACTGATGTTCACGGAGCTTGAGGATTGCATCAAAATCAATTTTCGTTCCCGCGGAGCGATCCCCATCAATCAGCTCGCCCAGCAGTTCGGCGGAAACGGTCACCGCAATGCCGCAGGAGCGCGGGTCCACAACGCTACCATCGATCACGTGCGCCGCGAGGTCATCGCCCGGGCGCGCCACTTTCTTTCCTAGGCCCTATGAAACTCCACATCCGCTTTCTCGTCGCCCGTCCCAGCACGGTCTCGTCCGATCTCCTCGTGTACTTTGTCTATTCTGACACTCGACGCTTCCAGAAGGACATGGCCGCCGCTCGCACGATCGGAGGACCGGGGGTGGCATCGCTGCAACGATCCGGCGACTTCACCGGGAAGCAGGGGGAGATTGCGGTCGTGCACACCGGCTCCACTCGGGCCCCCCGGCTAGCCCTGGTGGGGATGGGCGAATATTCCAAGGCAACGGTCGAACGATACCGTAAAGCAGCCGCACAGGCTGCCCGAGAGGCCCGTCGGAGAAAGGCGAAGACAGCAGCGTTCGTCCTGCCAGAATTGCACGGCGCCGCCGAGGATGTCATGGTCGCCCTCTCGGAGGGTGCGCAACTCGGGTTGTACCGGTTCGACAAGTACAAGAAGCCGTCGGACGAGCAAGAGCCGAAGCTTACAGAGATCACCCTGCTTGCCTCAAAGCCGGCACTCCGCCAACCTGGACTTCGGGCGCTTGCCCGGGCTGAAGCGATCGTGGCAGGGACTGTCCTCGCTCGAGACCTGTCGAACGCCCCGGGCAATGAGATCTATCCGGAAACCCTGGCCCAAGCAGCGGTCGATGCAGGCACTCGCGCCGGTTTCGAGGTGCGGGTGCTTGGTGAGGCCGAACTCAGTGAGCTCGGAATGGGCGGTGTCCTGGCAGTCAACCGCGGAAGCACCCGCGAGCCCCGGTTCATTATCATGGAGTATGGTCCCGCCTCCAAGCGACCTGTGGTCCTCGTTGGGAAGGGCGTGACCTTCGACACGGGGGGCATCTCGATCAAGCCCTCTGCAGGCATGGCCGAGATGAAGATGGACATGGCCGGCGCGGCCGCGGTCATCGGCACGTTCGAATCGGTTGCCCGGATGCGACTGCCCGTTCGGCTCGTCGGTTTGATACCGGCCGTCGAGAACATGCCCAGCGGGTCCGCCCAACGCCCGGGAGACATCATCCGTCACCTGAACGGCAAGACCTCAGAAGTGGACAACACGGATGCCGAGGGACGGCTTGTCCTCGCCGATGCACTGGCCTATGCCGAACGCTACAAACCGGCGGCCGTGATCGACCTCGCGACCCTGACGGGGGCTGTCGTCGTGGCGTTGGGGCATGTCGTGACGGGAATGATGGGGAACGATCGAACGCTGATGCGGCGCCTGACCGTTGCGGGTGAAGCCACCTACGAACGCGTTTGGGAACTTCCGTTGTTCGACGAATACGAACGCCTGATCCGCAGCGATGTTGCGGACGTGAAGAACGTCGGCGGTCGGTGGGCTGGAGCGATCACGGCAGGATGGTTCCTGAAGAAGCACATCGGCACCTACAGGTGGGTCCACCTCGATATCGCTGGCACGGCGATCCTTGAAGAACAGGGTGATTACACCACCAAAGGCGGGTCCGGCGTTGGTGTCCGATTGCTGACGGAATTCCTGCGCCGGTGGCGCTGAAGACGCTCCGGCCTCGGAGTGCCGCGGCGTGGGTGCGCTGGCACTTCTTGCCATCATTGACGAGATTAGCGGAGCCATATGCAAGCGGTGACCTTGACCCCCATCCCCCGACATCCAAGCCTCCGACGAACGATACAGGTGTTCATCGGCCTTGCCATCCTTGGCACCGTACTCGTTGCACAACGTTCCGGTCGTCCGGATGCTCCCATCGGAACGGAAACGCCCGTTTCGTACGAAGCGGTGGTCCTCCCGGCCGCAGCTTCGGACAGCTTTATTGTCGACATCCATTATCGGATCCCGGCCGCCTTCTTCGTCTTTCTTCGGACATCGGAAGGCCAATCCTCGGGACAGGGAGAGCTTCTGGTCGAGTTAGCGGGTACCAACGGAGCACAGACCCGTCGGGAGGTCCGTCCGCTACGCATTGACCGGGTTCGGGATCCCGCCCCGGGAGAAGACGTGCCCGATCTTCAGTCCTCCGTCAGGTTTTTCGTCGGTCCCGGCACCTACACCATCGTGTTCGAGGTCAAAGCGTTCGATGCCGAACGAAGCTTCCTTGACCGCCGGCGCACGCTGGAGATCGCAAGCGGGACGGGGTTGACAGCAGTGCCGAGAATGCTTTTCGGCTATCCGAGCAATGACGGCGATGGATTTGTTCCGTTCAACAGAGGAGGAGCAGCGTTGTTCGGCTCTCGCGGCGGGATGGTACTGCATCTGCGTGCACCGTCGCACGATCCGATCATCGTCGAATGGCACATTACCGCTCCTGATCGGGATGATGGAGGCCGCCCTGTCGATCTCCGCGCCCGCGACACCATCATGTCGCGCCGGACCATGACAACACCGGAGGAAGGGTCTCAGGTGCGTTATCGATTCGACGGTGTCGCCTCCGGAATCTGGACCTCCGCCTTCCTCCCCCTGCCGCTCGAGCAACTCGAGCCGGGCCCGTACGTTGTCGACGTGAACCTTTCATCTGGGGTCGACCGCTTCCATCAGGTATACCGGTTCGCCGTGATCTGGCCTTCGCAGCCGAGGTCGTTGGCCAATTTCGATGTGGCCGTGGATGCCCTCCGCCATATTGCCGACCCGGAAGAGGTCGATGAGATGGTCGGCTTTTTTGCGGATGGCGGTCGATCGCGGTTCGACGAGTTCTGGCGTCTCCGCGATCCGGATACGACCACGGCATATAATCCCGTTCAGGAAGAATACTACCGTCGCGTTGACGAAGCGATTCGCAGGTTCTCCACCCGCGAGGGGACGGACGGCTACAAGACCGACCGGGGCCGAATTCTTATCCTGTTTGGCACGCCCACGTCAAGCCAGCGGATCTTTCGGCCAAATACCGGGCCGCGCGAGATCTGGATCTACGAGCAACAGCGGAAGCGGTTCATCTTCACGGACCCCTCTCGAACAGGCGACTATCAGCTGACGCAGACGGAGGACCTGTGAAGCCCACCATCGCCATCACCGTCGGTGACATCAACGGCATCGGCCCCGAAGTCGCTTTGCGGGCTATCGCTGATGCGGCGGTTCGAAGGGTTTGTCATCCGGTGCTGGTCGGACCGTTGGCAGTCTTCCGGCACGTCCTTCCGCTGACCCGCAAACGATTGACGCTCGAGAAACGCACGGCTGCTCTCCCGCGTGGAACGACGGTCGGCGTCGTGGACATCGGCGACGCGATCGGTGCTGATATTACTCCAGGTGGTCCGACCAAGACGTCCGGGCGGAACGCGGGTCTTGCCATCGAGCGGGCCGTCGAGTTGTGTCTAAGCGGTAAGGCCGACGCCATGGTCACCGCCCCGGCATCGAAGGAAGCTCTGCATCTCGCGGGCTACGATTTCCCGGGTCAAACAGAGATGGTGACCCTCCTGAGCCGTTCGCAAAACGTCATCATGATGCTTGTCTCACGCGCCCTGCGCGTTGGGCTCGTGACCGTCCACACACCCCTCACATCCGTCCCCGGCCAGATCACCGTCGACAAGGTCCGCGACAAACTGCTCCTGATGCATGGAGCGCTCAAGAGGGATTTTGGGATCACCAATCCGAAGATCGCCGTGCTCGGCCTGAACCCTCACGCCGGAGAGAACGGACATATCGGACGCGAAGAGCTCGAGCTGATCGGCCCCGCCCTCGATGCAGCTCGTGCCGCAGGCGCCGTCGCGGATGGACCGTTCCCGGCCGATGCGTTCTTCGGCACGAAACGGTATGCTGCATACGATGCCACCCTGGCCATGTACCACGATCAGGGGTTGATACCGCTCAAGCTTCTGGCATTTGGTACGGCTGTGAATGTCTCCGCGGGTTTGCCGATCATCCGCACGTCTCCAGATCACGGCACTGCCTACGACATAGCCGGTACGGGCAAGGCCGACCCATCCAGTACGATCGAAGCGGTCCGACTGGCCGTTTCCATGACGAACGCCCGGCGTGGAGCTCGCACATGATCGAACTCTCAGGTGTGACCGTCTCCTTTGACGGCCAGCAGGTCCTGACGAATCTCAGCTTCTCCATGAAGCGAGGCGAGTTTGTCTATCTCGTCGGTCAGACCGGCGCCGGCAAAAGTTCCCTGATGCGGCTGCTCTATTTCGACCTGATCCCCGAATCCGGCCGTGTACGCGTGGCAGGCTACGACAGCGCCAACATCACACCAAAGGAGATCCCGTTCCTTCGCCGGCGCATCGGCGTTGTATTCCAGGACTTCAAGCTCCTTGACGACCGGTCGGTCTACGACAACGTCGCCTTCGCGCTCCACGTTACAAACGCCAGACGATCGGACCTGAAGAAAAAGGTCCTGCACGTCCTGGCTGAGGTCGGGCTGAGTCACAAGCGAAATCAGATGCCGCAGGAACTTTCGGGGGGCGAGCAACAGCGGGTGGTGATCGCACGTGCGCTGGTCAACGAACCGGCCATCCTCATCGCCGACGAGCCGACCGGCAATCTTGATCCGACATCATCCGCAGAGATCATGGAGCTGATGACGAAGATCAACATGCGGGGCACCGCCGTCCTGATGGCCACCCATAACTACGACCTGGTGAAAAAGTATCCCGCCCGGGTGGTCCAGATCAAGGACGGTCAATTGCTTGAGGTCGATATGCGGGCCCCCAGGAGGCGCTGACCGAACCATGCGCCGTACGTCAAAAGGCCGGAGCTCTTGCCCCGGCCTTTGTCTTGTTCCGCATCGCCGCCGCTACTTGACCTGCTCGATCCTCCTGATCGTTTCGTGCTCCAGGAGTACCGCCCGTTCGATCCCAGCCCGCAACGTCATGCGTGACATGGGGCAGTCTGCGCAGGAACCTACCAGCCGCACTTCAAGGATACCTTCTTCCGTGAGCCGCACAAGCTCCACGTTCCCCCCGTCGATCTCGAGGAACGGACGGAGCCGATCGAGCGTGCGCTCAACCTCAGCCGTGTTCGGAAGGGGCGCCATGGTCAGGCAGACGGTCCCAGGAGGATCTCCAGTTTGGGTGCCTGGATCCCGTCAACATTGCGGATGCTTACCTGTGCAGCGAGTTGCCGCGCGATGTCGCGGATGATGACCGACCGGGGCGACTCGGGTTCGCCATGAACCACCGGATGTCCCGCGTCTCCACCCACCCGGATCTTGGTGTCAATCGGGATCTCGCCGAGGAAGGGTACGTTCAACTCGCCCGCAGTGCGTTTGCCCCCGCCGTTGTCGAAGATGTTCTCACGGTGTCCGCAATGCGTGCAGACAAAGTATGACATGTTCTCAACGATGCCGAGCACCGGAACATTCACTTTGTTGAACATCACCAGTCCCTTTCGGGCATCGGCCAGTGCCACATCCTGAGGCGTCGTGACGATAACGGCGCCCGTGAGCGGGATCGTCTGAACGATCGTCAGTTGAATGTCTCCCGTGCCCGGCGGAAGGTCGAACACCAGGTAGTCCAGCTCGCCCCATTCCACGTCCCCCATGAACTGCTTGACGGCACCGCTCGCCATCGGGCCGCGCCAGATGACCGCCTGCATCGGGTCGACCAGGAACCCGATCGACATGACCTTTACGCCGTACTTCTCGAGCGGATACAGCTTGTTCTGTGAGACCTTTGGCCGTTCGTTGATCCCGAACATGGTGGGGATGGATGGACCATAGATGTCTGCGTCCACGAGCCCCACCTTCGCCCCGTCCATTGCGAGCGAAACCGCGAGATTGACCGCGACGGTCGACTTGCCCACTCCCCCCTTGCCGCTGGCAACAGCGATGGTGTTCTTGACGCCCGGCAGGATCGCATCCTTCTGCGAGTGGGTGTGGGACGTCACACTCGAGGACAGCCGCACATCTATCTTTTTCACCCCTTCGACGGTCGACCGGACTGCCTTCTCGCAATCAACGACGAATTGGTCACGGACTGGGCACGACGGCGTGGTCAGGACGAGGTCAAACGCGACGTCGCCACTCTGGATCGTGAGATTCTTCACGAATCCCAGCGTTACAATATCGCGATGAAGATCGGGGTCTCGGACAGCCCGCAGGCTTTGGAGGATGTTCTCTTCGTTCAACGGAAGCATGGGTGGACCTTGATCACGGAAGTGAATGACAGTGTGTGTAGCGAAGGGGGCGCCTGCGGCGTTCCCCGTCAGAGCAATGAGCGACCCGTCAGCCGCTTCAAGGCCTCAGCATAGAGCGCCGACGTCTTGAAGATCACATCGTCCGGAAGCTTCGGAGGAGGGGGCTGGCGGTTGAATTTGATAGAGTTGAGGTAGTCGCGCACGAACTGCTTATCGAAACTCTCCTGTGCTCGTCCTGGGGCATACCGATCCATCGGCCAGAACCGGGACGAATCAGGTGTCAGCAATTCATCGATGAGCATGATCTTGCCTTCGGCATCCAGGCCGAATTCCATTTTCGTGTCGGCGATGATGATACCCTTCGATTCAGCCTCCCGGGCCGCACGCTGGTAGACAGCGATCGCAAGCGTACGGAGCTGCTCGGCATGGGGAGCACCGACGATCTCAACGACCCGGTCGAACGGGATGTTTTCGTCGTGCTTACCCTGCAATTCTTTTGTCGCCGGCGTGAAGATCGGTTCAGGGAGCCGGTCAGACTCTACAAGTCCTTTCGGTAACGGGACCCCACACACGGAGCCGGATGCCTGATACTCCAGCCAACCCGATCCGGAAAGATATCCGCGTACGACGCATTCGATGGGGAACGGCTTGGCCTTCCGCACGAGCATCGAGCGATCTTCCAGGGCCTGCCAATGCGGCTTACAGGCCGGAGGATAGTCG
This sequence comes from uncultured Ignavibacteriaceae bacterium, assembly GCA_964473365.1. Lineage (GTDB taxonomy): Bacteria > Bacteroidota > Ignavibacteria > UBA10030 > UBA10030 > 2-02-FULL-55-14. The sequence goes on from CAYYOV010000006.1 coordinate 45,538, forward strand.
TAGACGATCGTCGAGATCAGGTGGTTGGGCACGATGTCCGCCATCCGCCCGAACCAGTACTCAGAGATGAGCGTCAGGACCTTCCCTTTGAACGGGATCCCTTCGTTCATGATGACGTCGTAGGCCGAGAGCCGATCGGTCGCCACGATCAGGAGCTGACCGCCGACCTCGTAGATGTCACGGACCTTGCCGCTGTGGAGGTAGTTCAACCCCGCGAACGACGTCGAAGTAATGACGGAGACGTGATGAGGCGTGGACATGGGCTTCGGTCTGGTTGTTCAAGGTGCGAGGACTGCTTTGATCGCCAGCGCCGCGCGCAGCCGGCGGAGATATTCGGCACGGGGGATCTCGATCGCACCAAAACGCTGCAAGTGAGGCGTCAAGAATTGAATGTCCAGCAGGCGGAACCCCCGTTCGCGCATCCGACCGACGAGGGCCGCCAACGCGGCCGTCGAGGCGTCACGGGAGCGGCTGAACATCGACTCGCCGAAGAACGCACCTCCGAGGGCTACTCCGTAGAGGCCCCCTGCCAGGGCGCCATCCTTCCAGGCCTCAACACAGTGGGCCTTGCCTGCGCGAAAGAGTGCCTCATACGCCCCGATGATCGCAGGCACGATCCAGATTTCCGAACGTTCCGCACACGAGCGGATGACTGCCGGGAAGTCTGAATCCCACCGGACCTCGTACGTACCACGACGGACCATCGAACGAAGCGATCGCGGAATCCGAAATTCTTCCAACTCGATGATGGCCCTCGGGTCCGGAGCGTACCAAGCGATCTCCCCCGTGGCTTCATCCCCCATCGGAAAGACACCGACACGATACGCTTGCTCGACCAGCTCCGGGTCGAGGGCTGGTCTGCCGTTTGCAGCCGTCGTACTCACCCTGGTGTGGACACGTCGATGACGATCTTGCCCGTGCTCCTACGACTTTGCATCCAGGCATGTGCGTCGACGATCTTGTCGAACGGAAAGACCGCGCCGATGACAGGAGCGACTGCCTTGGCCTTCCATAATTTGAGCAACGCTTCGGCCGCTGCCTGAAGGTACGCCGATCGCTCTGCCAGGAAATAGAGATTGAACCCCATCAACGAAACATTCCGAGACGGCAGCGTCGGCGGGTAGATCAGCGGCGTGGCCGCGGCCTCCTTGAGGAGACGCCATCGGCCCAGTCGACGTGGTCCCGTGACTGACGCAAAGCCGAACAACACATATCGTCCCATCGGGGCCAGTGACTTCCACGAATCACGAAAGAGCGTACCACCGACGGAATCGAGGACGACGTCGATCCCTTTGCCCCCGGTCAATGCTCGTAGTCGATCTGCGATCCGTCCGTTGCCCGATAGGATCGTCTCTGTTGCGCCATGTTGGCGGGCCACATCCAGCTTCTCGTCCGTGGATGCCGTGGCGATGGTTCTGGCGCGCCAGTGCTTGAGCAATTGGAGCGCTGCAGTGCCAACCCCGCCTGCCGCTGCATGCACGAGAACTGTCTCGCCGGGGCCGACCTGGCCGAGCGTCCGAAGTCCGTGGTAGGCGCTTAGATACGTGACGCTGAACGAGGCCGCTTCGTGGTCGCTCATTCCGGCCGGAACCCGCCGAACGAATTCGGCAGGCACACAGACCTCCTCGGCATACGCACCTTGCCGCGAGAAACCCATGACGCGGTCTCCGCGGCGAACCGAACGCACACCAGGTGCCAGCTCGATGACGTCACCGCAGAACTCGATACCCGGAACGAACGGCGGGCTAGGGATGCTCGGATAGACCCCGAGTCGAGCCATCACATCGGCAAAATTCATCCCGATCGTTCGGACCCGAACTCGGATACTGCCCGGAGCCAGGACCGGAGCCGGGAGCTCACGGAATTGCAGCACCTCTGGGGGGCCGAACCGCGTGATGACGGCCGCCCGCATGCTCAATCGCCGAACGATGTACCAACAGCGCGCGCGGCAAGGATCAACTGCGAATCGGGAGGTACGGTCCGCAATTGCAGGATCGCCTCTTTGACCGGAACAGCCGTTACTTCCGTCCCGCGCAGGCTCACCATGTGTCCGAAGCGGCCCTCGGACGCGATCTGCAACGCCATTGACCCGAAGCGCGTTGCCAGTACCCGGTCATGCGCGGTCGGACTACCGCCACGTTGAACATGCCCCAGGACGGCAACGCGCGTCTCGAGGCCGGTGTTATCCTGGATCATTCGTCCAACGTACTCGCCAATGCCTCCGAGACGGATAGGATCAGTCCGTTTCTTGTCCGTTTCCTTGACCACGATATCGCCCTGCGCCGGCTTCGCCCCTTCGGCGACCGCAACGATGCTGAAGCGACTTCCCCGTTTTCCCCGCTTCAGGACGTGCTCATACACCTTGTTCCAGTTGAATGGGATCTCAGGGATCAGAATGACATCCGCGCCCCCTGCCAGACCGGCCGAAAGTGCGATCCATCCTGCGTACCGACCCATCAGTTCGATGATCATCACCCGATGGTGCGCTGACGCGGTTGTGTGGAGTCGGTCGATCGCTTCCGTGGCCACGCTCACTGCCGAATCGAACCCGAAGGTGACGTCGGTGGCCGACAGGTCATTGTCGATCGTCTTCGGTACGCCGACCATATTCAGGCCCCGTTCCGTGAACCGATCGACGATGTGCATTGTTCCGTCGCCGCCGATCGCGAACAGAGCATCCAGCTGCCAGTCCTTGTAATTCCGAATCGCGTGGTCGGAATAGTCGTAGACCTCGATCCCGGAGGGGGTCTCGACGGGGAATTGGAACGGATTGCCTTTGTTCGAGGTGCCCAGGATCGTGCCTCCCAGGTTGACGATGCCGCCGATGTCCTTCGGACTGAGCTCCCTGGCACGGCCTTCGACGAAACCCTCGAATCCGTCCTCAATCCCGATGACGGTCGCCCCAAAGTACTGCATTGCCGGCTTGGCGATCCCCCGAATTACTGCGTTGAGGCCGGGACAATCCCCGCCTCCTGTAAGGATCCCAACGCGCCGTAGCTTCATCTTTGTCATAAACGAGACGTCTTTCTCATGTTTTCCTTCGTGCCTCTTAGGTATGTAAGATACGAAGGAAAGACAGGGCAATCAAAAATCTGCCTGGTCGGCACAACCGCATGAAAAGCAACGGGCCTCTTCGGTGGTTCGAAGAGGCCCGTACACAAGACGCTAAGTGACCGCTACTCGGTCGTGCCCGTTTGCCGGCTTTCTTGATACTTCTCACCCAGCCAGGCCCCAAGAAGCGAGAAGAGGAACCCGAGGGCCAGTCCTGAGATCAGATTGTCCGCCGCGATCGGCAAGTTGATGCCGAACTCGAGGAAGACCCAGTCGATGATGACCGTGAAGATACCGGCGATGGCGGGTTCTTTGAGCGTAACGCCGGGAGATTTGTAACCTACAATAAAGCCCGTGACCATAAAAGAGATCAGGAAGGCCACAAGTGCTACGCTCATATTGACCTGGAAGATCGGAGCGGTCAGGAAGACGAATAGGGCGTTCAACGCAAACCCGATCACGACTCCGGAAAGGACCCATTTCCAATGAATGATATCATCGGCCTTTTCCTCTTCGGTGGCGGCGGTATCGTCACCCTGCAGTTTTTCGCCTGCCCATGCGCCGGCGAGCGAGAACCCCACACCCAAACAGAGGAGCAGGAAGTCGATGAACTTGTCTGCAACGAAGTTCTCCTGGTCACCGGAGACGACCATCAGAAGCATGATCAGTACCATAACGATCGCGCCGGCAATGCCCGCTTCGCGGATCGTCACACCGGGCGAGAAATAGCCGACGATCACGCCAGTCATCGAAAATCCGACCATCATCACGAGCGTCTGGATGGCGGGGCTATGGAACACCGGGGCAACGATGTAGTACGAAGCCCCGACGATGATGAGTCCGGCGATGACGCCGGCGATGACCCATTTCCATTCCATGCCGGTGGCGGGCGTTGCGGTGCTATCGGACATGCGACCTCCTGGGGGTAAGATTCGAGTGAGTAAAAAACCGGGTCAATATCGGCAATGGCGCCTCAAAAATCAAATAATCCGGCTTGCGGTCAGCCTTCCGGGGGGAGGTGTTTGGTCCCCCCATCTTGCAGTTGTTGCACACCGTCAAGTTTATCCGAGAAGACACCCAGTTGCCGTTCTGCTTTGTCGTACGAGTTCTTTGCATTCGTGAGATGCGTCCCTAGCGTGTCGAATGCGTCGCTGAACTTTTTGAGCTCGCCGTCGAGCCGTTTCAGGCTGGCAATGATCTCCTGGGCGCTTGCCTCCACTTGCAGGCCGCGAAAACCAAGCGCAATCACCCGAAGATGCGCGTAGAATGAGTTGGGCGAAACGGGCACCACATGACGGCTCATAGCGTATCCATAGATGCCATCTTCTCCCTCGAATTTTTCGTCCTTGATGATCGTCTCGTAGTAGATGTTCTCTGCAGGGACATACATCAGGGCAAAGTCGAACGTCCCCTCGTCGGGAACGATATATTTCTTGGCGATGTCATCGATGTGCTTTTTGACATCGGTGCGGAATGCCCGGGTGGCTGTCGAGCGTTCCTGGTCCGACGTCGCCATCGCCATCTTCCGGAAGTTTTCGAGGGGAAATTTGGAGTCCACCGGAACCATCCCCCCCGATGTCTGAATGATCGCGTCCACCTTTTCTCCGCTACGGAACTTGTACTGCGTCTTGTATGCATTCACAGGGAGCACTTGGCGCAGCAGGTCTTCCAGCAGGAGTTCGCCCAGTCCACCCCGGAGTTTCGGAGCCTTCAACAGCTCCTCCAGCTTTGACACGCTCTGGCCCAGTTCCTTGATATCCTGCGTCGCGCGACCCAGGTCACCCAATTGCCGTTGCACATCCTGAATCACCTTCGCAGCATTGTCGAGACGGCTTCCGACCTGCCCGGTGTTGTTCTGCATCTGTGAGGTCACACCCTGCAGATGCGTGTTGACGGTCGCCAACTGTTGACCGACCTGGTCCGTGGTCACGCGAAGGGTTTGCATCATTGAATCTTGCGTCGATCGCAACGCCTGGGACACGCTCTCCGCAGTTCCACGGAGGCTGAGCTGCATCTCCGAACGCAGATTGTCGATCTGCTGCTGGACCAACAACGCGGTCTCCGGCGCCGCGGATGGGAGTTCCCCTCGTCGTCGCCACAAGACCAGAACGGTTGACGCCAGTGCTGCGACTGCCGCCACGAGTATCATCTCAAATGGGGTCATAGGATCATCGAACGAAGAAGATCACCGTGCCAATGACAACGGCGGCATAGAAACTCCATCTCGCCGTCATAGGCGACCGGCGTTTCCAGCCCTGCCAAGCCCACGCTGTCGTGATCATGACCGCCATCAGCCCGACGGTCAGCACTACGACGACGTGCGGCTCGAATCGTTGCTTGTAATGCCACGCGAAGCTGGAACCATCGATCCAGTCGCCATAGATGATCATGAGATGGAACACATAGACCTGCAGCGATTCCCGGCTGACATCGCGGAAGATGAACGGCGGCTCGGGACGGCGCTGCGACCAATGCCCTGCGGCGGACACGAGGGCCAAGATGACTCCGAGCCGTTCAATGACGAACCACGGATTGGCGCGGACATGGACACCTGGGAGCGCGAACGGAAGCTCGGTCCATCTGACACATCCAGCCCCGATCGCCATCGCTGCACCGATCCATCCGACGGTCATAATCCATTGCCGTGCAACACCGTCGTCACCCGTTTTCGGATACGACGCCGCCGTCAGCGCGCCGGCCATCAGGAACGCGAGCCACGGAAACAGGGGGAACTGAGAATACGGCGTCCCGTTGACATACGCGGCGATCGCGGCTGGGAGGGCCGCCTGCGCATCCCATCCCCAGGTCAACGGGGCCACCACGACAGCCCCGATGCCGATCACCCACGCGCTGCGGATCAGGCCAGTGACTCCGCCGAAGAATTCCCTGGCCAAGAGCAGGAGGATCAGTCCGACGGCGATTGTGTGGAGAATATCGGCCTGCAGGAATCGAAGCCAGCCCGCATCCGAGATGACGGCGAATTTCGACCAGCCATACCCGGGCAAATGGAGGAGATACCCGGAGAAAAGGACGAGCCCGATCCGCTTGAGGTTCTTCAGGACGCGTCCGAAGCGGTCCTCTGCGCCATCCCGTTTCGCTCGGTCGGACGTGAGGGCGAACGCGAACCCTGCGGCGAACAAGAACGCCGGAGCTACGAGACCATTCACGTAGTTCAGAACGGGGAACCACCACGCATCACGCGCGGGCGCCACGAGGAACGCGTTAACGACGTGGACCTCGATCATCACGAGGGCCGCGCCGCCACGCAAGAGGTCAAGGAATGTCAGCCGGGACGACGCCATGCGATCGGGATCGGGGGAGGATGGCGCCGTGCCGTTCGTGCGCTCGGCGGCCGTTCCATCCGCGTCAGATCACGCCCAGCTTCTTGCCGACCTTGTGGAACGCCGATAGCGCGCGATCAAGGTCCGCCGTGGTGTGTGCGGCCGAGATCTGTGCTCGCAGCCGTGCGTGGCCATGGGGCACCACCGGGAACCATAGTCCCTTGATGTAGACGCCGGCCTTCAGCAATTCCATGCTCATTTTCTGAGCCACCTCAGCCTCACCAAGCATGACAGGAACCACCGGGTGAATCCCCTCCAGGATCCGGAAGCCCAGGGTCTGGATCTCGCGGCGGAACATGGCAGTGTTGCTCTGCAGACGCCGAACGATCGAGCGGTCTTTCTTGAGAAGGTCGAGCGCCGCGATCGAGGCCACGACGATGGATGGCGGAAGCGAATTCGAAAAGACGTAGGTCCGGGCCTTTTGACGCAGGTAGGCGATCATCTCCTTCGTCCCGCTGATGAAGCCTCCAGCTGAGCCGCCGATCGCCTTGCCAAGCGTCCCGATCGTCACATCCACCTTCCCCACAAGGCCGAAGTGCTCGGCCGTCCCGCGACCTGTCTTCCCCATCACCCCGATACCGTGACAGTCGTCCACGAACAGCATGGCTTGATGCTTCGCCGCGAGCTCAACGATCCTGGGAAGAGGGGCCATATCACCTTCCATGCTGAATACGCCGTCCGTCGCGATCATGCGAACCCGGTAGTCCTTGCCTTTGTCTTCCTCCAGCAATCGTTCGAGGTGTGCCACATCGTTGTGCTCGTAGATCTTCTTGTCCGTGACCTCGGCCCGGGACAGACGCTGCCCGTCGATGATGCTGGCATGATTCAGACGGTCGCTGTAGATGACGTCCTTGTACGTTTCGCGGCCCATCTTTTCGTTCGTGATCGCCGAGAAGAACCCGACATTTGCGGCGAACGAGGAGGAAAAGAGGATCGTATCCTCGGCTCCCACGAATGCCGAGAGCTTGCGTTCCAGTTGCTGATGGATGGTCTGCGTACCGCAGAGGAACCGTGCCGATGCCACGCCGTAGCCGAACTTCTTGATCCCCTCGATGGCGGCGGCCCGGATCGCCGGATGATTCGACATGCCGAGGTAATTGTTCGACGCGAGCATCACCACGTCTTTTCCCCCCACATTCACCCGACCACCCTGGGCAGAACGTAGCGGAGTCTCGTACTTGTACGTCTGCGACGCTTCCATGCGTCGCAGTTCTTCAGCAAGCAATGCATTCGGGGTCATGTGTGTTCCTGTCGATGTGCAGCTTCGGAGGCGGGCGGTAGGCGTCAGCGCTTCGGAGTGCTCCGCTGCCACGTGCGATAATTGTTCCTGATGTCCTCCAATACTTCTCGGTCGATCCGGTTGTCCGTGCGGATCCGGACGTCGTAGTTCTCCCATCCCATGAAGTCGTTGAGCGCCTTCAGCGTTGCGGCATCGAAGACACCGTTTACCGGTCCGGCGTAGAACCGATGACCCTTGTATTCAGCTGTGGAGAGGATCGTTTGCAGCTCGCGGCACAGGGCATTGTCGATAACGAGCAGGTCCCTCTCGTCGGAACGGAAGAAGAACAGCTTGTGGAGCGTGTACAGCCGTTCGAGCTCCTTGAGCGGCGTCGCGTGATCGTAGATGGAGATGTCAATGTAATCGTCCGTCGTGCCGTCGTATGAGCCGCCTGCACGTTTGACCAGCAGCGCGGCCGACTGCTCACCGCGTCGATCACCTCCCGCTTTCCCTCCGGCGACGAGAGCGGCTACGAGCCGGTCAGCGAGTGAGCCCTTCGTCCGTTCAAATGTCGTCGCCATCGCTTCGACCGTCGGCCGACCGACCAGGATGTTCCCCTGCGCTGCGAATCCTTTCCCGACGACGATCTCGCCCGGTCGTCCCCACGACGTCCCGGCAACCCCTCCTGCCCAATCGAAGCATTCCAGACCGGTCCAGCTCGCTGCGTTCCCATGTCGGTCGATGATCCCGACCTGCCGGGATTGACGGGCGCTATCAGTACCGATCAAGATGCGCATGGCCTCTTCGGCCGTTGCGCCGTTCTCCATCAGCGTAAGACCTCGCGGTCCGAATGACGTATTGGCGAACGACTGCGTTGCGATTGCACCGACGCCCGCTTTCGCCCACGGGACCACCGGCCGTACGTTTGGAAATTTCGACTGAACGGCTACGCCGACATCGCCGTTCTCCAGGTCCACAGCAACGATCGAAAAGGTCGAAACGAGCGGATCGCGGAGCGGCGTTTTGTGGGACACCAGCCAGGCGCCGATCACAAAGGCCGCCAGGGCGACGAGGGATTGGTACACTCGCATATCGGGTCTCCTCTCTTCCTGCGTTGGAGGGCTTTCGTCAGGATGCAGCGCGTCGCAGTCGGGCGGCGAAGGATCCGTCGGTCCCGTGCAGATGCGTGAACGTCTCGATCGTTCCGGAGGCCGAAACGACTTCCGCAGCAACGTGAGCGGACGCCGACTCGAGCACGAAGTCGGGATGGGCCTTGAGAAAATCATCGATGATGGCCCGATTCTCTTCCGGCTCGATCGTACATGTGCTGTACACAATGACCCCGTCCGGCTTCACGAGGCGTGCGGCATTCCGCAGGATCGCCTGTTGGGTCGCTCCAAGACGTTCGATGTCTTCGATCTCCCGATGCCACTTCGCATCGGGCTTCTTTGCGAGAACGCCGAGGCCTGAGCATGGGACGTCGACGAGCACTCGATCGCCGGGCGGCAGGACGATGTCGGCACCATCTCCAGCAAGCAGCTGGACGATCGTGACGCCCGTTCGCTGCGAAGCCGATTTGACCAGATTCAGTCGAGTCTCATACCGGTCGACGGCCACGATCTCACCCGTGTTGTTCATCAACTCTGCGATGAAGATGGTCTTGCCCCCAGGGGCGGCGCAGAGGTCGATGATCCGTTCGCCGGGCTTCGGATCAAGCAATCGGACGGCAAGCCCAGCGCTCTCATCCTGGACCGAGATATAACCCTGGCGGAACATGTCCGAGCCGCCGATGTTCGACATATGCGGGACACGGAGGAAACAGTCGAGGAACCGTGAGGGCGTGAACGACACGTGATGCTGCTCGAGCAATCGATGAAAGGACGCAATGTCGGTCTTCAGCCGATTGACGCGCAGCGACAGCTCCGGGATCCGGTTGTTCGCCGCCATCAGACGGCGGGCATCGTCGTACCCCATCCGGTCGACCCAGCGGCGGGTCAACCAGTACGGATGGGATTCGACAACGGACAGATAGCGGATGCGGTCTTCCTTAGGGTCCGGGTAGCGGATGTTCTCCAGGTTTCTGATGATATTTCGGAGGACGGCGTTCACGAGGTCGGCGGCTTTCTGGCCGCGGATACGCTTCATGAACTCGACCGCCTCATTGACGGCAGCCGAATGGGGGACTCGGTCGAGGAAGAGGATCTGGTAGAGTGCTACGCGCAACGCGTTGCGGATGTTCGTTTCGGCCTTCGTGAAATTGCCGTGGAAGAACCCGGTCAGCACCCAGTCGAGTTTCATCTGCCAGCGCGTGACGCCGGTGACGATCTCGTTCATAAGGCCTTTGTCGAGCTCGTTCAATTCATCGGATCGAAGCTCATGGTCAAGCAGCCGATCGAGGTAGGCGTCAGACCGGCCGATGCGATTCAGGATCTTGACGGCGATGCCACGCGGTCCCGTATAGAGCGAGGCGCGGTCTTCCGGCGCCGTTGGGAGTTCGGTCGGGGTCATGTCACTCAGTTCGGCATGCCGCGTTGGCGGCGTTCGTCGGCGGTGAGGTCGAAGATCGTTCGGAACAACTTCTCCTCGACTTCCAGCAGGTCGATCGAGCGGCGTGCCATGACGCGACGTGCCATTTCGATCGCTCGGTCGATGCCGAAGGTGGTCAGGGTCTCTCCCGCGGCGCCCCACGAGAACGAGGGAACATATTTCGGCGGAAATCCGAACCCGAAAATGTTCGAACACACGCCCACGATCGTGCCGGTGTTGAACATCGAGTTGATCGCCGTCTTCGAATGGTCGCCGAGCATCAACCCGACGAACTGTTCGCCCGTTTCGACAGCTCCGGAAGCCGTCATGACGCGGACAAGGCCGTAGTTGCTCTTCAGGTCGCTGTTGGTCGTCCCAGCCCCGAGATTCGCCCAGGCACCGATGTAGGAATGCCCGATGAAGCCGTGATGTTGTTTGTTGGAATAGCCGTGGATGATCGACGATTCGACCTCTCCTCCGACCTTACAGACCGGGCCGACCGTCGTCTTGGGATAGATTTGGGCGTTCACCTTCACCCACGAACGGTCCCCGACGGAGGCCGGGCCCATGATCGTGGCTTGTGGAAAGACCCGCACATCCCGTCCGAGGTAGATCGGACCTTCTTCTGCATCGAGCACGGTCCCGGGCTTGATCGTCGTGCCGAACTCGACGAATACTTCGGCGCCCAGCACCTGAACACCCTTCCGGCGCAGCGAGGACAACGAGACGGGTGTGCGCCTGCCTTTGGTCAGCAGCTGGAAGTCGGCCACGATCTGGTCGCCATTCAGGTGCACGATCTCCCACAGGTGCGAGACCGTACGAACGTCGACCTCTGCGCGCGGTATTCCAGCGAAGTCTTCGGGCGTCAGACAGCGATCGAACGCTCGCCCGATCCGACGCAAATTGGTCCCGCTGAGCCATGCCGCAATGACCGTCTCACCGTTCACGAATACGATGTCGCCCGTCGCGCGGGCCGCCAGTTGGCGCGGGAGCCGGTCGTCGGCCACTACGCGGCCATTGATGAACAGGCATCGGTCGGTGGGGATCTCGTTGACCAGCACGCCGGGATTCCGGTGTCGCATATATCCTGCGAGCGCTGCGCGACACTGGAGCGTGACCTTCGCCCGGGGAAACCTGGCCAGCACCTTCTCTTTCAGAGAGACGATGCCACACCGGAGGTTGTACACGGGACGGAAGTAGACGAGCGGAGCGAACTGGGGGGCTCCCTGGTCCTCAAAAAGACAGATATGCGTAGGTCGGGGGGGCATTGGAGCGTTGGGCCAATATAAACAAAAAAAGCGGAATCCCGGACGAGCGGGATCCCGCTAAGGGAACAACGAAGTGTGACTTCAGGCCTGCGGCGTCGGTTCGGCCGCCGGAGCCTGTGTCTTGCCGGCATACTTGCGCTTGAACCGCTCGACACGACCGGCGGAGTCGACGAGCTTCTGCTTGCCCGTGTAGAATGGATGGCACGCCGAGCAAATTTCGACGTGGATATCTCCCATGGTCGACCGCGTTTCAAACTTCGCGCCGCACACGCACGAGACGATGGACTTCTTGTAGGTCGGGTGAATGCCGTTCTTCATGATCCTTGCTTGCTCCTAAAGTTGAATAAGATACGCAGAACGCTCCAAAAATGCAACGTCGTTGAATCTCCCCCCATTCCTCCATACATTTGTGCCATGCGTCTCTGTCTATTCGGTCTCTCTGTCCTCCTGTGGGCGACGCCCTCGGCCTCAGCCCAGAGCACCTACCAATTCCTCCGGAATGACGTCCCGGCCCGCGTGGCCGCGCTCGGAGGCGCGTTTCTATCCATGCAGGACGACCCCAACTTGCTGTTCGTCAACCCTGCAGGGCTTGGCACGATCACGTCGAGACAGATCTCCATCGGATACTTGGACCATCTGCTCGACATCAACGCAGGGTCCGTGGCATTTGCGACTGAGTGGGAGGGGATCGGACCGGTCGCCATCGGAGCGCAGTTCTACCACTATGGCACGTTCGACCAGACCGACGCCCTCCTGAACACTACCGGGACTTTCTCAGCGGTCGATCTCGCCCTGAGCGCCGGGATCGCACACGCCATCTCTCCGACCTTCTTTGTGGGAGGCGCCGTCACGTTCATTCGTGCCTCGATCGCCGACTATCAGTCCACCGGCCTCGCCCTGGATGCCGGCGTGCTCTATACAATTCCGGAAGAACGCCTGGCATTTGGTGCATCGATTCTGCATGCAGGCTCACAGCTGTCGACGTTCAACGGCGTGAAAGAGAACCTCCCGCTCGACGTCCGGATCGGGATCTCCAAGAGGCCTGAGCATTTGCCGGTCACGCTCAACTTCAATATCCAACGATTGCAGGAATCCGCCGGGTCATTCGGTGAACGATTTCAGCGATTCTCGGCGGGAGCAGAATTCGACCTCTCTCCTTCACTGCGCCTGCGCCTGGGCTACAACAATCAGCTTCGCAAAGACCTCCGATTAGGCACTGCGGCGGGCCTTGCCGGTTTCTCGGGCGGCTTGGGGGTGACGGTGGCCGGATACCTCGTCGACTACGCGTTCAACTCCTACGGCAGCATTGGCGGACTCCATCGTATTGCCGTTGCACTGAACCTCCCTGCCAACGCTCCCTGAGCAACCGGACGGTATCGACCGGGACCGCTCGATCGAGATCATCTCGTATCTGCCGCTGCTCGGGATCGCCCTGCCGGCGTCCACCCTTTCGAGCATCGCAGGCTTTGGCGGTTCTCTCCTCGTCCTCCCGATCCTGGGATACCGCTGGCCCGCTCGGAGCCATCCCCCCTTCACCATTGCTGGCCAGATGAGCAACGCTGCCCGGGCGGCGCTCGGCCAGGAAGCGATCGCATGGCGGGTGGTCTTCAGTTCTCTGGCGGGTGCAATTCCTGGGGCCGTCCTCGGATCCGTCGTCTTCGTTTCCATCCCCCCTGTCTGGGCGCAGCGATCGCTGGCTGTCTTCATCATTGCCATGATGTTCATACATCGCCGCTCCAGCTGACAGGCATGCTCATTCGCGCTAGCGCTGTTGCGGGCGGAGTGTCGGCGTTCTTCTCCGGCGTCTTCGGGTTTTCGGGACCGATCTCGGCTGCGATCTTCTTCGCCCGGGGTCTTGCACCAGCTCGTACATCGCTTCCGAAGCCACGGCCGCCGTGGCGGTCCATGCCGTCGTGGTCTTCACGTACGGCCGGCTCGACGCTCTGACGACCGAAACGCTTTGGCTTGGACTCGTAGTCAGGGGAGCGATGACCGTTGGCGCTTGGCTGGGAAGGAAGTGGATCGACCACATCCCTCCCGACCGGTATCGCTGGTACGTCCGAGCGCTGTTTGTCGTGACGGCGGCGAGCCTGCTCGTCGCGTAGCGTCCGTCAGCCGCCGATGAGGCTGGCGAGGAGCTTCTCGCTGACGTAGAAGAGCCCGATCCCGACGAATACCATGAGCGGCGGCACACGCTCTTCGCAGGAATTCAGCTCAGGGATGAGGTCGGTCGCTCCGACATAGAGCACCGTACCGGCGGAAAAGGCCAGGATGCGGGCCACCCAGACTCCGTCGATGGCGGGCAGGAGCAGGAGTGACGCCGCCCCCAAAACGGTCGCCATCCCGATGCCCAAGGCGGCCTGGACAACTGCCCGTTTGGAAAACCCGGCAGACAACATGATGGACCCGATGGTCAGCCCTTCGGGGAACTTGTGAAGAAGCACTGCGAAGAACACAAGGAAGCCGAGGAACAGATCGAATTGCACGCTCACGGAGATGGAGAGTCCGTCGAAGAACGCATGGATGAACAACCCGCTAAAGGCAGAGAGGCCCGCCATCCTGGAAGCCATCGCTTCCTTGTGCGTCTCTTCTCCAAAGTGGAGGTGGCCGACGACGGCGTGTTCGAAGAAATGCAGCGTGCCGAATCCGGCCAGCATGGCCAAGGACGCCTCGGCCCCGATCACGGCCCAGCTGTCCGGAAGGATCTTGAGGAAGATCAGTCCCAGGATAAAACCAGCGCCCAATGCGAGCATCGTCAGCTGGGCGCGGCGCGGCCAAACGCCGCGCGACACGAGCAGGAGACCGCCCAGCACTTCTGCCGCGGCGGCAGTAAGGCCTAGCAATAGAGCGATGGGGATGGTGGAGGACATCGGAGCTCGCGCGGTAGTGTGTCAGGGAGTGCCATATGGCTTCTTCACGTAGTTCTCGGCCGTCGCATGCGCACCTTCATAGTCCTTCATGCTCAGGACCTTCCGATACTGCTGCAACGCCACAGCCCGCTTCCCCTGGAGATCGTAAATCATCCCGATCTGCAGGTTTGTCATCACCATGAATCCTGAAGGGCCCTCTCGGTCGAGGGTACGCGACATTTCGTCGCAGCGGTAGAAATGCTTCAGCGCCCCGACATAGTTGCCCGCAATGAACTCCCGCCGGCCAAGGTAGTAGGCAGACTCTCGTCCGTCGTACGCGTCATAGCCGCGTTGCCCTGTGCTGTACCTGCGGTCGACCTCTTCAAACACCTCGTTGGCAGCTGCAAGCCGACCGTTCGCCACATAACAGCGACCTACGTAGCGATGGAACAGCGGATTCTGCGGGTACGCTGTGTGAAGTTCCTGCGCCAGCGCCAGGGCCCTGCCAAAGTCCTTTTCGAACATATACATGTTCTGCATGAGAAAGTACTTCGCCTCGGTCTTGGCGTAGACCGCGCGCTGTGACGCTTCTTCGAGCTGCCGCAGTCCCTGGGCACGGTCGCCGCTCGGGAAGAAGATCATGAGCGGCTTCACGATCGGATATCGGTCGGGGATGACCTCGGCGTAGTAGTTGTAGATGCCGATCCCCAAAAGCACGTCGGCATTCTTCGGGTCGAGCGCGTAGGCCTTTCGCACCAGCGGGAGGGCGATCACACCGTCGTTCGCGGCACCAACCCACTTGCCTCGATTCGCTCGCAGTCGGCCGCGAAATCCGACAGCCCCTCCCTTGAAGAACAAGGCCGCAACGTCCTTGTCGTCCTTTTTCAAACGCCGGTCGCACAGGTCAATGACCTTGTCAAGCAGATCGTAGAACCGGTCGTCGTCGCGCGTTGACGAAAAATTGCTGAGGATGCGCCACCATTGGACCATGGCCACGAAGAAATGGCCGGCAGGATGGTCAGGCCGCTGGCGAATGACTTCAGCAAGCTCCTGTTCCGCCTCTTCGAATTCGAGGTTGTAGATATGGTCGACGCTCCGCTGGATGCGTCGGTCGAGTTCCGGGTCCTGCGGCCATTGCGCGACAACCGGACAGCATACCAGCACCGCGATCAGCGCCACCTTCCACGCTCGTCCCCACCAGTGCACGAGACTCTCCTTAGGCCAACGCACGGAGCAGATAGTCCTTGACCCGGTCGGCAGCAACGCGTTCCTGCGACATCGAATCGCGCTGGCGCACAGTCACCGATTGATCCTGCAAGGTCTGCGAGTCGACCGTGATGCAGAACGGCGTGCCCACTTCGTCCTGCCGCCGATAACGGCGTCCGACCGCCCCGCTCTCGTCGTAGAAGACGCGGAAGCTTGATCGGAGGTCGGCCTCGATCTTGCGGGCCAGCTCGGGCATTCCGTCGCGATTGACAAGGGGAAAGACAGCCGCCTTGACAGGCGCCAATTTCGGATGGAGCCGGAGGACGGTGCGAACCTCTGTCCCGCCTTCTGCCGTCGGCGCCTCCTCTTCGTGGTAGGCATCGACGAGGAACGCCATGAACGACCTGCTCGCGCCGACCGACGTCTCGATGACATAGGGCGTGAATCGTTCCTTCGTCTCTTCGTCGAAGTACTTCATGTTCTTGCCGGAGAACTGCTCATGCCGCCCCAGGTCGTAGTCCGTTCGATTGTGAACGCCCTCCACCTCTCCCCAGCCGAAGGGGAACTCGTACTCGACGTCGTACGCATCCTTGGCATAGTGCGCCAGCTTATCGGGCGGATGTTGATGCCAGCGTATCTTCTCGGGACGCATGCCAAGCTCATGGAACCACTTCAGTCGTTCGCCGCGCCAGTATTCGAACCATTCGTCATCGGTCCCGGGCTTGACGAAGAATTGCATCTCCATCTGTTCAAATTCGCGCGTCCGGAACAGGAAATTCTTCGTATTGATCTCATTCCGAAACGCCTTGCCGATCTGTGCGATCCCGAACGGAAGTTTCTGTCGCGAGGCGCTCTGGACGTTCAGAAAATTGACGAAGATCCCCTGCGCCGTTTCCGGGCGCAGGAACACGACGGCTGAGGCATCTTCGACGGGCCCGACGAACGTCTTGAACATCAGATTGAACTTGCGGGCTTCGGTGAACGTCCCCTTGTTGCCGCAGGCGGGACAGCTCAACGCAGCAATGACGCGAGCCAGGCCCGGTTCGGTCGCCGTGAGTACTTCGAACGCAGTCTCGATCTTGGCGTCGGGTTGTTGGCCATCGTACGTCCCGGGTTCGAGTTCCCGGAGCACATCCTTCTTTTTCTTGACCGAGAGCTCGTCAACGAGCACATCGGTTCGGTAGCGCGCTTTACACTGCCGGCAGTCGACCATCGGGTCGGTGAAATTCTCCACATGGCCTGATGCCTCCCACACGCGCGGGTGCATCAGGATCGACGCATCGATCCCCTCGACGTTCTCACGGTAGGTCATATTGCGCCACCACGCCGCTTTGAGGTTGGTCAACATCTCAACCCCCAACGGGCCGTAGTCCCAGCAACCGTTCAAGCCGCCGTAGATCTCGCTGGATTGAAAGACGAAGCCGCGACGTTTTGCCAGGGAGACGATCTTCTCCATGGTCTTCACGCCGTCGGAAGGCTTTTGAGCAGCCATAATTCAATGAGAAGTGATAGGTCTTAGGATGGATCTGATGCGGACGATCCCGGCGTGCGCGCCGAGGACGAACGCTACTGACCGGTGAACTTGGGTTTGCGCTTTTCGAGGAACGCCCGGACACCCTCCGAGAAATCGTCCGTACCGCAGGCGGTTCCGAAGAGTCCGGCTTCCATCTCCAGACCTTCATCGAGCGGCATTTCCTGGGACGCATGGACCGCCTGGATCGCCAATCGGACGGCCGCCTGCCCCTTTCCCGCGATCTTCGAGGCCAACGCTCGACATGCCGGGAGCAACTCCGCGGGAGGAACGACGCGATTCACGAGACCGATGCGGAGCGCCTCGTGCGCGTCGATCGGTTCGCCGGAGAGGATCATCTCCATGGCGCGTCCCTCGCCGACAAGCCGAGGAAGACGTTGCGTCCCGCCGTAGCCGGGGATCACCCCGAGGTTCACTTCGGGTTGACCAAATTTCGCGTTCTCCGACGCGATCCGAATATGACACGCCAGGGCCAACTCGCATCCTCCGCCGAGCGCGTAGCCGTTCACAGCGGCGATGACCGGCTTGCCCACACCTTCGATCCGGGAAAAGACCGACTGCCCCGCAGCGGCAAACGGCCGACCGGAGCTGGCGTTGAGCGATGTCAGTTCGCCGATATCGGTACCGGCCACAAATGCCTTCTCGCCCGCGCCGGTCAGGACCACCACATCGATGGCCGTGTCCGTCGTGATCGATTCGAACAAGTCCTTCAGTTCCGCTTTGGCTTGCGCATTCAACGCATTCAACTTGTCGGGACGATTGATCGTGACCGTGCAGATGCGATCGGCCACATCGACGAGCAGCGTTTGGTAGGCCATGGGGGGATACCTTGGTAAGGTCAACGTGAACGACGACGGGCCTTCTGTACGAGCGCGTCGAACAGCGGAACCCACGTTGGTTTCAGTCGAAGCAACGCCGCACGATGCCTCTGCAGCATGGCCCGGTCACCGCGCACCGCCGGCCCCGTCAGGGCCTTGCGCGGACCGAGTTCGTAGGCATATCCGAGGCTTTCCAGGATCAACGGCATGAACGGGGCCAACCCTCCCGGGATCCGCGCTGCGCGGCCCAATTCTTCCGCCAGCTGCCAAAGCAGGACCGGATAGTTCGCAGCGAACGTGCAAGCAAGATGGTACGTAATTTTCGCGTCTTTCGGAACCTGGAGCGGACGACCTCGCCATCGACGGACGAGACGATGGGCCCACGTCCGAGAGGGAGATGGCGCCTCGACACCCCATGCGATATTCTGTAGAAGTGTCTCATCAGAGAATCGTTGAGCCTCTCGAGGGAAGGTCTGGATCGGGTGGACCGAGGCAACGCGGTGTCCTCTCGTCCGCAGCGGCGCAAGTTCGTCACTCGTGAGCGCACCGGATGTATGAACGAACCCCGTGCGGCGATGCCACGCCACGCTGGCTGCCAGCGACGTGGCGACGCGCCGGATCTCCCCGTCGGGCACGGCGATCACCACGACATCCACGTCGGGTGGAATGCTGGCGACGCTCGTCCCGAACACACGACACGCAACCCGCCGTGCCAACACGTGACTCGATGAACGATGTTTCGAGACGACGGCAGCGACGGAGAACCCGTTCCGCTGGGCATGGATCGCCACCGCCGTGCCGACCGGTCCCGCGCCGATCAGCGCGATGGTGGGTTGACGTGAAGACATTGTCAGTTCGCAGAGAAGATGGCTGAGAGGTAGCCGACGACGCCCGAGTGATCACCCGTCACGTCGCCGGAATTGCAGATGTGGAGGATTGTCGCCGTCGTTGCGCCAAGCGATCGTGCGGCAGACATCACCGTCACCACGGGTCCCCCACCGCACGCTTCCACCCGGTCCTGCTGGAGGTCGTCCTGCAGGCGCTCCGGCTGGAACGTTCGGATGTGGCTGGCAACGATGCGGTCGAGCCTGACCGCCTCCGCATAGGGATGATAATGAGAAAGGTCCGATGAAGCGATGAGCACGACCGACCGACGGAGCAGCCCGGTCGCAAGGGCTGCGACCAGCTCCTGACAGGAGCGGGCACTCTGCTCTCCCATCGTGATAGCGACCATTCGGGCCTGCGGTCGGACGACCTGCAGGAACGGAAGCTGCACTTCGATGGCGTGTTCCTGTCGGTGCCCGACCGAAGAAGCGAAGATCGAGCCACCATGCGCGACCAGCGCGGTCGAAAGTTCGGCATCGATCTCCACCTCACCCAGGGGTGTGGAGAACGCTCTTCCGGCGAAGATGGATGAGCCCCGGAAGGATTCCCGGTGGCTGGGGCCCACGAACACGGCAGTCTCGAATTCCATCCCTCTCAGGACGTGGTACACACGAGCCGCCGTCGGGCCGGAGTATGGGTATCCCGCGTGCGGAACCACTGCACCGACGACGCGACCCGGAGCCGATCGCAGGTCACCTGCCGCCTCGTCGAGCATGGTGTCGATTTCGCGTCGCAATGTTCGCGAACCGCTTGGATAGAATGCGCCTGCGACGGCGGGTGGACGAGCAGCGGACGGGGCGTTCACGGATGGTCCATCCACGGATCGCCTTCGGAAAGGTGCTCGGTCTCGAACCGGTAGAGTTTGACGCCCGGACGACGCCATGCGTCTCGGCCCAACCCGGCTTTGCGACAGCAGCCGGAAAGGAAATCGTCTGCCGTCCATCCCTCCTCCCTCGCAACCTCGGGCAGCAGCAGACCGCGGCGCCATCCCGATTCCACAACGACCCCATGCTGACCGACCACAAGCTCCTCGACGCCCTTGATCGGCTCCAGGGGTGTCAGCACCGACACCTCGATCGTCATGCGGCCGATCTCGTCGGGAGTAACCGGATCGAAGCGGGGATCCTCGCTCGCCGCTTTGACCGCCAGTTCTCGGACGGCATCGACGATCGTTTCGAACGGTTGGATGTATCCGATGCAGCCCCGCAATTCTCCGTGGATCCGGAGAGTGACGAACACGCCGCGCTTCTCGGTGATCAGCCGGCCACCCGTTGCGGGCATGGAAGCCGGCAGCCCGGCCCATTGCGCGATGGTCGCACGTGCCAACTGGACCAGCGTCCGCTTTTCATCAGGAGTCAGCTTGACGCCGTTCATAGTGGAAAGGTACCGAGGCGCGGAGTGACATTCAAGGAATCGCCAGTTGGTTGATTCTCCTGCTCACCCTGGCTATATTGCCGCAACTTTTTGAGGAACGCCGTGTCGCTCATGGTCAGCATCTCGGGGATCCGCGGAGTCGTCGGCACAACGCTGACACCCGAGGTTATCGCAAAGTACGTCGCCGCCTATTCCGAAACCTGCGAACGAGGCCCGATCGCCGTCGGCCGAGATGGACGGATCAGCGGTCCCCCGATCGTCGACATCGTGACGGGAACCCTGCGGCAGATGGGCTCGGACGTCATTGACCTTGGCATCGTCCCTACGCCGACTGTCGCCTTGACCGTAGAACGGCTTGGACTCGCCGGGGGCATCTCGGTGACCGCAAGTCACAACCCCATGATCTGGAACGGCCTGAAGTTCTTTGCACGCACTGGCCTCTTTCTGAACGCAGAAGAGAACAAGAACCTGTGGGCCATTGCCGACCGTGGTTCATTTTCGTATCGCCCCTGGGATCGATTGGGATCTCGCACAGACCGGCAGGAGATGCGGGAGATGCATCTCCAAGCCGTTCTTGAAATGTCGGTCCTCCGGCCGGAGGTCATTCGAAAACGAAAGTTGAAGGTCGTCGTCGATTGCGTCAACGCATCGGGCGGTACCGTCGTACCGAAACTGCTGCGGGACCTTGGCTGCGAGGTCATCGAGCTCTCCTGCGACGTGAGCGGTGTCTTTGCGCACACGCCAGAACCCATCCCCGAGAACCTGGGCGACCTGGCATCGCGCGTGAAGGCGGAAGGCGCCGACGTCGGTCTTGCTGTCGACCCGGATGCCGATCGGCTCGTGGTGATCGATGAGCGGGGGGAACCGATCGGTGAGGAATACACGGTGACAACGGCCGTCGACCTCGTACTGCGGCGCGAGCTCGATCGCGGAAACTCCAACCACCGCGTGGTCGTCAACCTCTCGACAACCCGGGCGGTCGACGACGTGGCCGCACGGTATGGCGCGACCTGCATTCGAACTCCGGTCGGCGAGATCAACGTCGCGAAGAAGATGGTGGACGTCGGATCGGTCATCGGCGGTGAAGGGAGCGGCGGCGTGATCTATCCGACCATCCACGCGGGCAGGGATGCGCTCGTCGGCGTTGGGCTGATCCTGCAGGCGCTCGCAGAGTTCGAAGGGACAACATCGGCCTGGAGAGGGTCTCTGCCGCAGTACGCGATCGTCAAGGGAAAGGTTGACGTCGGGACCCTGGACGCACGGGCAAGATTGGCGGATATCGCCGACTCCGTGGGCTCCACAGGACGGGTAAATACCGACGACGGGTTGAAGATCGACTTTCCCGATTCCTGGGTGCATCTTCGGCTCTCGAACACCGAACCGATCATTCGCATCATCGCCGAAGCGCCTGACCGGGCAGGCGCGGAGGCACTCGTCGCCCGATTCACGAAGAAGATCCTCGGGCACTAACGCCCGGGTCGGGACCAGAGCCTGATCCAACGTCAGCCGACGGCGGAGCATCGTTCTCCGGCAGTATCGCTCTGATCCATCGATCGATTGATTGACAGAGCTGCGGGTTCGAAAGACTCCGCGCCTTGTCGCCGTCTGACCGCTCTTCACACATCCTGAGGGGGATGTCGATGGAACCGTACGACGTACGGGACCTGCTGACGCTGGTCTCGATTCCTCGCCTTGGACCGATCCGGATCCGAGCGCTCCTCGAGCACTTTCATGACCCGGCGCGTGCACTTGCCGCCTCACCGCGCGACCTCGTCCGCGTACGAGGTATCGACCGGCCGACGGCGCTCCTCATCGCCCGAGCCTCGCCAGCATTCGCCGAATTGCAGATCCGTGCATCTCGAGCTCTCGGAGCGAAGATCATCCCATGCTGGGACGAACGATATCCGTCGCTTCTGGCCTCGATCTACGATCCTCCGGTCGCCTTGTTCGTTCTCGGAGACATTGAGCCCGGCGATCGGTGCAGCCTGTCCATCGTCGGAACGCGACACCCGAGTTCGTACGGCCATCGGGTGACGGAGGAACTTGCCAGAGCGGCCGTTGGCCGTTCCATTGTCGTCGTCAGCGGACTGGCACGCGGGATCGACACCACGGCACATACGATAGCCCTCGACGCCGGTGGTCGTACGATCGCCGTGCTCGGCTCAGGTCTTGATATCGCCTATCCCCCGGAGAACGCGCGGCTCATGCGCCGGATCGCCAGTCACGGTGCTGTAATTTCCGAATTTCCACTCGGCACGAAACCCGACCCGACGAATTTCCCGAGACGGAACCGGATCGTCAGCGGATTGACGCTCGGAACGGTCATCGTGGAATCTGCCATTGACGGCGGGGCGATGATCACCGCGTCTGCAGCGCTCGATCAGGGACGTGAGGTCTTTGCAGTCCCTGGTCCCGTGTTTGCAGAACGCAGCGTCGGACCGCACGCGCTGATTCGTGATGGACGGGCCAAACTCGTGACGGGACTGGACGACATCGTGGTGGAACTCCGGCTTGTGCCTGCGGGTCCCATGGCGCAGACATCCGCAATCCTCCCCTCGCTCACGCTCTTCGAACGAGCGATCTACGATCAGGTCGGTCTTGAGCCGATCCAGATCGACGACCTGGCAGATCGTTCGTCGCTTGCTCCCGCCGACGCTCTCGTTGCCCTTCTCGGTCTGGAGTTCAAGGGACTCGTGCGCCAAATGCCGGGCAAGTGGTTCGTGAAGATCTAACGCGTGGTCGGACTCCGTCGGCTGAAAACACATTCCGCGCAGGCGGTCTGCACGAGTGCGCATGGAGATTTGATACCGCCTCAGTCGTTGATGCGAGGATTGAAAACGGTCCCTCGCACGCCCAGAATTCCAGCTTTGGTTGGTATTTCGATTCTGGCACACCTTTTGTCTGTCGGCGTTTTTCCCTATACTACTTCATGGCGTATGTGGAATTCAGCGGCGTGTCGCTCGACAGCAGGGTCCTGACGACTTCGTTCGCGTGCGACCTGACTTCCTGCCGGGGAGCCTGTTGCACCATACCCGGGGGTCGCGGAGCGCCGGTCCGTGAGGACGAGGTCGCGTGGATCGCAAAGGCCGCCGAGGCTGCCCGAGACCTCCTTTCTCCCGAGCATCAGGCGATCCTCGACGCGCGCGGCCCTCTCGAAGGACCTCTGGGTGATCGGACGACGGTTTGTGTCGACGGCGCAGCCTGCGTCTTTGTCGTCGATGATAACGGTCTCGCGGTCTGCTCGATCGAACGGCTGTATCACGCAGGCCGATTCCCATGGCGAAAGCCGGTCTCCTGTCACCTGTATCCGATCCGTATCGATGATGGTGTCCCTGAACGTGTGCGCTACGAAGAAGTTGAGATCTGCCGTCCCGCACGTGAGCGCGGCGAGCGAGAAGGGATCCGCTTGACCGATTTTCTGAAGGACGCTTTGGAACGGGCCTACGGCCCTGCATGGACCTCCGCTGCACGCGCGGCGGCAGTTGAACGATCCGACCGAATCTGACGATGCTCTCCCTCCAACAACAGCTCAAGCTGGGCCTGAAGCTGACGCCGCAACAGGTGCAATACCTGAAGCTGCTCCAGCTGCCGACCTTGTCGCTGGAGCAGCGCGTCAAGTTGGAGCTTGAGCAGAACCCCATGCTCGAACTGGGGGACGATCTTGAGCTCACGCAGGACCAGGAAGCCCCGGAAGCTGCGTCGGACCAGATCGAGGGCGAGCGAGACGAACGTGACGACGACCGCTACACACTCGACGACTATCTGCACGATGACAACGCGGGCTTCAAGAGCCCCGAATCCGTGCCGCGTGACGACGAGGACGACTACGAAGCACCTTTGCCGGCGACTGTCCCGCTCACGGAGCGGCTCATGACACAGTTCGGCATGCTCGACGTCGACCACGACGACGTTCTGCTTGCTGTGGAGATCCTGGGAAATGTCGATGAAGACGGCTACCTCAGGCGCGACCTGGACCTGATCGTACAGGACCTGAACCTCTCACTGAACCTCTCCCTCAGCTCTCAGCAAGCTGAACGGGTGCTGCACCTTGTCCAGTCGCTCGAACCCGCAGGCGTCGCCGCCCGCTCGCTTCCCGAATGTCTCGCAGCCCAGCTTCGCACCGGGTCATACCCGGCCGCACTTCGGGAACTCGCCCTCCGTATCGTCACGCAGCACTTCGAAGACTTCCGGCAGAAGCGATACGACACCCTTCTCAAGCATCTGCACGTGACCTCGGACACGCTAAAGAAGGCGATCGAGCTGATCCAACACCTCAACCCGAAGCCAGGAGAGGGGGAATTCAGCGCGCAGGAGAATTACGTCACGCCCGATTTTATCGTGACGAAGGACCGGGGTGATTTCCTGGTGATCCTCAACGACCGGAACATACCGCCGCTGAGGATCAATGCTGCCTACAAACAGCTCGTGGCACCGAAGGGGAAGAAGGTGCCGCAGGACGCGAAGGATTTTGTTCGAAAGAAGTTCGAGGCGGCCAAGTGGTTCATCGCGTCGATCCATCAGCGCCGCGAAACGCTGTTGCGCGTGATGCGGGCCATCGTCGAGCGACAGCGCCAGTGGTTTGAGGAGGGCGAGGTGCTGAAGCCGATGATCTACAAGGATGTGGCCGAGGTCGTGGGGGTGGACATCTCGACGATCAGCCGCGTCGTGAACAGCAAGTATGTCCAGACCGAGTGGGGCGTCTTTCAGCTACGCCATTTCTTCACGTCGGGTCTCGCCTCCGAGTCGGGCGAAGACATTTCGAACTCCACCGTGAAGCAGAAGATTCGCGACCTGATCGAGGCTGAAGACCCCAAGAATCCGCTCAATGATGATGCGATCGGCAAGATCCTCAACGGCGATGGGATCCATATCGCCCGCCGGACGGTGGCGAAGTACCGCGAAGCTCTGGGGATTCCGATCGCGCGACTGCGCGTGAAGATCTGACCAACGAACGGAACAAGCCGCAAAGAACGCAAAGGTCGGATAAATCGAAACGCATTTCGTCGCGTTTTCTGAGTCTGATACGTCCATTCGTTCCACCTTCGGATCAAACAGAACCGCCAAGCACCCGGGCTTTCTTCGTCCCCGATGCTTGGCGGTTCGCTTTTGCAGCTTGCTTCTGCGCGTGTCGTCGCGCTAGATCTTGATCTTCAGACCCGCAGAGAACTGAAACATGCTGAAGTTCTTCAGCGACGTGAGTACGCCGATGTTCTCGGTCGCAAGGTCCAGACTCAGGAAGTACAGGTCGAGTCCGAAGCCTGCCGCCCACCGGAACGAATCTCCCCCACCCCACGCGATACCGGTGCGAAGCGGGATGAGCGGTATCAACCGGTATTCGGTCCCCAACGAAAAGCGCGGCTGCGTTGAGTTGCCGAGCGACGTATTGAATCCCTGCGTATAGTCGATCGCCAGGGCGAGCCGACCCGGGAGCCACTGCAGGAAGGGCACCTCCTCCGACCGCATCGTGGCACCGATCCTCAGCTGTGTCGGCAGAGGCGTACTGAAGGCTTTACCTTGCCGGTTGTTCCCCCGCAGCGCCATGAGCAGCGAATCATTGCCCGTCTCCGTGAAGGGGTTCGAAACGTTGATCGATCCGGCGCCGACGGTCTCGACGAGGTTCTTCTCCCAGGAGATCGACCCAATATTCACGACGGCCGCAGAGATGCGGATGCCGTAGTTTATCTCCGCCGTAAGCCCGATGTCGAACCCTGTTCCCTTGCCTGCCGGATCAGGGAACGGGCCCTCGAACTCCCCGCTGTCGGAGGCGAATTCCTGAATGCCCGACCGCCGAATGAGGAATTCCGAGTAGGCTTCGAAGTTGGTCTGGTTCTGGTCGACGAGCGGGTTTGACACGATGCCGCGATAGTTCACGGTCTCGAACACTCCATAGCCACGAACGACCTTGAACCCTGCGCCGACGAACAGACGTTTCGTCAGCGGAATGAATGCCGGCACTTCACGCCCGTACGAGAACGCATATTCTCTCCACCACCATCCCTCCTGCCGCGTATCGGAGAGGTCGTAGTATGAACCCGAAGGCATTCCCTCGAAGGGGAGCCGGAAGAAATCCTTGTCGAGATTGTTCTTCATCCCGACGTGATCGGTGATCGCGAACCCAAATCCACCGAGCACATTGTGCTGGAAACTGATCGCCAGCGACCGCAGCTCAACGTTGCTGCGGGTCTCCCCCTCGTCGGGCAACAGGTTCAGCAGGTCGATCTTGTCCTGCTCGGTCAGCACCTTTGCAACCCGCTCGCCGTTGACTTCGACCCCGGTGAAGTACTTGTTGTACACGTCGTACGAAATGAACTGCGACAGAACATGGAATCCGACCGTCGGAAGCCCGATCTCCATGAATCGGCTATCGGGAAGGGCGAGAAGCGATGGATTCGTCCCGATGGCATCGACGCCGCGGGCTGCGGCGTTCACGGAACGGCCCATGCCGACGCCGCGCACGTTCGTGCGGTCGCCCGTTTGGGCGACGCCCGCGGTCAGCGGCACCAGAAGAAGCGTCAACGCACTCCGGAGTCCGGAGCGCCGAATCGAACCAACGATCTGCTTGGCGTTCATGGCGGTCTCCGGTTCAGTTTGGATTGTTGACGAGGTAGATCAGATTGCCCGACATCCTCAGCCGGACATAGTCGGTCGTCCTGAATCGGACCGCTTGCGTGCCTCCTCCTGAGGTCTGCAGATCCAGTCGGAAGTACATCGTGTCCGCCTTGTTGAAGAGGGCGACATCGGAGCTCGTCAAGCCTATGTCAAAGTGTGACGCAACTTCGGAGAGCGAATTCCCGTTCGCATCGACAGGAGCCGCCGCGATGGTCCGAACGCTTCCGTCGGTCGGTATCCTGAGGAGAGTGTCAACTGGCGATGTCGGCGTCAGCCGGCCGATGAGGTGCAGCCGGAAGCCGAGTTGTGCCGGAATACGGTTGCCAACGCTGAATCGCAGCGATGCCGACTTGATGTCGTTTGCAAACTCCGTCGGGAAGTTCGTCTCCTGCCCGAGGGCGATCTTGTCTTCGATACGACCTCCGGCCAAACCCATGTTCAGCGGGAAGTACATATCCAAGCGCTGATAGAACTTTGCGGTATCCTGAATCGTTGCCTCGGTAAAGCCCGGATTCACCGTCACGTTTCCGCGGACGATAAAGGTGTCGGGGAAATTGGGGAAGAAGTTCGAGAGGAACGAGTTGAGTTCGTCAGTCGAACCCAGTGGGATCATCGCCATCGTTCCCGATGTCGGATAGAACGTGGTGTCCAATGGATTGGTTGCTCCAACCGGCGGTGGAAGGCGGAGCGTGGCGATCTTGCCGTACCGACGATTCCTTGCTTCGAGTGCGAGACTGTAGCGCACCGGGTATCCTCCGGTCATTCCCAAGTTTACGGCAATGCGCACGGACTTGAACGTAAACTGGCCTGCGAACTTGTCCGCGGCATCACCCAGGGCAATTCCGCTGGATCCGAAATTGACCGGAAGAATCGTCGGTTTGATACGCCCGGTGATGCTCTGCAAAACAAAGTCGCTCGCCGGATTGAATTCAGCGCGAACGAAATCACTCGAAGCGATCGTGGTCTTCTGGCCTGCCGACGTGATCGTTTCGATGCCGACGCTGAACTTCACCCGGGTCCCCATCGTGTCAGGGGTTGGATTGCTCAGCCGGAGGTCCCGAAGGTTGAACGTCGTGTCGAACACGCTTTTCGGCAGGATCGTCCGCAGGATGGTCAACGGCTGCCCCGAGGAGACACCGACGAAGTTGTCGATGCGAATCCGCACCCCCACTCGCACGTCGAGATCGTTGACGATCCGGGTCCCAAACGATCCCCGCGTGAAGCGCGCGTCCGTCACGGAGACCGTGTCGTCGATGACGATGACCGTGTCATTGATCGTGACGACCTGTTGCGGTGGCACGAGGGCCCGAGCACTATCAACGCGCAAGTTCGTGGAGCCGAACGACAATTGGACCCCGGCTCCGACGAAGCTGAACGGACCGGTCATTGCCGCCAATGTCACATTGACCGGATCGGTCTTGATCAGTCCGCGGGCGAGCTTGTTCGCCAACGAGGAGCTGCGCATCGCGGTTTCGCCGGGCGCGAGCGTTCCGAATGTGAAGGAAGCGATATTCGTCGTGTCAAGGCCCGGAAGGTTGTTCTTGAGAACAACCGGGGCATTGAACGTGATCGCCATCGGCATGTTGTTCGTCACCGACAAGGTGAGCGAACCGGAGTCAACGGCGGCGAAAGCAAACTGCGACGTGTCCCCAACGGCTAGAACGGGCAGGTTGATCGGCGTCGCCGGGAAGGGGAAACCAGCGGGGACACTGCTCGGCAAACCGGGGATATCGGAAGCAATGATCCCTGTTGTCGTGGTCGGTATCGCACTGACCTCCACCAGTCCGACCGAGACCTGTTCCGCCGAAGGTTCCGGTGAGACCTTCAACGTGTCAAGGTTTACTGGTTGCCCCGACTGTGTGGCTTCGAAGTAGAACACTCCATCTGCGTCACGCCTTGCCGTCGTGTCTTTGAAAGCTTCGTCGAGGGTCCGGGTGATGTCAGCGAGCGGGATGCTTAACTGAGTCTGCCACGTGGGGGCAATAGGACTGAGCGGTGTCTCTATGCATTGCAGCGCCAATACCGCCACTAGAGCCACTGGGAGTATGGCGATCCATCTTCGTGCGGAGACGATCGTTCGCATCATGTCCTCAAAATAGTGATAGTATCTAGTTAGCGAACGCGGGCGAGACCTCGCGTGAGCGAGAACACAATTCGCAGGATTGTAACATCTCTTCTGCGGGCCAGGCCATTAGGCGAACGGCGCCCGGAGGCGCCGCTCTGTCTCACTTCAATGAAACCGAGGCTCTTTGGGGACCGGAAACGACGGGTGATGCTCGCCAAGCTCTCCGGCGATCTTGATCTCGCCAAACTTCGCCTCATACTTCTGGATGTTGTCCTGCAACGCACCGAGGAACATGCGTGCGTGCTGCGGCGTCATGACGATGCGCGCATGAACCTTCGCCTTTGGAACGCCAGGAAGCACGCGCGTAAAATCGATGACGAATTCCGCCGGCGAGTGCGTGATGATCGCCAGGTTTGAATAGATCCCTTCCGCTTCCTTCTCACCCAACTCGATGTTGATCTGTTGGGGTTGCTGCGGTTGGTCCGCCATGAGTTAGTTGCCTTTCCGGATCTTGTCGGCGGTGTCGAGCGCCTTCATCGCCTTGTCCGACTGGCCAAGGCGGGCGTAGATCGTTCCGAGCGTTTCCCAGACCGACGGATCAGTTTTCTTCAGCTCAGCCACTTTTTCCAGGTTGGGGAGTGCCGCCTGGAACTTCTCCTTGTAGGCATCCGATTCCGAGCCTTTTTCCTGGGCCTCGCGAATCATGTCGACGCCCCAGTTGTAGTAGGTCGCGCCTATTTCAAAGAGCGCGTCCGTATAGACGGGGTCGAGCTTCAAGGCGGCGTCAAACTCCGTGATCGCCGACGGATAGTCTGAAATCGTCCGATGCAGTACGCCGAGGATGTAGTGATTGAGCTTGTTGCTCGGTTCGTTGTCGACCGCCTGCCGGAATCCATTGATCGCCTCGCGAATGCGATCGGCCTCGACGTACGCCTGGAGGAGGAGGTTCAGGTTGGAGTTGTCACGCGGATTGACGCTTTTCACATCCTCAAACATGCCGACTGCGGTGGCGAACTCGGCCTGTGCGGCCACGTGCTTCGTGGAATCGATATTCGGGTTGTAGGGCGTCTTTTGTTCCTTCGATGCCACACGGTCCCCGTCGACGAACACGACGAGGTTCGCATAGCGAGTATAGGTCCACTCTTCCTTCCGGCTATTGCGGGTCCGCTTCACGTTATCGGGTGCGCCGAGCATGTTCATGACATCGGCCTTGAGTGCCCCTTTGGTGACCTTGCTCAGGTTCTCAAGCGCCCGGATCTTGTCTGCGTTCTCCGTCTGGAACTGGTCTTTGTAACTCTTTCCGCGCTGGAGGAAGATCCGGCCGGCCTGTTTGCGGGATTCGGTGTCCTTGCCGCGCTGCCAGGCCGCGTTGAAAGCCTCCAGTGCTTGCTCCTGGTCCCCCTTCCCCTGATACGAGTATCCCAGGTAGCGATAGGTCAGCATGGTATCGGGCCACGCTTGGATCGACTTGGTGAATTCCTCGATGGCCTTGTCGTAGTATCCCATCGAATCGGACGAGGCGCGTTGAAGGGCTGTGATGCCGGGGTTGATGTGGGCAGCCCACTTGTTATACCGGATGCCCTGAATATCGCGGTGATGCTTCGGGCTCAGCTTGAACGCTTCGTTGAAAGCCACGTTCATGCCAACATAGTCACCAGCTTCTGAGCGAAGCTGTCCAAGCAGGAACCAGGCCTCTTCGTTCGCCGGATTCTTTTGGGTCTCGATGTCCAGAAGCCGCATGGCCTCTTTGTAATTCTTCTGGTTGATGTAGACCTTTGCACCCGTGAATTCTGGCGAGCCGCACTGGAAACCCTGGAAGGCGAGCGAGCTCAGCAGGACGAGCGTCAGGATGAAGAGTGAATTTCGTTTCATGTCCAGATCCCTATTTATATGGTCATCAGCCGTGTTCTGGTTACGTCCGAGTAATTCAATATATCCATTGGCCGGAGGATGTGCAAGAAACGGCTGGGCCGTCTTTGCATTTCCAGCGAGAATTCGATAGATTTTTTCTCCACTCCGCGGAGGGACCGGAACCGATCTCCCAACCGCTCCGCATACAATTCAGCCCAAGAATGTTGCGACCACAGGAGTCTGCCGATCATGCCGTCCTACGCCAAGCTCAAGACCCCGGCCAATGGCCAGAAGATCACGATGCACAAGGGCACGCTCCAGGTGCCCGACCACCCCATCATTCCCTTCATCGAAGGCGACGGAACGGGTCCTGACATCTGGAGAGCCTCTGTACGAGTGTTTGACGCGGCCGTGAAGAAGGCTTATGGCGGGAAGAAGAGCATTGTCTGGTTTGAGGTCTATGCAGGCGAAAAGGCCAATGTGGTATACGGGCCGAATACCTGGTTGCACGA
The DNA here is from genome assembly GCA_964473365.1 of uncultured Ignavibacteriaceae bacterium. Lineage (GTDB taxonomy): Bacteria > Bacteroidota > Ignavibacteria > UBA10030 > UBA10030 > 2-02-FULL-55-14. The sequence continues at coordinate 76,643 of CAYYOV010000006.1, forward strand.
TGACACCCTCGAAGCCATCAAGGAGCATATTGTCGCCATTAAAGGACCTCTGACGACGCCCGTCGGCGGCGGCATCCGTTCGATCAATGTCGCGCTCCGGCAGCTCCTGGACCTGTACACGTGCCTGCGACCCGTTCGCTATTTCAACGGCGTCCCCTCGCCCGTCAAGCACCCTGAGCTGATCGACATGGTAATCTTCCGTGAAAACACGGAAGATATCTATGCGGGGATTGAATGGAAGGCCGGGACCCCTGAGGCCCAAAAAGCGGTGAAGTGGTTGCAGGAGGAGATGGGAGTCACCAAGATCCGCTTTCCGCAGACGGCCAGCATCGGTGTCAAACCGGTCTCGATCGAGGGCACTTCGAGACTCGTACGCGCAGCCATAAGCTTTGCGCGCCAGAACAAGCGAAAATCGGTAACGCTCGTTCACAAGGGCAACATCATGAAATACACCGAGGGCGGGTTCCGGGACTGGGGGTATGAGTTGGCCCAGAAGGAATTCGGAGGGACCCTGCTCGACGGTGGTCCGTGGGTGAAGCTCCCCGACGGGATCATCATCAAGGACGTCATTGCCGACGCCTTCCTGCAGCAGATTCTGACGCGACCGGCCGAGTACGACGTCATTGCCACGCTGAATCTGAACGGCGACTACATCTCCGACGCCCTCGCGGCCCAGGTCGGCGGCATCGGCATCGCCCCGGGCGGCAACGTGAACTACGAGAACGGGTATGCTGTTTTCGAAGCAACACACGGCACGGCGCCAAAGTATGCGGATCAGGACAAGGTCAACCCAGGCTCTGTCATCTTGTCGGGCGAAATGATGCTACGGTACATGGGCTGGACGGAGGCCGCGGACCTGATCGTGAAGGGGCTCGAAGACGCGATCGCTAAGAAGGTCGTCACCTACGATTTTGCACGCCTGATGGAGGGCGCAAAAGAGGTGAAATGCTCAGAATTCGGCGACGCGATCATCGCGAACATGTAATCGGTGCCATCAGTTTCGCGCAAGGCATCCCGTGCAGCTCACGGGATGCCTTCGCATTTCGAGGCTGTTTTTCGTAAGTTCAGTGAAATGAGCGACTTGCACCCAGAGACCCAGTCAGACCAGGCCACCGCTGAGGAGACCAAGGTCCAACCACCGGCGAGGGTTATTCTCTTCAACGACGAGGTCCACACATTCGAAGAGGTAATATCCCAGATCATGAAGGCGACCGGTTGCGCACAGCCGCGCGCCGAAGCTTTGACGTGGGAGGTTCACCATACCGGCAAAGCCATGGTGTATGAAGGAGCGATGCCGGATTGTTTGAAGGTGTCTGGGGTGCTCGAAGAGATCGCGTTGCATACTCAAATTGAAGTCTAGGGAAGGAGGAAGGAGATAGGAGTCAGGAGACAGATTCTGGCTGTGGTCTGGCATCCGCTGGATGTCGCCACTGTCTCGCAACACTCCTTACCGATTCATCGACCTCTCTCCTTTCTCCTCACTCCTTTCTCCTCTCCATATGACCTCCACAGAGATCCGCCAATCCTTCTTCGACTTTTTCGCGAAGCATGAGCACGCCATCGTGCCGAGCGCGCCGGTGATCCCCGGCGACGACCCGACGCTGCTCTTCACGAACGCCGGCATGAACCAGTTCAAGGACGTCTTCCTCGGAACAGGCCGTCGTCCGTACAAGCGCGCCGCCGACACACAAAAGTGCATCCGCGTCAGCGGCAAGCACAACGACCTCGAAGAGGTGGGACGCGATACGTATCACCACACCTTCTTCGAAATGTTGGGCAATTGGTCGTTCGGCGACTACTACAAGAAAGAAGCGATCTGCTGGGCGTGGGAGCTGTTGACCAAGGTCTGGGGATTGCCCAAGGAGCGCCTCTGGGCCACGGTCTACAAGGACGACGCAGAGGCCGAACAGCTTTGGAAGGACGTGACCGACATCGACCCGACCCACGTCCTCCGCTTTGGTGAGAAGGACAATTTCTGGGAAATGGGCGAGACCGGTCCCTGCGGCCCCTGTTCTGAGATCCACATCGACAGAACGCCGAACGGGACGGCGACCGCATCAATGGTCAACGCCGGCATCGCAGAAGTGATGGAGATCTGGAACCTCGTCTTCATCCAGTATAACCGCGATGCTGCCGGCATACTCCACCCACTCCCGTCAAAGCACGTTGACACCGGGATGGGCTTCGAGCGGATCTGCGCCGTCCTGCAGGGCAAAGGGTCGAACTATGACACGGACGTGTTCATGCCGCTGATCCAGGCGGCGTCAGCGATGAGCGGCAAGCCCTATGACGGCCGGATGGACGGGACGCTCTCACCGGAGCAGGCAGAGTTCGACGTTGCGCTCCGGGTCATTGCCGACCACGTGCGGACGCTGACCTTCGCGATCGCGGACGGAGCGATCCCCTCGAATGAGGGACGCGGATACGTTCTTCGCCGCATCCTCCGCCGGGCCGCACGATTCGGCCGTACGCTGGGATTTCGCGAACCCTTCATCCACAAGCTTGTCCCGACGTTGACGACGACGATGGGAGGCATGTTCCCCGAGATCGTCCAGAAGGGATCGCATGTCGAACGGGTGATCCACGGGGAAGAAGAGAGCTTCAACGCTACGCTCGACCGCGGACTCGAGGTCTTCGAGCAGACCGCGGCTCGCCTCCGTTCCGCCGGCGGCACGCAGATCGGCGGCGAGGACGCATTCCGACTCTACGATACATTCGGCTTCCCGATCGATCTAACGTCGCTCATGGCGACGGAGCGTGGGCTCACCGTTGACGAAGAAGGGTTCAAGGCGAGTCTCGAGCGTCAGAAGGAACGATCGCGCGATGCGCACAAGGGATCCGGTTCGTCAGCCGCCGTCAAGTTCGCCGCCGACCCGGCACAGAGCGCCGAGACCCGGTTCGTCGGATACTCGCGGCTCGAGACCGAGGCAAAGGTCCTCTCTGCCGACGGATCCTTCATCCTGCTCGACCAGACCCCCTTCTACGGTGAATCGGGCGGCCAAGTCGGCGATAGCGGACTCATCGAAGCCGGTGGTCAGTCCATTCGGATCATCGAGACCCAGAAGGACGGCAAGGTCTTCGGCCATCGCTATGAGGGACCAGTCCCCGACATCATCGGAAGAACGGTACGCGCTCGCGTCGATGCTGAACGGCGTTCGGCCATCGCGCGGAATCACTCCGCGACCCACCTGGTCCACGAGGCCCTCCGCCGCATCCTCGGAGAACACCTGCACCAGCAGGGATCGCTGGTTGCAGAAAGTCATCTTCGGTTCGATTTCAACCACTTCGAACGTGTCTCCCCCGAGGATTTGAAGACCATCGAGGAGATGGTGAACTCGAAGATCGAACAGCGCGTCCCGATCAATGCCCTCGACGATCCTTCCGAGTGGGTGACGATCGATGAAGCGAAACGTCGATGGCCGAATGTCAAGATGTTCTTCGGCGAGAAGTACGGCGAGCGTGTGCGAGTCGTCGAGATCGACCCGTCGTACTCCGTCGAGCTGTGCGGAGGAACGCACGTCTCCAACACGGGCGACATCGGACACTTCCGTTTCCGGTCCGAAGGGAGCGTGGCCAGCGGCATCCGTCGTATCGACGCCGTCACCGGAGAGGGGGCTCGCGCGTTGCTCGCTCTTCGCGATCAGGAACTTTCGCACCGGATCGAAACGGCAGCGACGGCCGTCGAGGCCCTCGCCGGCATGTTGCGGGAGGCCGAGACGGTCTCAGGCGTTGCCGCCCCCGTCTCCGCCCGGGACCTGCGCGCATACCTCGACCGGCTGGAAGAGATCCGGCGATCGCTGGCGAGCGGCACCAGGACGAAAGAACGATTGGGAGAGCAGTTCGCCGCTCACGCGAACCTGGCCGCAGATGTCGAAATGATGATCGTCCGCGTTGCGGAAGCGAGGAAACAGGTCGACAAATTCTTTGAGAAGCGCCGCCGTCAGGATGCGAGCAGTTCGGTCGGCGATCTGATCGCACGTGCCGCTGACGTCGGCGGAGTAAAAGTGGTGGCGGCCGAGTATGGGGCCGCTTCGATGGACGAACTGAAGACCGCAGGTGACGCGCTGCGTTCGCAGCTTGGCAGCGGCGTGGGCGTGCTGGCGGCTATCGTGGATGAGAAAGTGCAGCTCGTGTGCGTCGTGACGGACGATCTGATCTCCGGCAAAGGTCTGAAGGCCGGTGCGATCGTCGGTGCGGCGGCGAAACTCGTTGGCGGCGGAGGGGGCGGGCGTCCGCACCTTGCCACGGCCGGCGGAAAAGATGTGGCCAAGGTCACCGAGGCCATCGCGAAGATCCCGGACATTATCCGTTCCATGCTCTGAGAATCCGATCATGACCGTCCATCAACGACTTCTGGATGTGCTCCAACGCCGGGGCGCCGGCTATTTCGTGCTGATCGATCCCGACAAGGTCGACCCCAAACAGTTGCCGCGGCTGGTCGAGACAGCGACCGAGGCCGGAGCGGATGCATTCCTGGTCGGCGGGAGCCTGATGGTTCGCGATCAGTTCGACGCCGTGCTCCGCATCGTGAAAGGAGCCACGCCGCTCCCGACGATCATCTTCCCCGGAAGCCTCTTCCAGATCTCTTCAGTCGCTGATGCGATCCTCTATCTGGTCCTCGTCAGCGGCCGCAACCCGGAACACCTCATCGGCAATCACGTCATTGCTGCCCCGATGCTGAAAGCCATGAGCCTGGAGCCGATCTCGACGGCCTACATGATCGTCGAGGGTGGCTCAACGACCTCGGCCGAATTCATGAGCGGCACCCGCCCTCTCCCGCGCAACAAGCCCGATATTGCCGTTGCCCATGCGCTCGCGGCAGAATACATGGGCATGAAAACGCTCTACTTTGACTCCGGGAGCGGAGCGGAACACCCGGTGTCAGACGCCATCATTCGATCGGTGCGCCACTATTGTTCGCTGCCGATCATCGTCGGCGGCGGGATCCGTACGCCGGACGAAGCTCACCGCAAGGTACAGGCCGGGGCATCCTTCGTGGTCACCGGGACCATCATCGAGGAACAGGGTCATCATTCGATCCTGAAGGAATTTGCTGACGCCGTGCATAACGGCGTTCCAAGCTCCAAGCACTAACGAGCCGAGCAACGTTCGAATTTTGCATTTCGATCTTCCTCTCAGACCTCATCCCGAGGAACCATGGCCCATCTTCCGATGACCCTGCTCTATCGCGAGAAATTCATCAAGGATTCGCTCCGCGAAAGCGCCGCGACGAAACAGCGCATCGCCGACCAATTGTCCGGCGACCTGTCGAAGGCGATCGACCTGATGATCCGGGCCCTGACCGCGAAGAAGAAGGTGCTCCTGTGCGGCAACGGGGGCAGTGCTGCCGACGCCCAGCATCTTGCGACCGAATTCGTCATCCGGTTGAGTCCCACCATCAAGCGCCCCGGGCTTCCGGCCATTGCACTGTCGACGGACACTTCGAACCTGACCGCAGGGGCCAACGACATCGGCTACGACGCGGTCTTCGCGCGGTCGGTGCAGGCGCTTGGGCAGGCCGGCGACGTGCTCATCGGGATCAGCACGAGCGGCAAGTCGGAAAGCGTGAACAACGCTTTCCGCACTGCCAAAGAGATGGGGATGGTGACGATCGGCTTCTTGGGAAAGGATGGCGGTCCGGCAAAAGACCTGGTCGATCTGGCGATCATCGTTCCGTCCGACGATACTCAGAGGATCCAGGAGGGTCACATCACCATCGGCCATATCATCTTCCAGCAGGTCGAGCAGGAGATGTTTGGCTAAGGCGAACTCGACACGTACACCACAACCCGTTCCGCATTAGACAGTCCTCCACGAGCCACCGTGAGCCGGCGCCGCAAAGACATCTTCCTCCCGATCACCACGGCGGTCGTTGACGCGATCGCGATCGAAGCGGCGTTCCTCCTCTCCTACTGGCTCAGGTTCTCCTCACCGCTGGCAACGCAGTTCCCCGTCACGAAAGGGTATCCGCCGCTCGAAGCCTACGTTCTGGGGTCGCTGTTCGTGATCCCCGTCTGGCTCTGGTTGTTCTCCCGCCGCGGGATGTATGCATCGCGCCGCAATCTGTACTTCTCCGACGAGTTCTTTGCGCTCGTCCGACTCATCTTCGTCGGCCTGCTGGTGGTCATGGCAGCGGCGTTCTTCTACCGAACCTTTTCGTACTCACGACTCGTCTTCGGCCTGCTCGGCGTCACGTCGGTGCTGACCCTCTCGATCGGCCGATGGTCAATGCTCCGGTTCGAGCAGTGGTGGTACCGACAGGGCCGCGACCTCCAGCGTGTCATTGTTGCGGGATCCGGGAGCATCGCGGCACGGCTCGTCGCATCGCTCCGACACAACCCGGGACTCGGCTACCAGGTGGTGGGCGTGGTGGGAAGCGACACTACGCCGCCGTCAGACGTGGGTGTCCCTCGCTTGGGTTCGATCGACGACCTCCCGAGGCTCATCGCCGCTGAGCACATCGACATCGTCCTGCTGGCCTTTGGGGAGACCGACCACGCGACCGTCAACCGGCTCGTTCGAAGTTGCGACGGGTTGAACGTAGAACTCATGATGGTTCCCGATCTGGTCGAACTCTTGACCAGCCATGTGCGCGTACGCGAGATCGACGGAATGCCCTTCCTGCGGGTCAAGGGGGTGGCCCTTTCGCCGTTCGATGCGTTCACCAAGCGAACATTCGACCTCGTCGCCGCCTCCTGCATCTTGCTGGCGATCAGCCCCGCGTTCCTGCTCATCGCCCTCCTCGTCAAGCTGACCTCCCGCGGGCCGGTCTTCTACCGCCAAGAGCGGATCGGTCTGGACGGTCTGCCGTTCCCCGTGATCAAGTTCCGGTCCATGCGCATGGATGCTGAAAAAGCCTCCGGACCCGTGTGGGCCGTGAAGAACGATCCCCGGACCACACCGATCGGACGCTTCTTGCGGCGCTTCAGTCTCGACGAACTTCCGCAGCTCATCAACGTGATCCGTGGGGACATGAGTCTCGTCGGCCCACGCCCGGAACGACCGCATTTCGTGGAGCAGTTCCGGCGTGAGGTCCCCAAGTACCTCGAACGGCACCGGGTCCGCACGGGCATGACCGGCTGGGCCCAGGTGAATGGACTTCGTGGAAACGCTCCCATCGAAGAGAGGACCAGGTACGATATCTACTATGTCGAGAACTGGTCCCTGGTATTTGACCTGAAGATCATCGCAAAGACGGTCCGTGCGGTGATCTTTGGAGAGGACGCCTACTGATCGCTCCCGCACGGAGCCTGACGACATGATCGCTGCCATCATCTTCCTCATTCACGTCGTCCTCGCGGTCGCGTTGGGATATCGTGGTCGCAAGGACGGACCCGGCGGAGTCGCTCTCGGCGTCGCGATGGTCGTGCTCCTGTTCGCCATCGGCTGGACCCTTTCGACTTTTCTCACACACTTGATCTGGCCGGAACGCGGCATCGGACTGCTGATCGACGACTGGGCTGACACTCCGACCAAGCGGTTCCTGTACCGCGAAGTCACAAGTGACACCGCGTCGCTGATCCTCCTTACCGTCGGAGAGTTGTTCTTCTATGGCTGGTACTTGAGGAGGGAATCAAAAGAGGCGTCCTTCGGAGGTGGTGCGGTGTAACGGCATCCCATTGGTCGCACGAAAGTTGTCACAACACAAATGGCCCCCGGTATTCCCGGAGGCCATTGTTCTGTACGAATGAAACGCTCGTTGCCCGTCGAACAGACCGAATGACGTCGGTCGTTAGCGCAATCGGAAAAGGAACGTCACGATGCAGTCCTGTTCGACCTGAGGCATGGCAGGTGTCAGGGGCTCGAACCGCCAGAGCTGAAGCTCTTTCATTGCCGCATTTTCAAGGGCTGTGTTCGCCTTCTGGACAGGCTGAACGGCTCGGACTGCACCATTCGGTAGCACCCACGCGCGGATCCGCACCTGAGCCCCCACATTCGTTCCTTCCGGGTATGCCGGGAGATCACCGCTCAGTTTCCGCCTCGAGCCGCCTCCAGTCCATTGCACGTCGAACCCAACCCCCGTACCTGCTCCACCAGTCCCCGGACGGCCAACGCCCTCGCCAACGCTCGTTCCCAGGGGGTCCGAACCCGGCCGGTCGGTCACGCGGCCCGGCATGGCGACATTCCTACTGCCGACGGGATCGAGCCTGTCGGCAGGCGCTCGATCGACCCGCTCCGGAGTCGTTTCAGGGCCGGGAAGGTCAAGCTTGTCCGACCGGCGCGGCACGGTGATGGCTTCATCCGACAGGTCCGGCAGCCGACGTTCCGGCAGAGCCACCCTCCGTTGCGCAGCCGGGGTCGTTGGCTTCTTGCTGGATACGATTGGAGCTTGTTTGACGGTCGTGGGCGGAGTTGCGGGCGTCGGAGCAGGCGTCGCCGTGACCTTCGTCGCGGGGAGATTGCCCCATTCAAGTTCGACGAAATCGGTCCGTACTGTGACCGATGGCATCATCATGAAGAGGGCCAACAGGAGAAGGAGCAGGTGGAAGACGATCGAGGTCGTCCAACCGATGCGCAGTTCAGGCGTCATCGCCTCACTCGAGGGGTTCGGTGGCGATCAGGAATTTCGATCCACCGGCGGATTTGATCAGGTCCATCGCCTCGACGGCGATCTGCAGACTCACCGACTTGTCGGCCTGAATCACGACGACAGGGTCGGTCTGTTCGGTCAGCATGGTCCGAACGCCGTCACGCAGCTGCTCACGCGAAACCGGCCTTGTGTTCAGGAAGAAGGCGCCGTCGGCGTTCACCGAGACGACGATCTGAGCCTTCGTCCCGCGTTCGCCCATCTCGGCCTTCGGCAATTGCACTTTGACGCCAGACTGGATGACGTAGGCAGACGAAAGGAGGAAGAAGATGAGAAGCTGGAGAACGACGTCGGTGAGCGACGCGTACGAAAAAGCAGTGAGGAGCGGAGGGCTCGTCGATCGGAACCGCATGCGTCAACCCTTCTCGGGCGACTGCTCGAGCTTGCCAGACCGGACCAGGTCGAGGAATTCTTCCGAGCCACTTTCCATCTCGAAGACGAACCGGCCCACCTTCGAGACGAAGTAGTTGTAGAAGCCGTATGCGGGAATGCCGACGAAGAGACCGAACGCGGTCGTCAGAAGAGCTTCCCAGATGCCACCGGCGAGGTCCGCGGGCGAAGCGGTTCCCCCGAGCGACTGGATCATTTGAAACGCGCCGATCATGCCTGTGACGGTCCCCAAGAACCCGAGGAGCGGAGCGATTCCGGCAACATTTGCGAGGACACCGAGGCGTTCTTCAAGCTTGAATGCTTCCGCCTTTCCCGCATTCTCGATGGCCTCCCGAACGCGCTCGTGTCCTTCAGGGTAGATCGTCAAACCGCGCTTCAGGATATTAGCCAGTGGGGCATCGGTCTTCGAACAGAAGTTGACCGCCGCCATCAGGTCCCCCTTCTGGAGGACGGACCGGAGCTTGAGGAGGAATTGTCCTGCATCGATCCGGGCGCGCCGCAGCACGAGCCAACGCTCGACGATGACGACAGCACCGATGATCGACGTCAGGAGAATAGGCCACATCACGACGCCGCCGCGCAGGAAGAGATCAAGCAAGCTCATAGGTCCTCGAGAGGGGGCCGAAGGTCACCGCGCGGTCCGGCAATCCACCGGACCGCAACAGGCCCAACGGGTACGAAACGCGTCCGGTCACTTCGACCGAACGCGGTCGATCACGTAGTTGGAGCGGATCTGCTCAGCAAACGTCGAAACCGCCGATTTGGCATCCTGACGGGTCGGATATCGACCGATCCGCACGGTATACCAATCGCCACCTTGCATCGGCACCTTTTCGACGAACGCGGGATAACCGGCGATCTCCAGGTTCTGGAGAACGTCATCGGCCTTCACCTTTTCGCGGAACGCCACGACCTGGATCGTGTAGTCGCCCTTCATGTCCTTCAGACCGGGAGACTCGCCGGCAGGCTCGTTCTTCTCGGCGGTCTTCCCTGCCGGTGCCGTTTCCTCCAAAGGCGTTGTTTCGAGGAGCGAAAGGTCTTCCGCACCCTCGGCCGACGCCATCGTGTCCTGAGGCTCTTCGGCGAAGGTCTGATCGTTGTACTGGTCCGGAGGATATTGTTCGTCGGGCACCTGAACGATCGTCTGCGGCTTCTTGCCCCACAGGTGCACGATCCCACGGCTGTTCAGCACGTACAACAATCCTGCGATGATCAGAACCACGAGGGATAGGATGATGACCAATCGCAGCGAACTTCCGCCACCGCCGCCTCCCTTTCTAGCCGGTTTCTCCGACTCAGATGCGAGCGATTCTTCGCCCGATGGCTCATCATCGATCAGGTTCAGGTCAGGCATAGGAAGCCTCCTTGAGTTGAATGAAAATCACCATGCGTTACCACGCCAGGGCGATCCCGGCGGACAACCGGAAGGGGGGTTCCTGAAGACCCTTCCAGTGCTGATAGACCGTATTCGTAAGGTTCGTCGCCTCGAGCCACACGGAGAGCGATGAGAGCAAGGCATACTTCCCGGAGACATCAATGACGGCATAGCCCGGTAGCATCAGGGAACTGGTCGACACCTGCGACTCACGCGTGTGGACGATCTGAAGCCCCGCCGCGGCGGTGAAACTCGGCGTCAGGACTGCCGCATACGAGAACCGAGCCTCGAACGCCGGCCAATACGGAATCCGAAGGCCGCTGCTGGAATTTCGCGAAGTCCTGACAATGACCGTCGCGGCAAAATAGTCATTCCCTCGCATCTTTGCAATACACTCTGCGCGAACGGCACTCATCGAGGCATCACCATACAGCCACGAAGCGACACCCCGTCCGGTCGAATCGGACACGAAGGGAAGATCATGAGCTGTTCCCGCTTCCACTTCTACCCTGGTTCGAACGTCCGGCGTCCAATCGGATTCGAGTCCGAACCGCCCGGCATTGTACCAATGGCCAAACCGGAGAGGGGTTTGGGCGTCGATGAAACGATGCCGTTCGAGAGATGACACAAGTGTAACCTCCTCGACGCGCGGCTCGAAGGCACCGACCAAACGGTGCTGTTCATCGATCGATAGTTGGGCCCTGATCGTGGGAAGGAACACAAACCGACTCTGACCGCTATTTCCGTTCACGATCGCCGCTCTCAGCCCTCCGGACAGCCACACCGACCCAACCGGTTGCCATCGGCTTTGGAGCCCGATTTCTGTCAGCCCTGTCGAGGGAAATGGCGTTCCAGAGCGACGGGACGAAAGATTCGACAGCGCGACACCGATCGGGAACCCTGCGATATCGCCATCTGCCTGGACCCGGAGCCGCGTCGAACCTTCGGTCACATGGGCTGATGAGTCGTCGACGGAGGACGATCCGAACCGGAGCGCCGCCGAGGCGGCCCATGAACCCACAAAGCCGCGAAGTCCTGCTCCACCGTCGAACGAAGAGATCTTCCTCCGTTCCCATGGGGTCTGCGTCCCGTACCAGTGATACGATCGAGAATCGAAACCCAGCTCGCTCGATAGCGTCGCATGTCGAAGCCCGGCCGTCTCGAGGTCGACTGGAACATCGATCGAACCGTCGACCTCCCCTTCCGACCATGACGTCCAGGGTGCGAAGCCCGAAGAACGGCCGTATCGTCCGTTGACTCCGATGCGACTCCAGTTCAAGACAGGCCGGACCGATGCCAAGACCTGCGGCATCATGAATGAACCGATCCCTGCCTTCAGGTAGCCTGCAAACCCTGAGGGCGCACCGATCGACGGACGATCGGAGATCAGGGAGCTCGGGGCTGGGGCTACAGACCGATCTCGCACAGGAGCTGCCCCCGCAACCTGGATATTCGCGGTCGGGTCACCGTCTTCGAGCCGCTTTTCCACGCGCGGGAGGTCCACGAACGCTATGCCGGTGATGATGTATTCCGGCAGGTCGATCGTCGGAAGCTGTGAGGTGACCGAATCCCTCGGCGTCGCGAGATCACGCCGGTCTGGCGGGGTCGGGCGCTCCTGGGCCGGCGCGACCGACAGCGCCGCCATCAGAACAGGCACGAGACGTCTCATCAACCGAGCACCCCCAGGCGCTGTTCCGCTTCTTTGCGCACCGCCTCCTCCGGCTTGCGCTTGAGCAGGTCACGATACGTCTCTTTCGCCCGGGCTTTATCCCCCGCCCGCTCATAGGCGCGACCGGCTTCGAGCATCGCGCGATCGACCCATGAGGGATAGGACGTGAAGACATATCGCACGCGCAAGAAAGCCGTGGCTGCTTGCTTCCAGTCGGAGACAGATGCCCACGTCTCCCCGACAACGAATTGCGCCTCGGCGCCGATCTCGTCGGTACGCGATGCGACAACCCGTTGCGCGAGCGCCCGCGCCGACGACGGATCACCGGAGGTCAGCGTCAACCGGGCGATGCCGAGTCGGGCGCGATCAGCCGCCGGGCTCGCGTCCCATCGTCGCACGACATCCTCCCATATCCGGCGCGCTTCAGGAGCGTTGCCGTTATTGAGGAAGAGGCGCCCCTTGCGGTAGAGCACCTCGGACAACACCTCGCCATCTGAAGCGAATTGTTTCTCGGACCGCCCGATCAGATCCAACGTGCGCGCGCCGTCACCAGCCGCCATAACCAGGTCGATCGATTCGATCGCGGCCGGACCGGCAAAGCGACCCTGAAGCCCCGATGCGGCTTCGAACGCTTTTAAAGCCTCCGTGGACTCGCCCAACGCAACGAGCGATCGGCCCAGCCAGTACTGCGCCTGGCCCTGATCACGGCCGGCCGGGACCGTGGACAGATACATCCGATAGGCGCTCGCGGCGCCAGCATAATTCTTCTGGCCGTAGAGAAGTTCGGCCTTCTTCAATTGGAGGTCGACGGCTGCGGAAGAACCCTGATTCTCGCGAATGAACTGGTCGATGACCGTGGCCGCCTCTTTCTCCTTCCCTTGCGCGACGAGCGCATACTGCAGTCCCACCATGGCGTCGGCGATGAGGCGGTGGTCCGGGAAGCGACGGATCAGCTCACGATACGCGGCCTCTGCGGCCGAATACTGCTGCAGGTTGTAGTACGAGTCGCCGAGACTGTAGAACGCGCGGGGCGCCGCATCGGCTGTCGGATAGTTCCTGATGACCTTCTGGAACTCCTTGATCGCCTCTGTGTACTCTTTCCGTTGGAAGTTTACCCAGCCCATGGCGTACTGCGCGTCATCCGCCAGGGGTGAGGTGGGCATGGTCCGGACGAGTTCGGCAAACTGCTTGTAGGCCTCGGTGAAATCGTTCGCCCGATAAGCAGCCTGCGCGGCCTGGTAGGCGGCGTAGTCGTTCGAGGCGCTGTCCGGAAACGTCCTCAGGACCGACCGATAGATCTGCCCGGCCCGAACGTATTCCTTCACCGCGAAGAGCGCGTCGGCCTGACGGAGACGCGCATCGTAGGCGAAGGCGCCACGAGGAGCGGACTGCACCAACCGGTCAAAAGCCGCGGCGGACTCCTGATAGCGACCGAGCTTGTAGAGCGACCATCCTTCTCCATATGCCGCATCCAAACGGCGGGGATGATTCCCATCAGCAGCGATCCCCCGGTAGAGCGGCAAAGCTCGATCGTAGGCTCCGCGGCGATACTCAGCCTCAGCCTGCCAGTAGACTGCCTCGGCTGACCGAGGATGCTGCGGGTACTTCGTGATGAACGCACCAAAGTCGATCGCTGCCTGCTCGTATGACCTGGCACGGAAGGACGCCCACGCCGCCTGAAAATCCGCCGCCAGGACCACATCGAAGCGCGCTCCAGGCACCGCTGCTGCATCTCGCAGCCGCTCCCTCGCTCCCGCGAGATCCCCTTCGCGCAGCATTGCGTCACCGATGATCCTCAGCGCATCCGCCTTCACATCCGAATCAGGGTACGTCTGCACCACGCGTTCGGCCGTCGAACGGGCACCGGCGACGTCGCCCCGAACAAGGAGCAGATCTGAGAGATCGACGAGTGCGTTGTCGGCAAACGTGCCGTTCGGCTCAAGGGTGACGGACCGGCGAAAGGATTCGATCGCAGCGACAGTGTCACGTCGCATCCGGTCCGTTGTTCCTTTCCGGTACATGGCTGCCGCCGCCCGTGGGCCACCACGTCCGGCCACTTCGCCGAATACGATCGAGGCCGAATCGAGCTTCGACATCTGGAACAATGTCCAACCCAGACCATACAATCCATCATCCGAGAGGGGATGGCTCGGATGGTCGGCAACAAACCGCAGATATGCGTCGCGTGCTGCGGGGAATTGTTTCAATCGCTCATACGATTCGGCGATGAGATAGTCGGCCTGACCGGCCTCAAGCGGAGCCGAGATCGAGGAGCGTTCCTGCTTCAAAACGGTCAGCGCGCCCCGATAGTCTTCCAGGCCGAACCGGCATTCGGCGACGCGAATCCGAGCCGCCGGGACCAATGAGCTGGAAGGCAGGGAATCGATCAGGGTCCGATAGGAGGTCATCGCATCAGCGAATCGCCGGTCCGTTTGGCGCGACCAGCCGATGGCGTAGAGCGCATAGTCCTTGTAGGGATTCGACGGAAAGTGCTCGTACGAGAGCGTGTAGTACTTGATGGCCGTCTCACGTTCACCCATCACCGTGTAGGATTCGCCGAGCCAATACGCCGCCTCCCCCGCAAGGGAACTCTGCGAAAATCCGTCGAGCACGGTCTTGAACGACACCACCGCGTCTGAGGGACGGGAAAGAGCAAGGTAGGATTGGCCGGTCCGGAAATGGGCGTCATCAGCAAGCGCAGCGGCTGGGAATTCGGTCACTAGTCGCGTGTAGGCCGGGAGGGCGTCTGAATAGAGACCTTGGAGATACGAGCATTCGCCCAGCATGAACAGGGCATCCTGACGGCGGATGCTCGATGGATACTTGGAGACGAAGGCCTCCAATTGCTCCTTCGCCAATCCGTAGAGCTTGTCCTGAAACAGGCCATAGCCAAATGTATAGTCCTGATCCTCTGCCGCCGATCGCTGAGCAGGCGGAGAGGCCACTTGCCCAAAAAGCAGGGTCGTGGAGGCAACCAAGATGATCAGGCTCGAAATCAGTCTCTGGGGGGCAACGGCTTGCATCAGACCTCTAAGAATTTGCTTAAACGGTGCCTTGCTTAAAGTTGCGTACTAGACCAGAGTGCTTAATGTCTCAATTTAGGTCTTCGCGCAATCCGAATCAAGCGTCCCCAATGCATTGACGAGAAACCAGCGATTTTGTGCCATTTGGATGGGCAGAGGGATCCCCGAAATGATGAAGGCCCTCCTGATGGGAGGGCCTCCTCGGACCTGCGACTGCTTCTCCGTCTGCTCTATTAGCGGCGCCGCCGACGCATACCCGTGATCATGCTGCGTCCGCCCTTCGACCTCCAAACGGTCCGTTTCTCCAACTTTCCGGAGGGAACGTCAGGATGTTCAGACTGGGTAATGGATGAGCGGATGATCCCTTCGATCGCCCGGACATCTTTCCCCTGTTCCGGTGTGGCAATTGAGACGGCGTGTCCGACAGCCCCGGCCCGGCCTGCTCTGCCGATGCGGTGGACATAGTTCTCCGGATCGTCCGGAAGGTCGTAGTTAATGACAAGTTCGATCCCTTTGACGTCGATGCCCCGGGCCGCGATATCGGTGGCGACCAGGATCCGGTACTTGCCGGAGCGGAATCCTTCGAGGGCTTCCTTCCGCTGGCTCAACGTGCGATCGGCGTGGATCTGTGCGGCCGAATGACCGGCCTTCTTTAGTTGCTGCGCGATCTTGTGAGCTCCCCTCTTCGTGCGACTGAAGAGGAGGATCGGGCCGTGATACTGAGCCAGGAGCTTGGCCAGCAGGGCGCTCTTCGCTTCCCTCGGAACGACAAAGACCTCCTGCGACACCGTTTCTGCGGCCGTGCCGGCCGGGGCGATCTCCGTTCGCACGGGCAGTTTCATGTGCTGCGCCGCGATCCGCACGATGTCATCGGGCATGGTGGCCGAGAAGAGCATCGTATGCCGTTCCTTCGGCACCGTCCGGAGGATCTGTTCGATCTGCGGTCCGAAGCCGATATCGAGCATGCGATCGGCCTCGTCGAGTATGAGAATGCGGGTATCGTCGAGCTTCACCGTCCGATGTTCGAGATGGTCGATGAGCCGTCCTGGCGTCGCGACGATGATGCGCGGATGCTTGCGCATCGCGTCGAGCTGCGGACGCATCGATTCGCCGCCGATAAGGACCGCGGTCGCCATTTGTTGCGAAGAGGCCAGCTTGTGAACGGTGGCGTGGACCTGCAGCGCCAGCTCACGGGTCGGGACGAGGATCAGTCCGATCCCCTTCGTCTGGGCGAGGTGTTGAATGAGAGGGACGGCGAACGCAAGCGTCTTGCCGGTCCCGGTCTGGGCGATACCGATGATATCCTGGCCCGCGATGCCGATGGGAATGGCCTTGCGTTGGATGGGTGTCGGCTCGGTGTAGCCCAGACGTTCGATGGCCTCCAAGATGCCCGGCGCAATGCCGAGGCCAAAGAAGCCGTTGGATACATGTTCCATAATACTGCTTTCAGACATACTGCTATGTGATTGGTACGACCGGGATCGGGATTTTCCGGAAACCCGGCAACAGTGGGAAAGCCCGGTCGGGACGACGACCCGTTGGGCTCAAACATTTCACGTCAGGGGTCCGCTAGGACGCAACGCTCAGGAATTCCTGGATGCTGCGTACATCGAGCGTTCCGGCCTTCTGGCGCTCGATCCCTTTGACGGCCGTCGATGCGGCTGACAGGGTGGTGACAACGGCGATCTTCTGTTCCAGACAGGCCCGGCCGATCGCGAATTCGTCGTATCGCGACTCTTCTCCGAGGGGTGTATTGATGACCATCTGGATCTCGCCGTTCTTGATCATATCGACGACGTTGGGCCGCCCCTCGTCGACTTTGTACACGCGATCGCTCTCGACACCGCGGTCATTCAGGAACCGTGCGGTCCCTTCCGTAGCGATGATCGAGAACCCGAGGCGTCGAAGGTCGCGCGCAATGCCGAGGGTCAGGTCCGTCTTGTCGCTATTGTTCAGGCTCATGAAGACGCGGCCTTCGACGGGGAGCGTGTTGCCCGCCGCCATCTGCGATTTGGCGATTGACGCGCCAAAATCCGGCGCGATGCCCATGACCTCACCCGTCGAGCGCATTTCCGGTCCGAGGAAGATTGGCACGCGCGGAAACTTGTTGAACGGGAAGACCGCTTCCTTCATCGAGATATGCGTCAAGCGCCGGAAGTCGTGTCCAAGCAGTCCAAGCTCTTTCAGGGTCTTGCCCCCCATGACCCTTGCCGCCACCTTGGCGAGGGGCAGGCCCGTCGCCTTGCTCACGAACGGCACGGTGCGCGAGGCGCGCGGGTTCACCTCGAGCACATAGACCACGCCGTCCTTCATCGCGAACTGGACGTTCATGAGTCCGATGACGTTCAACGCGCGTGCAAGCTTAACAGTCGCAGCGATGATCTCGTCAAGATTCTTCTTCGAGATCATGTACGGGGGAAGGACACACGCCGAATCGCCCGAATGGATGCCGGCCTCTTCGATATGTTCCATCACGCCGCCGATGACCACGTCGGTGCCGTCGGCAACGCAATCGACATCGTACTCGAAGGCGTCTTCCAAGAACCGGTCGACGAGCACCGGATGCTCGGGCGAGACGTCGACTGCCCTCTTCATATACTCCCGGACCGCGTCCGTGTTGTAGCAGATCTCCATCGCCCGTCCGCCAAGGACGTATGACGGGCGCACGAGCACGGGGAACCCGATCCTCTCCGCCACCTGCACCGCCTGGTCGACCGAGGTGGCCGTACCGTATTCCGGATGGGGGATCTCCAGCTTGCGGAGAAGGGCGCCGAAGCGCTCGCGGTCCTCGGCCAGGTCGATCCCTTCGGGTGACGTTCCGAGGATCTTCACGCCGTTCGCCTCGAGCCCCTTCGCGATCTTCAACGGTGTCTGGCCGCCGAAGCTGACGATGACGCCGTCCGGTCGCTCATGGTCGCAGATGTTCAACACGTCCTCGAGCGTCAGCGGCTCGAAGTAGAGCTTGTCGGTCGTGTCGTAGTCGGTCGAGACCGTCTCGGGATTGCAGTTGATCATGATCGTCTCGATGCCCTCTTCCTCAAGGGCGTAGACGCCATGGACGCAGCAATAGTCGAACTCGATCCCTTGCCCGATACGATTGGGTCCGCCGCCGAGAATGATGACCTTGCGCCGATCAGACCTGACCGACTCGTTCTCTTCGTCGTACGTCGAGTAATGATATGGCGTATGCGCCTCGAACTCCGCCGCGCAGGTGTCAACGGTCTTGAACGACGGGAGGACCTTCAGGTGCTTGCGAAGGCTGCGCACCACGGCCTCCTTCGTCTCCCACAGGAACGCGAGCTGGCGGTCGGAGAACCCGTACTGCTTCGCCTTCCGCAGGTCATCCGCCGACACTGGCTTCATCCCTCCTGCACCCTCGGGCCGGAGCGTCCGAAGATGCTCCTCCATCTCGACGATCTGCCGGATGTTCTGGAGGAACCACGGGTCGATCTTCGTAACCTCGAACAGCTCTTCGTTCGAGAACCCGAGTTGCATCGCGATGCGAAGCATGAACACATTGTCCGGCTTCGGCATCTTGAGCCGATCGATCGACCTCCGGCGCCACTCGGTCCTCTGCTCATCGGTCAACAGCCGGACTTCCACGAGGTCCTTTCCGTCGGCACCCAGGCCGAAGCGCCCCTGCTCGAGCGACCGCAGGGCCTTCTGGAATGACTCCTTGAACGTGCGTCCGATGGCCATCGCCTCGCCGACCGACTTCATCTGCACGCCGAGCGTATCATCGACGCCTTTAAACTTCTCGAAGTCCCATCGGGGGATCTTCGTGACCACATAATCGATCGTCGGCTCGAACGAGGCCGGCGTCAGCTTGGTGATGTCGTTCGGGATCTCGTCGAGCGTGTAGCCCACGGCGAGCTTCGCAGCGATCTTCGCGATCGGAAATCCGGTGGCTTTCGATGCGAGGGCCGACGAGCGCGAGACCCGCGGGTTCATTTCGATGACGATCATGCGGCCATCGGCAGGATTGACGGCGAACTGGATGTTCGAACCGCCCGTCTCGACGCCGATCTCGCGGATGACGGCGAACGACGCGTCGCGCATCACCTGGTATTCCTTGT
>CAYYOV010000007.1:0-93960 GCA_964473365.1 uncultured Ignavibacteriaceae bacterium
CGCTCCATCCATGGGAAGAAACTCCACGCCTACCAGGGTCCCGTCGCCCTGCCGATCTACCAGACCTCGACGTATCGCTTCGCATCGTCCGACGACGCCGTGCGGTTCGCCAAGGGAGATCCGTCCGTCTACGTGTACACCCGCTACCATAATCCCACGGTGCGTGACGTCGAGGAAACGATCGCGCTGATGGAAGGGGGCGAAGAGGCCGAGGCAGTTCTATTCTCGTCGGGCATGGCGGCCGTCACGACGGCGATCCTCTCCATCGCCAAGGCCGGCGATGAGATCATCTCCACCCCCGCGTTGTACGGTGGCACGTACCGATGGTTCCGGGACGAGCTCCCGAAACAGCAGATCACCGTCCGATGGGTCGACCCTGAGCGGCTCGATACGCTGCCATCGCTTGTCACGCCGCGCACCCGCCTGGTCTACCTCGAGACCCCCACGAACCCGACGCTGGGTCTCGTGGACATTGAAGCGATCGTGCGACAGACGCGTGCGGCCGAGAAACGGGCAGGTCACCGCATCATCGTCATGATCGACAACACATTCGCCTCCATTCTGAACCAGAAACCCTTCGACCTGGGTGTGGATGTCATCACGGAAAGCGCGACCAAATATCTGGGCGGGCATAGTGACATCGTCGCCGGGGTCGTCGTGGGGCCGTCGGCGTTCGTCAAGGGCGTGCGAGGCCTCGCGAAGCATCACGGCGGCTGCCTCGACCCGTTCGCCGCATACCTCCTCGGCCGTTCGTTGAAGACGTTTGAGCTGCGCGTCCAACGTCAGAACGTGAATGCCTTTGCGCTCGCGGCAGCGCTTGAGAAACATCCACGCGTCAAGCGGGTCCTGTATCCAGGCCTCGAATCGCACCCACAGCATGACCTTGCCCGGCGTCAGATGTCTGGTTTCGGTGGAATGGTCACGATCGAGGTCAAGCCGTCCAAGCGGTTGTCACCCGTGGAAGCGGCGGCGCGCGTTGCCGACCATCTTCGCGTGGCAGTCAATGCCATGTCGCTGGGAGGCGTCGAAACGCTCGTCAGTATTCCAGTCTATTCGTCGCATATTTTTATGGACGACCGCGAACTGGCGACCCATGGCGTCACGCCCGGCATGATCCGTATCTCGGTCGGTGTCGAGGCGGTGGACGATCTCATCGCCGACTTCGACCAGGCACTGAGGACGATCTGATCGCAGGACAGATGGCGCTGCCATTTCAACTGACACCCGCCGTTTCTTGAGCCTCCTCCTCTCCGATATCCGCTCATACCTGCGTTCGCATCGGCCCCGGCAGATCGAAGCGCGCGGTGTCGTCCGCGCGGCCGTTCTCGTTCCGCTCATCGATGACGAAGGGCATTTGTCGATCTTGCTGACGCGGCGAACGGACCGGGTGGAACACCACAAGGGACAGATCTCGTTTCCCGGCGGGACGGTCGATGACGGTGACAGCGACATCGTTGCGACCGCCATGCGTGAGGCCAACGAAGAGATCGGACTCGAAGCGACGAACGTCGAGGTCCTGGGATCCTTCGATGATCTTGAGATCCCAACTGGTTTCGTCGTGACGCCGGTAGTAGGGGTCGTCCGTGGGATGCCCGACCTCGTGTTGAACGTGGACGAGGTGGAAGAGGCCTTTTCGGTCCCGGTAGCATTCTTCCTCGACCCGGACAACGAAGAACGGGGTGAACGGGAATGGCGGGGCCGGATGCACCACGTCTTCAGCTACCAATTCGGGACGCACCGCATCTGGGGGGCAACGGCTGCAATGATCAGAGGGTTACTGCGGGGTGCGGCGGGATTGGGCGACTGAACGGGACGCCAGTCCATGCAGGGGCACCAAGCGATACAGATACCAGTTGAATGAGCCCCCCTTTCTGGTGTAGATTCGACACCATGGTGGACCATCTTTTTTCTTTGGAATTCCTCAAAATTCTGGGTATTTTTGAAGTATTCTTGAACCAGGAGCGATTCAATGCCGCAACATAAGTCTGCTGAGAAGCGAGTTCGTCAGGGCGTCAAGCGCGCCGCCCGGAACAAGGCCGCCATTTCAAAGATGCGCACACTCATCAAGAAGGTGCGCTCCTCCAAGAGCAAGGCCGATGGACAGGCCGCTCTGAAGGCGGTCGACAAGTACCTCGACCGGTTGGGCGCCAAAGGCGTGATCAAGAAGAACATGGCTTCGAACCAGAAGTCGCGTCTGGCGAAGTTCGTCAACAAGTTGTCCTGAGCCGACGTTCGGTCGGCGAGCCGTCGTCCCACGCGAACGGTAGCCACAAAGAGGTCTGATCCTTCTTCCCGCACGCTTTGTTGCACGTTCTGTTTCTGACGGCCCAACAGAAAGAAAGAAGCCCGAGCGATATTCGCCCGGGCTTTGTTCTGTACGGCATACTGTCGTGATCTGACAACTGTCGACGTTCTACGTCACCCCTCCATCACCCCTGCTTGTTCTTCTCCTCCTCCAACTCCTTGATCCTCTCTTCATATTTCTCCCGCTCCGCAGGTTTCGTCTTCGCCAAGGTCCGATAGGCCTTGATCGCATCGTCATACCATCCCTGCTTTGCGTAGATCTCTGCCAGTGTCGGCGTTACAAAGCTGCTGCTGGCCATCGTGGAACCTTCGTCATCCGACGTCGCTCTCGAAGAGAAGTCGATCACCGGCGTGATCTTCTTGGGGCTTTGGAGTTTCGCCGCCAGACCTTCGATGGATGTGTCGGGAGCCGATGGGGGCGGACCGTCGAACGATGGTCCTGAAAATCCTCCGTCGTCCGTGGAAGGGGCCGCTTCTGCGGGTGGAGCAGCTGGCTCTTCGGCTGACGGGAACCCGCTCAGGTCCAGGCTGCCCGTAAAAGGTTCCTCTGTCGCCTGAGTCGCCGGCTCGGTCGTTTCCGGGAACGAGGGGAAACTGCCAGCATCAAACCCGTCCGCCGGGGCCGCGACTTCTCCCGCCGGAGACGGTTCTTCGAATGCCGGCGCAGCAGGTGTGTCCATTGCCGCCTCAACGACCGGCAGTTCAGGAACCGTTTCCGAGCCTGACGGATTGCCGAAGGAATCCGTCGGTACGATCCCGTCTCCGTCGAGGAATTGATCCAGCGTGATGATGCCGGTCGGACCGAGCTCCAGTCGGAGGCGATCGGCATAGGCGTCGAACGATTCTCCCGGTTCTGTCGCTACAAACCCCGGAGCACCACCGCCGAGCGCATTCGTCACCGTTTCTTCGTAGGTGCTCGAGGGTTCCTCCGCCGTCGCGCCAAAGGCGTCGGCCGATTCCACGGCGGTTGGTTCTGACGAGCCACCAAATCCGGAGAACCCGCCGAACGTCTCGGGAGCCGCTTCTGCTTCGCTTGCGGGTGTTTCTGTGCTCCCGCCGAACCCTCCAAATCCGCCGAAGCCCGATGGTACTTCCGAAGGTAGGCCAAAGACATTCGAGACGGCCGGCGTATCGGTCGGTCCTGCCGTATCGACCGCTGACGTCGGTGCCTCGCTGTCTGTGATGGCGCTGAAGAAGTTTGATTCGGGCTCAGCTGGAGCGGGGGCGAACGCTTCGGGCTCGGCTGCGGGAACTTCGACTTCGGCCACTGCTTCCGGCTCGATGGTCAGTTGCTGCTCTTCGTCGATCGGAAGGCTATCGAGGTATCCCCAGATCGTAGGGTTGGTCGGAAGCCAGTCGCGAACGAATTCAAGCTCGCGGCGCGCTTCGTTCGTCATTTCGAGGGCCAGAAGGGTTCTGCCCTTGACGAAATGGCCTGTGGTGTAGAACGGAAAGTGGCCCAGGCCGGCGTCGCACACGCGCAGGGCGTCTTTCGGGCGGCCCGCCTGAAGGTAGAGATCGGCTAACCGGGCAAAGAGGGGCGAGTTCCCCTGAGGACCGACAAGGCGCTCAAGGGCGGCGATCTCCTTCTGGGCGGCGTCCATTTACTCCGGGGTGCGCTGTGTCAGTTTGCGCGCCTCGAGGGCGTGCTTGATCGAAAGCCACGAAACGAATGAGAAGCCGGTGAGATACAGCATCTGAAACGGCAACGCGGCAATTTCCAGGTAGTATAATGAGGAAAGCACCCCAAAGAAGCAATACAGGGCGAGCCCAAACTCGATATAGACCACCCAGTCGGCCTTCTTTCCGACGTACCGCTTCTCCTTCCATGAATCGTCCTTGCCCGTGATGGCGTACTTGGGCGTACGGATGAACTCGCTCTTTTTCTTGAAGAGCCCTTCAAACACGGCCCGCGAATTGTTTACGGCAAAGCCCATGCTCCCCGCCATGAACAACGGAAACAGCATGATGCGGCGGCGCCAGTCGGGATACACGGCCTTCTGCGAATACAGATAGAAGAAGAACGACCCGATGAACGCGAGCACGAACACCGACATGAGCGCGAAGTATGCTTCGTGCCCACCCTGGTTCTTGATGAACACGAGCGGCACGTTCAGGATGCCGGCCAGGATGATGAACGGAAAGACAATATTGTTCGTTAGATGGAACGTCGAGTGGAGCTTCACGCGCAACGGCAGCTTTGACCTCCAGACGGCGGGCAGCATCTTGCGGGCCGTTTCGATCGCTCCCTTCGTCCATCGGAACTGTTGCGACTTCAACGCGTTCACTTCGGCCGGCAGCTCGGCCGGCGACGTGACATCGTTCAGGTAGACGAATTGCCATCCTCGCAATTGGGCGCGGTACGACAGGTCGAGGTCTTCGGTGAGCGTGTCCGACTGCCAGTTGCCGGCGTCGCGGATCGCGTCAGCACGCCAGATGCCTCCTGTGCCGTTGAAGTTGATGAAGAAGCCCGCCTGGTTCCGTACATTCTGCTCCATCACAAAGTGGCCGTCGAGCGCCAGGGCCTGCGTCCGCGTCAGGAGCGAATATTCGCTGTTAAGGTGTTCCCAGCGCGTCTGGACCAGACCGATCTTCGGGTTCGCAAAGTGCGGGATTGTCTTGACGAGAAAGTCCGGGTTCGGCACGAAATCGGCGTCGAAGATAGCCACGAACTCGCCGCGGGCCTGCGCGAGACCATTCTTGAGGGCGCCCGCCTTGTAGCCGCTCCGGTCCACGCGGTGAATGTGTTTGATATCGAAGCCCAGGGCTTGGTAGGCCTCGACGGTCCGGGCCACGACCTTGACCGTTTCGTCAGTCGAGTCGTCAAGCACCTGGATCTCCAGCCGCTCCTTCGGATACTCGATCGCGCAAACGGCGTCGATGAGCCGCTCGACGACGTAGAGCTCGTTGAACACCGGAAGCTGCACGGTGACTGTCGGCGTGTCGGTCAACGGTGGCTGCGCCCGGCGCACCTGCTTCTGCTGTCTCAGATAGTGGTAGACCATCAGAAACCCGTGCGCCCCGAACATGAAGAGGAGCAGGAGCGACAGGAAATAGACGGTCAGTACGACGTCGGTGAACAGGTCGCTCGTGAGCACGTCAAGGGGATTGATCAACATCAAGGCAATGCGCATAAGGGTCCTACCATCCTGCGACGGTATCGTTAAGAATGTCCTCGGTGATCTTGCGGACGGCTTCACTGATGCCGGCCTGTCTCTGGGTGAGCCCGCCACCGGACGGGTAATCGCCCCAGTTGGAGAATTCCTTCTCCCACATCTTCTTCCGCAACTTCAGGTCATTGAACACCATCTTGACGCGCACCGTGATCCGGCGCTGGGCCACCTGCTCACCCCCTTGCAGCACGTTGGGGGCGTCGCGCACCTCCACGATCGATCCCTCCAGGACCGCGTCAGCAGTGTTTCGGTCGGCCAATTCGAGCGTGGCGTCGGTGATGAAGCGCTGTGTCAGCTCCCTCGTGAACTGGTCGCGCAACGACGGGTCGCCGTAGCCGCTGACGTCGTCGACGACAGGAATTGCGACGGTGCTCAGGTGTGGCGGCACCGTACCTCCTTTGAACGAATACGAGCAGCCCGCTATCATCAGCGGCAGAACCATCGCAAGCAACGAGACGCGAAGGAGGCGCGCAGAGCCACGAGCGACGCCGACCGGTCTGTCCTCGTGCGTTGTCGTTCGCATGTTCTTATTCGGACAGGCCATATTCCTTGATCTTCCGGTAGAGCGTTCGCTCGCTGATGTTGAGGTCGCGGGCGGCCAGACGACGATTGCCTTCGTGGCGTTCGAGCGCCGACTGGATCATCTGACGTTCCATCTCGTCCAGCGACAGGGCCGATGCGTCCTGCCCCTGATCCGTCGACGGACGGCGCGCCGGCTGTCTGTCGCCACCAGCGATGAGGTCCCGCAATTCCATCAGGTTCGCGCGGATATCGAGCAACGCCCGATAGATCAATTCCCGCTCCGCCTGCTCAACGCTCTTTCCCGTTACGACGGGAAGGTTCCGTTCCACGTTCACCGACGCTCTTCCTTTCAGATACTTTTCAACCGTTTCGGCTTTCAGACGACGGCCACCCTCCAGGACCAACATGCTCTCGAGGGCGTTCCGCAATTCCCGGATGTTCCCCGGCCAATCGTATTGCATCAGCAGGTCCGTCGCGTCGTCCGTGAACCCTTCGAACCGTACTCCGCTTCGCTCGCCGATCTCCTCCACGAAGCGCTCCACCAAGAGCGGCAGGTCTTCGCGGCGATCGCGCAGCGGCGGGAGATGGATATTGACCGACCGCAACCGGAAATACAGGTCCGACCGGAACCGTTTCTGTTGCACCTCGAGCTCGAGCGACCGATTGGTGGCCGCAATGACGCGCACGTCAGCCGTCCGGGGCTGCGAAGAACCAACGCGGACATACTCCCCATTTTCCAGCACACGCAGGAGCTTCACTTGCGTGGCCAGGGGAAGCTCGCCGATCTCGTCCAGAAAGATCGTACCTCCGTCGGCAGCTTCGAAATAGCCCTTCCGCTGTTCCACCGCGCTCGTGAATGCCCCCTTCTCATGTCCGAACAGCTCGCTCTCGATCAGTCCCTCGGGGATCGCTCCGCAGTTCACCGTCACGAGCGGCTTCCCAGCCCGCTTGCTCGCCGCATGGATCGCCCGGGCCACGACCTCCTTGCCTGTGCCGCTTTCGCCCGTCACGAGGACGGTGATGTCGGACGGCGCCACTTGCCGGATCGTATCAACGATCTCGAGCATCTCGGCTGAACGTCCGATAAGGCCGGTCTGCTGCTGGAATTCCGAGCGTGTGGACGGTGACATGGGGAAGTGATCTCGCGTGGCGATCGGGTTCGTGCCTTCGGTTACCTCGAAACGGCGATCGCGTCCAGGCCGAACTTCTTCTTGATCTCGACCGCGAAGCGCTTGGCCTCATCGATCGTCGGGAATTCCCCCACCCACACCTTGTGGAGCTTCTGCGTTCCGCGGGTGATGGTGAAGATGTTCGACGTATACCCTTCCTTCTCGAACTTTCGTTTCAGCTCCTCAGCATTTGAAAGGGCCGAAAACGCCCCAACCTGCAGTGTGAACGCTGCGGAGTATTTTGGCACGGGGGCCGCACCCGGCGTCTGCACCGGGATGGGCGTCTCGCGCTGCGGCTCCGACGCCGGCGGTTTTGTCGTCGAAGACGGCTTGGCCGACGGACGCACGGGCGTACCTTCCGATGCGTACGCGGAGAACGGATACTCCAGCTTCAGCTGCGCCAACTTTTGCTCGGCCGTCTTGTAGAGACCGACGGACGTGTAGTATTGATACAGCCGGAACAGCGCGTCGTCGGCCCATTCGTCCTTCGGAAAATTGTCGACGATGTTCTGATAGATCTTCGCCGCTTCCGTTCCGTCGGGCGTCAGGACGCCCTGGAGATACATCACCCCCGGGTGGTTCTGGTGAGACGTCATGAGCTGCGGAAGCTCAGCGCTGACCGCATCGGCCTGACCGCTCTCGATCATCTCGAGCCGGCGCCGGATGTCGGGCTCGCTCGGACTCGTTTGCGACCACAGAAGCGCCGTGACGAGGACCGACAATATCGTGATGGATGCGATACGCATGGTCACCTCCGCTCAATGGACTGCGGTCGTCTCGCCGAAGAGCGTCGCCGCATTGGCGCGCCGGATGAGGATCCGTGCGATCTGGCCGGGCGCCTCGCCGTTCCTCGGGAAAACGACCATCTTGTTCGTATCGGTCCGGCCGCAGGCATCGGCCGCGGACCGCTTGCTCTCTCCCTCGACCAGCACGTCGACGACCCTGCCGACCTCGCGCTGGTTCTTCCGGAATGAGATCTCGCGCTGGACCTCGATGATCTCGTTCAGCCTGCGCATCTTTATCGCCTCAGGCACGGAGTCGGGCATTTCCCAGGCTTTCGTGTTCTCCCGCGGCGAATAGGCGAACGTGAACGCACCGTCATATTCGACTTCGCGCAACAGGGCGACGGTGGCGGTGTGATCTTCCTCCGTTTCCGACGGAAAGCCTGCGATGATGTCCGTCGAAAGGCTCACGCCGGCGATCCGCGTCGTGATCCGCTCGACAAGCCGCCGGTAGTGGTCGACCGTGTAGGTGCGGTTCATCAATTCGAGGATCCGATCGGACCCTGACTGAACGGGAAGATGAATGTACTTGCACAGGTTGTCGTGCTCAGCGATCGTATCGATGAGCTTGTCCGACATATCCTGCGGATGCGACGTCGTGAACCGGACGCGCAGCGAACGATCGATGCGAGCCACGGCGGCCAACAGATCGGCGAAATCGTTGTCTCCATCGCGGTAGGAATTGACGTTCTGACCGAGCAACGTCACCTCGCGAAATCCTTTGCCGAGAAGGTCCTCGACCTCGCGCACAACGCCAGCGAGCGAGCGGCTCCGCTCGCGTCCGCGCGTGAACGGCACGACGCAGAACGTGCAGAACTTGTCGCACCCGCGCATGACCGATACCCACGCGCTGACGCCCTCGGTCCGAAGCGGCAGAATGTCATCGTAGTTCTCGACGCGCGAGAGGCGGACGGCGATACCCCGCTCTCCTTCGAACGCCCGACCAACCAGTTCGGGGAGCCGACGGTACTCGTCCGGGCCCACGACGAGGTCGACGTACGATTCGGTCTCCATCAAGTCCTTGCGCAATCGTTCCGCCATACAACCAAGGACGCCGACGACGACGCCAGGGTTGTCCTTCTTCAGGTGCTTGAAGTCCCCCAAACGGCCGTACACCCGGGTCTCGGCATTTTCACGGATGGCGCACGTGTTCACGAAGATCACGTCTGCGTCGGCAAGACTGTCGGTCCGGCCATATCCAGCAGCGCTCATGACGCTCTGTACCACCTCCGAGTCCGCCAGGTTCATCTGGCAGCCGTAGGTTTCCACGTAGACCTTTCGCACCGTTTCGCTCATCACCGACATATGGCCTGTAAGGCTGTGAGACGTCACTTTTGGTTAAAAAAGATAGTGAAGATTTGTCAGGTCATCAACGAGAGAAAAATCACATTAAGTCCTTTTAATATTAATGATTTGTAAGGACTCTCACTGTGCGTCAGAACTAGAAGATTGTCAAAAAGGCAGAAAATCAAGAATCATTCGTTGAGATTGAGAATGTCTGGGTGAATTTCCAATGATCTTCCAGCGGCACGGAACATGCTCCGTTGGTGCCCATTGCGGCGATGGTTGGGTATCTTTGTTCTGTTCAAGGATGCCCCAACCGTGAGGTGCGACAGGATGTGCGACGCTGGAGGACGTCTCCGTTGGAGACCCCCGCCATCCCACCCCACGACCCATGGCGCCCCCGAACACATCGCCCAGGGCAGCGAGCCTTGACACCAACCGGCGATGTCAGCCGCCTGGGACCACCTGCATGTCGTATACACACTGAGAACCCTGGAAGCCACCATGAATCCGCTCCTTCAACAGATCCGCCGCAATGCGGCGTCACTGAACAAACACATTGTACTGCCGGATGCGCTCGACGAACGTGCGATCGCCGCTGCCCGAATCCTGGTCGACGAGAAGATCGCCCGCGTCACGCTCATCGGACCTGCTGCCGAGGTCCGGGCGAAGGCAGACGCTTTGAACGTACGGCTCGACGGGATCGGCCTCGTCGATCCGGCGACCGACCCGCGACGAGCGAGCTACGCGGCGGCCTTCGCCGAGATCCGCCGATCGAAAGGCCTGACGCTCGAGCAAGCGCAGGCCACGATGGCTCATCCGCTCTTCTTTGGGGCGATGATGATCCGCAACGGCGATGCCGACGGCAGCGTCGCCGGGTCCATCTCGACGACGGGCGACGTCCTCCGCGCGGCTATCCAGGCGGTCGGTGTCGCGGACGGGATCAGCATAGTTTCCTCGTTCTTTCTCATGATCTTTCCGACGACCACGCTCACGTTCGCCGATTGCGCCGTTGTCCCCGACCCCACAGCCGAGCAACTGGCTGACATCGCCATCGCCTCCGCAGACAATCATCGAAAGCTGACGGGTGACGCGGCGCGCGTAGCGATGCTCTCCTTCTCGACCAAGGGGAGCGCCGAACATCCACACGTCGACAAGGTTCGATCGGCCACCGACATGGTTCGGAAGAAGCGTCCCGACCTCAATGTCGACGGCGAACTGCAGCTCGACGCCGCCATCGTCGCCTCCATCGGCGAACGAAAGGCCCCCGGCAGCCCCGTGGCAGGCAAAGCCAACGTGCTCGTCTTCCCCGACCTGGACGCCGGCAACATTGGATACAAGCTCGCCCAGCGTCTTGGCGGAGCCGAAGCAGTCGGGCCGGTTGTCCAGGGACTGCGCAAACCCTGCTTCGACCTCTCTCGCGGTTGCAGCGTGGACGACATTGTGAACACATCGGCGATCAATGCGGTGGTGGGAGCAGTCTAGCCGATAGAGGTGTATTCGTGTTCTTCGTGGATCGTCGTTCCGCGTGGTTTGACGATCGAACCTTCCCCCATTCACCGTATCCGGTCCCTGGCATGTCTCATAAGGTCCAACGCAAGCAGCCCAACAGTCGCATGTGTCTCGTGTGCGGGCTGAAGAACCCCTATGGCCTCAAGGCGTCGTATTACGAACTCGACAATGGCGACCTTGTGTGCGTGTTTCAGCCGCAGGAGCATCACCAGTCGTATCCCGGACGCACGCACGGAGGCATCACGGCAGCCGTGCTCGATGAGACGATCGGCCGCGCCGTCATGCATCGTCGCGACACTCCGACGTGGGGCGTGACGGTGGAATTCTCGATCAAGTACCGCAAGCCCATTCCATACGGGGAGACCTTGCGTGCGGTCGGGCGCATCACGAACGATTCCGGCCGACTGTTTGAAGGGACCGGCGAATTGCTGCTCGATGATGGGACCGTCGCAGCAGAAGCGACGGGAAAGTATCTCAAGATGCCGATCGACAAGATCGCCGACTTTGACGTCGATGCGCAGGAGTGGCGGGTGCACGAACATCCTGACGACCCTACGGAGATCGACGTATAGGCACCAGGGGCGATCGCCGAGATCCTCTCATGTCTCACCGACGTGATCCATAGTGGATTCCACCCATCGATACGCTTTTCTCGACCTCTATCGGGGTCTTATCGTGGTATTCATGCTCGAGGGGCATCTCGTCCGCCAGCTCATGGGAATGGCCTGGCAGGAGGGACCGGCGTTCCGTGCGCACGAGCTGTTCCACGGTCTGACGGCCCCCGGGTTCTTGTTTGGGGCCGGGTTCACGTTCGCCATCGCCACGCAGCGAAAGTCGCACCTCCTGAAGGGCCTGTCCTGGCCCGTGCTGCGGCGGCTCTGGCGGGGCGCGTTACTGATGCTTGTCGGATACGCATTGCACCTCCCGTTCCTTTCCCTGTCGAAGACCATTCACGGCTCAAGTCCCGTCGAATGGGGCGCATTCCTGCGCTTCGATGTCCTCCAGCTGATCGGGCTGTCGCTCATTCTGTTGCGGCTTCTCTACCTCGTCGCCCGAGACGACCGGCAATTTCTCGCGCTGGTGTCCACGGGAACGCTTTTCACGGTAATGCTGGCTCCGCACGTCTGGAACGGCGTCGGACCGTCGGCTCCGCTCTGGATCTCAACGGCGCTCACTGGCCGGTACGGGTCACCGTTCCCCGTCTTCCCGAACATCGCCTTTGTCCTCTCGGGTGTCGTCGCATCTTGGGGTTT
This sequence comes from uncultured Ignavibacteriaceae bacterium, assembly GCA_964473365.1. Lineage (GTDB taxonomy): Bacteria > Bacteroidota > Ignavibacteria > UBA10030 > UBA10030 > 2-02-FULL-55-14. The sequence continues at coordinate 12,000 of CAYYOV010000007.1, forward strand.
TTTGCGGGCCCGTCAGGACGACGCCGAGCATTCGTATATGCGCTGGCTGCTGGGGGCGGGAGTTCTTTTCATCGCGGTCGGATGGCTGTTCGATCTACTTCCGATAGCGTCGAACGACACTGCCGATTATTGGACGAGCGCTCCGAGTTTCTTCTGGGTGCGACTCGGACTACTGTTGGTGGGGATGGGTGGACTGTGGTTCCTCGAGCAAGGGGTCGTTGGGACCGCGGGCGAGCCGTACCTTCTGCCGCGATGGCTTACGATGCTTGGCGTCGAATCGTTGTTCGTGTACATCGCGCACCTCGTGCTGCTGTACGGCTCAGTATTGAACCCCGAAGACAATCTGACGGCGTGGCTCGGCCGCGAGCTGGCCCCATGGATGGCGATGGCACTGGTGGTCCCGTTCGTCGTCGTGAGCGCCGTCGGTGCGCGTGCGTGGCACACGCTGAAGAAACGTCACGGGCCGTGGATGCGGCTGGCGTATTGGTGGATGGGATTGTCCTTTGCCGGAGAGCTCGTGTTGCGGGCATACTGACCCCGCGACACGTCGGGGAGCTCACGCGTCCCACCGTCTATTTCCACAAACTCATTAAGTCTGACTTGCGTGTGATTTCATCTTGACACGCGCTGTGGGCCGGACTATATTCGCAGAGCGAAGCGACAACGTTTTTCGCTGACGATTCGTTCGACGTTCACGTACTTCATCCGTTCGCTATGAGGGGACGTTTCACTCGACGCCGCTGGCTTGCCGCCGGCACGGCGCTCGTCATCACCGGCGGTATTGCGTTCGTGCTCCTGCTGGCAGCATTCGACCGCTCTACCATTGAAGGCTCCATCCGTCCGACGCTTCAATTGCACACACCCGACGGTGGTCTGGTCCGGCTGATCTCGCCATACGGACGCCGGCATCTCCTCGTGTTCTTCCTGGTATCGTGCCCCCATTGCCATGACGTGTTGAACCACATGCGGCGCCTGAGGCCGCACCTTGCTTCGTGCGATCTCTTCGCCGTATCGCTCAGCGACTCAGTTGCGACAGCGTCCTACACGGCCACATGGAACGATCCGTTTCCTGTGTGGACCATGTCCCCCCATGATGCGCTGTTGCAGCTCGGTATCCGGCGGGTACCCAGCCTTCTCTTTGTGAGCGAGACCGACCGCGTCGACTGGGTGCGCACCGGAGCGAGGTCATTCCTGGAGGATAGCGTAATGATCGTCCGCTACTGCGACGGGGGCTCGTCGGGCCTTTCGGCGGTGGATTCCTTGGGGGAGGATGGGTCGCCGACGGTTCTCGGCGACGCCTCCGGGCAGGGCGGCCGACAACGATATTGATCGAACGGCAGTTCAGCGCCGCTTTCTGTCCGCTGAACCGCCCGGTAGCGTGCAACGCCGGTCTTCGGTCGGCCCCGGAGGTCAGTGACGCGCACTCTCGGACGGATGGGCCGCAGCGGGCGGCCGGCGGCGATCACGATCCATTCACCGATCTTTTCAGAAGGAGGTTCATCATGGTACGTTCTGCTCTGTTCATCCTTGCCGCGATTGTCGTCGGCATATTCGGTCTCGAGCGACCAGCGCCCGTTGCAGCCGCCACGCCAGCGGTCTCTGTGCGTCTGAGTACCGCCGAGACGGATTGTATCGTCGGCGGCGAAGCTGGTTGTCTCGAAGTTATGGCTGGGGCATATGGAGGATGTGTCGAGGCGAATTTCGACCCTGAGCGTCCTGAGACTGCATCGGCGTTCATCGGATGCGGGGCCGTGGGGCTCTGGAGCGGCGTTGCATGCGCAGTGACTTGGCTCTGGAGCCTAGTCTTCTAACCATCTCGCTCAGTTCGTTCATCCATCACACGGAGGTTTGATTGGCCATGCGACAGATCCTCTTGATCACGATGTTGACCGTTGTGGGTGTCGTTGCTGGTTCTCAGATGACCCACCATTGGGCCGATCCGATACGGTTGATCCAGCTCGATGTTCACGTGAACAACGCTCAACGATCCATCTTGCGCGATCCGCCCGCGAGGCTTGTGATCGATACGACGACGGGAAGGCGCATGGAATTCAGGGGCTATTTCGCCCATGAACGGAGGGAGGAGTGGTGGGGGGTCCCTGTCAGGGTTCGGTACGCTTTCTCGGCCAAGGACAGCCTCATGGGGTATGTGCTCGCGACGTACATTGAGTCCACGCGGCTCTCGCGGTCGCCTGTCGGGCTGTGCGATTCATTGTGGGATCGATTGAAGCGATCGCACGGGACGCCGCAGAAGGAATCCACGACACGCTCGTTTGAGCAATGTGTATGGGATCTGCAGAATGGCAAGCTCGTCGCGACCCGTTCGGGTGGTGTTGCAAAGACGATGGTGATCTCTTTCACGAAACGACCCGCAACGAAATAGCCGTTCCCTTTTTCCACAAACTTCCGCATCTTTGAACCGCCCGGGTGACTGTGCCCCGGGCGCGTTCATTGATGGACACCGACATGACCATGCGCCGGAATCTCCTCGCTCTTCTCGTCGTTGTTTGCACGACGACATCCGTTCTCCTCGCCCAGTCCTCGAGTACGCTGCGCGTTGACGGGGCGACACTGTTCTACCGTGAATACGGCTCCGGGGAGCCGCTCGTTATCGTCGGCGGGCTTGCCGGCGCATCGGGCGACTATCTCGTTCCCCTCGCCCAAGAATTCGGTAAGCGCTATCGAACCTTCCTGATCGATATGCGGGGCACGGGCGGATCGACGATCAGCCGACTCGATACGGCAAACGTGAGTCCCCGCCGTGTTGCCGAGGACCTCGAGAGCCTGCGCGCCGAAAAGAAGATCGCTCGCTGGATCGTCGTGGGTCACGCCTTCGGCGGGAGCGTTGCACTCACCTACGCCACGATCTATCCAAAAGGCATTCGTGCGTTGTTCTTGGTGGGACCGACGGGCATCGACCTGCGGTTCTTTGACTACTATAACCTCAACGTTGGCGCACGAATGTCGAAGGAAGATTCGTCCCTCTACAACGAATGGCGGCACGTGGGGTCCTGGTCTCCACAGAAGCCGAAGGCCCGGCTGGAACAGTTCCGGGCGACCTTGGGTGGGTACTTCGTGAATCGCCGCGCGCTCGAAAGCGTGCGCGCTACTATCACGGATCGGACGTACGTCGGTGTCGTCGCCGAGACCTACTGGGGGGCGTTCATGGACCATTCCCCCCGGATGCACGCCATCCTGCCAACGTTCAAGGCGCCTGTGATCATCATCCAGGGCGACAACGACCCCGTCGATCGAAGAACGGCCGACCGCATCCGCACGGCCCTGAAGAGCGCGAAATACAAAGAGATCAAGAATTGCGGCGCATTTCCGTGGCTTGAAAAGCCGAAGGAATTCTGGTCTGTGGCCAACGTCTTCCTCAAGACCCTCCCGAAGTAGCCCGGTCACCGGGTGGATGTACACACGAACGCCCCATCCGATCCGGACGGGGCGTTTGCGTTCTCATTGTTTCGCTGCTTCCTCCAACGGCTGACCCTGACATCCGTCGGACCTTCTCTTCACTCCAACTTCTTGTGAACCAGCGACGGAGACGCTTGCGCGGTGGGAAGGATGAGGATCTCGGCGATCTGGACGTGCGGCGGTGCAGCCGCGCAATAGTACACGGCGTCGGCGACATCCGATGGTGATAACGGCGTGTAGCCCTGATAGACCTTGCTGGCACGCTCCTGATCGCCGCGGAACCGCACGTCGCTGAACTCGGTCTGGACGAGCCCCGGATCGACCGTGCAGACCCGCAGCGGCGTGTCGACGAGGTCCATCCGCAATCCCCGCGTGATCGCATCCACCGCGTGCTTCGTCGCGCAATAGACGTTGCCTCCGATGTACACGTCGTGCCCCGCGATCGAGCCGATATTGATGATCGTCCCGCGTTTCCGTTGCACCATCCCTGGAATGACGACCTTGCTCACGTACAACAGTCCCTTCACGTTGGTGTCGATCATCTCTTCCCAATCGTCGAGCTTTCCTTCGTGAAGTTTATCGAGCCCCCGGCTGAGCCCCGCATTGTTGACGAGCACGTCGATGCCGTGCCAAGCCTCTGGGAGCTTGTTGAATGCCTGCGAGACCGCTTTGGCATCGCGGACGTCGAGTTCTAGGAGAAACGTCTCCGTGCCATATCGCTCTTTCAGCTCGGCCGCCAGCTCCTGAAGTCGCGCCTTACGCCGTGCTGTGAGGATGAGCCGTGAACCGGCCGCCGCGAACCGTTCCGCACAGGCCCGGCCGATGCCGCTCGAGGCGCCGGTGATGAGTACTAACAAATGAGGAATGCTCGTCATACGCTGCGTCCTTTCAGAATAGGCCACCGGTCCACGATCTCGCCGTCGCGGACCACAATGTACTCGTCATGATGCGGAACGGCCAGGCACGAGTGGTGCTCCAGAACGCGCACGCGGTCGCCCACCGGAAACATCCCGTCGAGCGACGCTGGTCCTTCGGCAACAAGCTTGCCGTGCTCCTGCGATAGCGAGCCCATGTGGATATGGGCGTGGAGGCGCTTCCGGTTGTAGTCCTCGAAGATGGGTCCCATTCCCATCGGGTTGGCCAAATGCGTTGGACCGAGGTCTTTCGAGAGTGCCAGCGCCCCTGCGTCGGTGATGACGTGTTTGGCTCCCGGCTGATGTGAGATGACGCTCGTCAGGACCGTCAGCGCACAGTCGTCCACGCCGCAGACGCCGAGCATCGCCATGGTGTAGTCGTGGAATGCATAATTGCCGGGCCGGATCTCATCTATGCCGTCATAGTGATCGATGACGGTCACTGCAGGCGTCGAACCAACGCTCACGAATGGAACACGGTAGCCCTTCGCTCGCATCCGTTCGGCAAAGGTTACCATGATGTCGCGTTCCTCGCGCGCCGCAGCCAGGATCTCGTCGCGGTTCTTCCCGTAGTACGCATGTCCCGAGTGTGAGAGTATGCCGTCAAACTGAAGGACGGTCGATTCATTCAACTTCTGAACGAGCTCCTCAGCCAGCGGCGACGACGGATCGACACCGGCCCGATGATTGCCGCAGTCGACCTTGAGCCATGTGTGGATCTTCTGGTTCGCGCTCCGTGCAGCCTTGTCGACATGTCCCAGTGCCTCGAGGCTGTCGATGAGGACGCGGAAGGTGATCCGACCGGCAAGCTCCGCGGCGCGTGTGGCGTAGATCGGGGGGATGGGGAAGGCCCACAGTATGTCGGTGAAGCCCGCGTCAGCGAATTGCTTCGCCTCGTAGAACGTCGAGACCGTAACGCCCTGAGCGCCCAGCCGCTCCTGCCATCGGGCGACCTGGATGCATTTGTGGGTCTTCAGATGGGGCCGCAGACGGACCTTGAGCCGGTTAGCGTGGTCCTGCATGCGTTGCAGGTTCCGCTCGAGGATCTCGCTATCGAGCAGCAGCGCGGGGGTGGGTAACGAAGCGAGTGACATGCCGATTCCTCGTTAGAACGATAGCAATCGGTCCAGGGTCTCGGCGAGACGCGCGCGGCCCAGGAAGGACTGTTCCAGCGTCGGGTGGAAGGGAACGGGGGTCTCGAGCGATCCCAGCCGCATGACGGGAGCGTCGAGGTGAGTGAAGCATGATTCGCCGATCGTCGCCGCGACGTCGGACGCGAACGAGCCGGTCAGCGTGTCTTCTGTCAGGACAAGCACACGTCCCGTCTTGCGCGCAGAGGCGAACACGGTCTCGCGGTCCCACGGTACGAGCGTCCGCAGGTCGACGACTTCGATCGAACGACCACTCCGCTCCGCAGCCTCCAAGGCCCAATGAACGGCCCAGCCGTACGTCACGATTGTCGCGTCCGTTCCCTCCCGCACCACGCCGGCGACGCCCAGCGGCAGTGAATAATACGCATCCGGTACCAGTCCTTCGAGGCTCCGGTACAGATACTTGTGTTCGAAGTAGAGGATGGGGTTCGGTTCGGCAAGGCTGGCCGTCAGCAGACCCTTTGCGTCGAATGGCGTCGAAGGATACACCACCTTGAGCCCCGGAACATGTGTGAACCACGACTCGGTGCTCTGCGAATGGAACGGTCCCGCTCCGACGCCCGCCCCGGTCGGCATGCGCACGACGACGTTGACAGCATGGCCCCACCGGTAATGGGTCTTCGCTAGGTTATTCACGATCTGGTTGAAACCGCAGGTGACAAAGTCGGCGAACTGCATCTCCATCATCGCCGGACGGCCGGCCATCGACAGCCCCAGCGCCGCTCCCACGATCGCCGATTCACACAGGGGCGTGTTACGCACACGCTCCCGGCCGAACTGCTCCACAAAACCTTCCGTCACTTTGAACACACCGCCATACTCGGCGATGTCCTGCCCCATGAGCACCAATTTTGGATCACGCTCCATTGCCTGACGAAGGCCGTCCTGGATCGCGTTCACAAAGCGCCGATGCGATTGGTGCGTCAGGTCGGGGGCAACGGGAGGTGGGACCGCTGCTGCATACACATCCTGCAGTTCCGTATCGATACTGGCCTGGATCGCGGGTCCCGATGTGGAGCGGTCCCAGGCCTCGTCGATCGTCGCCTTGAGTCGCGTGCGTGCATCAGCTACGCGTTCGGCCGTGATCACGCCGGTCTGCACGAGATGACGCTCGAAGTTCTCGACAGGGTCTTTCGCCTTCCAGGCGGAAATGAGCTCGGTGGGCACATATTTCACGCCCGAAGCCTCCTCATGCCCGCGCATGCGGAATGTCATGGCCTCCAGGAGAACCGGCCGACGCGTCTTTCGCACACGTTCGGCTACGTCGCTCACGGTTCGATACACTTCGACGATGTTGTTCCCGTCGACCTGAACGCCTTCAATACCGTAGCCGGCGGCCTTGTCCACAAAGTATCTGTGTCGGAACTGTTGTGACGAGGGTGTTGAAAGTCCGTAGCCGTTGTTCTCGACGACGAAGATCACCGGCAGGTCCCACACGGATGCGACGTTGATCGCCTCGTGGAAATCCCCTTCGCTCGCACCACCGTCACCCGAGAAGACCATCGCAAGGTCGTCCGATCCGTCGAGTACGCTGGCCAACGCCAGGCCATCGGCCACGCCGAGCATCGCGCCGAGGTGCGAGATCATCCCCACAATGCGGTGTTCAAGTGTCCCGAAATGGAACGAGCGGTCGCGCCCGTTCGTGTAGCCATCCGGCCTTCCTTCCCACTGGGCAAAGAGCCGAGGGAGTGGAACGCGTCGTGAGGTGAAGATGCCGAGGTTGCGGTGAAGCGGCAGAAGATAGTCGGAATCGCGGAGCGCCATCGCGCAACCGACGGCGATCGCCTCCTGACCGATCCCCGAGAACCATTTGCTGAGCTTACCCTGACGGAGCAGGATGAGCATCTTCTCTTCGATCAGCCGGGGAAGGAGCATCCCTTCATACAATGAGATGAGCCGGTCGGCAGACAGGCTGCCGGCTTCAAACTGCAGGGGCATCGACGATATGGCGCGGGACGAGCTCACACAGGAAACAAAAACCGGGGTTCACACCCCGGTCTGGTCAAGATGACAAAAAAACCCCTCGTGAACAAGATGGCGCTACGCGGCCGCCTTTGGCGGGGCAAACCAGCGCAGGATCATCCATCCGATCCCTCCGGCAAGAAGCGATGCCGTGAGAATGCCTACCTTTGAGATCTCGAGCAGCAAGCGGTCGTCAAATGCCAGAGAAGCGACGAACAGCGACATGGTGAATCCGATGCCCCCGAGCCAGGCGGCCCCGTAGATGTGTCGATACGTCGTCCCCGCCGGAAGGGCCGCAAAACCCAACCGCACTGACAACCACGCAAACGCTGTGATTCCGATCTGCTTGCCGATGACGAGACCGAGAATGATACCCAGCGCGACGGGATGTCCGAGTGACATCTCGCTTGTGATCGTCACGCCCGCGTTCGCGAGGGCGAACACTGGCATGATGAAGTACGTGACCCATGGATGGAGACGATGCTCAAGCTGCTGCATCGGCGATTCAACCTGGTCGCATGCATCCTCCAGCTCCTGAACGATGGCTTGTTGGTCGCCGGTCAAGCCCCCTTTCGATCGTGAGGGACTCGACTGGAGACGGTCCAGCAGATGTCGTCCACGGTGCAACAACGTCAACGGATCGATCGCGGGTCGCGCGGGGATCGTGAGTGCCAGGATCACTCCGGCGATCGTGGCATGAATGCCCGACGAGAGGACCGCCAGCCAGAGACCGACGCCGAGAATCACGTAGGGAAGTGGTGACCGCACGTGAGCGGCGTTCAGGGACATCAGGAGCGCCGTGATGACGCCCGCTGCGGCCAGTGCTGTCCACGACAATTGCGCCGTATAGAAGAACGCTATGACGAGCACAGCCCCGAGATCGTCGACAATGGCGAACGCCGTCAGAAACACCTTCAGGCCGAACGGCACGCGGGGTCCAAGAAGCGTCAGCACACCGATGGCGAAAGCGATGTCGGTCGCCATTGGGATACCCCATCCGGGCGTTCCCGGTGTGCCGGCATTCAGCATCACATAGAGCCCGGCTGGCACGACCATCCCACCGATGGCGGCCATGATAGGGAACATGGCCTGCCGAACGCTCGACAACTCGCCGATGAGCAGCTCGCGCTTGATCTCCAGCCCGACCACGAAGAAGAAGATGACCATCAGAGCGTCGTTCACCCAATGGCCGAGCGAGTGCGTCATCTGATACGGTCCCGCGCCGACTGTGACCGGCAGATGCCAGAACGCGAAGTAGCTGTCGCGCCATGGAGAATTGGCCCAAGCCATGGCCACCACAGCACAGACGAGCAGGAGGATGCCGCCGATCGATTCCAGGCGGGTGAACCGCTGGAACTGCGTAAGAACCCGTGTGAAAATCTTTTCCTTCATGGCGCGTGCGAGTACAGTGCTAATGATGAGGGATCGGTTGGGGGCACCGCGGCAGGCAGTAGCGGTCCCGAGCAGAGAACAGAAATAGATGCGACAGGGTTCCTGTCAATTGAAGCCCGGACCGGGCAGGGACATTCAATCGGAAAGCTCCTCGAGCAGTCGAACGACTTCCGCCTGGTGGCCAACCGTAAATCGGGCCTGCGTCGTACCGATCCCCACCTTCACCGTGAATGCGGGGGCCGGGAGGGCTTTGAACAGGTCCTCGTCGGTCACATCGTCTCCGGCCGAAAAGACGAAATCCGGCTGGACGAGGTCGATGATCTTCAGCGCCATCGTCCCCTTATGAACCCCGATGGGGCGCACTTCGACGATCTTGTTGCCACGGTTGACCTGCACGTCGTAGTTGGCTGTCAGCGTGGTCAGATGGTCGAACGCCTCCGCCGCCAACAACGTGCCGTGCTCGGGGTCCGACAGACGATAATGCCATACCACCGAATGCTCCTTCTCCTCTACAAATGAGCCCGGCAACCGGTCGGCGTAGGACTCCAGGATCGGGATGATCCGCGACTTCCAATCACCCTTGCCGGGCGTCGCCAGCCGCCAATCACCCTGTGGCGGACGCCACCAGATCCCGTGCTCTGCCACCAGGTGCGCGTTCAAGCCTCCCATCCACTCGTCCAACGTGGAGCGTTCCCGGCCACTGACGATGGCCAGCGTGCTACCATTCGAAGAACTCAGGCGGTGGAGCGTGTTCATCAGTTCAGGTGTGGGCCGCGCCAGCTCCGGCCGTCGGACGAGCGGCGTCAGCGTTCCGTCGTAGTCAAGCAGCAAAAGTCTGCGACTCGCCGCCCGATACGCCTCGACGATCAGGCGGCGTGGCTCGGCGCTCATGTATTTTGTCGTGAACCGGTCCTGCAGGTCCGGGACCTGCACAGCCTGTTCGATGAAATCATGCGCCCATCGGACGACGTCATACCGTTCGATGCGGCGTCGCATCACTCGGTTCCGGCGCTGCTGCTCTTCGATCGGCATGGTGATCGCTTCGTACAGGGCTGACGCGATCTCTTCGCGGTCATTCGGATTGATGACGATCGCTTCGGCCAGTTCCTTCGCAGCACCCGCCATCTCGCTCAGGATCAGCACACCCCGGTCGTCCGGACGGCAGGCGATGTACTCCTTGGCGACGAGGTTCATCCCGTCACGTAACGGCGTCACGAGCGCGATGTCGCTCATCCGATAATAGGCGACCAGGTGGTCGAACCGAAGCTGCGTGTAGAGATACACCACCGGCGTCCATCCGACCCGCCCGAACCGGCCGTTGATCTTCCCGACCATTTCTTCGATCTGCCGTTTCATGAGGTCGTACATCGCCACGCCGGCGCGGGAGGGGACCACGATCATCACCAACGCCACCTTGCCGTGGAGTTCCGGATGGCGCTCCAGGAGTGCCTCGAATCCCTCCAACCGGTTGAGGATGCCCTTCGTATAATCGAGCCGATCCACCGACAAAATCGAGGTGATGTCCCCGAGCGACTCTCGCAGCTGCGCGCTTTCGTCGCGAACGCTGACCCGATCCAGCGTCTTCCGGAACGATTCGACGTCGATCCCCATCGGAAAGGTGTCGACCTTCACCACGCGGTCTTCGACGACCACCTGCCCAAGTTGATGATCATGACCAACGATGCGGAGGACGTTCCGCAGAAAGTTCTGAGCATACTCGTACGTGTGAAAACCGACCACATCGGCTCCCAGCAGACCCGTGAGGATCTCCCGCCGCCATACGCCCGGCAGCGACCGGTAGATATCGTACTCCGGGAAGGGGATGTGGAGGAAGAATCCGATGCGCACGTTTGGGGCAAGCTCGCGCAGATACTGCGGGAGGAGCATGAGGTGATAGTCGTGGATCCAGACCACATCGCCAGGATGTGCGGTCTCCGCCACGATCGTGGCAAAGGCCTGATTCACCTTTCGGTACAGGTCCCACTGCTCAGCAGAATAGGTCGTATAGGCGGGGAAGGAATGGAAGAGCGGCCAAATGGTGGCGTTGCAGAAGCCTAGATAGAAGCTCTCCATATCCTCCCGCGACAGGAAGACGGGAACCGATCGATGCCGGTCCCACGCCATCTGCCGAACCTGATCGTGCTGGTCGTCGGGCACCGAGCCGCCCGGCCAGCCGATCCATACGCTTTCATCCCCCGGGCTGCCGCTCCCTCGCACGCTCGACAGGAAGGCTTTGAGGCCCGTGACAAGGCCGCCGACGCTTTCCGTCGTCGTCAGTCCAGACTCGCCCACAGCGATCGAGAACGGAAGTCGGTTTGAGACGATGATCAATCGGGATGCGTTCGTCATCATGGCGCCAGGTTAACGACATCTTCCTGATGAAAGAGCGACAAGAACAGCAACAGATAGTCCTTGATGTGCCGGGTGATCAGATAGTTCTCCCGTATATGATCGCGTCCCCGCTGGCCAAGTCGCTGCGCAAATTCGGGCTCCGCCAGGAGTTGCTTGATCCAGCGGGCCGTTCCCTCGACGGAATGTGTCAGGATGCCCGAGAATTCATGCCGGATCTGTAGTGGGATCCCGCCCACGGCGCCGGCGATCACCGGCTTGCCCTTCCAGAGCGCCTCCGCCACGGTCAGTCCGAATCCTTCGCGCAGCGACTTCTGCAAAATGACGTCCGACCCGCGCTGGAGCGCATTGATCTCGATATCGCTGGCAGGAGGCAAGAACAGCACGTGAATGTCGGGATCCTTGTCCGCCTCCTCCTGCACCTGTGCCATGATGGCGGGTCCTTCCGGGTCGTCCGTCGCGCCGCCGCCGGCCAGGATCAATTGCACGTCGGCGTGACGCTTCACGAGCTTGTAGGCGGCGATGACGCCGAGAGGGTCCTTCAGATAGTCGAACCGTGAGATCTGCGTCACGATCGGCCTGGTCCGTTCGATGCCGTACCGTTCGAAGACGGCGTTGACGGTCTCGTCGGGCAGGTCGCGGTTCTTGTCGGCCAGGGGATCGATCGACGGTGAGATCAGCACTTGGGGGATCGACAGCTTCGCGGCGAACGCCGGCGCTGAGAAGACGGCCCGGTCGTACTGCCCGATGTAGCGTTCGAGGAACGACCAGACCCGATCCTTCGGCTGCGAGGAGTCGATATGACATCGCCAGAGCCAGTTGCCGCCCCGGGACGAGCGTTGTTCGACGAGGACGATCGGTTGCGGATCGTGGACGAACACAATATCGCCGAATTCCATCGTCGCGGCATTCTGACGGTTCACTTCAATGAAGAGGTCGAGCTCGTCATCGCTGATGTCGACCGGAACGCCGTGCATGCCGTTGTGGAACTTCTTTGTCACGACGAAGAATCGTTCATTCCCCTTGATGACGTCCCATCGTGCCTTCACCCCGAGCTGTTGTAGCAGCGGGATCATGCGGGTCAGGATCTCCGCCACGCCGCCGCCAACGGCGGTCGAATTGATGTTCTGTACCGTGCGTCCGTCCAGGGCCCGAGCGAGGATGCGCAGTTCGTCGACGGCCGTCGGGCCGACGATCGGGATGTAGTCTTCAAGTGCGGTCATACGGCCTCAGCAGGATGAGGAGACGGCGACGGAGCGTCTCCAGGGTGTAGGCGTACGGGTCAAGCGACCGCACGTCGTTCGCGAGGGCGTCGAGTCCCAGACCGCGGAACCAGGCCGAGAAGTCGTTCTCTCCCCGCCCGAGGCGCAACCGGGCGTCGAACATGTGATGGTAGAGCGAGCTGACGCTCACGTGCTGCAGGGCAGACACGAACTCCCGCAGGGACCGGGCGGTAAATGGGGTCGGAAATACGTACGTCTGCGACGACATGAAATGGAATTCGACGCCATCCGGGGCCGTAAGTCGTTCGCCCCCGTCCGCGACGTGTCGCTCCAGGACCCCGACGAGCGCTGCGCGGACTCCGGCGATCGTGTCATACTGGACGATGTCGATGCTCGACAGCTGTTCGGCCAGGGCGCGGTCGTTGAGGCCCGTCTTGGCCCACACCGCGAAGTCGTTCGACGGCTCCGGAGTGAAGAAGTGGTGGCGCTGGAGGAAGTGGTGGGTATGGTGGTAAACGGAGCTGTCCGGTACTTTCTGGAGGCCCGCCAGGAGCTGGCGAGCGGTCGTTGCGCGGACAGCCAGGAGAAAGGTCAGATCCTGCTTGGAATAGAATCGGAATTCTGTCATGAGGTTCCTCCGCTTCCGCCGCCGGCCGCCGCACCTGTTGCAGCCGCGTGCTGCACGATGAGGGTGCGCGTCGGGAAGGCAAACTCGATCCCCGCCGCCTGCAACGCGCGCGCCAAGCCGATATTGATGGCTTGCTGTGCGTCCATGTACGCGTTGTAGTCGGGCGAGAGGACGTAGTAGACGCACTCGTACACCAGGGCCGATTCTCCGAATTCCTTGAAGTGCGCCCGGTCGAATCGTACACCCGCCTGTTGCTCGACGACCTGCCGGGCGATGCCTGAGATCTTGGCCATCATGTCGGCCGGCGTCTGGTAGGTGACGCCGAACTGGAACAGGATCCTCCGTTCCTGCATCCGCTTGAAGTTTCGGATGCGGCTGCGGAGGAGGTCCGCGTTCGAGACGATGAGCTGTTCGCCCGACAACGATCGGATCCGAGTCGTCTTGAGGCCGATATACTCGACCGTACCGGCGAGCTGGTCAACGACGATGAAATCGCCGATGACGAACGGTTTGTCGAGCACGATCGACAGCGATGCGAACAGGTCGCCCAGGACATTCTGCAGGGCCAGGGCGACGGCGATACCACCGATCCCCAGTCCGGCGATGAGGCCGGTAATGTCGACCCCAAGATTCCCGAGTCCAACGAGCACCACGATCGACCACAGCGCGAGCCGGGCCACGAATCCGATGGCCGTCATGGTGGCCGTCGTCGTGGGAACTCCGGAATCATCCTGGATCGAGCGTTCCAACCAGAACGACACGGCACCGTTACCCCAGAGACCCACCTGCAGCAGCATCGCCAGCCATAGCGTCTGTTGGAGCGCCGATTCCATTGCTGGACGCAGCACCAGAGCGTTCGACCCGATGACGGCTGACATCACGAACAACGTCAGCGTGCTCGTGCGGCTGAGCACCTCCGCTAGGAGGTCGTCGACCTTCGTATCGGTCTTCTCGGCCAGCTTCTTCAGCTTTCGGACGAGGATCCGGCTCGCCATCAGGAAAATGACGAACAGGAGGGCCGTCGCACCGATGGTGATCGCCCAGGTCAGCGGATCGTTCCCAAGAAAGCTTTTGCTCAGCAAGGATTTCATGAAAGGTCGATAGTTCCGGTTGATATCACGAGCACATCGTCAACGACCAGCTTTGCCCGATGGATAGTATGCCACCTCATAGAGGTCCGACCGACGATCCTGCCGGTTCAACACCATGCCGGTCTGCCGGCTGGGCTTGAGCAGCTCAAGGTCCATGTCGTCCACAATGATTGTTTCAATGTTCGGGGTCGCTTCCGAAAGTACGCCGTCACGCGTAAACGGAATGTCCGACGGCGTGAGGATCGCCGATTGCGCGTAGTGGACGTCGATGTTCTCAACCGAAGGAAGGTTTCCCACGCTCCCAGCCAACACCGCATAGACGTTGTTCTCTACGCACCGCGCTTGGGCACAGTAGCGAAGCCGCATGTAGCTGTACCGTTCTTCAACACTGAACGGCACGAAGATGATCTGCGCGCCGCGGTCAGCCATGATACGTGTCAGCTCCGGGAATACGATATCGTGGCCGATCTGGATGCCGATCTTGCCGCGATCCGTGTCAAAGACCGCTACTTCCGAGCCGGGCTTGAGTCCCCACCAACGGCGCTGGTCGGGGGCGACGTGAAGCTGATATTGCTTGGCCAGGGTTCCATCGCGCCGGAACAGAAACGCCACATTGTACAGATTGTCATCCTCGACGACGAAATGCGTCCCCCCAACGATGTTCACGTTGTACTTCACGGCCAACCGTGTGAAGAGCTCCAGATAGGCCGGAGTGTATTCCGAGAGCTTCCGCATAGCCAACGCGGGTCGGTCCTTGGGAAGGAAGGTCAGCCACTGGGTGGTAAGTTGCTCCGGGAAGAGCACGAAGTCGGTCTTGTAATCGGCAGCCGCGTCGACGAAGTATTCGCACTGAAGCGAGAATTCTTCAAATCCGGTGACCATCCGAAGCTGCATTTGTACGGCACAGCCCCGCACCGGGGCGAACATCGTGAGCCGTTGATTCGGGTCCGGGACGTAATCCAGGTTCGTCCACTCGAGGAACGTCGCGTACCCCTGGGACTCGGCGTCGCTCGACAGATAGTTCGGGATGAGTCGCTTGAGGACGAACCCGTTCGACAACTGCGTCGTCAAGACCGGATCGATCAGGACCTTATGGACGACCTTGTCCACGTACTCCCGGGCCGTCATGGTCTTGGCATGCTTGCCGTACCCCGGGATCCGCCCGCCCAGGATGATGCGCATCAGGTTGTGCTCACGGGCAAGCTGCTTGCGGGCTTCGTAGAGGCGACGGGCCAGCCGGAGACCCCGGTACTCCGGGTCGACCATGATCTCGATGCCATAGAGCGTATTGCCGTTCGGCGAATGATTGCGGATGAATCCCGCATCGGCGATCTCCGTCCAGCTGTGCCACTCATGGTACAGGTCGAAGTCCAGGATCAGGCTGTTGGATGATGCGACAATCTTCCCCTGGTGCTCGATACAGATCTGTCCCTGCGGAAACAGCGCGAGCTGGCTTTCGATCTGCGGGCGGGACCACGGTTTCATGCCCGGAAAGCACTTCTCCTGCAGCTCGGTGATCTGATCGTAGTCCTCCAGCCGGAGGGGCCGAACCAGCACTTTTCGCTCAAAATCCTTCAGATCGTCGTTTGCCACAATGTCACCTGCTGGCGGTGGTTGGTCGGTAGGCGGCACACCCCTAGAGAATACGATGGGCGTCGATCACCTCCGACGCCCTGCGCTCCATTAGTAATAAAGGGTTTCTGCGGAAACATACAAGGGTTGGAGGCCGATCATGCCGGCCCCATGGTTCTGCCCAGCCAGCCGAGCAATCCCGATGCGCTGGCGCTCCCGCCACTGATGGGAATGTCGAAGAGGCGGGCGGCGTTCTGCGACATGATCTTTTCCAGGTCGGCGGTGGGAATGTTCAGTTCCTCGATGAACTCGAGATACGACCGCATCGACGAGATCGGCCAGTCGGTACCGAACAGGACCTTCGTCGGCTCCATGCCATAAACGAGCATCTCCTGCAACTGATCGCGCATGTAGCTCTCGAAGCGGTCGGTGAAATCGCCGAGCACGAGTCCCGAGATGTCGGTGTAGACGTTCTCGTTCTTATAGACGACCTCCATCGTGTCCTGAAACCACGGGTTGCCGAGGTGACAGATGATGATCGAGACGTCCGGATGGTCCACGGCCACTTCGTCAACTTCAAGCGGATGGGCGTACTTCAGCTTGCCTTTGGCCGAGAACGTATCGCCCGTGTGGATCATGACCGGAATTCGGTGCTCAGCCGCGAACCGAAAGACCGGCCGAAGCTTCGGGTCGTGCGGATAGTACGGCTCGTATCCCGGATACAGCTTGAGACCACGCACGATCCTTTCAGCCACCAGCGGCCGCAGGGCATCGAGCATTTCGGGCTGGAAGGAGGCCGCCCCGATGCCGGCGACCACGGAGAACTCCTTGTGACCCCGGACAGCTCCGGCCACTTCGAGTGTGGACGGACGTCCAGGAAGATCCTTGAAGGAGGTGAGGATCACTGCGTGGTCCACCCGGTTCATCTGCATCTCGCGACGAAGGTCGTCAAGCCGATGGGGCAGGGCCGGACGGTCTTCGTGCTCATACCAGTTCACGTGCACATGACAATCGATGATCATTGCGGTTCCGTTCCCTAGCGGTTCTTCCAGATGTTCTCGAGGACCTTCGCAGCCCAATCACGTCCCCCCAATCCAAAGGCGAGGGCTAGCGCAAGACAGAGACCGCCGAAGGCGATCTGAAAGGCCGACACGAGGATGGCGCCGCCGATCGAAAGCTGCTCGAGTGCGACCGTGAGGACGAAGAAGAGCACGGCGTAGTACGTGAGGCCGGCGATGAACGGGACGCCCTTGATGCCGATATTGTTCAGGTATCCTGAGGTCACCGTTCGAATCAGGTTGGCGAAGAGGCTCCCGAAGATCAACACGAGCACGGCTCCCAGCACGTTCGGCAAATAGCTCACGATCTGTTGGATCAGGTCGGCCGCCGCGCTGACGCCAAGGCTGTGAAGCACAGCCAGCAACATGGTGAGCAACAGGACCCAATAGATGATATTCGCGAGGATGGTCACGAACGTGAATGAAACGCCTCCGCGCAGCAAGAAGTTCTCGATGCCAGCCTTCTCTGCGAGCGCATCAACCCGGGCCAATCGGAGCACCCGCAGCGTAGCGCGTCGAACAAGCTTCGCCACGATCCAGCCTCCGATCAGCAGGACGATCCCCGCGATGAGGCGGGGCAGCAACTGCAGGACCTGGATCCAGAAATCCTTCAATGACTCCCAAACGGTCGTGATTTCACCCATGTTCGTGCCTCCTTCGAATGATGTTCAGGCCCGTGATTGAGCGGGTCGAACGCGCTCGGCCAAATAGACGAGGATGGCCGTCGCAATGATGCTGAGAAACACCACGCCATAGACCAGGTCCTGCATCTGCCCGCCTCGCTGCAGACCAAGCTGGATCGGAAGCCCAGCCAGAACGGCGGCGGCGGTACCTTTCGGGATCAGCACCGACATCGAGACCAGATCGTCGCCGGTCCCGCCGAGGATCCGTGTCGCGAGCTGCACGCCCAGCACCCGGGCCAACAGGAGTCCTCCAACCAGCGCCAGACCGGTCGCGAGCGCGACATAGTCTCCCAATTGGAGTGAGATGCCGAGATAGACAAAGAAGAAGGTCTTCACCAGGAAGACCGCTTCGCTGAAGAAGAGCTTCTCAGTTTCACTGTGCGCGAGCGGGGACAGTTTGGTCCGTTGATGGATCCAGGGAAGGTCCAACGACGCGACGTTGCCAAGGATGATGCCGAACGCCAGCGCGGCAATGGGACCACTATATCCCAGGAACTCGGTCAATCCGTAGACGATGAAGACCGCCGACGGGGTCAAGAAGATAGCGTTCCGCAACTGTCGTACCCTATCGAGCGTCAACGACCAGACATAGCCTGAGATCGCCCCCAGCACGATCGCAAAGACGAACGATGCGATGAGTTGGCCAATCAGGAGACCGACCGACATCCGGCCCATCTCCAGCGTTTGCAGCAATGCGAGCGCGATGACGATCGAGATCGCCTCTCCGATCGGGGACTCGAGCAACAATGTGGTCCGCCCAGAATCGGAGATCTTCATCTGCCGGGCCAACGGGATGACGACCGAGGGAGCCGGTCCGGCGAGGATCGCCCCCACATAGAGAGACTCAAGCGTCGAAAGCGGCAACGTCAGCACTAGGGCGCCCGAGAGAAGAGCCCATGCGATCACGTACGTAAACACGGTGACGAGGATCGTGTTCTTCCATGCCTTCCGAAGTTCGGCGATGCTGATCTCGAGTCCGCCCTCGAACAGGATGATGACGAGAGCGATCGTCGTGAAGACGCTGCCGACCTTCCCAAAGTCCTGAGGGCGGACGATACCGAAGGCGGGTCCGAGCATGACCCCGATCAGGATCAGCCAAAGAACATCCGGCACGCGGGTACGCTCAAACACCGCTACAAATGCGTGGGCCAGAAAGACCAGTCCGCCGATGAACAAGATCACAGTTGCCAGATCATGCATGCGCGATGTGCTCGTCGATTGACCGGGGTTGTCGGAGGCCGGCACTCGGCCGATTCATCTCCCTGTGATAATAGGGAGTTTTCCCTCTAATGAGAATCCCGCACGCAATGGCTCGTCCGCTCTCTGGTAATTGCCTGCGGCAAATCGTACACTTCAGACAGACGATTTACCAGGAGCGCCGTATGACGCATGACCCGTTGCGATTCGGCATCGTCGGATTCGGCCTCTTCGCCGAACGCACCATCCTTCCGGCGATCCGTGGATCGGGCAACGCAGTGGTCACCGCCCTGCAAAAGCGATCCTCCGACGCCGCTGCTGCCAAAGCCCGCGAACACGATATTCCACTCGCCTTCGACGACCCCGCCGGTCTCGTCGCTCATCCCGAGGTCGATGCCGTCTTTATTGTGTCGGCAAATGCCGCACATGCCGGCGAGGCGATCGCCGCCGCCAGGGCAGGGAAGCACGTGCTCGTCGAAAAGCCGATGGCCGCGACGGTGAAGCAGGCGGAGCAGATGGTCGCCGCCTGCCGCGAAGCGGGCGTTCAGCTGATGGTCGGGCACATGGTCCGCTTCTCGCCCGTCATCAACCGGATGAAACAGCTCATGCAGGAGGGGGCCATCGGTCGCGTGTCACACGTCGAGACCCAGTTCTTCTACGATCATCGTCTCTCGCGCCGCGAATGGCTCTTTGACCCGAAGGTCGCCGGTGGCGGTCCCGTGCATGATATCGGGGTGCATTGTCTCGACACGATCCGATATCTGCTCGACAGCGATCCCGTTGTCGTGCGATCGGTGCTCGATGCGCCGCCGACTGCCGACCGCACCGAATCGACCGCCGCGATCGTTCTCCAATTCCCCACCGGGGTGCTCGGCTCGATCTACTGTTCGTTCGCCGGCGGGTATCGCCGCTCCTTTATCGAGGTGCGCGGCACCGACGGAACGCTCTCAGCGTTCGATTTCACGCGAAGTGCAATGCCGGTGATCCTCCATCGTGTGCATTCCCATGATGGCGAACCGCTTCAGCCGCACATTGAGCAGTTCATCGTTCCCAACCTGTACTCGCACGAGGTGCAACTGTTCGTCGACGCCGTCCGCGGCACTGCCCCCAATCCTATCCCCGGCGAGCAGGGGCTCATTAATCAGCGCATTCTACAGAAGATTCTGGAGTCGTGAGCGAGATCGGGCGACTGTGCGCTCGATCCAACGGGGGTTGGGGGGGTGAGGCGATACGATGGCCTCGGCGAACCGTGGGTCTTTCTGCGTTGCCTCATCCTGCTGCGTGGTGCTCTTCGTGAATCCCGTCCGGTCATCGCGTCGAACGCCGCGCCCTCTGCACGATCGCAACCATTTCCCGCACTGCGGTCTCTAATCCCACCGTCAATGCTCGCACGATGATCGCGTATCCAATGCTCATCTCACCGATCGCCGGGAGAGCCGCGAGCCGTTGCACATTCCGGTAGTTCAAACCGTGACCGGCGTTGACCCCGAGGCCGATGGTCCGCGCATACACGGCGGCGGAGCGGAGACGGCGAAATTCCGCGGTCCGTCGTGCTGCCGTCCTCGCATCAGAATAATCGCCCGTGTGCAATTCGACCCAGTCGGCCTCCGTCGAACGCGCCGCATCCAATTGTCGGTGGTCCGGATCTGTGAACAGGCTCACGGGAATCCCCGCATCGTGAAATCGGGCGACAACCTGTTTCATCTTCCGCAGCTGACGTGCAACATCGAGTCCACCTTCGGTCGTCAGCTCATGCCGACGTTCGGGAACCAGGGTCACAAGGTCGGGCTTCGTGCGAAGGGCTATCCGCATGATCTCCGGGGTGGCCGCCATCTCGAGGTCGAGCTTCATACTGATCTCCCTGCGCAGACGTCGAACGTCCTCATCCCGTATGTGGCGGCGATCCTCCCGCAAATGGCAGACGATCCCGTCTGCCCCGGCTCGAAGGCACGTTCGGGCCGCCTCGACGATGTCCGGCAGGCGCCCATTCCGGGCGTTCCGAAGAGTCGCGATGTGATCGATGTTGATGAGCAGGCTTATCGGCCTGGAAGGCATTGAGACCATGGGGGACATTCCAAACTATGACAATCGGAAGAATATACGCAATTTCCCTTGTCGACGGGTCGCAACAACGGTCCATGTGGCTCCGTATCCCCGAATGGAACCGACCTCATTCCCGAGATCACCCATGAATGCTCTCCGATCTGCTGTCTTGCTCTCATTCGTCGTGCTTTCCGTCGCCCCAGCCCAATCGTCGCGACGCGCAATCGATGAAGAGGATGACTTCACCGCGCGACTCGAGCGCGAGATCGACCGTCTCGTCAACCGATTTTCGCGTGCCAGCGAGCCTGCGATCGATGATACCCTCGATCGCAAGCGGTCACGTTCCGTGCGGACCGCCGACATCAACTCCGAGGACTATGCGCGTTCGCACACCGGCAACACGACGATCGAGTCCGATGAGCGGGTGGATGGTGACGTCGTCGTCAAGGGAGGCAATTTGACGATCTATGGCACGGTCGAGGGTGACGTGCTGGTCGTCGGCGGGAATCTGTACGTTCGGGACAATGGCCATGTGACCGGCAACGCCCGCGTCATCAATGGAACCATCGAGAAATCCGGCGACGGCCGGATCGACGGCTACGAGGACCGCAGCAATGGCACCGCGTCCTACCGGACCGACCGAACACGCTTTCGCCGGCTTGGGACCAGTTTCGATGCTCCCTGGCTGAACGAATTCGGCAACTTCGACAATGCCGTCGTTCGCTACAACCGCGTCGAAGGCATCTTTCTCGGGATCCGGTCGGAGAAGAAGTACTATTGGGACGGCCGGCGTGATTGGACCGCGTTCGGTTCGGTCGGCTGGGGATTTAAATCGCACACCTGGCGTTATAATCTCGGGCTCGCGCGGCAGTTCGCATTTTCGTCCGACGGAAGCCAGATCTTCGAGCTCGGCGCAGAAGGATACAGCCTGACCGACACCAAGGACCGCTGGATCATCAGCACGAACGAGAACTCCGCCGCCGCATTCTTCATTCATGAGGATTTTCAGGACTACTTCAGCCGGCGCGGTTTCACAGGCCACGTAGCCTGGCTCACGCAGGGAAACACGCTGCGCACAGAGGTCCGGGTCGGGTACTCAGCCGACATGTACGATTCCCTCCAGTTGAAAGCAGACTGGGCGCTCTTCGGCGGCGACAAACGGTTCCGCCTCAACCCGCCCGTGGACGAGGGGAACATGCGGAGCGTCACGACCTCGATCGGATTGACGACCGTGGAGAAGACATCGCACGGACCGGAAGGGTGGACCGTAACGGCGACGGGCGAATTCGGCCGCAAGATGGCGGGAAGCGACTTTGCGTTCAATCAATACATCTTCGACCTACGACGGTATCAGCCGTTGGGTCGATATGACAACATCAACGTCCGCTTCCGGGCAGGATCATCAGAGGGCGTTCTGCCGGTGCAACGTGATTACGAGCTCGGCGGACTCGGCACCTTGCACGCTTATCGCTTCAAGTCGGAGCGAGGTAACCGGATGTTGCTGGTGAATGCCGAGTACATTGTGGATGGGAATTTCCTCGACGACCTGGATTTCTGGCCGTCGGACCTCTTTGGGGGCATCAATTTCTTGCTGCTCTCCGATGCTGGCCTCGTGCGCACGGCGTTACCGACCGCTGATTTTCAGGACGGCTTCGGGAAGGTCACGTGGGGCGAATTGAGACACAATCTGGGCTTTGGCCTGGCCAACAAGAGCGGTAGTTTCCGCGTTGCTTACACCTGGCGCACCACAGAGAAGGGACCGGGCACGTGGACGTTCCGGTTCGTCCGACCGTTCTAAGGTCAACATCGATCCTCTTCGCTTCGCATCGCAGGCGGCCCCAGGGCCGCCTGCCGTCTTTCTGGCCGCTCACGACTTTTTCCTATATTGCGCGACACGCACAGGGGTCGCATTATGCATCGACGAACCGTACAGATGGCGTTGCTTGTTCTCTTCGCTGAACGAACGGGCCCAGGTGACGGAGATGAAGTTGAACGTGCCCAACAATGACTTCTGGTTCGATGAACTCGAATTCAGGAAGAGCAGGTAGGATGAAGCGGTCAGCGCAGCGTTCGCTCGTCAACAGCGTCCATCACCCGGCGACACCTGTGGAGGAGAGATGACAACACCATCAACCGAACTCGCCACCCTTGGTGGCGGATGCTTCTGGTGCGTGGAGGCGATCTATGAACAGATCCCCGGTGTGCAGAAGGTGGTTTCCGGCTATGCTGGTGGGCACGTTAACAATCCGACGTATGAGCAGGTCTGCTCCGGCACGACCGGCCATGCGGAAGTAGCGCAGATCACGTTCGATCCGACGAAGATCTCGTACGAAGACCTGCTTAGCTGGTTCTGGAAGGCCCACGACCCCACGACGCTCAACCGTCAGGGGGCCGACGTTGGTACGCAGTACCGTTCGGTCATCTTCACCCATTCCCACAACCAGCGCCGAACGGCCGAACGCTCGAAAGCTGAAGCACAGAAGGATTGGACCGATCCGATCGTGACCGAGATCGTCCCACTCGACCGGTTCTATCCTGCCGAAGACTATCATCAGCAATATTACCGCAACCATGCCGCGGCGCCGTATTGCCAGTTCGTCATTCGTCCGAAGCTCAAGAAGCTGAACATGGAATGACCATGCCGACCCGTCGCTGCCTCATCATCGTCCTGTCACTCGCTCCGTACACCATGTCCGCTCAGAACAGCGCTCCGTCAGCCCAAGAACTTGCTGCGCTCCACGATCAGGTGCGGGTCAACGCGATCACCTCACGCAAATTCACACAAGCCGAACTCACCCGCTGGCTGGCACCTGCCGTCACGAACGGCGTCGTGACGGCTGAACCCGTCGGAGCCTCGGGCGAAGGACGGCCGCTCACGCTCTACACATACGGCACGGGCTCCACGCGCGTCCTGCTTTGGTCGCAGATGCACGGAGACGAGCCAACGGCCACCATGGCCCTTGTCGACCTCGTTGCGCTCTTTCAGCAGCGACCGGCCGATCCTCTCGTGAAACTCATTCGCGAGCGGCTGACGCTGTTGATGCTCCCAATGATCAATCCTGACGGGGCAGAGCGGTTCACGCGACGCACGGCGCAACGCATCGATATGAACCGTGACGCGCTCGCCCTCGAGACGCCCGAAGCCCGGACGCTGAAGGCGGTGCGTGACCGGTTCGATCCCCAATTCGGGTTCAACCTTCACGACCAGGACCCGCGTTACACTGTCGGTACGACACGGGCGATCACCGCCATCGCGCTGCTCGCTCCGCCGGTCGACGAAAGCCGGCAGGACAACGAGGTGCGCGCACGGGCGAAACATGTGGCGGCGGGCATCGCGGCAACGCTCGGCCAACTGATCCCGGGAACGATCGCGAAGTGGGACGATACGTTCGAACCGCGGGCGTTCGGCGACAACATCCAACGGTGGGGGACGAGCACCGTGCTGATCGAATCGGGCGGATGGCCGGGCGACAAACAAAAGATGCATCTGCGTGCCATGAACTTTGTGGCCTTGCTCGATGCCTTCCGCCGGATGGCCGATGGCTCGTGGGCATCAACGCCGACCGATGCCTATGAGGCCCTGGCGTTCAACATGAAGCTCGGATGCGACGTGTTGATCCAGAATGCACGGATCCGTCCTTCACCGAAGGCGCCGGCAGCGCGCGTGGATGTGGCGGTGAACATCGACGAGGTATCGGACAATGGCGAGTCGCCCACCATCCGTGCAACTGTCATCGACATCGGCGATCTTCGCACATTCACGGGCTATGAGACCGTCGATGCGGGGGGCGCAGAGATCGACTCCCTGGTTGTAAAGGTCGACAAGGTCCTGACGCTCGAACAGCTCAAATCGCTCATACCGCGCAAATAGCGACGATCGGCCGTGGCAATATCCCCGGCCGATTGCACTCAGCCCCTCTTTTCGGTAGTTTTCCGCACTTTCTCTGGGGCCGCGCCTCTGCTTTATCCGCAAAGCCGGTGCCCGGAACCTCTTGCTCCACGCTCCCGTTGACCGTCTGTGGATCGCCGCTGAAAGGGCGGGTTGGTCGACGGGGGCTGTCACTCACGACCGACGAATGATACCCCTGTTTTTGACAGCGATCCTCTCCGGCCGCACCGATCGTCACGCGGAGTTCGAAGCCGAGGCTATGCCGCATATGGATATCCTCTACAACTTCGCCCTCCGTACGACCGGTGATGCTGACGACGCGAAGGATCTCCTTCAGGAGACGTTCCTGAAGGCCTACCGGTTCTGGGATAAGTACGAGAAGGGTACGAACATTCGTGCCTGGCTCTTCCGCATCATGAAGAACTCGTACATCAATCGCTACCGGAAAGAATCCCGCGAGCCGGACAAGGTGGACTACGAGGACGTCGAGAATTTCTACGACTCGATCCGCGACGACTCAAAGGAGACGAGCGATCTGCAGCAGCGGATGTTCGGCAATCTTCTGGGTGACGAGGTCACAACCGCGCTCCAGGAGATGCCTGATGATTTTCGCACCGTGGTGATTCTCTGCGACATCGAAGGATTGACGTACGAAGAGATCGCCGAGTTTCTCAATTGTCCCATCGGTACGGTGCGGTCCAGGCTGCATCGAGGTCGTAAGATGCTCCAGGCGCGCCTTCATCGATACGCTCGGGCGCACGGATATGTGTCCGGGAAATCGGACGAGGCTGAGGGCTGATGCATTTCACTATCGTTGATGAACACTTTTTCAGGATCGTTCTGTGAACTGTACTGATGCACACGAACTGGCCGGTCCCGCGCTCGACGGCCACCTGTCTGAACAGGATCGCGCGGCGTTTCAGGAGCATCTTCGCTCGTGCCGCGTCTGCCGGCGAGATTTTGAGCTCGAGTCGTCTATCCGTTCGTTCCTCCGCACGGCGGTCGAACCGGTAGAGACGCCCGGCGCAGTCCGTCGTTCGGTCGTCGACGCCGTCCGTGCCGAAGCACGTTCTCAACAGAAGGCCGAGGGTCGGGATTGGTGGTCGATGATCTTTGGCCGCGTGCCCGCACCGATCGTCGGACTCGGGCTTGCGGTCGTCCTTATTGCATTCGCACTGTTCCCCGTTGGTCCGAACGACGACCTGATCCGCCATGCGGCCGCGAACGACGTCATCAACCAGGCCGCAGAGAATTTTCAGCTCATCCGCGACGGTAAGGTGAAACCCGCGATCACCTCGTGCTCGCCCGAACAGGTCGGCGCGTATCTCGAATCACAACGGATGCCGTTCCACGTCGATCTTCGGCCGATGGAACGGTGTGACGGGTACAGCGCTGTTGTGAACGACTATCACGGCGTGCGGCTCGCACATGTGGTGTACAAAATTGGGGACGAATTGCTGTATGTTTTGCAGGTCCAGAAGGATGAGGCGCTCGGGCGTGAGGCACATTTGACGATGCCGCCAGCGGCACGCGAAGCGATCGAGCGCACCGGATGGTACACCGATCCGCAGCATCCCGACTGCAATGTGGTGATGTGGGAGGATGGCGGCACGCTGTGCGCGGCCGCCTCAACGATGCAGAAAGAGAAGATGATGGCCGTCCTGGCCAGTCGCTGATCGCTCAGCGACCGATGAACAACCGATCCGCGAGCCGGGAGGGCAGCCCCGACTCGCGAATCTTTTTTGCGGCCGCTTCGATGTCGTAGGACACGCGGACGTTACGGTAGTTCCACGCGGCCTCGTCGAAAAGTCCGTAGCTGGCCTCCGGATCGCCGTCACGGGGCTGGCCGACGCTGCCCACATTGATGATGGTCCTCTCCTCGCGCCGGAGGGGACCCTGGGCCTTTCGCTCGCGGAAGATGGCCGGCGTGTGGGTATGGCCGATGAAACAGGCGCCGCGGTCGAATGCGCTGAACGCTTCTCGCGCATCGATGGAATCAAATACGTACGTCCAGAGTGCTGGTTCGAGGGGCGAGGCGTGAACGAATACGATGTCGGGTTCGGTGAGGGACAGCGGAAGGCCGCGGAGGTACTGAAGATGGTCAGCCGAGAGTTCTCCCCGCGTCCAGAGAATGGCTTGTGCGGCATGTGACGAAAACCGTTCGGCCATCGATTGGTCGACCGCAGCGGCGTCATGGTTCCCCAGGACCGTCATCGCACACGCCGCTCGCACCCGCTCAATGCACGGCCCGGGATCGGCGCCGTACCCGACAATATCCCCCAGACAAACGATCCGGTCCACTCCGTTGCCGGCGATCGAGCCCAAGACCGCCTCGAGCGCCTCTAGGTTGCCGTGAATATCCGAGATGATCGCAGTGCGCATGTTCCTTGGTGTCCTCGGACGTTCCGGACGATGAGCGATCCGGCGGGCCGCATCATGGTGACTGGCTGAGGACCACTGGTCCGCGGCCGGTTACGTCTTCTGCTGCTTTTTTTTGGCGGCTGGAAAGAGGATGTTATTCAGAATGAGTCGGTACCCCGGCGACGTGCGATGGAGCGACAGGTCGGTCGGCGGATCGCCAACTGCATGCTGATAGTCCTCGGGATCGTGGCCGCTGTACCACGTGAAGGTTCCCCGGCCGAAGTTGCCGTGAAGATACCGCACCTCCTCCGTCCCGTCCCGCTCCGCCAGCACCGTTACCGTCCGCTTGATGGCTCCTTTCCGGAATGCCGTCGTCTGGCCCATGAAGCCCTTCACGATCGACACGTGATTCTGCGTCAGCATCGTAGGAACGGGGTCGTGCTTCGCCGAAAATTCGAAGAGCGTAAAATAGTCAGTGTTCGGGTCCCGGATCGGCGGCGGGTCTGATGGCGGCAGGTCGATGTCGGAGTACTCGTACCGATAGGGGTTCATGTCGAGCGCGAAGTTCTCGAATGCCAGGGTCTTTCGGAAGTCGAGTTTCGACGCTGCCTGCGGGTCGGTTGGATCTCCGTCGAACATCACGTCAGCAATATCCACTCCTTCCGCGGCCAACGCGATGTCGTACGAGTCGGTCGCGGAGCACATGGCAAACATGAATCCGCCGTTGCCGACGAAGTCGCGAATGGAGCGCGCGACCGCTTTCTTTTCCTCCGAGACCTTGGCGTACCCCAGCCGTCGGGCTTCGCGTTCATACATCGCTTGTTGCTCCACGTACCACTGCGCCGTCCTGAAGTTGGCGAAGAATTTTCCGTACTGTCCGGTGAAGTCCTCGTGATGCAGATGCAGCCAGTCGTATTCGGCTAGCTTGCCTGACAACACTTCTTCGTCCCATACCTTCGTGTATGGTACTTCCGCGTATTCGAGCGCGAGGGTCACGGCGTCGTCCCACGGCTTGAAGTTGGGAGGGGCGTAGACAGCGATCTTCGGTGCCTTCTCGAGTCGTACGACGTCGGTATTCGCATCTTCGCGCTGAACATCCGCCAACACCTGTGCCGCCTGACCTGCAGAGAGGCTTTCGAACGACACACCCCGAACGCGGCATTCCCGGGCCACCGGCTCTGCCTGGTCGATGAGAAATGAGCCGCCCCGATAGTTCAGCAGCCAGTCGACCTGCCCATTCTTCTCCAGCACCCAAAACGCCACGCCATACGCCTTCAGGTGGTTCGTTTGCGTCAGATCCATAGGAATGAGCACTTTCGGCTGCGCCAACGCGCTTCCCGCAAGAGCGAAAACAAGCACAACGCACCAGCGCTTCATGAGGACTCCCCTCGCAATCGGCGGATCCTGAGGCGCACCTCTTCGCTGAACAGCGAATGCGGGAACGTTTCCAGAAAGAGCTCAAAGATCTTCAGGGCGCCGGCGTGATCGTTCAGCAATCGTTCCGTCACATCGCCGGCACGGAACAGGGCCCGATCGCGTAGCATGCTCGTGGTGCGTTCGTCGACGAATCGCCTGTAGATGGCAACCGCCTCCGCGGGGCGATTCAACAGCACCAACAGGTCTCCCGTTTGGACCAGAGCGTCGTCGGAGATCAGCGATGCTGGATTGTCGGCCGCGACCTTCTGGAATTGCGCGAGCGCTTCGGCATACTTCCGCTGTCGCTGCAGTAGCTCCGCGCGCAAGAACCCATTGAGCGCTGGAAGCGTTGCGCGATGTTCCTGCAAAAAGATCTGGAGGCTGATCGCGTCGTTGGCCAGGTCGCGGTCGACGGCGCTCGCGAGTGGTCCAAGTATAGCGACGGCGGTGTCGATGCGTCCTTCGTACGCCGCGAGTCGTGCCTGTTGAAATGTCACGCGGTCGCGGACGTCGGCTGGGGCAGAAGTTGGGATCGACTGGAGTGACGCGGCAGCACCGTTCAGGTCGTTTCGTGCGATCTGCACCTCCGCCGCCCGCAGGTGTGCTTCGAAGGCCATCCCTCCGGCTCGCGGGATTCGCGCCACGTCTTGGAATGCTTTCAGGGCCCCGTCCAAGTCGAACGTGCGCTCGAACGCCACCACGCCGATCCGGAACAGCGCCTGGACCGCCACATCAGAGCCTGGCGCGTCGCGGACGATCTCGCGATACAGCAAAACAGCAGCGTCGAGCGAGGGGAATGTTTCTGCTGCGGATGTGGAGCTGCTTGCCGTTTTCCGGGATGACGACGAATCGCGAACCGCCAGCTCTTCCATTGCCCGCGCGAACCCAAGCCGGGATTGCAGCACCAGGGGACCCGATGGTCCTCGGGCGATCGCCGCGCGGAATGCTTCCGCTGCCGTCTGGTGCGCCGATTCACGGAGACAGCGCTGCGCGAAGTTGTAGAGTTCTACCCCCGAAGCATTTGAGAGGCTGTCGATGACACGGTATTGCCGCAGGGCTTCTGGATAGTCCGATTGCTCGACCGCGAGCCACGCCATAAGACTGCGGACGGGAACATCGCCCGGGGTCTTTTCGATGGCCGCCTCAACGGCGGAGCGAGCGCTTCGCAGGCCATCGTCCCGCATGGTGAATGATGCGATGCGTGATTGGATATACCCCAGCTGATGCGGGGCGGACCGCAATAGCCGAAGATATTCCTCGACCGCCTTGCCGTAGTCTTGTGTGGCGGAATGCAGGAGGGCGAGCTCCTCGACAAAGTCGTTCGGATTCTTTGTACGTGTGCGGCCTGTTTCGTACGTGCGGATGGCGCGGTCGTAGAGGCGCCGTTCCTGCATCTGCTGAGCCAGTACGACGATCAGCTGTCGATTGCCTCCGGCCGATCGCAACGAGACATCCCAAAGCGAGTCGGCACGGTGAAGGTCGCCAGAGTCGTACGCAAGGCCCCCTAGCTGAACCAGGAGGAAGATCTCCGCTGGTCGTTGTGCGAGTCGCCGCTCGACCAACGCCGTCGCCTTGCCGTATTCTTTCAGTTGAACGTATGCCCGACGGAGGCCGTCGAACATCATGAAGTTCAGGGAGTCGACTCGAACGAGATCCTCGTAGATGACGGCCGCCTTGGCCCAGTCTCCGGCCTGCTCGAGTGATTGGGCCAACTGAAGGCGGCGCACCGTCTCCTGGTCCTGCGAGGCGAGTCGGGGAGCGACGATGCATGACAACGCGAGGATGGAGATGAGCTGGCGCATGTGGGGTGAATATATCAAAAAGACGCAGGGGTGTCCATCGACGTTCCCGTTGCCTTGATTCCCCTGTGGTTCCATGGTACATTGCTTGAACTCGTTCGGCCCCGCGGGCCGATTTTTTTTCGGCATGCCTTCTTCCCCACAACATATCGCTCTCCTTGGTGCCACCGGTTCGATCGGGAGGAACAGCCTTGAGGTCCTCCGCGCTCACCCCGACCGGTTCCGGGTGACGGCCCTCACCACGAACCGCAACATCGATGAGCTCGAAGCACAGGTGAAGGAATTCCATCCGAAGGCTGTTGTCGTGCTCGACCCGGGCCGGGCCGAGACGCTCCGTGCTCGCTTGGGCGACAGCACACAGGTCTTGAGCGGCGAGGCTGGGCTCGAGGCGGTGGTCCGGCGGGATGATGTCGATGTCGTGATCTCCTCGCTTGTTGGCTTCGCCGGTGTCCGGCCGACAGCCGAGGCCATCCGGCACCGCAAGCGGATCGCCCTGGCGAACAAGGAAACGCTTGTCGCCGCCGGCGCGTTCATCACGGCGCTCGTGCGCGAGTATGGCGTCGAATTGCTGCCGATCGACAGCGAGCACAGCGCCATCCTGCAGTGTTTGGCCGGCGAGGACCCGGCCCGCGTCGCACGTCTGATCTTGACCGCCTCGGGAGGGCCCTTCCGAACGACACCACCGGAGGCATTATCTCGTGTCACGGTGGAGCAGGCCCTGCAGCATCCCAACTGGAGCATGGGTAACAAGATCACGATCGACTCCGCGACGCTCATGAATAAAGGGCTGGAAGTGATCGAAGCGCATTGGCTCTTCGGGCTGCCGGCCGACCGCATCGACGTGGTGGTGCATCCGCAGTCCATCATCCACTCCATGGTTGAATTTGTCGACGGATCGGTCAAGGCCCAGCTTGGACTGCCCGACATGAAGCTTCCGATCCAGTACGCGTTGACGCATCCCGACCGTCTGCCGATGAATGGCGGACGGGTCTCGTTCCCGCGCTTGGAGCAGATGACGTTCTTTGAGCCCGACCGGCGCCGATTTCCCTGTCTTGACCTGGCGTACGAGGCGCTCCGCTCGGGCGGGACGCTTCCGGCGGTGCTGAATGCTGCAAACGAAGTGGCGGTGGCTGGATTCCTCGATCGGGCTCTGACCTTTGACCGTATTGCCGACGTCATCCGTCGGACGATGGAACAGCATCACCCTGTGGCAGCACCCGACCTCGATGACATCATCGAGGCCGACCGATGGGCTCGCCGGACGGCCCACGCGGCAGCCGGAACGAGCGCAACGGGATAGTTGTTCATCTATATCGAGCACGTCATAACACTCTCACACATAACACTCGCATGGAATTCCTGAGCACCGTCTTCTATTTCATCGTCACGATCGGCATCCTCGTCTTCATCCATGAGTTCGGGCACTTTGCAGCCGCGAAATTCTTTGGGATGCGCGTTGAGCGTTTCAGCATCGGTTTTCCGCCGCGCGCGTTCGGCCGGCAGATTGGTGAAACGGATTACTGTGTCTCCTGGGTCCCCATCGGCGGCTACGTCAAGATCGCCGGCATGATCGATGAAAGCCTCGACACGGAACACTTGAATCGGGAACCGGAGCCCTGGGAATTCCGGGCGAAGCCGATCTGGCAGCGATCCATCGTCATGGCGGCCGGGGTTATCATGAACCTCGTCCTCGCCGTCGTGATCTTCTGGGGGATCATCTACGCACAAGGACGCGTGGTCCGACCTGTGACGGAGATCGGATATGTGGTTCCAGGAAGTCCGGCAGAGAAGGCTGGTCTGCGGACGAGCGACCACATCCGGTCGATCAACGACACCCCTGTGACGCAATGGGACGAGATCGAAAGCAAGATCTACGCTGAAACGGTCGGACAGGATGTCGTCATCCGTGTTGAGCGGGACGGGGTTCCGGTCTCTGTCGAGATCCGCCGACTGGATCTTCCGGAGCTCACAGAAGAGCGCTTTGGGATCTATCCTGCCGGGCTTGTTCCGGTCGTTGCCTCGGTACAAGGTGGTCTGCCGGGTGAAGCACTTGGTCTCGCCCCGGGAGACACCATCATCACCGTCAATGGTGTGCGGGTATCGTACGCCGCGTTGCCCCCCGCGATCCGCGGAAATGCAGGACGCGAGATGATGCTGGGATGGAAGCGTGGCGACAGTGTCTTCGCACAAGCCGTGACACCCACGACAGACGGCGTCATCGGGGTGACGCTCATGGCAGCGTATCAGGGTCCTATTGTGCGCGAGGACTATTCGTTGCTTGCCGCCTTTCCCGTGAGTGTCCGAGAGGTCTGGTTCACGAGCGGACTCTTCTTCCGAAACATCTGGCAGATCGTCGCCGGCGAGGCATCCTTCTCGAAGTCGATCGGCGGCCCGGTGCGTATCGCCCAGATGGCGAATCGATCGGCCGAGAGCGGCCTCGTCAGTTTCTTTGGATTCGTTGCGTTACTCAGCATCAGCCTGGCGCTGCTGAACATCCTGCCCTTCCCGGCGTTGGATGGTGGTCACCTTCTCTTTCTCAGCTACGAGGCCGTCTTCCGTCGCGAGATACCGGCGCGCATCAAGATCGCCCTCCAGCAAGCGGGCATGCTGCTCTTACTTGTCTTTATGGCGTTTGTGCTCTATAATGACCTATTGCACTTCTGACGGACCCGTAACCCTCCTTGTGACATCCGTCATACCTGCGGAATTGACCTGGCGGTATGTTGATTGGTAGCAGCCTGAATTTTCATTTCCCCCTTTGAGGAGATCCGCGCCATGAACGCGATCAAACGGAACCGTCTGTTATTGGTGCTGGCGGCCATGCTGGTGCTGGGGAGCGGGATCGTTGTTGCCCAGACGGGCCGTCTGGAATTGAATGTGCCTAACTTCGACGTGTTCACGCCGACCGACTGGATCGAAGCCACCACGTTCACATTGAAAGAGAGCATCCCGGCAGGGATCTCCGGCACGATCATCACGAGCCAGCCCATGGAGGTCTACCTCCGTGGTACGGTCTACAAGCAGGCAACTGGCGACTCGAGGCCGATGGAGCTGGCTTCCTTCTACATTATCAGACGTACGCCGATCCGCACTGTGAGCCCGTCCGGTACTGGCGAGGCTCGCTATGAAATGACCGTTGGCGCGCTCTCTCGAGGATCGGAATTCGACGTTTCGTACACCGAGGTCAAGTCCGAGATCGACAAGTTGAAGGACCAGCTGAAGACCGGTATCGCCTCTATGACGGGCAAGTTCACGCTCGACATCGCCCTCCTCTCTGGTGATCCTGTAACCGGCACTCAGCTCGACCGTATCGTGCGGGTCTTCGACATACCTTTCTCGACCGCGACCCAAGCCAAGATCATCGTTCAGGTAGACCCTGTCGTCACCGTCCCGAATCCAACGTTCACGGTGATCCTGCCGGCCGAACGACCTCAGATGGAATATGAAGTAGCCGTGTACCGGGTCGAAGACAATCCGCGCGATGCCGTCCAGAACGGCCGTCCGGTATGGCGTGAGCGCGTGACAGACGGCCGGACTATTCTCGTCTACTCCCAGACCGCCACGCCGCTCGTTCAGGGCGCTCGGTATGTCGTCGCCGGCAAGTCGTTCATTCAATCGAGCTCAAGTCGTGACAGGATCAGCGTTGAAGCAGATCTTGTTGTATTCCGCTATGGCCAGACTGCCGGCAGCACCGCCGGCGGCGGCGACGCGAACACGGGCGGACAGGACGCCAATCGTCCCGACCCGCTCATCACGGTCTTTGGAAGTGCCGCCACACAGGTCCCGCCGCGGCTTGCCCAGCAATTGACGGCCGTTATGCGGCGTCTGGAGGAACGCGGTTGGACCTTTACGCAAGCCCGCTACAACAACAAGCTGATCTCACCAGCGGAATTATTGCAGGTGCTGGATCAGTTTGCGGGTGCGACGGTTACGGTCGTTGAATAATCCGACTTTGGACGAGAGGAGCCGAGCTATGAATCTGCGGAAAATGGTGATCTTTGCGGCCGTTGCCGCCCTGGTGCTGTCGAGTATGGCCCTGGTGCCACAGCAAGACACGCGTGATATTCAGGCGGTCGTCGTCAAGGTCGTTCGAGATGTTTCGAAGAAATCCGGAACGACGGGCTGGCAGAAGGCCGTCCCTGCGGACCGGCTGCGTTCTGGCTACCAGCTCCGGACTGACGACAAGTCGCTCGCGATGGTCATGTTCCCCGACCAAAGCAAGCTGATCATTCGCGCTAAGTCGATCGTCGAGATCAAGGGGCAGAAGCAGGACAAGCAGATCGTCGACAGGAGCGTCCACGTGGAGCGCGGTCGTCTGGCGTTCAACGTGAAGAAGCAGGAACGGGAGCAGTTCCGTTTCTCGTCGCCTATTTCGGTCGCCTCGATCCGGGGAACCGAGGGCGGTGTGGATCATGCGCCGATCGACACGACCAGTACGTTCGTGTGCACGCAGGGCGCCTTTGATGTCGACGGTTTTCCACTTGTCGCCGGACAGACCTATCAGAAGCGAGGCTCGGGTCAGGGGAACGTCAGGAATTCGAGCAACCGCGACAACAACATCGCGAACCAAAGCGAAGAAGTGACCGACGATGACGGCGATGGCAGCCAGGGTGGTCAGCAGAAGAATCGTCTCGAGTTGATCGGACGCGACGCCAGCGGCAAGGAGATCAAGGTTCGGATCGAATAGATCGGCTTGCATCCGGCAGCGTCATTTCCTACATTGAGCGGCGAATCGTGCGATTCGCCGTTTCTTTTTATACCCGGGTCCGCGGCTCCATCCCCCCTTCCCACATGGTGCAGGTGATCCTCATGCGTGCGGTTCGGTTCGGTGGTGCGGCATTCGCAATGCTCTTGATGATGGCCTCGTCTGGCTTCGCCCAGGTCTCTTCGTATGTGAGCCGGGTTGACGCCCCCGCTGCCACTCAGGGCACTGCTGCTGCGATTGGCGTGGAGCTGCTTCCCTCTGTCGAGGCCCGCCGTGTCTGGCTGCGGTATCGCGGCTTTGGTGTCACAGAGTTCAGCGAGATCGAAATGCTCCAGGCTGGACGTTCGTATACCGCTTCGTTGCCAGGAGGCGAGGTCCAACCGCCCTATTTGCAGTACTACTTCGCTATTGAGCTTCCGAATGGGTCGATTGCGACCTACCCTGAGAGCGGCGCAGACCTCAACCCGTTGCAGCTGAGCGTACAACAGGTCGACCCGCGAGAAGGAGAGGTACGTATTCTGAGCCCCGAACCCGGTGAGACGGTCGCCGCAGAGGAGTTCGTGCTCGCTGTTTCGCTCTACTTTGCGACTCCCGCTGTTTCTCCAAGCCGGACCCGCATCTTTGTTGACGGAACGGATGTATCGCAAGAGGCCGTCCTGTCTGACGATATCATCCTCTGGTCTCCCGCCAATTCAAGTCTTCCGATGAAGCTAGGCGCCCGCAATGTGCGGGTCGAGCTCCGCGATACGTCGGGAAACCCGTATTTCTCGAAGTCGCTCAGTTTCAACCTATCGACGGCGGCGGCAATTTCTGAGGTTGAATCACAGTTCCGAGCTGAGGGAGACGTTCGGGCCGAATACCGGAACGAACAAACGGCAAACTCCCTGACTTTCGCCCGCATCGACGCCCGAGCGAACGGTTCCTACACCTTCCTGAATTTTGGTACCACGCTGCGGATCGACAACCTGGAAAGCCCACAGCGCCAGCCGCAGAACCGGTATTCGTTCTATGTTGATGCTGACTATGCGCGACTGGAGGTCGGTGATGCGTACCCGAAATTCCCATCGCTCATGATGCTCGGCAAGCGCGTACGGGGCATCACCGGTGCGGTCAGGCTGGGGTTCTTCAACCTTGACGTGTCCTTCGGAGAGACCGACCGAAACATCAACGGAACCTTCCTCGCCGACACCGTCTTTGCCGACACGAACGGCGTCCGCAACAGACCTGACAATACTCTCCCTACGGGAGCGTCCTATTTTGCCTATGAGCTGTTCAACCCCGGTACCTACAAGCGAGATTTTGTCGGTGTTCGTCCTTCGTTCGGCTCGGGTGAGAATTTTCAACTGGGCTTCACCTACCTGAAATTCAAGGATGACATGTCGTCGATCCGCTACGGGATCCAGCCAAAGGAGAATCTAGTCGTCGGAACCGACCTTGCCCTCGGATTTGATGACCAGCGGATCCGTTGGGAAACACAAGTCGCGGTCGGACTCCAAAACAAGGACATCTCGGGAGGAAACTTCTCGGATGCCGACTACGACTCGCTCGCGGCGCAGGGGAACGATGTGAAGGACCTCGGGAAGCTTGCTCAGCAGTTCATCACGGTGAACGAGAACCTCGAGCCGCTGAATCCAGGCGGCACGGGACTTCCCGGTATCGCGATGGAGAGCTTCCTGACGCTGAACTATTTTAACAACTACGTCCGGGCCCAGTATATCCGGCGCGGTACGGCCTTCAAGACATTCGGGAACGAGTTCCAGCAATCCGACATTCAGGGCTTTGTCGTGTCGGACAATATCCGGCTCTTCAGCAATCGGTTGTTCGCCAGTATTTCCTACGAAGCAAAGTCGGACAACCTGTCGAAATCTAAGGCCAGCACCACAGACTACAACAATATCATCACCGCGCTGACCTATAGCCCGGGTGCAAAGTATCCGACGTTGCAGGTCGGTTTCGCCACCGGAACCCGCGCCAGCGATCGGGAGATCTTCACGCCCGATTCGAGCCGTCGGTCGAAGGGGGCTGACGACCAGACGAACCGAATCACGTTCGGTGCCTCGTATGACCTGAACGTTGGTTTCCGGAACTTCATCGCCCTGAGCGTCAATCTGGTAGACCGCTCGGACAACACGATCTACCGCCGCGATCAGGCCAGTACGTTCCTCAACGCTTCGGTCACGTCCTTCTTCACGGAGATCCCGCTCCAAACGACCATCAGCCTGCTCACAAGTAATACGACCAGCCAGAGTCAACTCTTCGCCTTCTCT
This sequence comes from uncultured Ignavibacteriaceae bacterium, assembly GCA_964473365.1. Classification (GTDB taxonomy): domain Bacteria; phylum Bacteroidota; class Ignavibacteria; order UBA10030; family UBA10030; genus 2-02-FULL-55-14. Next base: position 49,117 of record CAYYOV010000007.1, read on the forward strand.
GGAGCTGATAGCGCCCTCGCGAAAAATGATTTTGCGTACACCGCGCTCGGCGTATCGGCACAATATCGCCTGATGGAGGACAACCTCCGGCTCGTGGCCCAAGTGACCCCCACGTTCGGAGATCTCGAGCGTACCGTCTTGCGGCTCGGTGGCGACTATACCTATCAGGCCCATTCGTTCGAGTTGTACTTCGACTACTTCAAGAATTCGCTGATCGCCAACGACCGGATCCTGTCGTTCGTGTACCGGTATAACTTCTGACGACGGCGCATCGCGCCGGTGTCATCGGGGTCTCCGGTGACCCTCCACTGATCATCCACTGACCCGGTGGAACGGACCGTCTTGAGGCGGGCTTCGGCCCCCTTGAGGCGCTCCTCCTCCCCCACCCGCCTATGACCTCCTACGATTTCAAGAAGAAGATCCTTCCGTGGCTCGTCAAGGCCGGCATTGGCCTGGGCATCGGTCTCCTTGTCGTCCTTCTGACGTCGGGCTGGCTGTTTGAGATCACGGTTCTGCGGAATATCGAGCTCCTCACAATCGACTACCGCTTCCAGAACCGCTACGACCCAGTCGCCGCCGCGCAGATGAAGGACCGTGCCGACGTCGTCATCGTGGGCATCTCCGACGACGATCTCAAGGCCCTGCCGGAGGCGTTCCCGTTCCCGCGGTCCTACTACGCCCATCTGATCGAGAACCTCAACCGCGCCGGCGCGCGGGCGATCGTGTTCGATATCACCTTTGAAACCGCACGCGACGGTGACTCCGTGATGGCCGCCGTGCTTTCGCGTGCGCCCAATGTCGTTCTCGCCGCCAAGGTTCAGACCGGCGCGGGAAGCGAATATGCAGAGGTCCGGTCGCTCGAGAAGACCTACAACAACGTCTTCTTCAAGGACAACAAGAACATCGGCGTCGGGATCGTCAACATTATCAAGGACCGCGACGACGTCTGTCGTCGCTACATGCCGATGATCGTGGCCGAGGGCGAGCTGACGCCCACGCTTGCATTTGCCGCGCTCAACAAGGCCTACCGGCTGAAGCCGATGACCGTGGTGGCGCTCGGTGAGGGAGAGTTCATCTATCGCGATCGTCGGATCCCGCGGTTCAACGCGTCGGACTTCCTGCTCGACTACTACGGACCGGTCGAGACCTTCCGGTACGTGCCATTCTCGCAGGTGATCGACGACGAGCAGTTTCAGACGAAGGACGAGATCGAGCTCGAGGAGGACATCAACGCGTTCGACGAATCGACCGCCCGGTTGTTCCGGAACAAGATCGTGCTCGTCGGCTCCCTCATGGCTGAAGAGCGGGACTATCATAACACTCCGCTTTACAAGGACGACGGCGGCAAGAAGAACTTCGCCATGCATGGGGTCGAGATCCACGCCACCGCCATTCAGAATGTTCTCGATCAACGCTTCGTGAGCGTCCTCGACCCGACGCTGGGGATGGGTTTGATCCTCGTGCTCTCCCTTGTGGCGTTCATCGGATTTGTGGCCTTGAAGTCGATCAAGGTCCGCTACGTCTGGGCCCTGGAGGTCGGCGTCGTACTCCTCGTGCTCCTCCTCATCTTTGGGGTGTTCGAGGCGGGAGTGGTGATCTTCGGATCGAGCGGAATGTTGATCAACGTCGTCAACCCCAGCCTTGCGCTCGTCTTTACGTATTTCGGAACGGCAGTCTATCAGTACCTGGCCGAACGACAGCAGAAGGCCATGATCAAGGGTGTCTTCTCGCATTATCTGAACCCCGCGGTCGTCAACATCCTGGTCAACGACCCGAGCAAGGCGAAGCTGGGCGGCGATCTGCGCGACCTGACGATCTTCTTCTCCGACATCGCATCGTTCACGACCATCTCCGAGCACTACCACGGAAAGCCCGAAGGGCTCGTCGAGCTTCTGAATGAATATCTTGAGGAGATGACGACGATCGTCCTCAAGTACGAAGGGACCCTCGATAAGTACATCGGTGACGCCATTATGGCATTCTGGGGTGCCCCAATTCCTCAGAAGGACCATGCGTTACGCGCCTGCTTGGCCGCGCTGGAAATGCAGGTGCGGCTTGGCGAGCTGCGCAAGAAGTGGAAGAAGGAAGGGCGCCCGGAGCTCGTTGCCCGTTGCGGCATCAACACCGGCTCCGTCATCGCGGGCAATATGGGGGGCAAGGACCGGTTCGACTACACCGTCATTGGTGACCCGGTCAACCTCGCATCGCGACTGGAGGGGGCGAATAAGCAGTACGAATCGCTGATCATGATCAGCGAATTCACCCACAAGCTTGTCCAGAAGCATGTGACCGTACGCGAGCTCGACCTCATTCAAGTCAAGGGCAAGAACGAACCGGTCAAGGTGTTCGAACTCATGGGGCGGCACGATATGGCGCTGACGGACCAGCAAAAACAGGCTCTCGAGATCTATCACGAGGGTCTTCGTCTGTATCGTACACGTCAGTTCGACGAAGCCATCGCATATATGGACCAGGCGGTCAAGCTCGATCCGACCTGCCATGTCGCCCGGATCTACACGGAGCGGGCAAATCTCTACAAGATCGCTCCGCCGTCCGCCGACTGGAATGGCGTGTTCGTCATGACGACGAAGTGACCTGTTGGTTGGTCTGAGGACGTCAAAGCCCCGGGATCTTCCCGGGGCTTTGTGTTCTGTCAAGATGCTGATCTCATCGCTAATGTGGCACTCGATAGACCTCGATAGTCCCGGCCTGTGCCACCCGGGTGCCGAGAGCCCGCAAGCGCGACACGGTTGTCGCATAGACGTCCGGGATGACCACGTCGACGACAAAGTGGTCTCTTGTGGTGTCGATCACAGCATAGTCTGCACGTGCACCGGTCAACGGTGACGGCTCGAAGACCCCTGTTGGAAACGGCAGGATCGTTGAGCGACGGACGAACGCCGAAGCGTTCACGCTGTTCTGAACCGAGAGGGCGGCATCGGGGGGGAGTGCAGCGGCGGCATTCTCGGCGTCGCTCAGTCGCCATCCCTCGAAGTAGCGCGCACCTCCATACATACCCTTGTTGAGGAGAAAGCGCCGCGCGAATGGCGCTGGCGCATCGGCCAGAAAGACCAACGCCGACGCTACAACCAGCGCCGCCGGTATCGAGCGCAGCCACATTGGCCGGATCCAAGTCGCCGCAGCGGCCCGTCCCCATCCCAACGCCAGAGAGACCATCACGAAGGGAATGACGCCAGCCGTATACTGCGTACAGGTACAGCTATGGGAGGGGTTGGTGCTGAGCATGACGAATCCAAGCGTGAATCCGGCCGGGATCAAGAATTCCCACCCCAGCAAGATCAGCCCAAGGGTCGGGAGGAAGAGCAGCGCCAGATAACGGGCTTTGTACGTGTCGAAGGACGATGCGATCAGCGAGGGGTCCGTGAGAAGATTGCTTAGGATCTCCGATGCGCTGCCGCCGAGATGCTGAAAAGCCGGTAGGGCCGGCGCTCCTCCCGGCGTCACGGATGGAAGGTGTGTCCCGATCACCCACGTCCCCATCGCAGCCACAAATATTCCGGCACATGCCAATATCCATGATCGCTGGCGCGCAACCCCCACCCCCGCCAGAATCGCTGCGGTGATTGCGAAGTTCTCCTTTACAAGGCACATCAGGATCAAGCCGGCAAGCGTTCGACCCATCTTCCCCTCCAAGATCCCCCAGATTGCCAGCAGCGCGGCAGGAATCGCAACATGGTCCGTGTGAAAATCGAACAACGCCTGGAACCACATTGGACTGGACAGAAACAGGAGTGCGGGAAGGATGCTTCGGGCGGGAGGTGGCGCTAGTCGTGCTGTGATCCGTTCCAGCAGGGGGAATGCGAAGGCCAGTGTCACAGATTGAAGTGCCACCAACGTCAATGGAGACGGTATCACGCCATAGGCGAGCGCGTGGATGGCGAAGATCGGCTGGAGGTGAGTGTAGGGGATCGGTTCCGCCCATGCGGCGACGAGCACGGATCCGTCTCCATGCAGCAATCGGTAGGCGAAGTGCTCGAACACGCCGAGATCGTAGAACGACGTGTGCAGGCCCACGTACCGCACGGACGCCATCGCGAACGTGACGACGGCGAAGACAGCGCCGAGGATCCACGCAAGCCGTCGAGGATCGATGGTCGCGAATCGCTCAACGATCTTGCTCTGAAGGTTTTGCGGCATGGGTGACGGGAGTGTTCTTTGCATCAATGTAGAGATTTCTTGATATTCTCCCAATCGCCATGCCCTCCCGACTCCAGGATACCGTAGCACGCAACACGGCTTTCCTGATTGTCGCCCAGGTCCTCGTCAAGCTCTTCGCCTTCGCGGCCGTCGTTCTTCTTGCCAATCAGCTCAACGTCGAAAGCTTCGGCCTCTTCAACTTCATTCTTGCCTTTGCCTCGCTCTTTGTACCGCTGGCCGATCTTGGCGTCGACACCTTTCTCGTCCGGGAGTTGGCGGCCCATCCCGATCGCCGGCCGGCGCTCGCCGGCACAGCCATCCGGCTGAAGTTGCTCTCCGGCCTGCTGACCCTCGCGTTGATCCTGGTTGTGTATTCGTTCGTCCCGAAAGACGATGTGCCGGCGGGTCTCATGGCGCTGGCAGCCATGCTCATTGTGCTTCGGACCGTTCCAGGAACGCTGAGCGCCTTCTTCCGCGCGCAGCAATTGATGGGGTCGGATTCCCTTATTCAGGTCGGGGCGAAGGTGTTCGAATTCCTCGCGATCGGAACCGCCCTCCTGCTCGAATCCTCTCTCTGGGGCCTCTACGCGCTCCTGATCGCGGGAAGCCTGGTTCAACTGGGCGCGTCGGTATGGATGGCCTACCGTCGGGGGTATCTGTCCGGCACGCTCATCGACACGGAGACGGCGCGTCTTTTGGTGCGGGGCGGGCTTCCGTTCGCCGCTACCGGCATTTCAGTGATGATCTATTTTCACGTCGACGCCGTGCTGCTCACGTACCTTGTCGGTGAGGCGGAGACCGGGTTGTATCGGGCCGCAACGAATATCATGTTTGCCGCCAGCGGTTTTTCGGCGGCGATCGTGCTGGCGCTCTTCCCGATGGTGGCGGAACAGCACGAACGGAATCGGGATGAGACCATCCGCCTTGCGTCGAACGCCGTCACGTACTCTCTGTTCCTGGCGTTGCCGATGGCTGTCGGAGGGGCTGCCCTTGCACCTTCGCTTATCGGGGCCCTCTATCGATCCACCTACAATGCTGCCGGCCCCGTGTTGATGGTGTTGCTCTGGTGGCTTCCCCTGTCCTTCGTCACGAACGTGTTCGGTCATGTGTTGGGTGCGATCGGGCGACAATCCACGGTCCTTCGGATCACGCTGATCAACGCCGCGTTCAATGTCCTGCTCAACCTCATCCTGATCCCTCGTCTCGGCGCACTGGGAGCAGCGATCACGACCGTCGCAACTGAACTGCTTGGCCTGATACTGATCCGTGGCGTCGTCATGCGCGTGTTCGGACGCATGATCGATCCCGCCCGGCTCATTCGTATTCTGGTCGCGTCCGCTCCCCTGGCGCTGCTCGTATTCCTGAACGGGGTGTGGCCTCCGGTCCTGTTGGTGCTCTTCGGTGTTCTTCTCTATGTTGCCGCGGCCTTCGCTGTTGGTGCGATGTCCATGGCTGAACTTCGCTACCTCATCTCGCTGGCCCGCCGAACAACCGAGCCCGCTGGCCCCACATGATCGACTCCCGCACGACCGTTCTCATTGACGCCCGGGCCCGCCAGGATGGCTTCAAGAGCCACAAGCACCGGGGCATCGGTCAATATGCCAGACGATTGCTCGAGGGCGTGCAGGCGGCTCGACTCCCGTTCGGCGTGTCCTATCTCGTCGATTCCGCGCTTCCCCTCGACCCGATCCACGACGGCGTCCCTCTTGTGCGCTACCGCTCCTGGACGTCCTCCCGATCGCTCCGTTTCTTTGAACCTCAGCTCCGATTGCCGCACGCGATCAACCGTGCTCGACCGGTCGTGACCCACTTTCTTGCTCATGATGATGCGGCGTACCGGGTCCGGTCCCCGTATATCGTCACGGTGCACGACACGGTTTCGTTCGACGCTTCCGAGCTCTATGGTCCGGTACAAAAGGCCAGAAACAACCTCGTCGGCTGGTTCGGCCGGCGTAACATCGAGCGCGCATCATTCATCATCGCCGATTCCCACCACACGGAGAAGGACATCCTCCGCCGCTTCCGTGTCAACCCCGAACGGATTCGCGTCGTTCACCTGGCCGCGGATGAGGGTCTTTTTGTCCCCGTCACACCCGAGCGCATCGAGGAGGTCCGCAGGCGCCTGTCACTGCCATCGCGATTCATCCTCTATGTCGGGGGCATTGACCCGCGCAAGAATGTTCCCGGCCTGCTTCGGGCCCTCGCGTCGTTCCACAGCACCGATCTCGACGACGTTCAACTGTTGATGGCCGGTAATATCCGTTCGCAGGCAGAATTTCCAGAGATCGACGGCCTGATACGATCGGAGCGACTTGGCGATCGCGTACGGTACCTCGGGTTTGTCGACGATGCGACCCTTGCTGCCTTGTACGTATCGTGCAGCGTATTCGCATTCCCGAGCTTCTACGAGGGCTTCGGGCTTCCCGTTCTGGAGGCCATGGCCTCCGGTGCCGCGGTCGTTACGACGCGGCGATCATCGATACCGGAGTTGGGGGGAGAGTCGGTCCTGTATATCGAACCCGATGATGTTGGTGACATCGCTCGCGGTCTTCGCGATGTGATCACGCGGGAAGAGCTCCGCGTCGCTCTGCGAACCGCCGGGCCGCGGCAGGCGCGTCTCTTTTCGTGGGATCGAACGGTGCGCGAAACGATCGAGGTCTACCAGCGGCTCCTCGGCGAGCAACAGAACGGGGGTGGGCTGGGCGGCTGATCGCCCCGTTGTTGGGCTGCTTGTGATCACGAAAAACCCCCACGTCGAACATGCGGCGTGGGGGTCTCTTGTTTGGCGCAGCTGCTGACGGCTGACACAGGGCTCTATTCTGAAGCGGACCTTGCGAATCGCTCCTCCTGAAGCAAGATGCGGAGCGAGATCCGGTGCGTCGACCCAAGGTCGTTGTTTGCTCCAAAGCCTGTAAACGAATAGTCGAGGTCGAGCTTGCGCAGATGGAGGCCGGCACCGACGGACAATTGTCGAAGGTCGTTCATCCCGCCCCGCACCGCCACCGTCTGACGATAATCGAACTCAAGCCCGAGGCGTGGATCGATGCTGATGGGGCCGAGATGCGCCGTCGACGCGAAGCGTCGACCTTCAAAGCGCACATCGGCATCCACCGCGGGGCTCAGCACGCCTCCGAAGAGGTCGATCGAAGCTGCCGCCCCAACCTTGAGTGTCGGAGAGATCAATTCGTTGCGTCCCGTTGACCAAGCGACAAGCGAGGTCGTCGCGTCCTGCAGGTTCGCTCCCAACACAACCCGCTCTGCCGCCCGATATCGCACGCCGACGTCGAACCCGATCCCGGTGGCCGTCGCGTCGCCGAGTCCCCGGCGGATCAGTTTGACGTTGAGACCATACGACAGATCGTCCGAGCTGCGTTGAGCGTATGTCACGAACGCGGCCCAGTCGGCAGAGTTGAAATAGGTGATACGCGAATAGTCGATCCGGTCTCCCGGGTCCAGTTGACCGTTTCCGTTCTGGTCGATGAGAGCGTTGCGTGTATCCGGGATGCCATCGACGCCAAGCCGGAGCACCGTGAGGGCCACGCTTGCATCCGGTCCATACGGGATCGCCACGGCCGCAACATCATAGTTGACAAGCCCTGCAAACCGTTCGTCGTGCATCAGAAAGACCTCGGGATACTCGAGGGCTGCCGCGGCCGCCGGATTCCAATAGCCCGCCGTCGCATCGTTGGCGAGCGCGACGTACGCTCCCCCCAACCCCATGGCTCGACCGCCGACGCCGATGGCGAGGAATTCTCCGGCATATTTGGCGACCGACTGCGCCGTCAACGATGCGGGAAGCAGGATGATAGTCAGGAGTAATGAGCGAAGCTTCACACAACCTCCAAAGACACGACGACCGAACCTCCGCGCCAGGGCAGAGATCCGGTCTGGCAGACGGAGACAGCGCGAGCGTTACGTACGACCACAGCACTCACACTGTCACAAACGTCCGATAGGCGGCCTTCCTTTCTGTTCCAACGTACGATTCCGACCCCGAAGAATCAAGGCGACCCGGCGACGACCGCCGCCGTGCCGTCCCACCGCACGCGCAGCCGCTCAAGCGGAACGACGACCCGCCCTGCCGACGGGTCCCGAAGATGGGCCCCGGCCGAGGTCACCGAGTCGAACACGACAAAGTGATCGCCGTCAACCCACAGGATGGCTGGAGTGCGGATCAGGCGCAGCGTATCCAGGCGGAGTCGCCACGCCTCGAGCGGCACACCGAACGCGGCGGAGGTTTCCAGGAGCGTTGAAAGTGTGACTCCGTCGGGGCCGGGCGCCATTAGGAGCGCCAATTCTCCCTCGGTTGTCGGACGGCCTTGATGCATCAAGAGCATGGCCAGCGCTGCGGGACCGCACGTATTGCGTCGGGATTGGCGTATCGCGTCAGCTCCGCCCATCGCGATACGCTGATCGGATGACCGTTCACAGCCGGTGGTAAGCACGATCACCGCGAAGAGGAGCGTGTGCAGATGAATGGGCATGCGTGACATGCGTTGATGGCCGTGTGCGATCGCTCTCCGGCCAACCGTACCCCTCTGTGAGGTGCCGACCGCCTCAGCGGTCGTGTAATGCTGTCGAGCTCGAAAAGCCGCTTCAGTCGACCCGCTCCGCTCCCAAGTCGCGCTGTAACGCAGCGATCAACGGGTCCCCGTCGGACGGTGTTGGCGTTTCCAACGCAGTCGTCGTGATGACGCTCTTACGCTCATTCTCGATTGTCGGCGTGTACGTGATAGCGCTCTGCCGTGTTTCCGTGCGCATGACCGGTTCTACGGCGACCCGCACGCCGATCACGCGAAGCACCGTCTCCGAGAGATAGTCTTTTTGCTGACGTAGCGTCGTGTAGTGATACTCATCGCGGCAGCCGATTCGGATGGCGCCATTCTGGACGTCGATGAATTCGCTTTCACTCAACGTGGTTCCGATCGCGATCCTCTTCTTCAACACCTCCCCCACCACTTCTTGCCACCTGTCGGCGATTTCCGAGCGCATCGCGGCCGTCAGTCCTGCCGACGTCTGCGGAGCTGTCGCAGATTGCGACGGCGGCGGCGATTCGTCTGATGGACGACTGAGTGCCGGCTTTCCGAAGAACGCTGAGTATTTCATCGCCGCGGGACTGGCCATCGGGCCTGCGCTGACCGATCCGATCACCCGCACTTCGTTGGACGGTGCCACGGGTGAGGCTGACGCTCCCGGGTTGACGGGCGGCGGTGATTGCTTCAATTGGTGTTTCAGGTCCTCAAGCCGCTTCAAGAGATCGTCAACCTTGACTGCCGATTCGAGCCGGGCCAGCTGCAGCATCGTCGATTCCAACTTGTACCGGGGTTGGGGTGCGAACCGGAGCGTTTGTTCGAGCTCGTGCACGATCTTGAGGATCCGGAGGAGGTCGGCCTCTGGAAATGTCGCCGATTCTTCCTCGTAGCGCTTCTTGTATGACGATGACATCTCGATCAGATCGGTGCTCCGGCTCGCCAGGACGATCAGCAGGTGCCGAAAATGTTCTGCGAGCCCGCCGACGAACTCGCGCAGGTCGTAACCCGATCGGACCACTTCGTCCACGAGGGCGATCGCAGCGGCAGCGTCCTTCGACCGGATGACGGCCGAACATCGAAAATAGAGCTCTTGGTCGACCACATTCAGCGCCGTCAGGACGTCTTTCGTGCTGATGGCTGCTCCGCAGAACGCGCGAACCTGGTCGAAGATGCTCTGCGCATCGCGCATCGAACCGTCGCCCTTGCGGGCGATGACGTTGAGCGCGTCTTCGTCGATCTGTACCTGTTCCTCGCCAGCAATGAAGCGCAGGCGGTCAACGATCTCGTCCGTTGCGATACGACGGAAGTCGAATCTCTGGCACCGGGACAGGATCGTCATCGGTACCTTGTGGATCTCGGTGGTGGCGAAGACGAAGATCACGTGCGACGGCGGCTCTTCGAGCGTTTTCAGGAGGGCGTTGAAGGCCTCCTTCGTCAGCATGTGCACTTCGTCGATGATGTAGACCTTGTACCGTCCCCGCGCTGGTGCATAGCGGACCGATTCGCGGAGATTGCGGATCTCCTCCACGCCGCGGTTCGAAGCACCGTCGATCTCGATGACGTCCATGCTCCTGCCCGCCACGATCTCCTGGCACACCTCACAGGTGTTGTCGGGGTTGTGGTCGACGGGATGCAGGCAGTTGACGGCCTTGGCAAGAATTCGCGCGGTCGTGGTCTTGCCGGACCCGCGCGTACCGCTGAAGATATAGGCATGCGCGACCCGCCCGGAGGAGAGCGCGTTCTTCAGTGTGGCGGTAACGTGACGCTGGCCGACGACATCCTCAAACACCATCGGCCGCCACTTGCGGGCGGTGACCTGGAAGCTCATGGGGGTGGTATGGTACGAAGGAAACGGGTGAAAGGAAATCTCAGCGACGCCGACCCTTCGGGCCGAAGACGTGCCGGGCCGCTTCGCTGATCGTGTCGACCGGAATGATCGTCAATCCCTCTTTGACCTTCGCCGGGATCTCGGTCAAATCCTTCACGTTCTCTTTTGGAATAAGGACGGTCGCGATACCGCTGCGCTGAGCGGCGAGCAATTTTTCGTTCAGCCCGCCGATGGCCAGCACGTTGCCGCGCAGCGTGATCTCCCCTGTCATGGCCACATCGCTCCGAGCCGGAACGCCTCGGGCAGCGGAAAGGATGGCGATCGCCATCGTAACGCCGGCCGACGGTCCGTCCTTCGGGATCGCTCCCTCGGGAAGATGGATGTGGATCTCGCGCCCCTTCTGGAAATCAGGTGCAATCCCGAGCTCTTTCGCGTTCGAGCGGATGTACGAAAGGGCGGCCTGAGCCGATTCCTTCATGACATCGCCCAACTGCCCTGTCAGGGTTAACCGCTCGGTCCCGCGCATGATCGTGACGTCTACATTCAAGATGTCTCCGCCCACGCTGGTCCACGCCAGACCCGTCACCGATCCGATCCGTGGCTTACGCTCGGCGGCCTTCGTCCGGAAGCGGGGCACGCCAAGATACCGCTCGACAGATTCGGGGGTAACGTTGATGCCCTTCGGCGCTACCGCGCGTTTCTTTGCCTTCGCACCGCGAGGCGTATGACCATTCCCACGCTTCGCCAGCACAATGTCTTTGGCAACCTTCCGACAGATGGAAGCTGTTTCGCGCTCAAGGTTGCGCACGCCAGATTCCCGCGTGTAATCCCGGACGACCTTGAGGATCGCTTCGTCGCTGAAGGTCACCGCGGCCTTCTGTAGTCCGTGGGCTTCAAGCTGTCTGGGGATGATGTGCCGACGGGCGATCTCCTTCTTTTCGTGCTCCAGATATCCGGGAAGCTCGATGATCTCCATCCGATCCTGCAACGGCAGCGGAATGCTGTAACGCACGTTCGCCGTTGTGATGAACATGACCTTCGACAGGTCGTAGTCCACCTCGAGATAGTGGTCGTTGAACGCCACATTCTGTTCCGGGTCGAGCACTTCGAGCAGGGCGGCCGACGGGTCGCCCCGGAAATCCATGCTCATCTTGTCGACCTCATCCATCAGCATGACCGGATTGATGGACCCTGCTCGCTTCATCGATTGGATGATCTTGCCCGGCATTGAGCCGATGTATGTGCGTCGGTGGCCGCGGATCTCCGCCTCGTCCCGAACGCCTCCCAGCGAGATGCGCACAAACTTGCGACCGAGCCCGCGGGCGATAGATCGCGCCAGCGACGTCTTGCCGACGCCCGGCGGGCCGACGAAACACAGGATCTGCCCCTTCATGTCCTTGACCAGGTTCAGAACGGCAATATGCTCCAGGATCCGGTCCTTCGGCTTTTCGAGACCGTAGTGGTCTTCGTCGAGGATCGTTCGTACGTGTTCGACGTCGAGCTGATCCTTCGTCCGCGTCTTCCATGGCACGGCGACCATCCAGTCGAGATAGTTCCGCGTCACGGTGAATTCGGGCGACATCGACGGGGTCTTCTTGAGTTTGTTGAACTCCTCCATCGCCTTGGCAAGCGCCTCGGCTGGCATTCCCGCCTTGTCGATCTGTTCCTTCAGTTTCGCCAGCTCTGGCGATGATTCGTCCTCGCCGAGCTCGTCTTGCAGGATCCGGATCTGTTCCTGGATGAAGAACTTTCGTTGCGACTTCTGAATGTTATCCTGCACCTTTGAGTCGATGTCCCGCTCGATCTTGAGGATCTCCACCTCTGTCGTGAGGGTCTTGGAGATCTCGAACAACTGGTCCCGAAGCCGGGTCAGATCGAGGATGCGCTGCTTGACGTCGACGCTCTGGGTGATGTTCGCCGCCATATAGAACATCTTCCGCTGCGGGTCCCGGATCCCTTCGAAGGTCATCAGCACCTCACCCGGGATGTTGCGGTTCAGGCGTACGTACTCTGTAAAGAGCGTCGTTGTATGGCGTACGAGCGCCTCGATTTCTTTGTCTGCCGGGAGCTCGGTCGTATTGATGACGATCTCCGCTTCCAGGAACTCTTTCCGGTCGGTGAACGAACGGATGGAGGCTTGTACGTGGCCGTCGACCAGGATCTTCATGAGGCCGTTCGGCAGGCGCAACATCTGGACGATCTTCGCGACACAGCCGTTGCGGTAGACGTCGTCAGGACCCGGTTCGTCGACTGACGCGTTCTTCTGGGCTGCCAGGAAGATGTTCTTGCCGCGTTCCATGGCTGCAGCCGCCGCCTTCAGCGACGATTCCCGCCCGACGAGGACGGGGAAGATCATGTACGGGTAGATCACAACGTCGCGCAGGGGCAGAACCGGCAGCGTCGTCGGGATCTGGTCGATGGTCTCAACGTGTTGTGGCGATATCTGGGGGTCGAGTTCGGTCATGGTCTGCCGCGCAGGTTTGCGCGGGCCGGGAGTAGAATGAAAAACCGTCCGACGATCGGACGGTGGTGGTGGCTCTCAAGATAGCCACGAATGACCGGAGGTGCAACGGTTGCCGTGACTTTATTTTGAATTTAAAATATTATCTCTTCATGCTCGGCGATGCGGGCATTACGCCCGCAACGCGTCGTTCAGGAACCGCACCAGCGGCGTTGCTGCTTCGCACACGGCGGCGATATCCTTCACGAAGGACGGCCGCAGCGCTTTTGCTTCGGGCATCGACACACCCGCGAAGAACTGCTTCAACCTCAACCATTCCCCCATCGGATGATCGTCGCTGTACCCTTTTGGCATGCGTTGGAGCGAGTTCCCTTCGAGCTTTCCGAATCGGCGGCGGAAGGCGGGAGATGAAATGATCGCGCGGAACGAATCGGGGTGACGATCGATCGCTGCGCGGATCTTCTTCAACTGATCGCTCTCGGGCATATAGATGCCGGCACCCACGTACGCTTCGCCCGGCTCGACGTGCAGATAGTATCCAGATCCCAGGAATCCTTTCGGTGCACCCCGCAGAACGAAGTGAGCCGCGATGTGTGTCTTGTATGGGGTCTTGTCGTTGCTGAACCGCGTGTCGCGATAGATGCGAAAGATCGCCGTGCGCGGATTCAGATCGTACTCGGGAGCGAAGCGCTCAACATGCGGACGGAGGGATGCGATCAGCGATTGCATGGGCGCCTTGACGAACTCTTCGTATTCGCCCTTGTGCGTCGTGAACCAGTCGCGGCGGTTGTTCCTTTTCAGGCGCCGGAGAAAACTCAGTCCCTCCTTCGGAAAGCCGTTGAAGGGCGGATATTCTTCCAGCTCCAGGAGGGGGTTGTTCACGCTTACTCCTTGACGATGTGATACTCGCTTCCTTCGATCGCCGCTCGTACAAATCCCTCCGCCCGCTGAAGGCGCGCCGCTGCTTCAGAGCGCGTCACATTCGCCTTGATCATGACCAGGGCGGTCTTCACGTGTCCTCCGGCCTGATCGAGCACTTCCGCGGCGGTCTCGTACGGCACCCCTGTGATCGTCATGACAACGCGCTTGGCCCGCTCCTTCAATTTCAGGTTGGTCATCTGCAGGTCGATCATCATGTTCTCATAGACCTTGCCGAGACGGACCATCGCTGTCGTCGTGATCATGTTGAGCACCAGCTTTTGCGCTGTGCCCGACTTCATGCGGGTCGAGCCCATGATGACTTCGGGTCCGACCTCCGGACAGATCGCGACGTCGAGGGCGTCGCGCAGTGCGTGGTACGGTTCCTCGTCGAATCGTGCCCGCGGGTTCGTCGTCACATACAGCGTATGCGCCCCGCGTTGCTTCGCTCGTTTGACCGCGCCAATCACGTACGGTGTGCGGAGACTTGCTGCAATTCCGCAGACGACGTCCTTTGGGCCCACCCCACGCGCGTCGATGTCGGCAGCGCCGAATTCTTCCTTGTCCTCCGCCCCCTCTTGCGCTCGGAACATCGCCTTTTCGCCCCCGGCGATCATGCCCTGCACGAGCTCCGGGTCAACGCCGTACGTCGGCGGACACTCGACCGCATCCAGCACCCCCAATCGTCCCGATGTGCCGGCGCCGGCGTAGAGCAGTCGTCCGCCTGAGGTGAATGCGCGGACGACCAGTTCAACGGCGCGCGCGATGTGCGGGATCTGTGTCTCTACCGCGACCGCGATCCTCTGGTCTTCGGTATTGATGATCCTCAGGATCTCGTCCGTCGACCTGGCGTCAATGTCCATGCTTGACGGGTTCCGCTGTTCGGTCGTCAGCGTCTTCAGTTGTTCAAACAATTTTTTGGGATCGTTCACGGGGTTGCTCTTGGTGGGCGTAGGTCAAAATCGACAATGACGATCTTTTTATCCACTCCGGGGATCTGCTCGGCGCCGACGAACGTCAACGCCGACTCATGGATCGAACGCACCTCGGGAAGCCGCTCTGCTTGACTGCGTTCGAGCGCGAGGTCGCCTCCTTTCAATGTGATGAGCCTCGCGTGTGGGGGACGAAGGAACGGTTTCGACCACTTTACGAGATCGCGCAATGGTGCCACGGCACGTGCGAGCACGATGTCGTACGCGCCGTTGAACCATTTGTCTTTTCCCAGGTCCTCGGCTCGTCCCCAGGCGGTCGCACAGTCCTTCAGCGACAATTTCCTTGCGATGTCGGCCACGGCGTCCATTTTCTTTCGGGTGGCATCGAGACAGGTCATATCCAGGTCCGGCCGCAGAATCTTGACCACAAGCCCTGGCAGTCCGCCTCCAGATCCGAGATCCAGGACTTTGGCGCGTTCGGGGATGTCGGACTGGATCAATATGGCTGCAGAGTGAAGAATGTGTGCCCGCCAGATGTTCGCTTCGTCCTTGCGGGAAACAAGGTTGATCTTAGCGTTCCATTCAAGCAGGAGGTGCACAAACCGCTCGAGTTGGTCGAGTTGTCCGTCCGTCGGTCGAAGGTTGTTCTTGGCAAGCTGTGTTCTGAGCCATAGAACGGGGGCCGTTTCCGGGACTTGGGCGGGGCCTGACGATTCGGGTTCCACGTGAAACCTAGCCTTTCAAGTACACAAGCAAGACAGAGATGTCGGAGGAGGTGACGCCCGAGATGCGTGAGGCCTGACCTATCGATTCCGGCCTCATGCGAGACAACTTCTCTCTTCCCTCCGTGGAAAGCGATGGAACGCTGTGATAGTCCAACTCTGCGGGGATAAGCCGCTCCTCGAAGGCATCAAACCGTTGGATCTGCTCTTTCTGTCTGGTGACATAGCCCTCGTATTTCGTCTCAATATCCACCTGCTCCACAACCTCCCTCCACACGCCCTCATCCAGACCGTTCCTGACCCTGGCCAGCCCCTCCAGGCCCTCAATTTCTGGAATGGCCAGAACTTCCAGAAGGCCAACTTCCGACCTGCGAAGCAGCCGTGCAATCTTCTCAGGAGAACCAATGGGCTCGGTTCCCAAGGTCGAAAGGTGGTGATTGATTGTCCCCGGAGCAACGCTTGTTTTGGCCAGGAGTTCGGCGAGCTTCCGAATGGCCTCCTCTTTGACGTCCAGCCTCTTGATTGCACCCTGGTCAACCAAACCAATCCTTGCTCCCATACGCGAGAGCCGTCTGTCGGCATTGTCTTGACGAAGGAGGAGCCGATATTCGGCCCTGGAAGTGAACATTCGATATGGCTCTTCTGTGCTCTTTGTTACAAGATCGTCCACCATGACACCCAAATAGCCGTCCGAACGTTTCACGTGGAACGTGTCCCCGTCCCCCCGGGCACGCAATGCTGCGTTGATCCCTGCTATCAAGCCCTGTCCAGCCGCCTCCTCGTAGCCCGACGTTCCGTTTATTTGCCCTGCAAAGAACAAACCCTGCACAATCTTGGTCTCGAGAGATGCGGAGACTTGGTGAGGCGGAAAGAAATCATATTCGACCGCATATCCCGGCCTCAACATTTGAGCCCGCTCCATTCCTGGGATCGTTCTGAGGCCCTCAAGCTGGATGTCTTCCGGCAGGCTCGTCGAAAAGCCATTCACATAGACAATGTTCGTCTCGTACCCTTCGGGCTCCAGGTATATCTGGTGTCGATCTTTGTCCGCAAACCGATTGATCTTGTCTTCGATCGAAGGGCAGTATCTCGGTCCAACCCCCCTGATCCGGCCTGTGAACATCGGGGATCGATCAAAACCCCGCCGGAGCACTTCGTGTGTTGCCTTGTTCGTGTGCGTCAAATACATCGGGATGAGGCGATTTGCGATCTTCTTCGTGGAGAACGACATGGGCCGCGGTGGGTGGTCCGACGGCTGCTCCTCGACAGACGAAAGGTCGAGGGAGTCTAGTGCAACGCGGGGTGGCGTGCCCGTCTTCAGTCGTCCGCTCACAAATCCGAGGGCCTCGAGCCGCTCGGTAAGACCATACGACGCCGACTCCCCAAACCTCCCTCCCTCGTTGTGATCCAGGCCGGTATGCATGACCGCCCGCATGAAGGTGCCAGAGCCGAGCACGAATGACTCGCAGGATATTCGCCTTCCCTTGGCCGTGACGACCCCCACAAGAGACCTGGAAAATGGTCTCGTCCCCTGCTCGGTGATCACGTCGACCACAGAGTCTTCGAGGATTTCAACCCCATGCTGTGCGTCCAGTCGTCTTCCGGCCTCGGCCGAGTACTGATCCCGATCGTTTTGACATCTTGGAGACCAGACAGCCGGTCCCTTCGACGTGTTGAGCATTCGAAAATGAATGCCGGTGGCATCCGCAATCTTTGCCATCTCTCCCCCCAGGGCATCTATCTCCCTGACGAGGTGCCCTTTGGCGGTCCCTCCAATGGCGGGATTGCAGGACATCCTTCCAACGGCCCTCCGGTCCATGGTAACAACCAAGACGGAGGCCCCCATTCTGGAGGCCGCAAGGGCTGCTTCGAGGCCGGCGTGTCCAGCGCCCCCGACAACCACATCGTATCCACTCTCCTTCAAGATTGTCCCCATGTTCCACGTGGAACGTATTGTCACTTCCCGATGCAGAATCTACTGAAAACCGAATTCATGATGTCATCTGTGGTGATCTCACCGGTCAGCTCGCCCAACGAATTCAGGGCGTCTCGGAGGTCCACGGCGAGATATTCTCCCGTCTTTCCCTCGCTAAACGAACCTATCGCCAACCTTAACGACCTCCTTGCCCGGAGGAGAACATCAAGATGGCGGGCATTTGTGATGGTCGTCCCCTCGCGGGTCTCTCGCTCTCCCTTCCCCAGGGCAATGGCTAACATCGCCTCTTCCAACGCCTGAATTCCCTCTCCCGTTCTGGCTGAGATCCTGAGAGAGCCCCCTTGGGTCTGTGTGACTTCTTGCTTTGGGTGCGCCGGCGTCACCACGTCGATCTTGTTGAGGGCGAGAATGAGATGAGAGCTTCCGATCGATTCCACGGCTTCTGGCGTGGGCAACACGGGATCGAGCAGGTCAACTACCCATATGACGACATCCGATGTGCGAAGTTGTTCATGTGCTCTCTCTACCCCCTGCAACTCGACGGGGTCGGCCGTTACGCGGAGGCCGGCCGTGTCAACCACCCGAAACAAGACCCCGCCGATTGATAATCCTTCTTCAATAACGTCTCGCGTCGTCCCAGGTACATCTGTTACGATTGCCCGGCTTGCTTTCAGGAGTGCGTTGAGGAGGCTTGACTTCCCGGCGTTCGGGGCCCCTGTGAGCACCAGCTTGACGCCGTCCCGGTAGACCCTTCCGACCCGGTAGCTTTCCGTCAGACGCGTGAGCAACGCATCGGCTCCGCCCAAGAGTTCTCCAACCTTCGCTCGGTCAAGAAACTCGTAGCCGTCTTCCGCAAAGTCGAGCTCCAACTCAAGAAGGCCGACGGCATCCATGACCGATTGGCGCACGACCCGTATCTCAGAAGACAGCCGACCCGCAAGTTGTTCCAGGGATGCTTTTCGGGCCGCGTCCGATCGCGCGTGGATCAGGTCGGCCACGGCCTCCGCCTGCGTCAGGTCCATCTTGTTGTTCAGGAAGGCGCGCTTCGTGAATTCACCCGGCTGAGCCATCCTCGCGCCAGCTTCGATCAGGATCTCCTGGGCCCGACGAGCCGTCAGCGCGCCACCGTGACAACTCACCTCCACGACGTCCTCGCCGGTGTATGAGTGTGGAGACCGAAAGACTGTGCAGACCACTTGGTCCGCACGATCGCCGACGGCGTCGCACAACATTCCAACGTGCGCGGTATGCGATGTGGCTGATGAGAGCGGAGCAGACGCGCGAAATCGTCGATCGACGATCTGGATGGCTTCTGGACCGCTGACGCGAAGAATGGCCAGTCCGCCTTCCCCGGGGGGAGTAGCGATCGCGACGATCGTGTCGATGGACAGCTTCATGGGCTCGATGGTAACGGAAGGGGAGTGAATGTACGAAAGGCGGGACCGTTTTCCAATGTGGTGGCCGCTGGAGTTTGGGTTGCGGCGCTCGTGCCGGATCCGCCGACGTGTGGTGCATCGTGCTCGAGCGCTGTTAGTGGCGCTACAAAACACGAAGCCCCGCGCGGGGGTC
Organism: uncultured Ignavibacteriaceae bacterium; assembly: GCA_964473365.1. Taxonomy (GTDB): domain Bacteria; phylum Bacteroidota; class Ignavibacteria; order UBA10030; family UBA10030; genus 2-02-FULL-55-14. The sequence continues at coordinate 68,173 of CAYYOV010000007.1, forward strand.
GCGCGGGGCTTTGCGGGAATCGATGCTGCGATCGTCTACCGTTTCAGACGAGGCATGTCTTTCGCGTAGCGGAAAATGCCGCCGGATCGTTTCTTCTTTGGCTCAACCTTCCGGAGTGGTTCGTCGTCTTGACGATTCGTCCACATCTGTTGTCCGATCGAGAGCACGTTGAACACGGCATAGTAGAGGTTGAGGCCTGATGGGAACGAGTTGAAGAGCAACGTCATCATGATCGGCATCATCCATACCATCATCTTTTGCCGCGGGTCTTTCACTGTCATCTTCTGCTGGATGAACATCGTGATGCCCATGAGAAGCGCGATGCCGCTCACCTCGGAGATGCCGAACAACGGCACATGGAAGGGGAGGGTGAACAGGACGTCCGGGACCGAAAGATCCGTGATCCAGCTGACGAAGTGCGCGTGGCGTAGCTCCACGATCGAGCGGAACATGGCATACAGCGCATACATGATCGGCAGCTGCAGCAGGATCGGGAGGCATCCGCCGGCCGGATTCACGCCGTATTCCTTGTAGAGGTTCATGACGGCCTGGTTCATCTTCGCCGGGTCGTCTTTATGCTTCTCCTTGATTTCTTCCATCATCGGCTGAAGCGCTTGCATCCGCTTCATCGACTTCATGCTGCTCCGGGTGAGCGGATGGAGCAACAGTTTGATGAGGATGGAAAAGAGGATGATGACGATGCCCCAGTTCGGAATGAGGTAGTGTATTCCACGAAAGAGGGGAAGGAAGACCCACTCCGCGATGGGCCGGATCAGCCACGCCCAGCCAAGGCTCATCATGCCCTCCAGACCCACGCCATACGAACGCAGCACGTCGATATCGAGCGGACCAATGAACAGTCGTACCGATGCTGTTTCGGCGGCAGATGCCGTATATGGCATGCGGAGCGCGAGGGCGTAGTGCTCGACAAAACCGTCGTCGGCCGCCGATGTCCGGTGTCCGTCGAGCACCGCTCCTTCGGTGGCGGGTGACTGGGGAATGATCGCAACACCAAAGTACTTGTTGCGCGTCCCGACCCAGTCGACCTTGCCGCTCATCGACCGCGTCACGGGTTCCGTCAACGACGACGCATCGATCTCCGTCAGCTCGTTGCCGGCGTACGCATAGGCCGCAGAGAAACCGGCCTCGTCAACGCTGTTGCGCTCGGCGAACGGAACGCCGTGGTCCCACGTGATCTGGTATTCGTAGTTTGAAATGACCGCGCCGAGATTCACAAGTTCGAAGCGAACGTCGGCCCCATACGTGTCGTTCCGGAAGCGGTAGATCTTTCGCAACGCGCCGCCGTTCGAAGCGGGAAGGGTGAAGATTAATTCAAATTCAAAATTATTTTCGTCCAACCGGACAGATCGGGTGCCCGGAGAAACATTGAACTCCAGGTCCCGGCTTGCCAGCGTCTTGCCATCCATTGTGCCGAACAGGATCCCGAAGTCGCCAAAGGCACGGTCGACCATTTGGACCGGGTGCCGGTCCCATGTTTCGTGTCCCTTCAGTTCCCACATCCGAATGGCTGCACCCCTCGTGCTGAGCTCCGCCCGAAAATGGTCTGTCTCGATCGTGATCGTCTGCGAAGCGCCCGTATCGCGGCCTCGGAAAAAGCGGCCCGTCTTGTCGGCGGTGGTCGTATCCGGAACAACCGCGCGCTCCGGCATTCGCGGGCCGCTTTTCGGTGCGACAGAGTCTGTCAGCGTTGCCGTGGGCGGCGCATCGGTCGGTGCCGGAGGAGGCGTGTTGAGCCAGATCCACGCGACCAGGACAACAAAGATCAGTACGAAACCGAGGGTTTGTGTGCGTTCCATGGTGATTGCTCAGGGGACGGGGTCGTACCCGCTATGGTTCGAGTATGGATGACAGCGAAGAATGCGTCGTGCCGCCAGCCCTGTACCGCGCCATGCTCCGTGTTTCCGGAGGGCTTCGATGGCGTACTCGGAACAGGTTGGAAGGAAACGACATTGATTGAACGGCAGGATCGGGGAGATCAACAGCCGATACGCCCGCACAACCCAGATGAGGAGGGCTGCCGGGATACTCACGCCACCGCCTTTCGGAAGAGTTGCTGCACGGCCGGAGCTACGTCGTGGAGCGTCGGAATGCGGTCGGAGGCGCCTGTATACATCAGGACCACCTCGCACCCCGTTAGGCCGATCCCGGGTCGATGCAGACGAAAAGCTTCGCGCAACAACCGACGACACCGGTTCCGACGGACGGCTGAGCGAATGCTCCGTGAAACGGAAAACCCAACCTTCAGCGCGTGGCCCAAGGTTGGGTCGGGACGAACGAACAGACGCACGGGGGATTGGGCCGTGGAGCGCCCTTCGCCGATCACTCGCGAGAAGGCACGATACCCACGAAGGATGTCGGCCTTACGCAGCCGGCGTTTCGGCGCCGACACGTTACTTGCGGCGCTCGTCGCTAACGGTGAGCTTTTTGCGGCCCTTCGCCCGGCGCCGCGCAAGGACTTTTCGGCCATTCTTCGTCGCCATTCGTTGGCGGAATCCGTGTTTGTTGCGCCGCTTTCGGGTGTGCGGCTGATACGTACGCTTCATGGGTCCTGGCTCCTTGTTCCTAACAAGCTAGGAAATATAAAGAAAAACCGACGAAATTCCAACCGCCGCGATTCTTGGCGGTGCGGCTTCGCGACAACAGGAAGACGCTGGGTCATCCCGTTGTGTGCCCACATCGATGATCTTTGTGACCCTTTTCTCTTGCATTGACAGGGGGGAGTACTGTATAATGCTCCTCCCCGATGAGGCCTATTGTCGAGTGGATGATGTGTGGATAACTTTATTGACGGCCAGAAGGGTCTTTTTATCGGGGCCTTTTGCCTGCTGTGCAAATGTGGAAAACGGTGTGACTAACTTCCGCTCCGATGCTGCGGTGGTTGAGATTTTCTGTCCGTCGTTCATGTGAATTGGGTGGACAGGGCTCTAACTCTCTGAAATCTGAATTTCCACGGCTGTGGATTGTTCTGTGGAAAACCCGTGAATTGATCGAACTGCTTTCGTTATGACCTCCTCGCTTCCATCGACGTATTCCGAACTTGTAGATCCGACAGCACAGACCGCCTGGGACTCTTGCCTGGACCTTATTCGTCCGCAGGTTTCATCGCTGAGCTTCAAGACGTGGTTCCAGCCCATTGTGCCGTTGCGCCTGGAGAATGGTCACCTGACCATTAAGGTGCCCAGCCAGTTCTTTTACGACTGGCTCGAGGAGCATTATCGCTCGCTCATTTCGACGACGATCGAGACGGTCCTGGGTGCCGAAGGTCGGCTCTTCTACTCGATCGGCGTAGACGAGATCGCCCAGGATGCGACAGCTACCGCTCCGGTCCCCGTGGCCTCCGGCGAGCGGCCCGCTACGATGCCCTCGTTCGCTCCGTACATCGCGTACAAGGCCGAGTACACGCAGCCGATCCATAGCAACTTGAATCCCCGCTACACCTTCGACAATTTCATCAAGGGGGACAGCAATCAGCTTGCTCGAGCGGCGGCGCTTGCGGTTGGCAACAACCCTGGCGGCACATCGTTCAATCCCCTGGTGATTTATGGTGGCACCGGGCTGGGGAAGACCCACCTCATGCACGCGCTTGGCAACCACGCTATCGCGCTCGGTAAGGCGAAGCGTGTGTGCTATGTCTCGAGTGAAAAGTTCACTGTCGATTTTGTTGAGGCTATTCAGGCTGATCGAGTCAACGAGTTCTCGCAGTTCTACCGCTCAATGGACCTGCTGATCGTCGACGACATCCAATTCTTTTCGGGCAAAGAAAAGACCCAGGACAATTTCTTCCATACGTTCAACGCGCTCTATCAGGTCGGGAAGCAGATCGTCCTGTCGTCCGACGTTCCGCCAAAGGAGTTGAAGGGCTTGGACGAGCGTCTGATCTCCCGCTTCCAGTGCGGGCTCACGGCCGACATCCAGGCTCCCGACCTTGAGACGCGCATCGCCATCCTACAGAAAAAAGCGCAGGAGAACCGGCTCGACCTGCCGCAGAGTGTGATCGACCTCATCGCCTCGAATGTCACCACAAACATCCGCGAGCTGGAGGGCTGTTTGATCAGCCTGTTGGCTCGCGCATCACTGGAAAGCCGGGAGATCACGACCGACCTGGCGAAAGATGTGCTGCGGATGGTCGTCCAAGAAATGAAGGCCCCTGTTTCGATCGAACAGATCCAACGGACGGTCGCCGACTACCTCGACATTCCGTTCGACCTGTTGCGCGCGAAGACCCGAAAACAGGAGGTGGTCCATGCGCGCCAGGTCTCGATGTATCTGGCAAAAGAACTCACCAATTCCTCCCTCAAAACCATCGGCCTTCATTTTGGCGGGCGGGATCATAGCACCGTGATCCACGCGTGCCAGACCGTTGACGACCAGCTCCGGTCCGATGCGAATTTCCAACAACAACTGAATCAACTGCGCCGGAAGCTAGAAATGCGCGGTTGAGTTGGTTGTCCTTTCTGTGGAAAACATTGTGGACGACCGTGTGGATTCTCGTGGACCGTCCGTGCACAAACTCGGCTGTTTCGTGTTCGACCATCGCAGCCGTAGAGAGCTTGTCGGCATCCCCACACCTCAACACACCTTATTCACACAGGTGTACAGCTTGTGTACAACTTTTTTCTAATGGCAGCAGTTGAATCCGAATCAGGGGCTGATTCTATCCACACTTTCCACAGCCTTATAAATCATCTTCTTTCTGTTTATGTACAGATATTATTATAAGGCGAACGCCAACCCAACACACGAGACCCTCCAAACGGCCCACCTACAAAATCCGCGGAAATTTCAGAAACACAGGACGATAAGACCCTAACATATTTAAAATCAACAGGTTATCGTAATATTTGCATCAGGTTTGGCTTGTAGAATCTTCGTTTTTTCGCTATATTGGCCTACTTATCTCGACTCTTTCCACCGACCGACGCAGGAGTACCCGGCATGAAATTCACCGTTGCCAGCAGTGAACTCCAAAAAGCGCTGACGAAAGTCAACGGAGTCGTCCCCTCAAAATCGACCCTTCCGATACTCGAAAACATCCTCTTCGTTTTGAACAAGAACTCTCTACGTCTCGTTGCGACCGACCTGGAGGTCTCCATGTCGGCCACGCTGGAGGTGAAGGGGGCAGAAGACGGATCGATCGCGGTTCCAGCCAAGCGCCTGCTCGATACTGTTCGCGCGCTTCCTGACGTGCAGATTATCTTTCACGCTGACGCATCGTCGAACAAGATCAAGATGGTCACGGAGAGCGGAGAGTATAATCTTATCGGAGAGACGAGCGAGGAATTTCCGGCGGGCCCGCAATTCAAAGCGGAGAACGAGGTGGTTGTTCCCGGTTCGATGCTCAGCGGGATCGTGAATCAAACGATCTTCTCCGTCAGCTCCGACGAGCTGCGCCCGGCGATGACCGGCGTGCTCTTCCAGTTCGAAGGAAAAGACCTGACCGTCGTCGCGACGGACGGACATCGGCTCGTGAAGATCGTCTTCGCCGGCATCGGATCGAAGGTCAAGAAGGACATCATCGTTCCCTCGAAGGCGTTGGTGCTCGTCGGCCGCTCCATCGAAGACCACGACGTCAAGATCTCTGTCGACGCCACACACATCCAGTTCCACCTTGGCTCGACGACACTGACGTCGCGACTCATCGAAGAAAAATATCCCAACTACGAATCGGTCATTCCGCTCGACAACAACAAGAACCTCAAGGTTGCTCGCGACCTTCTGCTTGCCGGCGTGAAGCGCGTCGCATTATACTCAAGCTCGACGACGCACCAGGTCCGGTTCGCGGTCAAGAAGAGTGAAGTGCGGATCGCCGCGGAAGATGTGGATTTCGGCGGCGAGGCCCGCGAAAAGATTCCCTGCTCCTACGACGCCGAGGACCTTGAGATCGGCTTCAACGCTCACTACGTCGCGGACATCCTGTCGCACATCGAATCAGACGACGTAGTCTTCCGGTTCAGCAGCCCGGTGCGTGCCGCCATCATCACGCCTGCAGCGAACAAAGAAGGCCAGGACGTCCTGATGCTTGTGATGCCGATGCGGCTGAACGCGTAACGATGCCCTTCGCGGTCCCGGAAGCCGGCGGCGGTCGCGTCGCCGGCACCGGCCGCACCCCCCGATGCAGCTCACCCGCCTCTTGTTGCGCCAGTTCCGGAACCACGCGGAGACCGCCCTCGAGTTCTCCTCCGGGTTGAACCTGTTGCTCGGCGACAACGGCGAAGGAAAGACGAACGTCCTGGAAGGAATCTCGTACCTCTGCCTGGGACGTTCGTTCCATGGCGCGTCGGACGCAAGCGTTGCGCAGATTGGAACGGACGGATTTCTCGCGCGAGGCGTGCTGGCGTCGGACGGCGGCGTGCAGTACAAGGTTGAGTCGGCGTATGAAGCAGCCAGCGGGACAAAGCGTGTCTCTGTGGGAGGGTCGGAGATCGGGCGGCGCACGGACCTCATCGGCCAGTTTCCGGTGGTGGTGTTGGCGCCGGAACATGCCGCGATCACGGCTGGAGGCCCGGCGGAGCGGCGACGGTTCCTCGACCTGACAGTCTCCCAGGCAAGCCGCGTGTATCTGGAGGACCTGGTCGAATATCGGCGGGCACTGCGGCAACGGAACAAGGCGCTCCTTGACGCAAAACTTGCACGTCGATCACCAGGGGCGGCGATCGGACCGTGGACGGAACTACTCGTGCAGAGCGGCAGCCGGATCGCCCTGCGGCGGAGGGAGTTCGCGCATGAGTTTCGGCCGTATGTCGACCGGGCGTTTGCGGCGCTGACGGGGATCGACGAACAACCATCGTTGCATTATCGGTCGGAGATCCTTCCCTCATCGTCGATGACCGTGGAAGCAGCGAACGATGCGTTTCGAAAGGCCCTCGACGCAGCGGAACATGAAGAAGCGAAGGCCGGGACCACACTCGTCGGACCGCATCGGGACGAGCTGGACCTGACGATCAACGAACTGGCAGTGCGCGAGTACGCGTCACAGGGACAACACAAGACGTTCCTCGTGGGATTGAAGCTGGCGGAATTCTCGTTCCTCAAGGATCGGTGCAACGAAACGCCGCTGCTCTTGCTCGACGACGTGTTCAGCGAGCTGGATGCGCACCGCTGCCGGCACCTGCTGGACCTGGTCGCGACGGCGGGACAGGCCTTCGTCACCGCGACCGACGAGCGACTCGTGCCGACAGACGGACACACACACACCACGAAGGCGCGATTTCAGGTTCACGGAGGAAGCGTTGAGCGCATCGAGCACGCGGGGGCCTAAGTCGCTGGGTGACGCACTTCAGGGGCTCATGAAAGACCTGGGCCTCGGAGCAAAACTGCGCGAGTACGACGCCGTCTTGCGCTGGGACGAAGCGGTAGGGCCACACATCGCGAAGGTCGCGACCGCCGCGCAGATCCAACGAGGGGTCCTGATCGTTCGCGTGACCAACGCAACGTGGCGGTACGAACTGATGATGCGGAAGGCCGACCTTATCGGCAAGATCAACACCGTCATCGGTGAGACGGTCGTCAAAGACATTCGATTTCAATGAGTGGACGCGGCGATCGACGCCGTGACCGCACAGCAGGAACACGGAGAACGGGTTCGTATGGCGAAAGATAAAGCTAAGCCGAAGGCGCCTCACGGAGACACCTACAACGCCGAGGACATCACCGTCCTGAAGGGCCTCGAAGCGGTCCGGCGACGCCCAGCAATGTACATCGGTGACGTCAGCGCACGCGGCTTGCACCACCTGGTGTACGAGGTCGTCGACAATTCGATCGACGAAGCACTCGCAGGATACTGCAAGAACATCCTCGTCACCCTCAACAGCGACGGGTCTGTCACCGTCGACGACGATGGGCGCGGCATTCCGACGGACATGCATCCCGAAGAAAAGAAGTCGGCACTCGAGATCGTACTGACGGTGTTGCACGCCGGAGGCAAGTTCGACAAGAACACCTACAAGGTCTCCGGAGGTCTGCACGGCGTCGGCGTGTCCGTTGTGAACGCGCTGAGCGAGTGGCTCGAGGTAGAGGTGCGGCGCGACGCGAAGGTGTTCTTCCAGAAGTACAAGAAGGGAGACCCCGTGTCGGCCGTGAAGATCACGGGCAAGGCCGAGCGTGGCAAGACAGGCACGCGGGTGACATTCTTGCCCGACGGCACGATCTTCAAGAACCGCACATTCAAGTTCGAAACGCTGGCCGAGCGATTGCGCGAACTGGCGTTCCTGAACTCAGAGGTCACGCTGATCATCCGCGACGAACGGACTAAGACGACCGAAGAAGAAACGTTCCGATTCAAGGGAGGGCTCGTCGAGTTCGTGAAGTACATCGACGCCAACCGGACGCCGATCATGCGGAAGGTCTTCAGCGCGAAGGGAGAGGACAAGGACGAGTCGGGTCGGACCGTCGAGGTCGAGGTCTCGTTCCAATACAACGACCAGTACAACGAGAACATCTACTCGTATGTCAACAACATCAACACACACGAAGGGGGTACCCACCTCGTCGGGTTCCGCACGTCGCTGACGCGTACGCTCAACACGTATGCGTCGAAGAACGGCCTCGTGAAGGATGACAAGATCCAGCTGACGGGCGACGACTTCCGCGAAGGGCTGACGGCGATCGTGAGCGTGAAGGTGCCCGAGCCGCAGTTCGAAGGCCAAACGAAGACGAAGCTGGGCAACAGCGAAGTAAAGTCGATCGTTGAAGGCGTCATGGGTCCGAAGCTCGCAGATTGGCTGGAAGAGAACGGCGGCGATGCGAAGCGAATCATCGAAAAGTGTCTGCGTGCGGCGGAAGCGCGCGAGGCGGCGCGCAAGGCACGCGACCTGACGCGGCGCAAGAACGCGTTCGATTCGGGCGGATTGCCAGGAAAGCTGGCCGATTGCTCGATGAACGATCCGGAACATTGCGAACTCTATCTGGTCGAGGGAGACTCGGCCGGTGGAAGCGCCAAGCAGGGCCGGGACCGTCGTTTCCAGGCAATCCTTCCAATGAAGGGAAAGATCCTGAACGTCGAGAAGGCTCGTCTGCACAAAATCCTCGAAAACGAAGAAATCCGGGCCATTTTTACGGCCATTGGCGCCGGCATGAACGAAGGGTTCGATGCCGAGCGTGTCCGCTACGGCAAGATCATTCTCATGTGCGACGCCGACGTCGATGGCTCGCATATCCGCACGCTGCTTCTCACGCTCTTCTTCCGCTACATGCGGCCGCTCATTGAGCTGGGACATCTCTACATCGCCCAGCCGCCGCTCTACAAGGTGAAGAAGGGGAAGCAGGAGATGTACGCGTACGACGAGGAAGAGCGGGACGAAGTCATCAAGCGCTTGCGGGCCGAAAAGAAGGCAAAGGGTTCGAAAGAAGAGATCGAAGAACCGGTGGTCGCGGTGAGCGAGGAAGGTGAGGTCGTCTCGACCGACGGGATCGTTATCAGCCGGTTCAAAGGACTCGGTGAGATGAACCCTGAGCAGCTCTGGGGAACGACGATGAACCCCGACACCCGCACGCTTCTACAGGTCACGCTCGACAACGCAGCCGACGCCGACCGGACCTTCTCCATTCTCATGGGAGACGAGGTCGAACCGCGACGCGAGTTCATCGAGAAGAACGCGAAGTACGTTCGCAACCTGGACATCTGACGACATGCTGCCCGCGACGCACCATCGCGGGCCCCACGCAGACCCCTGATCCTCTATGGCCACCACCAACGAAAAGATCCTCCCCGTCGACATCGAAGACGAGATGAAGGGATCGTACATCGATTACTCGATGTCGGTCATCGTCGCTCGTGCGCTGCCTGATGTTCGCGACGGGCTCAAGCCGGTCCACCGACGCGTGCTCTTCGGCATGCAGGGCCTGGGCCTCGCCAGCAACCGCGCATACAAGAAGAGCGCGCGCATCGTCGGCGAGGTGCTCGGCAAGTATCACCCGCACGGCGACTCGGCCGTGTACGATACGATGGTGCGGATGGCGCAAGACTTTTCGATGCGGTATCCGCTGGTCGACGGCCAGGGCAACTTCGGGTCGGTTGACGGCGATTCAGCGGCTGCGATGCGGTACACCGAGGCGCGGCTCACGAAGATCGCCGAAGAGATGCTCCGTGACCTCGAAAAGGACACAGTGGCGTTCGTTCCGAACTTCGACGACACGCTCAAAGAACCGAGCGTCCTGCCGTCGCTGGTCCCAAATCTGCTCTGCAACGGTGCAAGCGGGATCGCGGTCGGCATGGCGACAAACATCCCGCCCCACAACCTTCGCGAGGTCGTCGACGGGTGCGTGGCCTACATCAAGGACAACGGCATCAGCAACGAAAAGCTGATGAAGCACATCACGGCGCCCGATTTTCCGACCGGCGGCATCATTTACGGATATGACGGCGTGCGCGAGGCGTACACGACGGGTCGTGGCCGCGTGGTCATTCGCGCGAAAGCATCCATCGAGACGGGCAAAGGGGACCGGCAGCGGATCATCGTCACAGAGCTGCCGTACCAGGTGAACAAGGCATCGTTGATCGAGAAGATCGCGGAGCTCGTTACCGACAAGAAGCTCGAGGACATCTCGAACATCAACGACGAGTCAGACCGCGATGGCATGCGAATGGTCATCGACCTGAAGCGTGATGCGAACGCGGAGGTGGTGCTGAACAATCTGTACAAGCACACCCAGATGCAGACAACGTTCGGCGTCATCATGCTCGCCCTCGTCGATGGGCGGCCGCAAGTGCTGACGCTGAAAGAGATCCTGCGGAATTTCGTCGAGCACCGGAACGAAGTCGTCGTCCGGCGGACGAAGTACGAGCTGGACGAGGCGGAGAAGCGGGCGCACATCCTCGAAGGCTACATCATCGCGCTGGACAACATCGACGCGATTATCAGACTGATCAAGGCGTCGAAGGATGTCGAGACGGCGAAGCAAGGCCTGATGAAGAAGTTCAAGCTGTCGGAGATCCAGGCGAAGGCGATCCTCGACATGCGGCTGCAACGTCTGACGGGTCTGGAACGGCAAAAGGTCGAGGACGAGTACAAGGCGACGATCAAGCTGATCGAACGGCTCAAGGCGATCCTGAAGAACAAGGCCCTCCAGCTGCAGATCATCCAGGAAGAATTGCTGGAATTGAAAGAAAAGTACGGCGACAACCGCCGGACGGAGATCGTCTACACGGCGGAAGAGTTCCGCATCGAAGACATGATCGCCGAGGAGGACGTGGTCATTACGATCAGCCACGGCGGGCTCATAAAGCGTTTCCCTGTATCGGGTTACAGGCGCCAGGGGCGCGGGGGACGCGGCGTGACGGGCGCATCGACGCGCGAAGACGACTTCATGGAGCACATGTTCGTTGCTTCGACGCACGACTACTTTTTGATCTTCACGGACAAGGGACGCTGCTATTGGCTGAAGGTCTTCGAGATCCCCGAGGGCGGCCGAACGTCGAAGGGTAAGCCGATCGGTTCGTTGATCGGGAAGGCGCAGGACGAAGCCATTGCATCGTTCATTGCGGTGAAGCAGTTCGACGACGAGAATTTCGTGCTCATGGTGACCCGCGAAGGAATGATCAAGAAGGTCCTGCTGTCGGAGTTTGCGAATCCACGCCGAAACGGCATTACGGCGGCGAACCTGAAGGACAAGGACCGGCTGACCGACGCGCGGCTGACCGATGGACGACATGATGTCGTGATCGGTACGGCCAAAGGGATGGCCATCCGGTTCCACGAAGAGGAGATCCGTCCAATGGGTCGCGGTGCCTCAGGCGTTCGGGGCATCCGTCTCGGTAAGGGGGACACGGTCGTTGGCGCGGTCACGTTGCAGCGCAAAGGAACGACGATCCTCGTCGCGACCGAGAACGGGTACGGCAAGCGGTCGGAGGAGAACGAATATCGCGTGAGCCATCGGGGCGGCAAGGGGATCAAGACGGTCAAGATCACCGACAAGACCGGTTCGATGGTTGCGATCCGCGAAGTGCTCGAGACCGACGACATCGTCGTCGTAACGACCGGAGGAATGGTCATTCGCCAGCATGCGTCCGATGTTCGCGTCGCTGGACGCAATACGCAGGGCGTGCGCTTGATCCGGCTCCAGGAGAAAGACGAGGTGACGGACATTGCGGTCGTCGTCGCGGAGGAAGAAGAAGAAAAGAAGATCGCGGAGGCGGCCGAGGCGCCGAAGCCACCCCCCGCACCGAAACCGGAGAAGAAAAGTGCCGCAGTGAAACCAGAAGTGGCGGAGACAAAGCAGGCCGAGCCGTCTGGCAAAACCGCACCGAGCGGGAAGAAGGCCAAAGGCAAAGCGGCACCGCCGACGAAAACGGCAAAGGCGGCAAAGAAGCGGAAAAAGTAGTCTACACAGGGGTACAAAAAAGGAACGGCGGTCCGATCAGGGCCGCCGTTCTTCATTTTGCGCTGTGCACGCGCGCCACATCAGTTCTTTTTCAGGAGCCCCTTCAACGCGTCGCCGGCCTTCTTCTTGACGGCGTCCTCTGCCTTCTTCTTCTCCTGTTCAACGCGCTGTTCGAGCTCGCTCTTCTTCTGCTCCACGAGCGAGACCTTCTGCTTCACCTGTGCCTCCAGTTCGCCAACCCGCCTCAACGCCTCGGCGCGCTTCTGTTCGTAGAGCGCCTCCACCTCTCTCCGCTTTGCAGCGATCTGAGCGTTCACCTTTGCCCGGATGTCGGCCTGGATGCGCGCGACCTCGTCGCCCACAGCTTTCCGGGCGCGCGCCGAGATCTGGTCGTCGAGGTCGGTGGCGAACGCTACGTCGATCGCGCCGCGATCGTTTCGCCAGACGCGCAGATCAACAAAGAACGCGCTCACCGAGGTGAGCACATCACGAACGATGCGCTCAACGAGGTTCTTCACGTCGCGATCGAACGTCAGGCGCATGCGTTCGATGTCGACCCGCGTTGATGCGTTGAGGTGGTTGCCGGGAATGTCGACGTCGATCTTCGCTTTTGCGGTGGCTTCAGTGATGCGGGAGGGAAGGAAGCCCGAGCGCCCAAGTTCCATCGCCCCAACGGGAACGCCGGTCAATCCGACCTTGTAGTTGTCGTGCGGAACGTCCGAGCGCCGGTCGAAGAACGCGTCGAAGGTCATGGCGGTGCCGTTCCCCTTTTTGGCGCCGAGGGCCACGACCAAGGGTTTTCCTGTGATGCGCTGGTCGTTCGAGATGTCTGTGACCTTTCCCGTCGCGTAGAAATAGTTCGGGTCCTGCGCCGCGTCGGTGCCGCCGGAGATGAGTATCTGTTTGATCCAGAGCTTGGGGAAGGCTCGTTCGGAGGGAAAGTGGACCGTGAGCCCCTGCGAGCGCTTGGGCTGTGTTGGGTCAGGCTTTGGGGTGTATTCGGGAATCTTGGACCGGACCATGTCGGCGTAGCCAAGATACGTGCGGGCTTTGGACATGATGTCGTTGCCCAGGGCCAGCTGGGCAAGGCCCGACATCGAGACGTCGGGAAGCTTGGCCAGAGCCACGGCGTTGCGGAAGTCCTGGTTCGCCACGTCGTCGATCTGTCGCACACCTGCCGCGAGTCCGTTGACGCCATCGGTGATGGTTCGCTTGCGCTCGCCGAAGGTCCTGGTCACGTCCTGCACCGTCGTGTAGGCCGCCTTGGCATTATTGAACGCTTCGGTCGCCTGCGGTACGGTCTTGATCTCGTTGATATTGATGGCCTTGACGCGCGCCTCGACATCGTCGACCTGAGCCTTGACGCGATCGAGAGCGGCCAGCGTAGTGTCCCATTCGGCCGAGGCGGCGTCGATCTGACGCTTGAGCGAATCGAGGTGGCGATAGGTCAGCAGGTTCTTCGGGTTCGTGAGACTATCGATGTTGAGCTCAGACCGGAGCTTCGCTAGGTCGAACACCGGTGCCTTCTTCGCGTCGTCCACAAGGACCGCGGTCGCCTGCGATACTGCCGAAGGTTCAGCGGTCTCGTCAACAGGGGCTGGCGGAGGCTTGGGGATCGACCCGTCGGTGGTACGTTTGGTGCCGAGGACGAGCCCGTTCACCTCCATGGTTTCGACAATGAACTTGGCGCGCAGGAGCTGGTTGATATCCATGGCGAACTGTACGCGGCCGGTCTCGAAGATGTTGGACCATGGATCACTCGGATCGGCGACCTGGAGATGTTCGAATCGCATTCCGAGAGGAGACAGCGTCAGCGCAAGGTCGTCGATCTCGACCTTGGCCCCAACAGCACGTTCGCCGGCATATTCAAGGCCCGCCTCGACCCAGCCATCCAGGAAGAAATAGAGAACGACAAGCAGGACGATGGCCGGCACGAAAACAAAGAGGACGAAGTTCCTTCTCATGACAGTCCTCCCAGGTCCCGCACGCGCTCGTACCATCGATAGAACGAGCTCTTGCTGATGATCTGGTAGAGCCGGGTCTTTTCAACCCTTGCGCCGACCGTCTTGCGGTAGGCGACGACAAATCGCTTCATGCCAACGTATGCCGGAAGCGCGAGGACCAGGGCGCCAACAAGACTTCCAAGCACGATCGTGTTGTTGAACCGCGTGAGCGGAGCGACGGGAGCGTTGTACATCGCAGTCCAAAAAGGCTTCAGGGACTCGGTGTCGACCAGCAACCAATAGCCCAATTGGTGAAATACCGGGTCGAGAAGCCATGCAACAAGCGCGAAGAGTGTTGCCGCAAGGAAGGCGGCGGAGAGATTGACGTTCAAGACAAAGATGATCAGCCACACGAAGAGGCTCTGGAGGCTCAGTCCCGGCATGAGGCCAACGATGGACCCGAGGGCAAATCCGCCGGCCACCTGCTGAGGCGTCTGCCCCTCGCGAAGGATCTTGATGAAGTTCGAGACGATCTGAAGCCAGAACATAGGAGGGTCGCTTGGGTCGTGGAGAGTTCAGCGGACAGCCATGGTAGGATACAGAATCCGGGAGTGAGAATCCAGAAGTCGGAGGTCAGAAGCTTGTCCCGAGCGAAGCGGCCGAAGGCCGCGGAGTCGAGGGGCCAGAGACCGGAAGCCAGGAGGGAGGCGCCTCATTCGCCGCAATCATGTTCCGTGTATTGCAGTTGTTCGGTCGCGAATCCTTTGGCTCGAAGATCTGCAACGAGACGCGCAAGAAGATCGGGATCCATGCTCGGCGTGCGCGAAAGGATCCAGCAGTACTTCCGGCTCGGCAATCCCACCACCGCCCACCGGTACTCGGCTTCATCCAGGCCGAGGATCCAGTAGTCACCCCGGAACGGCCAGAAGAACTGGACGCGCAGCTTTGCGTTGTGACTTCCCTCGACAACGAACGCCTTGCCTTCGACCCGGTCCGTCCCGTCCCCCTTCTTGCACGTGTTGATGACCCGCACCGTGGAAGCGTCGACGATCTCGTACTCGGCAGTCGTACACGAACAGCCGCGCTGTTGCGACACTGGCAGACTGGCGATCTCGTACCATCGGCCGGCATAGCGCTGCAGGTCGACGGCGGGAACCGTGTCAAGGGGCGCATACGAGCCGCTGCAGCCAAAGAAGGTGAGGGCGGCGAGTGGCAACCAGAGAACCGAAGAGAGGGGCGCTGAGGGGGTCATGAGAGTCTCCTGTGCCGGGCGCGCCATCAACCGGCACGCAGGGCGTTGACGATGTTCAGACGGGCAGCCCGAACCGAGGGGAGGAACCCGCCCGTGAAGCCCATGCCGAGCGCAAAAAGCAGCGAAGCAACCACAATGCCGGGCGTCAGTGCGAACGAGAACGCCAGCTCGGAGAACGAGCTGAAATTGAGCGTCGACACGCGGACCAGCTGGAGGATCGAGCCGAGCCCGACCCCTATGATGCCTCCAATAAGGGACAGCAACAGCGACTCGGTGAGGAACGCAAACAAGATGCTCCGGCGGCGGAACCCGAGCGCGCGAAGGGTCCCAACCTCGACCGTTCGATTGGCCACGGCGGCGTACATCGTGATCATCGCCCCGACGACCGACCCCACGCTGAAGACGACCGTGATGAACGTGCCAAAGACCCGGATGAAGATCGCGAGGAACTCGGATTGCTCGGCGAAGAAGGCCTGTTCTCGTTTCGGTTCGAACTGGTTCAGGCGCTGGTCGGCCTCGAAAGCCCGCCGGAAGTCGTCGAACTTCTCCGCCCCCTCCAATCGCAGGGTCATCGTCGACACGCTGCTGCCGCGGTTGAATGCCGTCAGAAGCTGGAGAGCGTCACCCCACATCTCGGATTCGAAGCCGCTCTTTTCGGCCTCGAAGATGCCGACGACCGTCCAATCGTCCCCCGCAAATCGCACTTTGTCGCCGATGGATGCTCCGCTGAACCGCGCTGCGATCGAGGAACCCGCGATGATCTCGCGGGCCCCGTAGGTAAACATCCGCCCCTCGACGATCCGCACCTGGGGCCTGAGGAGCGAAGCTTGCGGTGAAACGCCACGCACGGTCACATTGCTCACGCCGCCGTCGGGCTTCTGGAGATTGATGACGACAACCGGCTCTCCCGACGTGACAGGTGTTCCGTCCGCCGTCCTGGCGATAAACGGAAGCGTGCGAACAATGTTCGCCACGTCGCCCGGGAGGATGCTGGAGATCTCACCCTGCGATCCCTTTCGGGAGACGATGACATTGTCCGGAAGGCCCGTCGACACAAGCGTCGTCTCCACGCCGGCCGCCATCATGAGGACGGCGGTAAAGACGAAGACGACCAGCGCGATGCCGGTCACGGTGATCGTCATCGTGAGGCGGCGTGCGACCAGGTTTCGAAGGATGTACGACATCGGTATCTTCATCGGATTCATACGGGGACTCCTACGGGGTCTTGATGCACGGTCGCGTCAGCCGATGAACCGAAGGCCATCGACAATGCGGGTACGAAGCGCCCGCTGGATCGGGAACAGCGCTGCAGCGACACCGACGACGATCGCAGCCGAGCCTGCGAGGATCAACGTGGTCGGCTCGATCGTGAAGACCGGAAAGAAACCCTTGGGTACGACGGCCTCAAAGCCCTGGACCATCGGAAAGGTCAGAACGATGCCCGTGCCGGCGCCGACGCACGAGATGAGCAATGCCTCGCCGAAGATCAGTCCGACGAGATGTCCGCCGGAGAATCCGAGCGTCTTCAGGACCGCGTACTCACGCGTACGCTCGCGGGCCGACATGATCATCGTATTCCCGAGCACCAGCATGATGATGCCGACGATGACGAACGAGATGAAGTTCATCGCGTCGATAATGGCGCTGGATGCCGCCACAAAGCTCTGCTGAAACGCGCGCTCCGTTTCGGTCTTCGTCTCTGCGCGCGAATTTCGGAACAGGCCGTCCACCTGCTCGGAGATCTCGGCCGATCGGGCCGGGTCGGCGATCTTGATGATATACCAGCCGACCTGCCCCTCGCGGCCGGGCATGTCCTGTTTCATCCGCTCGTCAACGTACGTCCAGTGGAACAACATCTGCGTCGCGTCGACCGTCTTGTCGCGCGGACGATAGATGGCACGCACTACGAAGTCCCATGTTCCCGGATAGATATCCCCCTCGAGGCGCATGGGATCGCCGACTTTCAGCCCATATTGACGCGCGATCGACTCTCCGATGATGCAGGCGTTCCGTTCGCGCTGGAAGTCCGCCAATTGGGCTGGATCGATCAGGAACTCCGGATAAACCTCGGGAAAAGTGATGGGGTCGACGGCGATGCGGGCGAAGAAGTTGTTCTTGTCGATGTACACCCCTCCGAACCAATTGGCGAACGAGACGGTCGTGACGCCGGGGACCTTCTCGATCTGCGCCTTGTAGGCGTATGGCAACGGGAAAATGAACGAGACCGCTTGCCGAGTAATGAGGCGGTTCGCTGCGGAAGCCTCTACGCCGGCGTACCAGGCCGTGTAGACGGTACGAAGAATGCCAAAAGCCATCACGGCCACGGCGATCCCGACGATGGTCAGGAACGTTCGAAGCTTATGACGGAAGGCGTTCTTGAAGATGAGCTTGAGTACGCGCATGGCGATCTCCTTAGACCAGGTCGCCTTTGTCGAGATGACGCCGCACATGCGCCCGCTCGGCGGCATGCGGATCGTGCGTCACCATCACGATCGTTTTCTTGAACTCGCGATTCAGACGCTCCATCAGCGTGAGGATCTCTTCTGCCGACGTTCGGTCCAGGTCCCCCGTTGGCTCATCTGCGACAATGATCGTAGGATCAGTCACGATTGCCCGGGCGATGGCGACCCGTTGTTCCTGGCCGCCGGAGAGCTGTTTGGGGTAGTGATACATCCGTTCGGCAAGACCTACAACAGAGAGGGCAAACTCCACCCGCTTCCGTCGTTCTGCCTTCTGCAGCGACGTCAGGAGCAAGGGAAGCTCGACGTTCTCGAACGCCGTCAGGACGGGGATCAGATTATAGAACTGAAAGATGAACCCGATATTGTTCGAGCGCCAGCGGGCGAGCGCCGATTCGCTGAGCGTGCTGATATCCACACCCTTGACGGCGATGCTCCCCTTTGTCGGCCGGTCGATCCCCGCGATGAGGTTCAGGAGAGTCGTCTTGCCGGACCCAGACGGCCCCATAAGGGCAACAAATTCGCCCTCAGGCACGTCGAGACTCAGATTGTGAAGGACGGGCACGTCGAACGTATCCCGCTTGTAGACCTTGGCGACGTTTCGGATCTCGATGAGAGCCATACGGAGGGCCTTGAAGTGGTTCGATTATCGGACTGTCGGTTTACGTGGTCGGACGACCCCACGCTACTTGATACTCACAGACGCGCCATCGACGACATCGTCACCAGGCCGGTCGATCACCTTCTCTCCCGACGCGAGGCCAGAGGTCACTTCACGGAAGGCGCCAAAGGTGCGTCCGAGTTGGACCGGAACTTCCACGGCGCGCTTGTCGGAGACCTTGAAGACCACGGTCCGGCCGTTGCGCTCCGCGAGCGCGCTGGAAACGACGGTCAACACCGGCTTCTGCTCAAGCTCTGCGGATCCGGTGGCCTTCGTGAGAAAGAGGACCTTGGCGCTCATCTCGGGGAGCACGCGCGCGTCGTACGACACGAATCCAACCTTGACCATCACTGTCGCCTTTGCCCGATCGGCGGTCGGGACGATCTTGGCCACAAACCCCTGGTAGCGTTTCTCCGGGTACGCGTCGAGCGTGATCTCCGTCGGCTGATCCGGCGCGATGCGTTCGATGTTCGACTCAGAGACGTCGGCCTCGACCTGCAGCGAGGTCATGTCGGCGATCGTGACCACGGCCGCGCGTGAGGAAGCGCTGGCCGCGAACGGAGCAACGATCTCCCCGACGTCGGCGTTCTTCGTAAGCACGGTGCCGTCAAACGGCGATCGGATAAGCATGTTCTCCAGCGCGACCTCGGCGCCCGACACCTGGGCCTTGGCCAGCTCAATGCCGGCGAGCACACGATCAAAGCGAGATTGTGCGGCTTCAAGCTCGGCTTGCGATGCGAGGGCCTTGTCGACAAGCGAACGCACGCGGCCAAGCGACTGTCGCGCGTCGACAAGATCGGCCTCATACACCTTCAGGTTGGCGCGCGCCTGGTCGAGCTGCGCGCGAATGTCGCTGTCGTCAAGCCGGGCGATCACCTGGTCCTTGCGAACACGATCACCCTCCACGACGCCAAGGTACGCCAGGCGTCCCGTTCCCTTCGAGGCAACCGCCGCCTTCCGCTGCGCGACAACGTATCCACTGGCCGTCAGCACTGCGTTGGTCTGTGCAGGAGACGTGAACGCAACAGTGACCAGCTTGACCTCGGGCGCCGGGGCCAGAAGACGTCCCCAGTAGTAGGAAACCGCTACCGCAACCACCAGGACAGCTGCGGCCCAGAGTCCGAGTTTTGCAGGCGAAAACCGGCGTGGTGGTGGCTCGCCCGATCTATCGATACGGAGGGCAGACAGGTCAGCGTTCTTTGCGTCCATGAATCAATCCAAAGGGTGGGTAAAGGCCGGGTCGAGGGGGAGGTCACCGACCGAATCAAGATACCCAGAAAACGCGGAAGTCTCGCTCTTCGTTTCTGCAACCATTAGAAAGCGCATGCAAAACGGGCTTTCGAAATTCAAAATACGCGAGGGATCCGCGAAGATAGAGACGAAATCGGCCAGAGGAGGCTTGGGGTCGGTCGATGACGATCAGAATCGGACTATGCGCTTCCAGGGGACCGCTCAGGCACCAGATAGATGAGCGGCACGCCGATAATAGTGACGAGCACTTTGACAGCGACGTTCGTTCCGACGATGGCCCATACGACGGCCGTTTCGTAGACGCCGCCAAAGGCGAGGAAGGCAAAGAGCAAACTGTCAACCGGTACACTCACACCGTTGCTGACCAGGACGCGGGCCCACTGACGCGAAGGACCCATCCGGTCCACCCACCGGTGATAGACCGAAGTATCGAGAAGTTCAGATACGACCTCGGCAAGGATCGATGCTCCGACGATGCGCCACACGGGGGTCAACAGCAGGGCGAAAGCCGTTTGCTCACCCACGGCGGGATCGGCGGGCAGCTGTCCGACCAGCCAGAAGAATGCGGCCATGACAACATTAATAATCGCAGCAAGCCAGATCATCGTCCGCGCGGCCGAGATACCGGCGGTCTTGTGGACCAGGTCGCGGAGCGTGAAGGTGAGGGGATAGATCAGCGTGCCGGCGTCCATCGACCAACCAGCCAGGAGGACGATGCGAAGGCTGGCGATATCGGAGATCATTTGTGCGGCGGTGTATGCCGCCACAACGACCACGAGGCGGCGCGTCACCGTTCCGTCCATCGTACGCTCTGTTCCCATAAGGCCTTTTGAAATGCCTCATCCCGACTGAGCACCGAGGGCGAAGTCTCCTTCGCGTCGGCGAAATATCGGCCGGTCAGACCTTCGACCAACGGAGACGTCACAAGAAAGACGGAGGTCTCTGCACCGCGCTGGACCGATGCCCCGCTCATACTGAAGCCGGCCCTGAGGAGCTTCGTTGTGATGACGCCCGGATGGAGCACATTCGACGTGATGCCGTCGCGCTCGATCCGTCGGGCCAAGGCGTTCGAGAACAGGACGTTCGCCAGCTTTGATGCGGCGTATGCATGATACGGGGTGAATGCATCTGCGTCGTTGATCGTGGCTAGGTCGAAGGCGCCGCGCGTGTGGGCGACCGAGCTCACCGTCACGATGCGCGAGGGCGCGCCGGAGCGAAGCGAATCGAGCACGAGATCGGTGAGCAAGAAGTGGGAGAGATGATTGACGGCAAATGTCATTTCAAACCCGTCAGCGCTCTTTCGATACTCATTCATGTACACGCCGGCGTTGTTCACGAGCGCCTTGAGAGAAGGCGTAGCTTTCCGGATCTGACCGGCCAGCCCCCGCACCGCATCGAGGGAGCCGAGGTCACCGTGCACCGGCTCCACCTTGGCGGCCATCACCTTTGTGCGGACCTCGTCGCAGGCCTGCGACGCACTGTCGTTGGTGCGTCCGTGGACAAGCACGCGAAATCCACGTGCCGCCAGTTCGATGGCTGTTTGCTTTCCGATGCCGTCTGTCGCACCGGTGATCAGGATGGTGTCCATGGAGAACACAATTGAAAATGAACGAAACGGGAGTTTGGAGTACGATTCAGGCGGCGAACAGCAGCTTGGCGCCGGCAATCACCAACACGATGGCGAGGAGCCGCTTGATCGTCGTCTGCGGAAGCCGATGGCTTCCAAGGTACGAACCGGCTGTTCCTCCGACGACGGCCGTGGCCGCCAACACGAGCGCCGGCGTCGGGAAGGCGCTCGTGGCGCTGATATTTCCAGCAAGCCCGGCGAACGAGTTCGTGAGGATAAAGACGGCAGAAACGGCCCCGGCCGCCTTCGCCCGGGCCCAACCAGCAAGGATCAACACCGGCGTCAAGAAAATGCCTCCCCCGGTGCCGGTCAATCCGGCGAGCAGTCCGAGCGCGCCCCCGAGCAACAGCGCGACGATCGTCGACGGCTCCCGTGACACCACATCGTCCGACGGTCGCATCAGGAGTCGCACGGCTGACGCCAGGAGAACGATCCCGATGAGCCGCTTCAACACTTCCGCCGGCAATGCGACATACCCCCCGACGAACGCCAGCGGGACGGCCGTCAGCGCGAACGGCCAGAACAGCCGCCATACAAAATGTCCGCTCCGCCAGAATTGCCAGCTGGCGATCGTGGCCACAAGAATGTTCAACACCAGCGCCGTCGGCCGGATCACGTCAGGCGCGACGCTGAGGAGCGACATGACGGCAATATACCCCGATGCACCGGCGTGCCCCACGGATGAATAGAGGAACGCGATCAGCAAAATGCCGGCGGCAAGGAGCGGGAGTTGGTCGGGGGACATGCGAAAAACGATTTGCCGCAAAGAACAGCCGGAGGCCCAGAACAGACGTCGCGTAAGCGACGATCAAAATTCAATAGAGACCAAATCGACCTTCCATCATCAGTGCCTTGTCACGAACAGGCAATTCGTGACATACTACGTAACTGCCATCGAAGAAACAAAAAGGCGGCCGGAACCAACCGACCGCCTTCAGATTTGCACCTAAAAGCATTCACCGCCAAGGCGCCGAGGCGCAAAGAACGCATCGTCGGCTCGGCTGATTCTACTTCTTCATCATACCCACGAGATTTGTCAGCGTGGCTTTCGCGTCGCCGAACACCATCATCGTGTTCTTCTGGTAGAAGAGCTCGTTATCCTCGCCGGCGAATCCCGGATTCAGGCTGCGCTTGCAGACCATGACAGTCCTGGCCTTGTCGGCGTTCAGGATGGGCATGCCGTAGAGCGGACTGTTCTTCTTGTGGCGTGCGCCGGGGTTGACGACGTCGTTCGCCCCGATGACCAGGGCGACGTCGGTGTTCTGGAAGTCGTCGTTGATCTGGTCCATCTCGAGAAGGAGATCGTATGGGACGTTCGCTTCGGCGAGGAGCACGTTCATGTGACCGGGCATACGCCCCGCCACCGGGTGGATGGCGTAGCGTACCTCGACCCCGCGAGCGATCAGCAGGCTCGCCAGCTCCTGCAACACGTGCTGGGCCTGCGCGACCGCCAGACCGTATCCCGGGATGATGACGACCGATTGCGCGTTCTCCAGGATGGATGCGACGTCGTCCGGCGTGTATCGGATGACCGTCTTTTGTTCGCCGGCGGATTCATCGGGCACGTAGTCGGCTCCGACGCCCGCGAAAAGAACGTTCGCCAGCGAGCGATTCATCGCCTTGCACATGATGTCCGTGAGGATGATGCCCGACGTGCCGACGAGTGTTCCGCTGATGATGAGGACGTTGTTACCGAGGACGAACCCCGTCATGGCGCCCGCCAGGCCGGAGTAGGAGTTCATGAGCGAGATCACGACAGGCATGTCGGCTCCGCCGATCGGGATAACGCTTGTTACGCCCAAGACCATCGACAGGCCTATGATGGCCAGCGGCAGGTACCAGAGTGACGGGTCGGCGACAAAGAATCCCCCCATCACGAGGATCGTCAGGAGGATTACCGCGTTGATCTGCTTCTGCATCGGGTAGAGGATCGGTGCGCTCTTCATCATGCCGTGCAGCTTCGCGGCCGCCACCAGGCTGCCGACGATCGTCACCGTGCCGATGAGCATGCTGAGGACGATCGTGATGAGCACAACAAGGTCGATCTCTCCGCCGGCCCAGACATT
The DNA here is from genome assembly GCA_964473365.1 of uncultured Ignavibacteriaceae bacterium. Classification (GTDB taxonomy): domain Bacteria; phylum Bacteroidota; class Ignavibacteria; order UBA10030; family UBA10030; genus 2-02-FULL-55-14. The sequence continues at coordinate 91,771 of CAYYOV010000007.1, forward strand.
GAAGGCGGCATCGCCCGAGAGGCGAAGATATTCAGCGTAGGCCACAAGGGTTGACGCGCCACCGCCCAAACCGTTCAGCACGCCGACCATCTGCGGCATGTCGGTCATCTTGACGCGGATCGAAAGATAGAGGCCGATAGCAGAGCCGACCAGCAAGCCAGCAAGGATGTACTCGAACGCCAGGATCTTCTGGTCCATCAGCGTCACGACGATGGCCAGGAGCATTCCAAGGCCGCTGATCACGTTGCCGCGCCGCGCGCTGCGGGCGGACGACATCATCTTAAGGCCGAGGATGAAGCAGACAGACGCGATCAGATACGCAAGGAGGGCGAACGTGCTCATTGTCCACCTCCGCGCCGCGCATCTTTCTTGAACATCTTGAGCATCCGGTCGGTCACGAGATATCCGCCGACGACATTGATCGTGGCGAACACGACAGCGACCATTCCCAGGATAACCGACAATCCACCGTGACCTTCACCGGCTGCGATGAGCGACCCGACGAGCGTGATGCCCGAGATCGCATTCGAACCGGACATGAGTGGCGTGTGGAGCAGCGGCGGGACCTTACTGATGATCTCGACGCCGACGAACGTGGCCAGAACGAACACGTAGATGGATATCATCAAGGCTTCGGACATCGTCTATTTGCCTCCTTTTCCGAGCAGCGCGCGGACCGCCTCATGGACGACGGCGCCGCCTCGGGTCACGCACGATGCCGCCAGGATCTCTTCGGATGGGTCCGTCGGCGCATCGGCTTTGGGATACATGTGCTTGAGCAGGTTATACACGTTTCGCGAATACATCTGGCTGGCGTCGACCGGCAGGCTGGCAGGCAGATTGACTGCGCCGACGATCGTCACGCCATGTTTGACGACGGTCTTGCCTGCGACGGTCAGCTCGCAGTTGCCACCGCTTTCGGCCGCCAGGTCGACAATGACCGAACCGGCGGGCATTTGCTTCACCATCGCGGCCGTGACAAGCACGGGCGCCTTCTTGCCGAAGATCTGCGCGGTGGTGATGAGCGCGTTCACCTTCGGCAATCGAGCTGCGATCGCCACACGCTCGGCATTCAGGAACGCGTCGGACTGCTCTTTGGCGTAGCCCCCCTTCGTTTCCACATCTTCCTTCGGCAGCTCCATCTCGACGAATGCCGCGCCAAGACTCTTGACCTGTTCTTTCACGGCCGGTCGCGGATCGAACGCCTCAACCTTCGCACCCAGGCGCTTGGCGGTGGCGATGGCCTGCAGGCCCGCCACGCCGACGCCCAACACGAGCACGGTTGCGGGAGCGATCGTCCCGGCGGCGGTCATGAGCATCGGATACATCTTGCCGACCTCTGTCGCGGCGATCAGGACCGAACGATAGCCAGCCACCGTGGCCATAGACGAGAGCGCGTCCATGCTTTGCGCGCGACTTATGCGCGGAATGTACTCCATCGCAAACGACGTCACGTTTCGCGTAGCGATAGAGCGGATGAGTGGGGCGTTCGTGGCAGGCGACAAGAAGCTCACCAGCGTCGTCTTTGCACGAAGTTTTCTGACCTCAGCGGGGCTGGGGGGCTGGACCTTGACGAGCAGATTCGCTCCCTTGAAGACGGCGTCGGCCGACGGTACGACGCGAGCACCAGCCTTCTGATAGTCGGCATCGGGGAATCCGGCCGCTAGTCCGGCGCCGGCCTGGACCAACACGCCGTGCTTCTCTTTCACGAGCTGCCCGGCACTCTGGGGGACCAGAGCGACCCGCGTTTCCCGGGCTGCTGTCTCTTTAAGGACACCAATCACTGGCATGGGAACTCCATAGGGTGGATCAACGATCGAAGCTTCAATCTACCGGAAAGTGTGGGAAAAGGAAAGGTGAGGTGGGAAGAGGTCTGGGGGGGGAGTAGGCAGTAAGCAGGTACAGGCAGGTTATGATCAGGTTGAGATTATGTGACAAGACCTCAGCCTGACCGGCCCCGAGAGTACCTGCCTACTGCTTACTGCCAAGGCTCTCATCCCGCTCCCTGCTTCTCAACCTCCACGCGATCGCAGCGATGATCGCGATGGCGAGCGTCGTCAGGTTGGCGAGATACAACTCGAGGCCGACCGAGTGCGTTCCAGCGCGCACAACAGCCAGGAGCAGCGCCGCGATGATGAGCGAGCGGACCCAGTGCGGCCATGCATTGGCAGCATCCTCACGACGCATGCG
>CAYYOV010000008.1:0-67526 GCA_964473365.1 uncultured Ignavibacteriaceae bacterium
TTGTCGCCTTCGTTGAGCGTCTTGTAGCCCTCTCCGTCGATGGATTTGTAATGCACAAAGACGTCCTCACCGGATGAGCGCTTGATGAAGCCGTAGCCTTTGGCATTGTTGAACCACTTGACCGTACCTTGTTCCATACGGTACCTTCCATCTGAACGTGAAACATATACACCAGGCCTTTGTCTCCAGAACGCGTTGAGCGTGCGGCCCTTCGGTCCACGCCCGCAGTGTTCAGCTCGCCGCGTTCAAGACCCTGACAGCATCCGTTCCTGCCACCCAGCCCACGTGCTGCTCGAGACTCACGACAGCCAAACCGACTGGCGGTGAAGCAAAACCGGTGTGGTGAATTACGTCCGCAACTTATGTCGCTGCCCAATGAAAATCAAGTCGCCCCGTCTGACAGGTCCAGCCAGATGCCCAACGACGTGTTTCCAGGCCCCCCCTCGCGCTTGGGCGAAGTGAATGGCTTGCGGACAACAGCGATCTCCGCATCGGCGAACGAGAAGAGCCCTTCGTCCCCGAATATCCTCGAAAAATCACCCTCACCGAACAAGATCTGGTAGCGCTCCAGCGATTGACGAAGCCGCTCGAGATAGTGTTCTGAATTCTCGTCCGGAGCTGCTGGGTCCCAGAGCTCGGCCAGACGGCTCATGTCCGCCATCGAGAGGTCCCGTCTGTTCCCGGCAATGTAGTAGACGACGGTGCTGCCAGCCTCATGGAGCGAACGTTTCGAGGGGGCCTCTTCGTTCGAAGCGTCTCGGTTCGGCAAAGCGGTTTCTTGAGACCGCAGGAGGGCTTCATACGGGGCTGAGGGGTTCCGGCGGCGCGCGTCGCGATCGCGAACGTACTCAGCGAGCGAGGCGGCCAGCGTCTCCCGACGGCAGAAATCGGCCACGTGCCATGCTCGGCCCTTGATCCGTCGGACTGTCTCGACGGTCAGCTGATGGAGGCGGTTCCATTCCCGTCGCAAGATGAGCGCCGTCGCTTGCGAGTGATAGTCGCGGAGGAACGCTTCTGGAGAACGAAACGGGTGCGGTCGTGGCAGGGGGATGACGCTGGTTTCAGATACGGCGTACATGATCCGCGGCGCAAGTGATACGAGCGCTTCGAACGATCGCAGCATGACCGCGCGGAGGTGCGCGGGCAGGGTCTCATTGAGTTTTGCCCAGAACAACCGTAACCGCGCTTCGTCCCCCAGATTGTCGGGATATTCGACATAGAGCCGCTCGCCCATCTCTTGGACGACCTGGACGTTTTGGCGCCGGAGTGACTGGGCCACGCGTGCGGCTGTTTCCGCGATGGCGCGGTCGAGACGATCGGCCACGCTCGTCACATGCAGCCGCGATGTTCGGGCCCGGACGGCGTCCGTCAATCCGGTGAGTAAGATGACACCGACCGTGCTTTCGGGATCGGTCGGGGGGGCGCTCAATGTGGGCTCCCATCGCTCTCGAACGCGTCTGATCCATGCAGGCATACTCGCCGATGCGACCTCGCCCAGATCGCGCCACGCAGCGGCCTTCGAGGGCACCAGCACAACCTCGGCTGCCGGGGAGAATAGTCCACTGAGGCCCGACGGTGCGATGTCGACCGGCGGTGCGGAGGGGTGGCCGGCAAACGGGACCGACGTTCGGGTGGTGATCGACTGCCCCACGAGCCACGCTTCAAGCCAATGGCCTGGGCCAGTACGTAACAGTCGGTCAGGTGGGAGGGGAATGGTGCCGATCAGGGCCAACAGGCTTTGCCACCATGGGTCGGACCATCGACGGGTGTCATGAAGGCGGCGTTGGAGCTGTGAGCCCGAAGGATGAGCGGCGGCTTTTCGTGGCTTGCGTGCGTCAGCGACGATCGCTTGTGTGGTCGGGCCAGCATGACGCATCGATTCCGCCGGGTCGAAGACCGAACGCCCAGGGATCTCCCACGGTCCTTTGCCGATCGGAGAGGTTGATTGCCGAAGGCTGGAGCCGTCACGTCCGAACGTCGGCTCGACCGCGTGCAGCGCGCACCGCTCGGCGAGATACGGGAGCGTGAAACTCAGAAGATCGATGCCTTCAACGACATCCGGGTCGATGGACAGGAACCACTGCAGAAATTCCGTCAGGAGCGAAGGCTCATCCTGCTTGCGCAGCTTGAACGTGCTCTTGCGGCCATCGCTCACCGTCGCGCTGATCACCCGGATGCGGTCCTGTGACCGGTCAGATCGGCTCTCGCGACCTGGGGGCGACGCAGTCTCGATCGCCACTTGCATCCGTACGAGGTCGCCGGGCTTCAGACCACGGTAAAAGGTGTTACCGGTCGCGGTCAGCCATTGTTCGACCGGATCGAACAGGAACAGCAGATCGGGCAGATCGAGGTAGGATGCGACGCGCTGGCGTCGGCGTGCGCTTTCTACGGAAAGCACTCGCTGGATCGCTTCCCAGACTTGCGGCCAACGGTCGAAGTGAACGAGGGTGCGAAGTCCGTCGTTCCCTTCGAGGACCGACTGTCCGGCCGTAGGGACATCAGCGTCGAGCAGACTCGGGTCGGCGAGTGCCAACCACGGCTGGAAGGGAACCTCTTCGGAAATGACCGAGCCCCCTTCGCGCCTGTACACCCGCAGCGACCTGTCATCCCACGGCCGAATGCCTACGATCCCTTCCACGACGCCCACGCCAGAGCCTTGCCCGCGGATGGTCAGCGTTTCCCGGCGCCGCCCTTGAGGAACGGCTTCAGGAGGTCGATGGGAACGGGGAAGATCGTCGTGGAGTTGTTCTCCGTGGCGATCTCGCGCAGTGTCTGGAGGTAGCGGAGCGTGATGGCACTTGGCTGCTGGGCGAGAACCTTGGCGGCATCGGCCAGCTTCTTGGAGGCCTGGAATTCGCCCTCGGCCGCAATGACCTTGGAACGCCGTTCGCGTTCAGCCTCGGCCTGCTTTGCCATTGCTCGTTGCATCTCCTGCGGCAGGTCGATGTGCTTCACCTCAACGTTGGAGACCTTGATGCCCCATGGCTCCGTTTGGTGGTCGATGATCTTCTGCAGCTGCAGATTGATCTTGTCCCGTTCGGCGAGCAGCTCGTCCAGCTCCGATTGTCCCAGGACGCTTCGGAGCGTGGTCTGTGACAGCTGCGAGGTCGCGAACATGAAATTCTCGACTTGCACGATCGCGTTTTCGGGATGCACGACCCGAAAATAGACGACGGCATTGACCTTCAACGACACGTTGTCCTTCGTGATGATGTCCTGCGGAGGCACGTCAAAGACGACCGTCCGGAGGCTGACCTTGACCATCCGGTCGATGAACGGCCAGAGCCAGATGATGCCGGGGCCCTTGGTGCCGATCAGGCGACCGAGCCGGAAAATGACGCCACGTTCGTATTCACGGAGGATCTTGACGGCGTTGGCGATCAGCAGAATGACCAGCGCCAGTGGAAAGATGATGAAGGGGATGTTCATGACCGATTCTCCTCGTCGCGATGATGCGGTTTCACGATTAACAACAGTCCTTCGATCCGTTCGACTGTCACGGTCGATCCAGCCGGAATGGGCGACCCGTCCGTACGAGCGTTCCACAGTTCTCCGAGCAATTCCACAGTGCCGTCGGAGCCGACGACAGTGCGAGCCATTGCCGTACGCCCCACGACGCTCTCCCGGCCGGAAGCAGGCCGGCCGCGTTGGGCCCGGAGGCCCAGTCCGATCACGACCAGGAAGAACAGGGCGGTCAGTGCGGCGGCGAACAGGATGACGCTCCAGGAGATCTCCACGAGCTCCAACCCGGACGTGGGTCGGATGAGCATGGTAGAGCCGAGCAGCAATGCGATCGTCCCACCGATGGCAAGCAGACCGTGGCTCGTCACCTTCACTTCCAGCAGGAACAGGATGATTGCGAACACGATGAGAGCGATGCCGGCATAGCTGAAGGGGAGCGTCTGGAGGGCATACAATGCGAGGATCATGCAGATCCCGCCGACGACGCCGGGAAGAATAGCGCCTGGGTTGTATAGCTCGAACAGGAGTCCGTAGAGCCCAAGCAGGAACAAGATGTAAGCGATATTCGGGTCGCTGAGAATCCCCAGCAGGGTTTCGGCGAAATTCGGTGGTACCTCTTCGATCGTTGCACCGGAAAGGTCGAGCGTGACGGTCCGTCCACCCGCATGGATCACGTGTCCGTTGAGCGAGTCGAGGAGGGCCCTGTCGGAAGCCGCGATCAGGTCTACGACGCCGCTGTCCAGGGCTTCGGTGGCGGAGAGGGCGACACTGTTTCGCACCGCGTTCTCCGCCCACGCGAGGTTCCGGTGCCGTTGCTGCGCGATCGCACGGACGAATGCAGCGGCGTCATTGGTCGCTTTGGCGCTCATGATCGTGTCCATCGGGCCCTGCATTCCGACCGGATGCGCTGCGCCGATGTTCGTCCCCGGAGCCATGGCGGCAATGTGGGCGGCCAGGGTAATAAAGACCCCTGCCGATCCAGCCTGCGAACCGGCAGGGGTGACGAACACGATCACGGGGACCGGAGATTCGAGGATCTTGCTGACGATCGTCCGGGTGGACGACAATAATCCACCGGGCGTATTCAGGCGGAGAAGGAAGGCCGGCGCGTTTTGGTCTTTGGCCGCATCAAGCCCGCGTGTGATGTATTCAGCGGCAGCGGGCGTGATGGGACCCTCGACCGTGATGGCCGGGATCGATTGTCCAGAAAGGGGGAAAGTGAGGAACGCCGCAAGAGCGGCGCTGACGGCCCATCGGTTCATCGGACCTCCTCGAAGGGTGGCGGAGAGAGTGGGATTCGAACCCACGATACCGTTGCCGGTATACCACCTTTCCAGGGTGGCCAGTTCAACCGCTCCTGCATCTCTCCGAGATGCCTTGCACACCCAAAGTACATAGAAATGACCGGACTTTCAATCCGTGACATTCCCCCCAAAAAGGAGTACGTTTGTCCGAACGTATCCGAACAGCTATGGCTCAAAAGATCCTTGTCGCTGAAGACCAGGTGCACATCCGGCATCTGATCGAGTATAAGCTGCGCAACAGCGGCTACGAGGTGGTCTCCGTCGACAACGGCGAAGCGGCGTTGGCCACGGCGCGTACTGTCGGTCCCGACCTGATCCTCCTTGACGTCATGATGCCGCTCATGACAGGGTTCGAGGTGCTTGTAGCCCTGAAGGCCGATGCCGGCACGCGAGAGATCCCTGTCCTCCTCGTTACGGCCCAGAGCAAGGAGCATGAAGTGCTCCGGGGTCTCGAACTCGGGGCGGAAGACTACATCACGAAACCGTTCAGCCCGAACGAACTGGCTGCCCGCGTCAAGAAGACCCTGCTGACCCGCGGCCGCTCCACTCCCCCACGCTGATGAGCCTGACGCTGTTCGTCTTCCTCATCCTTACCGCGTCAGTCACCCTTCTGGTCTTGATGACGTCGGTGATCCTGCTGGCGATGAAACAGGCGTCGTCGCGCCGGAAACGCTCGATGCTCCGGTTGCAGGAGTCGTATGGCCTCGCCGTGTCCGAATTCCTGGTCGCTGACTTTCCCCCCGTACCACCTGGAACGTCTCATGAAAGTCATTTTGAACCCTACCGGGAATTCACCCGAACGATCGAACGCGGATTCGGCCGGCAGCGTTCGCTGCGCCGGTCTGCGTTCCTTTCTGTCCTGACATCGACGGCGGCCGACGTATCGGGTGAGACGTCTGAGCGCATCGTCTTTCTCGCCTACGAGCTCGGATTCGTTGATGACCTTGTCGCCAAGCTCGAGCATCGTCGATGGTGGGTCCGGGCAGAGGCGGCGATGCATCTTGGAACGCTGCGGGCGCGGGGTTCGACGGCCGCCCTCGCAGCCGCGCTCGAGGACCCGCATGCCGGCGTTCGCTTGCAGGCGCTGCGGGCGCTCCTCCACGTTGTCGGCGTGGAGGCCTTTGGCTCTATCTTCCGGTCCATGCGCAACCTGTCTCATTGGGAAATGATGGAGCTGTCTGTGAGCGTGAAAGCGCACGGACCTGCGGCAGTGCCGTATCTGCTGGAAGGACTCTCCGCACGCGACGTCACCATCGTGGAATTGTGCATCGAGCTCCTGGCGGAGGTCGGATTTGTGGAAAGTGTTCAACGTCTCCGGGATATGGCGGCGACGTATCCCAACACGACGATACGGGCCAAAGCCGTCGAGGCCCTTGGTCGGTTGGGTGACGGTCGTTCCGAAGCCCTTCTGCTCGAGTATGTGTCGCATCCCCTTCAGGTCCTGCGGCTCCGGTCGATGGAAGCGCTGAGGGCTGTGGGTACTGCCAGCGCCGTGCCAGCGCTGCACCAGCGACTGAAGGACGGACCGTTGGAGGAGAAGATCGCCGCGGCCCGTGCTCTTGTGGCGGCCGGTGACCAGGGGTTGTCCACCCTCCACGCCTTCGCTCACGGCCCCGAGGGGATCCTGCGTGATGTCGTCGCGCAGGTGCTCGAAGAAGCGGGTGAGGTGGCCCCATGAGTCTCATGGACCTCTTCGAGATCACGCTCCACGCGTATGTGGCTTTCTCGATCCTGTATTTCGTCGGCGTAAACCTGACGTACGTCGTCTTGCTGTACCGGTCGTTCGGCGAGGTCATGCAGGCGGTTCGGCAGGCTCGCTTCACGGACTATCGCATCGTCGTCCAATCGGAGATCACACCTCCGGTATCGATCCTGGCACCGGCCTACAATGAACAGGCCGGGATCGTGGATTCGGTGAAAAGCCTGCTGAAGCTGTCTTACGGAGAGTACGAGGTCGTTGTCATCAATGACGGATCGAAGGACGCGACCCTCGAACTATTGCTCGCGGAGTTTGATCTGGTGCGCTCCCACAGGGTGTACCAGGCATCGATCGCGACGCGTCCTGTGCGCGGACTGTACCGGTCAAGAAGCGCGGCCTACAAGAACCTGACGGTCGTCGACAAGGAGAACGGCGGGAAGGCGGATGCGCTCAATGCGGGGATCAACGCCGCGCAGTACGATTTCGTCTGCTGCGTCGATGCGGACTCGATCCTCGAGGACGACGCATTGCAGAAGGTCATGAAGCCGTTCCTCGATGATCCCACGGTCATCGCTTCGGGTGGGATCGTCCGGATCGCCAACGGATGCGATGTCGTGAACGGACGGGTCGTTCGTGTCGGTCTGTCGAGGAAACTTCTTCCGCTGTTCCAAGTGGTGGAATATTTCCGGGCGTTCCTGTCCGGACGGATGGGGTGGCAAAGCCTGAATGCGTTGCTGATCATCTCCGGCGCGTTCGGGATGTTCAGCCGGAAGGCCGTGATCGAAGTTGGGGGATATGACGCCGACACGGTGGGGGAGGACATGGAACTTGTCGTTCGCATGCATCGCCACTTCCGGGATGCCCGAAGGCCCTACCGGATCATGTTCGTCCCCGACCCGGTCTGCTGGACCGAAGCTCCGGAAACGCTTCGTGTCCTCGGATCCCAGCGCAATCGCTGGCACCGTGGATTGGCCGATGTGCTCAACATCCATCAGGACATGATCTTCAACGAACGGTACGGCGTCGTCGGCACGCTTGCATTGCCGTACTTTCTCATGGTGGAACTGCTCGGACCGCTCATCGAGGCGTTCGGGTATGCCTCGCTGGTGGTGTTGCTGGCCCTTGACCGGCTCGATCCGGTCATGACCGGCCTCTTCTTGATCGCGGCCATTGTCTATGGTGTGATGTTCTCCGTCGGCGCTGTGCTTCTCGAAGAGATCTCCTTCAAGCGCTATCCTAACCCGAAACACCTCGCGTTGCTGCTGAGCATGGGGATCATCGAAAACTTTGGGTACCGGCAGATGACTGTCTACTGGCGCCTGATGGGGTTTTGGAAGTACGTGCGGGGGGAGAAAGCGTGGGGAAAAATGGAGCGGGCGGGCTTTCATCAGGCCAAGCCGGCATAACATGCTGCCAGCTCGATGTTCGATGCGACGGGAACGATCCTTTCCGGCATTACGACAAAGCCCCGCCGACGAGGGGCGGGGCTTCACAGTGCGGAAGGGGAGGGATTCGAACCCTCGATACCCTTGCGGGTATTCCGGTTTTCGAGACCGGCCGATTCAACCACTCTCGCACCCTTCCGGAGACGAACATTGAAATATACCGAGAAGAGACTGGATTTCCAACGGCTCCATTCGAGGGCTCGGCGCGTTGTGGGCGGTCTTGTCTGCCTGGTGGCGCTGGGAGTTGCCCAAGAGATGGCGTGGCCGGTCCCGACGGCGGCCCCGGAACGATTTGTCGGGACGTTCGTCGAACGTCAATCCTATGAACGCTACTACGATGCGTTCACGTCGTTCACGATCTACGGAGTTGACCGCCGGGAGTCGGGAACAGTCCTGGCCAAAGTGGCGTACGGCGAACGCGGATCTGCCTCGGGCTCGCAAGTCGAAGCAGAGTGGTATCCGGTGCTGCGTGCGGGGACGTACGCGTATGTCGGTTACGCCGCAGGATTCAGTGCTCCATATCCCCGGCACCGAGGAGGCATCGAATATTTCGCAGCCCTGCCGTCCGGTTTCGAATCATCGCTGGGTTTTCGGGCCTATGTCTTTCGCGACAGGCGGACCGTCACACTATTGACGGGTTCGGCTGCAAAATACCTCGGCAATTTCTGGGTTTCCGTCCGACCCTTCGTGTCCGTCAATCTCTCGCGTGCCACAGCTTCGGTCGTGTTAAGTGGCCGGTACTACCTTGGCGATCGGGATGAGTTCGTGTACGTGCGTGGTGGGGCAGGGGTCGTACCCGACGAGCGATTCACGTTGTCGACGACAGGTTTGCCGACGACGGAACTGTTCACGCTGCACGCGATTTCCGCGGGGGGAGGCGGCCAATGGTACGCCTGGTCGGGTTGGCTACTGACGGCTGAGGGTAATGTGGCCCGCCAGGAGCTGGGATTTCAGCGAGGGAGCTATGTTTGGAACCCCTCAATCCTTGTTGGTGTTCGCTATACCCTGCGTTGACAATACTGTCGATTCTTGGTATTTTTACTGACCATGTCGTCCATCGGAGTCAAGCGGAGCCGTCAGCGTGACCGGATCTTCCATGTTCTTCGCCGAACACGGGAGCATCCGACCGCTGAATGGATCTTTGAGCGCGTTCGGGAGGAGATGCCAAAGATCTCGCTCGGAACTGTCTACCGCAATCTGCATGTTCTCGCAAAGCAGGGTATGGTGCGGGAGCTGGATTTCGGCGAAGGGACCAAGCGGTATGATGCCTTCCTGAGTCCTCACTACCATTTTGTCTGCGAGATCTGCGGCAGCGTGAAGGACTTGGAGGTTGCGCCCCTGGACGACGTCAACGCGCGCATTCAACAGCTTGTTCCGGAACAGATCCACGCGCACAAGCTGGATTTCTACGGCACGTGCACCAAGTGTCAACCCGTTTCTTGACCCCCGACTCGACGGCATCCCAGCCCTCGCACCCGCCCCGCGTCTTGTTACTCGTTCCCAACCTTCAGGAGGATCCATGGCAGTCCAGGTAGGACAAGCGGCACCCGCATTTTCACTCATTGACACGGACCGTAAAGTACGCACGCTCGATGAATTCAAGGGATCGAAAACGGTCCTGGTGTTCTACCCCGGAGCATTCACGGGAGTGTGCACGAAAGAGATGTGTGCCATTCGGGATTCAATGAGCCGTTTCAATGCGTCAGAGGCCAAGGTCGTTGGCATCAGCGTCGATTCGCCCTTCGCCAACAAAGCGTTCGCGAACCAGAATCAGCTCGACTTCCCCCTCTTGTCGGACTACACGCGTGCGACCGTCACCGCCTACGGCATTCTGCTCGACAATTTCGCCGGGCTCCCCGGATACGTTGCATCGCAGCGGGCAGTGTTCGCGCTCGACAAGGACGGGATCGTCCGTTACGTCGAGGTGACAGCCAATCCCGGCGTTGAACCGAACTACGACGCCCTGACCGCAGCAGTGGCGAAGATTTGACCATACCGGACGGCAGGCGCGAGATGGCCTGCCATCCATTTCCAACCGCGGAGTAGCGACATGCTGCGAGTAGGAGATACGGCACCTCCCTTCGAACTCACCAGCGGAGATGGCGTTCGGGTCCGGTTACGCGACCTCAAGGGTTCGACGGTCATCCTCTATTTTTACCCGAAGGATGACACCTCAGGATGCACCAGGGAAGCGTGCGACTTTCAGGAGAATTTCCACGCGCTCAAGAAGCGGGGCGTCGTCATCGTGGGGATCAGCGCCGACAGCGTCGGATCGCATGCGAAGTTCGCGGCAAAGTACGCGTTGTCGTTCCCGTTGCTTAGCGACCCGGACAGAGAAGCGATCAAAGCATACGGCGTGTGGAAGAAGAAGTCCATGTACGGCCGTTCGTACATGGGCATCGAACGGACGACATTTGTGATCGACCCGAAAGGGAAGATCAAGGCCATCTTTCCGAAAGTGAAAGTGACCGGACACATCGATGCGGTACTTGCCGCGCTCTGACGCAGGGGCCGGCCACGTTAGGACCTTTCACCATGGTGACCGTTACCCGCCGAGAGACCTTCAGCGCGTCACACCGGCTATTCAACCCCGCCTTCACGGACCAGCAGAACGAGACCGTATTTGACAAATGCAATAACCCGAACGGCCACGGGCACAACTATGAGCTGGAAGTGACCGTGGAAGGCCCGGTGCAGGCCGACACGGGCTATGTTGTGGACCTCAAGGTCCTGAAGGAGGTGATCCGTCGGGAGGTCATCGCCAAGGTGGACCACAAGCATCTCAATCACGACGTCGAATTTCTCCGGGGTGTCATCCCGACAGCCGAGAATATTGCGCAGGCCATCTGGACGGTGCTGGCACCCAAGATTCCCGCGGGAAAGCTCGTCTCAGTCCGGTTGCGCGAAACAGAGAACAACGTCGTGGAAGTGCGAGGTAAAGCATGAAACGTCCGGCCATGGAGTCGGCTGTCCGAACGATCTTGGAAGAGATCGGAGAAGACCCGCGGCGCGAAGGTCTGCGAGAAACTCCTGCGCGCGTTGCCCGGATGTATGAGTTCCTGACGAAAGGCTACCGCGACGACCTTGACGAGATCCTGAACGGTGCCGTGTTCAAAGAGCGGTACAGTGAGATGGTCATCGTCAAGGACATCGATTTCTTTTCCCTCTGCGAACATCACCTTGTGCCGTTCTACGGCAGGTGCCACATCGCCTATCTCCCGAGCGGCCGGATCATTGGCCTCAGCAAAATGCCCCGTATCGTCGAGATCTTCGCGCGTCGCTTGCAGGTGCAGGAACGCCTGACGCAGCAGATCGCCGCCACGCTGCAGGACGTCCTCAAACCGCAGGGGGTGGGCGTGGTCATGGAGGCGCGGCACCTGTGTATGACCATGCGGGGCGTCGAAAAGCTGAACTCGGTGGCGACGACGAGCGCGATGCTGGGCACGTTCCGGCGTGACGTCAAGACCCGCACAGAGTTCCTGACGCTCATCGGCTCACAACTGGGCCAGCAACGATGACAGCGGGCGTCGTGTGGATCAGCGGTGCTTCGACGGGCATTGGTCGCTCGTTGGCGGACCGCTTTCATGCGGCTGGGTGGACAGTGGTTGTCACCTCCCGTGCCATCCAGAAGCTTCGTTCCTGGACAAAGGGCCGGGCCCGTGCCACTGCCATGGTCTGCGACGTCCGCAGCGAAGCCTCTGTCCGCAGGGCCGCATCGAAGATCGTTAAGACGGTTGGTGTGCCCGATGTGGTCATCAACAATGCCGGCGTCACCGCATTCCGATCGCTGGCATCCACATCGACGGCCGAATATCGGGCCATTATCGACACGAACCTCACGGGTCCGTTCCTGATCGCCCGTGCGATCGTGCCGTTGATGCAGCGGCGTCGCTCGGGTATGATCGTCAACATCCTCTCGTTCGCCGCGAAGGCGGTCTATACGAAATCTTCCATCTACGCTGCTTCGAAGGCAGGGGCCGACATGATGATGCGCGTCCTTCGCGACGAGGTGCGTGCTGACGGCGTGCGGGTCCTGAACGTCTTCCCGGGCGCCGTGGAGACTCCGATGTGGTCTGCGGCGTTGCGAACGAAGTACGCGGGCGCAATGATGTCGCCGGATGACATCGCTGCCGCAGTGATGCATACCGTCGAACTCCCCCAGCGGGTCATGCCGGAGGAACTTGTCCTGCGTCCATTGATCGGAGACTTGCGCGTATGAAGCTGCAGGGAAGGATTGCCTGGATCACCGGAGCGGGGCGTGGCATCGGACGTTCGATCGCGATGCATCTCGCCGCCGAGGGGGCCATCGTCGGGCTCACGGCCCGGTCGGGCCGAGAGCTACAGGAAGTCGCTGACGCAGTGACGAAGGCCGGCGGTCAGGCGATTGTGGCGCCGGCAGACGTCACCAGGCCCGAAGAGGTCGCTCGGGCATTTCAGACGGTCGTCGATCGCGAACAACGTCTGGACATTCTGGTGAACAATGCAGGTATCGGCGTGTTCGCCCCAGTGGCGAAGCTGAACCTCGAAGATTTCGACCGCATGTGGCAGGTGAACGTACGCGGAGTGTTCCTGTGCACGAGGCTTGCCATTCCGCTGATGGAACGCCAGCAGACGGGTGCGATCGTCAACGTCTCTTCGCTCGCAGGCAAGAATGCCTTCGTCAACGGTGCGGGCTATGCTGCCACGAAATGGGCTCTCAATGGGTTCACGAACTGTCTGCGGCTCGAAGTGCGCTCCTCGAACGTCCGGGTCATCACGGTGGGACCCGGAAGCGTTGCGACGGAATTTTCCTCGACTCCGAAAGACCCGGCAAAACTGGCGCGCATTCTCCAGCCGGACGATGTAGCCGCGGCCGTGCTTGCGGCCCTTACCCTCCCGGCGAATGCCATGATGAGCGAGATCGACCTCCGGCCGACCAATCCATGAACCGACCGCTTCCATCGACCGTCCGCCGTTTCGTCCTGATCGGGACGTTGATGGCGGGTGCGTCCATCTCCGGTTGTTCCGTCTTCCAGCCCGTGGGGGATGTCATATCCCAGGGCTACCGGAATACGGTCTCGTACTTCAACGCATACTACAACGCATCGCGACTGTTCGATGCTGCGGTAGAAGAGATCCAATTGGCCAAACGGACACAGCGGTCGGCTCCGTCTGCCGTGTCGGTCCCCGGAACGCCGACCGCAGGTGCCATCATACCGAGCTCGGCCCGGCAGAAGCTTAATTCCGTCATCGACAAGTGCTCGAACATTCTCGCGTTCCATGGGAGGAGTGACCTCGTTGACGATGCGCTGCTGTTGATCGCCCGGTCGTACTTCCTTCTCGGAGAGAATGTCAAATCGGAACGGAAATGCACCGAGCTGCTTGCGCAGTATCCGGAAAGTGATCTCAGGACCGAGGCCCGCATTCTTTATGGGGCCGTGTTGTCAGAGCTCTCGCGTCCTGAGGAGGCCGAGGTGGCGTTGACGGCCGGTTTGGCAGAAGCGCGCGAGGCGGGCGACGAGGTCCTGCAGGCACGCGCGCTCGAATCGCTCTCCTCGCTCAAGCGAAAAGATGGGGATCCCGCTGGCGCTCTGCGGTATGCCACACAATTGCGGGCCATCGCACCAGACAACGAATCGGTCGCCTCGGCCATGCTGAACGAAGGCCAGCTGCTCATGGACCAGGAGCAGCCTGAGGCCGCGCTGGAACCGCTGAGCGGCGTTCCACAGGCAACGGAGGACCCGTATCTCGTGTTCGACGCCACGATGCTACGGATCGAAGCTCTTCGGCGGCTTGGACGCGTGGAGGAAGCCCTGACGCTCGATGAGAAGATGGAAGAGGACCTCCGCTTCAAGGACCGGCTGGGCGCCATCGCGCTGGAACGGGCTCGCCTCATGGCCGACGCCGGCCGGATCGATGAGGCCATCGCAGCCTACGACTACGCCGATACGGCGTTCGTCCGCCAGGCCTCTGCGGCAGAGGCAGCGTTCGAGCTTGGGAAGTTGTACGAGGGTCAGATGAACGATTACGCGACGGCGGCCAAGAAATTCGACCGTTCCGGTTCACATGGCAGTTTTGCGATCTCCGCTCAGGCCCGCCGGCGGGCCGCGATGTTCAACAGGTATTTTCAGCTGCACACGCGACTTGCCTTCACAGACAGCCTCCGACAGGCGGCCGAAGCGGCTCCGCCGGATTCCACAGGGGCGCGGACCAATGGCACCGCGATCGATTCCCTCGAGACGCAGGTGGCGATCACGATGCAGGATCTGGGAGAGTGGTTCTACAGCGAGCTCGAACGGCCTGATTCGGCAGCGTGGTGGCTCCAACGTTCGCTAGCATTCGGACGTTCGCACCGGACCACGCCTCGCGGCCTGTATCTTATGGCCGACCTGGCGCATGCTGACTCGAGCGGATCGCTTGGACGACGGGAGGACTTTCTCAATCGGATCGTGGCGGACTATCCTGAGTCCCCCTATGCGGCAGAGGCGAGGACCCTCCTCGGGTTGCCGACACCGGTCTCGACCGATCGGTCGGCTCTGCTGTACCGTTCTGCCGAAACTGCATGGGATGTCGGCTTGTATCAGAAAGCTGCCGACCGATACGATTCGATCGCAACGTTGTACCCGTCGTCACCCCTCGTGGCCAAGAGCTTGTACGCTTCGGCGTGGATGTATGACAATCGGCTGAACCGGCCCGACAGTGCTGCGGTCCGGTATAAGGCCGTGGCGCAACAGTTCGGATCGACAGAGTATGCGGAACAAGCGCGTCGCCGTTTGGTCGAGCTGACGAGCGCGATCGTTGATACAAACCGTACGGAGATGGTGCAGCCGAACGATGAGGGTGCCGCCCGCGCTCCGGGACGAAGACTTCTGAAGTCAGAAGAATTCGCACCAGCGCAAAAACCGAAGACCGAGGAAAAGGTGATCGATTGACACGGGGTCACTACCAAGCCGTCGTTGAATCGCGGATGGAGGTCGCCGAAGGCATCCACCGACTGACGTTGCGATGTCCGGAAGTGGCACGATCTATCCGGGCGGGGCAATTCGTCAACGTTCGGGTGCAGAACGATTCGTGGGACCCGTTGCTTCGGAGACCGTTCAGCATCTCACGCGTTGCACGGGACATGGTCGACCTTGTGTTTAATGTCGTCGGGGTCGGCACAAAGGCCATGGCGTCGTACGAGGCGGGCCGAACAGTCGACCTCCTGGGCCCGCTCGGCACCCCCTTCCACGTCGACGCAGAATTTGAGACCGCATTGCTTGTCGGCGGTGGGCTCGGCGTTGCGCCGCTTCCGCTGCTGACAAGCGAGGCGCGACAGCGTGGTCGGACGGTCCACACGTTCCTGGGAGCGCGCACGCGACGGCATCTCTACCGCGAGCATCTTGTTGAACTCCACGTCGCCACGGACGACGGCTCTGAAGGTCATCACGGAACGGTCGTTGATCTGTTGCGTGAGCACCTCCGGAAGCACGAGCTGGCATCACCGATGATCTTCGCCTGCGGCCCTACACCCATGCTGAAAGCGCTCGGCGCCTTTGCCCTGGAGCGATCGATCCCATGCGAGCTTTCCCTCGAAGGGGAAATGGCGTGCGGGATCGGCCTCTGCCAAGGATGTCCCGTCGAACGGGTGGAGGGGAAGAAGCGTTATGCTCTGGTCTGCACGGAAGGACCGACATTCCGGGCGGGGGAGGTGAAGTTCTGATGGTGAAGGCCTCATTCCGGCTCGGCGACGTGGAATTCGCGAATAGGGTATTTGTCGCCTCGGGCACATTCGGGTACGGCGATGAAGTTCTCGATCTGTGCGATCCGAACCGCCTGGGCGGGGTGATTACAAAATCCCTCTCCTGGAAGCCTCGCGACGGCAATCCTCCTCGGCGGGTCGTCGAAACACCATCCGGCATGCTGAACTCCATTGGATTGGCCAACATTGGAGTGCACGATTTCATAGAGACCCGCCTGCCCCGTCTACGTCAGCTTCGCACTCGTGTCATCGCCAATATCGCAGCGAGCTCGGTGGACGAATATGCGCAGGTGTTAGCCCTGCTCGAAGCCCAGGCGGGCATCGATGCCTTCGAGATCAACGTCTCGTGCCCCAACGTGAAAGAAGGCGGGCTGAATTTTGGTACAAACGTCGAACGCACCCGCGAGATCACACGCCGCCTCCGGTCGCTGACAAAGCGGCCGCTGATCGTGAAGTTGACGCCGAACGTGACGCACATCTCCGAGTTCGCCCGCGCCGTGCAGGAAGAGGGCGGAGATGCCGTGTCGCTCATCAATACGCTCGTCGGCATGGCGGTCGACATCCACACGGGCCGACCGAAACTGTCGACCGTGACTGGTGGTCTTTCTGGCCCGGCGATCAAACCCGTGGCCTTGGCCAAGGTCTATGAAGTGGCCAAAGCCGTCACGATCCCCATCATCGGGATCGGAGGGATCATGTCGGCGGAGGATGCTGTGGAATTCCTGATGGTCGGGGCCACGGCCGTGCAGGTTGGAACGCTGAACTTCATCGATCCCGCGGCAAGCGGTCGCATCGCCGAGGGTCTTGCCTCGTTCGCAGAGGCTTGCGGCCTGTCCGATGTGGGGCAGCTTGTTGGATCACTCAAGGCTGACCTCTCCGCTTCCATCCTCCAATCGTGGCTGTGACACGACGCGCCAGACCAACGAGTTACCCGCAGTCCATTCGCGAGCTGTACGCGCTGCAATCGTTCGGGATCAAGCTCGGCCTCCGCAACATTCGAGGGCTCCTGCGTTCGATCGGCGATCCGCACCGCCGCATCCGCGTCATCCACATCGCCGGCACGAACGGTAAAGGCTCGACTGCTGCACTGATCGCGGCGGTTCTGACGGAGGCCGGATATCGGACCGGGCTCTATACATCGCCGCACCTGGTTGATTTTCGTGAACGGATGCGCATCGATGGACGTGAGATCAGCTCGGAGCGGGTCGTGGCCTGGACACGACGGCTCTTGCCCGAGGTCTGGCGAAGGCGGTCGACGTTCTTCGAAGCTGTAACCGCCATGGCATTCGGATGGTTCGAAGAGGAGGGCGTCGATGTCGCGGTCATAGAGACTGGGCTCGGCGGGCGGCTTGATGCGACCAATGTCGTCACGCCGATCCTGAGCGTCATCACGAGCATCGGGCTCGAACACACGGCGCATCTCGGTCCGACCATCAGCCACATCGCTGCTGAGAAAGCTGGGATCATCAAACCGGGTGTTCCGTGTGTCCTGGGCGTCAGGGCCGGTACCGCGAGCAAGGTCATCCGGCGTCGGGCACGATCGGTCGGAGCGAACGTGGTTGACGCGACCCAGTTTTCGGTTCGTCTCCACGAAGCTTCCGTAGAAGGCTCCCGAGTATCGCTCCCCGATGCCACACGGGGCCGTCGAGACGTCATGGTCGGACTTCCTGGGTCGTTCCAGGTCCAGAATGTGTCAACAGCGGTTGCTTCCATCGAAACGCTCCGCCAGCAGGGCCTTCCCGTTTCGGAAGGATCCATTGAACGTGGGTTCCGCGATGTCGCACGACTGACCGGATTCCGCGGTCGCCTCACCTGCGTGCGTGCGCATCCTCGGGTGATTATCGATGTCGCCCACAACCCGCCTGCGATGCGTTCGCTCGCCAGCGCACTTCGCGCATTGCGGATCCTTCCGACGCGGACAGTGCTTGGAATTGCGTCCGATAAGGCCCTCGCGTCCGTCGTGAAGGCCATAGGCCCTGTGACGGGAAGGGTGGTGGCCGTAGCGGCCAGAACGAGCCGGGCCAGGCCGGCGGACGATATTGCCCGGGCCTGCCAAAAGGCTGGGCTCCCGGTGGAGACATCCCGATCGGTGGCCGAAGGGATCAGGAAGGCCGTGCGAACGGCTGGGAGGAGGGGGACCGTGCTCATCACGGGGTCGCATTTTGTGGTCGGCGAGGCGCTGGCCTACCTCGAACGTCGTCGATACTTGACAATCACTCAATAATGGTCTATACTGCTTCCGGTTCTAAGCTCCGTCCGGAGCAGTTTTCCCAACCTGTCGAACCCCCTCGACCGACACCTTTTTCCCAACCTGAATTTCATTCCCGGATGCGGTCCTGAATGGCACCGCGGTCCGCGCCGTTTCCGCGTCCGATCATCGTCCGCCTCACATTCGAAGGATTCCCTCCATGCCGATGGACATCACCGAACTCAAGTCCAAAAAGATCGCGGAACTCAACATCATCGCGAAGGACTTGAATATCGCCGGGTACAGCGACCTGCGCAAACAGGAACTGATCTTTAAGATCCTGGAGGCCCAAAGCCAGAAGGATGGCGTCGGGTTTAGCAAGGGGGTGCTGGAAGTCCTGCCCGACGGCTACGGATTCCTTCGCTCTGTGAGCTACAACTATCTCCCGTCCCCGGACGATATCTACGTCTCGCCGTCGCAGATCAAGAAGTTCATGCTCCGCACGGGCGATACGGTCACCGGACAGGTGCGTCCGCCGAAGGAAGGGGAGCGGTTCTTCGCGCTCCTCAGAGTAGAGGCGGTCAACGATGATCATCCGGACCAGATCCGCGACCGCGTGCTCTTCGACAACCTCACGCCGCTCTACGCCAACGCCCGCGTCAAGCTGGAGACGATCCCGGGAGAGTATGCGATGCGCGTGCTCGACCTCCTCGCGCCCATCGGGAAGGGGCAGCGTGGTATGATCGTTTCGCCACCCAAAGCTGGAAAGACCATTCTGCTCCAAAAGATCGCCAACAGCATCGCACGGAATCACCCCGAAGTGAAGCTCATCGTCCTCCTGATCGATGAGCGTCCCGAAGAGGTGACCGACATGGAGCGCTCCGTGAGCGCCGAAGTGATCAGCTCGACGTTCGATGAACCACCCGAGCGTCACGTCCAGGTGGCCGACATGGTGCTCGAAAAGGCCAAGCGGCTTGTCGAAGCGAAGAAGGACGTCGTCGTCCTTCTGGACAGTATCACCCGTCTCGCGCGCGCCCACAATACCGTCATCCCGCACTCCGGCAAGATCCTGTCGGGCGGCGTCGATGCGAACGCGCTTCATCGTCCCAAGCGGTTCTTCGGCGCGGCCCGAAATATCGAGGAGGGGGGCAGTCTGACGATCATCGCGACGGCGCTCGTGGAAACGGGGAGCCGGATGGACGAGGTCATCTTCGAAGAGTTCAAGGGAACGGGCAACTCCGAGATCGTACTCGACCGCGCCCTCAGCGACAAGCGCATCTTCCCGGCCATCAATGTGAACAAGAGTGGCACGCGTAAAGAAGAGCTGCTCATGGAAGAGGACGACCTGAACCGGGTCTGGATCCTCCGGAAGTTCCTGAGCGACCTCAGTCCCATCGAGGCGATGGAGCTTATGCTCGACAAGATGCGCGGCACGAAATCGAACAAAGAATTCCTCAAGGTGATGAACAGCTAGAGCAGCGCAGGTCTGCGATTGTCACGTTCGCACGACCATGCACAATCTTCCCACAGCCTGACCCTTACTCGAGAGATCGATCATGCATGAAGCCGTCATCGTCAGCGCGTGCCGCACGCCGATCGGTTCGTTCGGCGGTGCGTTGGCCGCCCTCACGGCGCCAAAACTGGGCGCCATCGTGATCAAAGAAGCCGTACGACGTGCTGGACTCCAACCCGGAGATGTGAGTGAAGTGATCATGGGCAACGTGCTGACCGCGGGTGAAGGCCAGGCCCCGGCCCGGCAGGCTGCGCTCGCTGCAGGTCTTCCGGAGTCTGTTGAATGCATGACGATCAACAAGGTGTGCGGGTCCGGCCTGAAGGCCGTGATGCTGGCGGCGCAGTCGATCCAACTCGGCCACGCGACGACGATCGTTGCCGGCGGGATGGAGAGCATGTCGAACGTCCCCTATCTTCTCGAAAAGGCCCGGAACGGATATCGCATGGGTCACGGACAGGTGACCGACGCGATGGTGAAAGATGGACTGTGGGATGTGTACAACGACTACCACATGGGGAATGCGGCGGAGTTGTGTGCGAAAGAATGCCAGATCCCTCGTGAGGCCCAGGACGCATTCGCGATCGAGAGCTATCGACGGGCGCAGGCGGCCTGGAAGGAGGGACGCTTTTCGGAAGAGGTCGTCCCCGTGACGATCGAGGGCAAGAAGGGGCCGGAGACTGTCGCGCAGGACGAGGATCCGTTCAAGACGAACTTCGAAAAGATTCCGACGCTCAAGCCGGCGTTTGTGAAGGACGGCACGGTCACGGCGGCGAATTCCTCGAAGATCAACGATGGCGCGGCAGCCCTCGTCGTGATGTCGGCCGAGGAAGCCAATCGTCGGGGACTGAAACCTCTCGCGAGGATCGGAGCGTACGCATCGTTCGCAAAGAAGCCCGAATGGTTCACGACCGCTCCGGCCGATGTGATCGCCAAGGTGCTTGGGCGCGCGTCGATGACGGTGGACCAGATCGATTTGTTTGAAGTGAACGAAGCTTTTGCTGTCGTGGCACTGGCCGTGAATCAAGCGGCGAAACTCGACCCTGCGAAGGTCAACGTGAACGGCGGCGCGGTGGCGCTCGGCCATCCCATCGGAGCGAGCGGATCCCGCATCCTTGTGACCCTTCTCTCGGCCATGCAGCAACGGAACGTTCGCACCGGAATGGCTGCGATCTGTATCGGCGGAGGAGAAGCTTCAGGCCTCATTGTGGAACGGAGCGTTTGACGTACAATCCTCGGAGAAGAAAATGTCAACTATCTCATCCGTGACAGTCATCGGAAGCGGCACAATGGGGAATGGCATCGCTCATGTGTTCGCTCAATATGAGTATCAGGTCTCGCTGTGCGACGTCAAGCAGGAATTCCTGGACCGTGCGCTGGGCACGATCGGCGGCAATCTTGACCGTCAGATCAAGAAGGGAACGGTCACCGAAGAGCAGAAAAAGAGCATCCTAAGCCGGATCGTGCCCACGACCGACCTGGCCGCGGCCGTCAAGAATGCCGGGCTCATCGTCGAGGCAGTGACGGAACAGGCGGAAGTGAAGAAGGCACTGTACCGGGACCTGGACCGTCTGACCGGTCCGGAGGTGATCCTGGCCAGCAATACCTCGTCGATCTCGATCACCGAACTTGCGGCGGTCACGAACCGGCCGGACAAGGTGATCGGGATGCACTTCATGAACCCGGTGCCGGTCATGAAACTCGTCGAAGTGATCCGCGGGCTGTCGACTTCCGATTCGACGTATGAGACCATCCGGGAGCTCACGACGAAGCTGGAGAAGACCCCCGTCGAGGTACGCGACTATCCCGGGTTCGTGTCGAATCGTGTCCTCCTGCCGATGCTCAATGAGGCCATGTATTGCGTCATGGAAGGCGTCGCAACCCCTGAGGCGATCGATACGGTCATGAAGCTGGGCATGGCCCACCCCATGGGGCCGCTCCAGCTAGCGGACTTTATCGGGCTCGACGTCTGTCTCTCCATCATGGAGGTCCTGCATGATGGGCTTGGTGACAGCAAGTATCGTCCCTGTCCGTTGCTGAAGAAAATGGTCGCCGCGGGGCACCTCGGCAAAAAATCCGGCAAAGGTTTCTACGAGTACGGGAAATAGCGCATGGAACAACCGCTGAACGAGACGCACCTGATGATCCGGGACACCGCCCGGAAATTCGCCGAAGATGTCCTGGCTCCCTCCGCGGACGAACGGGACGAAAAGGAACTGTTCCCCGCCGAAGCGGTCAAACAAATGGGTGAGCTGGGCTTCATGGGAATGATGGTTCCCGAGCAGTACGGAGGGGCGGGCCTGGATACGATGTCGTACGTCCTGGCCATGGAGGAGATCTCCAAGGTCGATGCGTCAGCCGGCGTCATCATGTCGGTCAATAACTCCCTGGTCACGTGGGGATTGGACACGTTCGGGACCGAGGACCAAAAGCAACGGTACCTGATCGACCTTGCCAGCGGAAAGAAGCTCGGTGCCTTCGCGCTGTCCGAGCCGGAAGCGGGAAGCGACGCGACGAACCAACGGACGGGCGCGACGAAGGACGGGAACGACTACATCCTGAACGGCACGAAGAATTGGATCACAAACGGTTCGACGGCTGACGTGGTGCTCGTGATGGCCGCGACGGACCGGAGCAAAGGAGCCAAAGGCGTTTCTGCGTTCATCGTCGAGAAGGGCATGCCGGGTTTCACGGTCGGCAAGAAGGAGCGGAAGTTGGGCATTCGGAGTTCTGACACGGTCACGCTGAACTTCCAGGACGTTCGTATCCCGGCGGCGAACCGAATCGGCGACGAAGGATTCGGCATCAAGTTCGCGCTCAAGACGCTCGACGGGGGCCGGATCGGCATCGCGTCGCAGGCGTTGGGTATCGCGCAGGCCTCGCTCGAGGCGTCGATCGCCTACAGTAAAGAACGGAAGGCGTTTGATCAGCCGATCGGCAATCTGCAGGCGATCCAGTTCAAGCTGGCCGATATGGCCACTGACGTGCAGGCGTCACGGTTGCTCGTTTGGGAGGCGGCTCGACTGAAAGATCAGCATGAGCCGTATGGGACAGCGGCGGCAATGGCGAAGCTGTATGCTTCCCGGACCGCTGTGAAGGCGGCGTTGGAGGCGATCCAGATCCACGGTGGCTACGGATATGTGCGCGAATACAAGGTGGAACGCTATCTCCGCGACGCCAAGATCACCGAGATCTATGAAGGAACGTCGGAGATCCAGCACATCGTCATCGCGCGTTCATTGCTCAGCTCCTGAGCGTCGTCCTGGCCTGAATAGAAACTCATGAGGCAGCCTTCCGGCTGCCTCGTGTCGTTCTGGGGGGTTGCTGGTTGTTTGGCCATCAGCATCCGTCCACCGTCGAGGAGCTTTCCTCCGTCAAATACCGCACGAACGCGTTGTTTCGATCGACGAGGACGTTGCGGGGCACGGGGGGGCTGTCGGTCACTTCGAATGCCATGATGATGATCTCATGACCTTTCTGAATCAGATGGGCGGCGGCTCCGTTCATCTCAATGGCGCCCGAGCCGCGGGGTCCTTTGATCACATAGGTCTCCAGGCGCTGTCCGTTCGTGTTGCTCACGACGAGCACCCGCTCGTACTCGGCCAGGTCCGCCTTGTCCATCAATGCTTCGTCGATGGTGATGGAACCGACGTAGTGGAGATCGGCGTCCGTGACGGTGGCTTTGTGGATCTTCGATCGTAGATAGATGCGCATGCAAGCTCCTCCACATCAACGTACGGAGGGATGTCCGAAGCTTCAAACGACACAACGGCCGGAACGTCATTTGTTTTTCGGGCGAGCGTTTGGTACCATCAATGATATTTCCCCCGATTGGCGGGGGTTTTGCGTCGCGTGAACATCATGGAAGGAGCCGGAAACGTGAGTCGTCCATTGGCCATTACATTGGCGGTCCTCAGCGTGCTTGTTCTCATTGGCATCGGCTTCGCGGCCTGGGGCATCTCTGTCTACAACGGGCTTATCACGGCCGAAGAATCCGTCCGAGGTTCCTGGGCACAGGTCGAGAACCAGTACCAGCGCCGGTACGACCTCATCCCCAATCTGGTCGAAACGGTCAAGGGATTTGCAAAGCAGGAGCGGGAGGTGCTTGAGAACGTTACGGCTGCACGTTCCCGCGTCGGACAGATGACCGTGACCCCCGAGGTCTTGCGTGATCCGCAGGCGTTTTCACGTTTTCAGCAGGCTCAGGATGGACTCTCGCAAGCCCTGTCACGCTTGCTCGTCATCACCGAGAACTATCCGACGCTGAAATCCGACCAGAACTTTCTCTCGCTGCAATCTCAGCTTGAAGGAACCGAGAATCGGATCGCCGTCGAGCGACGGCGGTACACTGACGTGGTGCAGGACTACAATATCCGGTTGCGTCGATTTCCGGCGTCCATCATCGCCGGGATCGGTGGGTTTGCGCCGATGGCGTATTTCGACGCTACACCGGCCGCTGAACAGGCACCCCAGGTGAAATTCTGATGCGTTCCATCGCTGTCATTCTGTTGTTCCTGCACATCTCCGCTGCTGCCATCGCTCAGTCAGGTGCGCTGCCTCGCATTGACCAGCGCGTCAACGACTACACCAATACGCTCTCGTATGCCGAGTGGCGGTCGCTGGAGAGCGAGTTGAAGTCCTTCGAAGACACCACGTCGAATCAGGTGGTCATTCTGATGGTGGAAACGGCGGGGGAGTTGGGAATGGAAGGCCTCGCCGTGCGCGTGTTCGAAGAAGCCCGGCTGGGACAGAAAGACAAGAACAACGGTGTCCTCATCCTCGTGGCGCTGAACGACCGGGCCGTTCGCATCGAGGTGGGGTATGGCCTTGAGGGTGTCCTCACGGACGCGCTTTCCCGACAGATCATTGAACGCGAGATCCTTCCGCGTTTCCGCCAGGGTCAGTACTACGGAGGTCTCGTCGCGGCCGTCTATTCGATCTCCGGTGCGGTCGCTGGAGAATACACGGTGGACCGGCGCGGCCAGGATGCGCCGATCTTCGGTTCGGGTCTTCTGATTGCTGCACTGTTGTTCATGCTCTTCGTGGTACGGCCTCTGCTACGCTCGCGCCGGCGCCTCGTCATGACCTCGAACGGTCACCAGTACTACGGTGGATGGGGATGGCCGGGTTCGTTCGGCGGAGGTGGGGGCTCGATCGGCGGTGGGTTTGGAGGAGGCTTTGGAGGGTTCAGCGGTGGCGGAGGGCTCTCGGGTGGCGGCGGCGCGACGGGACGCTGGTGAACGAAATTGCGATCGAGGCACGGCATGAAGTCTGGTTCTCAGTATATCGAATGACAGAGTGAGTCGATGCTCGTTGTGATGAAAGCCGAAGCGACCCCGGCAGACGTCGAGCGGGTCCAGGAAAAGATCAGGTCCCTCGGCCTTGTGCCTCACAAGATCCCGGGCGCCGAGCGCGTCGCCATCGGCATCACGGGCAATCGTGGAGGGCTCGACCCCGACCTGTTCCAGTCCATGACGGGCGTCCTCGAGGCCGTGCGTGTTTCGAAGCCGTTCAAGTTGGTGAGTCGTGAGGTCAAACCGGACACCTCGGTCATCGCGGTGGGCAGCGAGTCGATCGGCGGTCCGGAATTGGCGATTATTGCCGGTCCTTGTTCGGTCGAAAGCCGGTCGCAGATCATCGAGACCGCTGAAATGCTTGCCGAGACCGGAGTTCGGTTCCTTCGTGGTGGCGCGTTCAAACCCCGGACATCTCCGTACGCATTTCAGGGCCTCAAATTGGAGGGGTTGGAATATCTCCGTGAGGCCGCTGATCGGACTGGAATGAAGGTGGTGACCGAGGTGAAGGATACGGAGACCCTCGGTGATGTGCTCGCGGCGTCTGATGTGCTGCAGGTTGGGGCCCGGAACATGTACAACTTTTCGCTTCTCGAGCGGCTTGGGGACGAACGGAAGCCGGTGATGCTCAAGAGGTCATTCGCCGCGACGATCGAGGAATGGCTTATGGCAGCCGAGTATCTTGCCTCTCGTGGGAATTACCAGGTCATGCTCTGTGAGCGGGGAATCCGAACCTTCGAGCCGTCAACTCGAAACACGCTCGACCTGAATGCTGTGCCGCTGCTGAAGACCCTCAGCCACTTGCCAGTGCTCGTGGACCCGAGCCATGGCACCGGCCGCTGGGACCTCGTTGCTCCAATGGCGCAGGCGGCCATCGTCGCAGGTGCAGACGGCCTCATGATCGAAGTGCATCTCGACCCGGCATCGGCATTGTCTGATGGATATCAATCCCTCAGGCCGGAAACCTTCCGCGAACTGATGGCGCGATTGCGAGAACTCGCCCGGTTCGTCAGGCGTCGCATAGCGGAGCCGTTGACCCCGGCCAAAACAATCAGTGGATGAAATGAGTCAGCCACGCCCCATCAACGTTCTTCTTGTCGAAGACTCTCCGGAGACTGTCCACCTCGTCGAGTTGGTCCTGTCGCGCTCGGATGTCGCTACGTTCTCAGTGACCTCGGTAGGCACGGGAGCGGGGGCGATGAAGGCGATCCGTGAACGGCAGGACATCGACCTTGTACTGATGGACTACCATCTACCGGACCAGGATGGGCTTGCGACGGCTGCACGGCTATTAGAGCAAGGGTGCTCCGCCGCGATCATCTTTCTCACGGTCCACCGTGACATGCAGTTGGTGCGGGAAGTGATGAAGTTGGGCGTTCGCGAATTCATCGTGAAGGAAGAGGTCGACGGACACGTCTTTCCGCAAACGCTGGCATCGGTACACGAACGACATGTGCTGGCGCGAGAACTTGAAGAACTTGAATTTCGACGCAATCGTCTGGAGGCGATGCAGGAATTGGTGGTCGGCATCACCAAGGAAATCTCCGGACCGCTCGGCACGATGCGCGAGATCGTCCAAACACTTGAGAGCCGTCCGCTTGACCCGAAGGCGGTGAAGTACCTGGGGCTGATGCGCGAGAATCTCGACCGTATCGAGGGAAAGATGGAAAAGCTGAAGAATCTGCGCGAGGACAAGACGGTGCAGTACATCAAAGACATCCGTATGATCGACCTGTCGTAATCAGGCCATGAATCTGCTCAAGCCATTCTTGCGTCCCGCAGACCTGAAGACGGTCGCTGCGGCGGTCAGCGCGGCCGAGTCCCGATCGGGCGGTGAGATCCGGGTAGAAGTGCGACAGCGCCGGTCGCGTGCGGAACGGTCGTTGTCGATCGAACAGATCGCCCGGCAGGAATTTGTCGCGCTCGGGATGACTGCAACGCGCGATCGAACGGGCGTGCTGCTGTTTCTGCTCCTCGAGGACCGCGAGCTGTGCATCCTGGCTGATGACGGCATCCATGGAAAGGTCGCTGACGACACATGGACCCGCATTGCGGCCAACATGACCAACCGATTCGGGCGGGGCCAATTCACGGACGGCCTGGTCGAAGCCGTGGACGCCGTCGGATCGGTATTGGAACAGCACGTTCCGCGCCGGCCGGGCGACCGGAACGAACTTCCGAACACTGTGATTCAACGGTAGACGCCGATGGCCCTCCATGGCATGATCGCACTGGCACAGACTGACGCACGGCTTGGCGATCTCACATCGAACATCGAACGGCATCTCAGCAAAGCCGAAGAAGCCATTCGGCTCGGTGCGGGCCTGGTCGTCTTTCCTGAATTGAGCCTTACCGGGTACACGGTCCGTGACCTGGCCGGAGAGGTTGCACTTGACCCGTCGACGGATCCTCGACTTGTGCCGCTCCGCGAGCTAAGCCGACGTATCTCCATCATCCTAGGTCTTGTTGAATCCGGGCCGGATCACGGCATCTACAACTCGGCTGTCTGTTTTGAAGACGGGGCTGTCCGTCACATACATCGGAAGGTGTATCTGCCCACATATGGCATGTTCGAAGAAGGCCGCTACTTCTCCGCCGGGCGTCGTATCGAAGCATTCGACACAAAGATCGGACGGATCGGCATGCTCGTGTGCGAGGACATCTGGCACGTCTCGATGCCTTACCTGCTGGCGATGGATGGTGCGGAGCTGCTAGTTTCACTGACAGCGAGCCCGACACGTCTCGGGGGAGAAGGGACGGAACAGGACCAGCGCAGCGTCAATCACGAACATCATCGTACCTACGCCCGGCTCTTGAGCTTCTACTCGGTCTTCATCAACCGGGTCGGGATCGAGGATGGCGTCTCATTTTGGGGTGGTTCGGCTGTTATGGACCCTTCCGGTGCGACCGTGGTCGCATCGTCCTCCTCTGACGAAGAGATCCTGACAGTGAAGCTGGATTCGAACGCCGTTCGGCGTGCCAGGCGGGCATCGCGCCACCTCCTGGACGAACGACCAGAGATCGTGATACAGAACCTCGAGCGGATCCGCCGTCGCTAGCTGTCCCTCCCCGTTTCGTTGATACTCCTTCGCATTTTTGGTACCTTATTTGTTCGCCGCAGATGTTGCAGCGAATGAACCCGACCTCCCATGTTGCCTTTGCCCCGGATGACCCAGGAAAACGACGGCTGGAGCGACACAGGTTGCCGACCTGGACGCCTTCCCCTGGCCGTGTTGATCGCGCTGATCGGTCTCACCGGGTCCATGCTGGCATCTGATCCCGAATCGTCGCTCCGGGAGCGGGCCCTTCAGGTCGGACGACACGTGATCACAACGGCCGGTCACCGGATGCGGTCGCCCGTCAGGCTGGAGGTTGTGAATGACTCGGCCGACGTCGTGGTCGGTGGTTTCACGGAGGCGCTGACCGAGGCCGGGTTCACGGCGCAATTGTCAGAGTTGCCAGGCACGATTGGGACGGTGCTCCTCGTCCGACGTACGGGGGGTACATCCGGCGAATCGGCTGGACTCGAGGTTCGGGTGGAGCACGGGCCGGAACGTTCTGTGGTCTATAGTCGTCTGTGGTTGTCGGGGACCGAGGGATCCGATGCGGAGGCCGACGGCATTCTGGAACGCGTCCTGGTGCCCGTCACCATCGGAGCAGCAGCGGCCCTCATCGTGTATCTGTTCTTTACGGTGAGAAGTTGAAGCGCTGGGTCGCCGGGGTTGTTGTCGTTGCACTCATGACCCGACCTGCGCCTGCTCAGCAAGATCCCGGCGTCGTCGATCTGCTGATGTTTGGCGATGCAAACCTCGGGAGAACAGTCGGACAGCGCATCCTCCGCGGAGATACGCTCTATCCGTTCCGGAAGATGTTGGATGCATTTCAGGCAGCCGATATCGTCTTCCTGAACCTCGAGAGTCAGCTGACGGACCAGGGAGGCCAGACGGTCCATCCCCGGAATAATCTGATCTTTTGCGGTCCTCCGTCCGGCGCTGATGCCCTCGCATTGGCAGGTGTCGATGTGGTGTCGACGGCAAATAACCACGCCTTCGACTACGGCCTCCGGGGATTGCGCGAGACCATCGAGCATCTCGAGCGCGTCGGGGTCGCCTGGACGGGCACGCGCGCTGATCCTGTCGCTGATATTCCACCGGCGATCGTCGAACGGGACTCGATCAGGGTCGGGTTTGTGGCGTTTACGGAATTCGTCAACGCATCGGGTCGCTGGGGAGGATACATTGGGCTGTTCGATAGCACTCAGGCGGAGCGAGCGATCCGCGACCTCCGGCCAATGGTGGACGTGGTCGTGGCCAGTTACCACGGGGGCGGAGAATACGGCCAGCGTTTGAGTAGGACAAGCCGGTCGAACCTTCGTTGGCTTGCGGAATGCGGGGCCGACATTGTGGTTGGTCATCATCCCCACGTGCCGTACGGCGTGGAGCGCTGGAAGAGAGGGTGGATCGCCTGGTCCCTCGGGAATTTCGTTTTCAGCCAGCCGCAGCGGTATTGGACCCAGATCGGGCTTGCGGCTCGTTTTCGTCTCAAGCGGGAGGCAGGTGCTGTTCATGTAGGCGAACCGACGCTCATTCCGTTGCGGGCGTCACTGCAACCCACCTGGGAGCTCTCAGAGGCAGATCAGGACAGCGTGTGGTATCGGGTCACAACAGGATCATCACTTTACTTTCGTCGACTTCAGGGAACTATCCATGTCGCAGCTGAACCTTCGCCTTAGGCAGTTGTCGTTCGTTCTTGTCGCGACCACCATGCTGGTCGGATGCGCGTCTGAGGAGACCGCGCAACCCCTCAGCGCTGAGCAACGGTATCGGCTTGGCATGGCGTATTTCCAGGAGGAGGATTTCCTGCAGGCGATCGAAGAATTCAAGATCGTGACGATCCAGTACGGTGGTACACAGTGGGCCGACGACGCACAATACTATATGGCCGAGTCCCGGTTCCGCAGGGAAGAGTACATTCTGGCCGCATACGAGTTCGACGTCCTCGTCCGCTCGATGCCTTCGAGCGAATATGTCCGAATGGCCCGATTCCGCAAGGCGAGATGTTACGACCTCTCGTCGCCCGGTGTTGCTCTCGATCAGGAATACACGGGCAAAGCGATCGACGAGTACCAGAACTTCCTGGAATATCACGCCGCCGATTCGCTCGCACCGATTGCGGACCGGCGCATCCGGGAGCTGACCGCGAAGCTGGCCGAGAAGGAATTCAACAACGGGATCATTTACCTCCGGATCGGCTACAACAAGGCGGCGACCTACTACTTTGACCTCGTGCTCGAGAAGTTTCACGATTCGCCGTTCGCTGAGCCGTCCCACGTCCGAAAGGCGGAGGCCTTGATCAATCGGAAGCGATATGACGAAGCGATCCTGGAGTTGACGCGATTCCTTGATCGGTATCCCTCGAGCACGCTGAAGGACGAAGCGAACACCCTGCTCACCGCGGCCCGCGAGGGCAAAGCCTCCAAGCCGGCGACGCCCCCGCCCGATCCAACCCAAGGAGCGTCCTGACATGGCTCGCACGCCTAACGCCGCAAAACCGGTCCGCTCGTCTCATGTCGAAATGACGGAGATGGTCCTGCCGAACGATACGAACCGCCTCGGGAATCTTCTCGGCGGCCGACTGATGCACTGGCTTGATATCGCTGCGGCCATCGCCGCGTGGCGACATACCAATCGCATCTGCGTCACGGCGTCGATCGATGAGTTGAACTTCATTCACCCGATCAAGGAAGGGGAGGTCGTGATCCTGAAGGCTTCCGTCAATCGGGCATTTCGGACATCGGTCGAGGTCGGTGTGAAGGTGCTCAAGGAAAACCCCTCCACGGGCGAGCGCAAGCACACCAATACCGCCTATCTGACCTTCGTGGCACTGGACGATGACGGTCGGCCGACATTGGTTCCTCCCATCCGCCCGTCCACGGGAGAGGAACGCCGGCGATATCGCGACGCCGCGCGACGACGTCAGCTTCGGCTGCTGCATCGAAAACGGGCCTAAGGCCGCGAACGACCCCGCCATCGGATGCGACGCCCTACGTATGTCCTCCGCAGCCATCGATGGGCAGCGGTGCTTCTGACGGTCCTGGCCTGGAACATGCAAAGCCAGACGTGGAGCGCTGCCGTCGCTGAGCTCCGTTTGGTGGACCTGCCCGAGGTGGTCGATCGGGGGACCACTGTGATGCCGTGGAGCGGAGACAGTGCTGCCGTGGTCCTCTGGAACAGCCTGTCAGGACGGCTGGTGTTCGGCGTTTGCGACGCGGACCGGAAGTCGTGGCACTTCAGACGATATGTGGTCCCGACGACATTCCGAGACGTACGCGTGGCAGACCTCGACGGTGATGCACAGCCCGACCTCCTGTTGATCGACCCCTCTGGAAGGTCGATTCGTGTGGCAAGCGGATGGATCGGCACCGACACGATACGCCCAACCTACAGCATTCCCTGCCCCGTCACGCCCTCGCGCGTGATCGTCGCCGACCTCACCCTCGACGGATCGCCAGACATCTTGCTCTTCGATGAGAACGACCCCGGCATTCATCTTCTGGTGAATCGTGGCGGCCGTCGATGGCAGCCAGGGCGAACGATCGCGCCCGACGTGCCCGTCCGTGACGCCGCGGTGGCGTTCCTGAACAATGACGAGATCCCGGATCTCATTGCCTACGATTGGGTGCGTAGTGAATTCCATACGCTGTACGGCGTTGGGAGCGGCAGATTCCTCGATCAAGGCGTGTTCCGTTGCGCTTCGGCCGTCGACCGGCTCCTCTTCTCCGTGCCGCGTCTCGACGAGCCGGTACGATTCCTGACCATTGAACTTGCGCGCGGAGACATCACGTATTGGGCTGTGGACGAGGCCGGCGAACTCGCGGAACGGGCGCGCGCATCGCTCGGGAGCGTTATCCGGTCGTCCTTCGTGGTGTCCTGGAATCGACGGGGCAGCGCGGAGTTCGGACTATTGCTGACCGGCGGCCGCTTCGTGAGGGTGGGGGCGTCGGCAGGTGCGAGTCCCTCTCTCGAGATTGTTGACGTCGGCGTGCCCGAGCGTGCGGCATGGGCCTTCTCAATGCCTCGAGCGACCATGGGCCAGTCGGACATCATGGTGTTGGCACCCGATCAGCTGACGGCCGTGTCGCTGCGCAGCCCGGACGATCCGGCGACCTTTGCTGACAGTAGCTGGTGGAGCGCAGGTGTCCGGCCAGAAGCAGTGGAAACGGCCGACCTCGACGGAGATGGTCGATCAGAACTGATGGTCGGGAACCGGGGAAGCCGGCGGATCGACATGCTGTGGAGCGGTAGGCAGCCAGAGCGCCCTGCCGGGATCGAGGTCGCTCTCGACGCAGCCACGATCGGTGCGCGACGATTGTCCTCGTCTGTGGTTCGATTTGTGACGACGCATCCAGCGTCACGTGCAGTCTCGATCCAGGATCTTGATCGGGGGGACCAATCGATCACGTCGGCGACGCTTCCTGTCCAGGGAACACCGGAATGGGCGGAGGAGATCGCGGGTGATCCGGCGCCTCTGGTAGTCGTGCACGCGACCTCGCCTGCGGATGTCGGGGTATCGATGTTCGAGCCGATCCGTCCGGAGACCTACCTGGAGCAGAGCCTTTCGCTGTCAAGCCCGTCGGTCTTGCTGGGTGCGTCGTTGGGCGATGCAGACGGTGATGGCCGTCCGGACCTGATGATGGTCTACAAGCCGGACGACACGAGCGACGTCGCGGTCGGCATCGCATACGGCGACCAGGAGATGAGTATGCGCCGTCGATCGCTCCTCCGGGAATTCCCCGTTCGATCGGCGCAGCGTGCGTGGATCTGGAGCGTTCACCTGGACCCCGATACCTTGCTTGATCTGGTGGTGGCGTTTCCCCGCTCGCACCAAGCCGTGTACGTCCTGCGGGGACAGTCTGACAGCCTCGTCGGTAGCCCGATGCTCATCGATTCTGAGGTCCGGGTACCGTCGCGAAGTTCCATGCGCCTGGCGGATCTGGACGGCGATTCTCTCCTCGATCTTGTCGCGTTCGTGCCGGTTCGTGGAGGCGTTGGGTGGTGGAAAGGAGATGGACGAGGCGGATTCTCCCCATGGAAGCTGCTCATTTCAGCCGGAGATGTCGCTGGGATCGCTGTTGCTGACGTCACCGGAGACGGGAATACAGATCTTGTCATCACGCGGCCGTCATGGGGCGCCGTTACGATCTATGACGCCGGATCGGTCCTTCGACGCAATTCATCCCCGATGGTGTCGCCGTGATACGCGGCTGCGCGCTGGCCATCCTGCTACTGACAGCAATCGATTCGGTCTCTGCCCAATCGGTGCATCGTGCGGACGATCTGCGTGCCCAGATCACGGCGTCCCTCTCGACGACCGCAGACGGCTCCAACGGAAAGTGTGGCACGGCATTCCGCATGGCCTGGCTGGCGGAATATCGGTCCGAGCCAG
Organism: uncultured Ignavibacteriaceae bacterium; assembly: GCA_964473365.1. Lineage (GTDB taxonomy): Bacteria > Bacteroidota > Ignavibacteria > UBA10030 > UBA10030 > 2-02-FULL-55-14. The sequence goes on from CAYYOV010000008.1 coordinate 33,068, forward strand.
GAGACGTGGCGGGGGTCTGGGAAGATCGTCCGGCCAGGCAGGTTTCGCGTCTTTCGCCGGCAGGGCACTTCCGGTTGCACTTCGACACGGTTGGTATCCACGAGGCCGGACTCCTGTCCGTTGGAGGCACGCGGATCGGGGGGACGGCGAGCGCCTTCGCCGATTCCGCCCTTCTCTACCTGGACAATGCCTGGGAACAGATCGTCACAGTTCTCGGCTACGACCCGCCCCCCGCCGATACGGCAGGAGGTGATGCGGCGTATGACGTCTACGTGTCCAACCTCCCTGCGGATTGGTTCGGCCAGACCGTGTTCGAATCGATGGTCCCGGGGATCTGGCCGAATGAACGATGGCAAACGTTCCTTGAGATCGACAACGATTTTGCCGGAATGCGTACGCCAGGCATGTCAGGCCTCCGGGTAACGGTGGCGCACGAGTTCTTCCATGCGGTGCAGGTTGGCGCCTACGGCGTCTGGACGGCTGATGAGTTCTATTTTTATGAGTTGACGTCGGTTTGGATGGAAACGGTCATCGAACCGTCGATCGAGGATTACCTGTTCGACCTCCCGTTGTACTTCGCGTCGTTCTCCGGCAAGAGCCTGACGACGACGTCTCCGGCCTATCGTGGGTACGAGCGTTCGGTGTTCGCGCTCTTCATGGAAGAACGCTATGATCGACAGCTCCTTCGCGAAGCGTGGAGCGATCTCCGACAGCGCCGAGTCGTCGCGGCCCTTGATGCAGCGTTTGCTGCACGCGGGACGACCCTTCGTGATGCGTTCCGTGAATTCGCGATCTGGAATCACCGCACCAGCGACCGGGCAGCAGGGGAGCGTACATATCAACGGGCAAACCGATTTCCGCGCATGATGCCTGCGGTCACACGGGCATGGAGTCCGCCGTCGATCATGGTGGCGTCTTCGGCAGAACCGCTTTCGCATATCACATTCGATATCCGAACACCGTCGGACACATTGTCGTCGCTGGTGATCAACGCTGACGTGGATGCCGCGATGCACGATCTGCTCGTAGCGCAGTCCGTTGGCGTGCGCATCTCGAATGCACTTCCGGCTGAAGGCGGACAACGGATCGGAGATCTGTGGATCACAACCGAGGTCGAGTCACCGCAGGATTGGTATGGAGAGATCTTCAGTGCAGCGACACGTGGAGAACTCCCGCCCAATGATGTGCGACCGTGGCCTTCTCCATGGATGCTGTCGGAGCATGCCGATCTCGTGCTTCCGGTGGGGTCGCTGCGGGCCCCGGGTTCGGTGGAGTTCATCTCCATGGGTCGCGGCGCGGTCCCGGCCGACGGATGGTCGCTCGAATCACAGCGGGCCATGACGGTCGCCCGGGTCCCGGTGTCGACGATGCGGGACCGCCTGTCGAGCGGCGTGTATGTGGTCGTACTGCGAGAAGGTTCAGAGCAGACCATGTGGAAAGTTGCGGTGATCCGATGATGCAGGTCCGGCTGACACTAACGGCGATCCATAAACGGTTCAATCGAAGGACCATCTTTCAGCAGATCTCGACCGATGTGTCGGGACCTGGATCACTAGCAATCGTCGGGCGGAACGGGTCCGGCAAATCGACCCTCGCGAAGATCATTGCCGGCGTTCTGTCGCCAACGTCCGGGTCGGTCAGCGTGAAAGTTGCGGAAGAAGAGATCAAGCGTGATCGATTGCATCGTCTGATCGGATTCGTCGCTCCGTATCTGACTCTGTATGACGAGTTCACGGCCGCGGAGAACATCATCATCCTCGAGTCGATGCGAAATGGGCATGCTCCCGAGCGGGCACATGTCGACGGCCTCCTGGATGAAATGGGATTATCTGGCCGGCGGAACGATCTTGTGGGAACGTTCTCCTCGGGGATGAAGCAGCGCGTCAAGTACGCGACGGCACTGATCCATCGTCCGCCGTTGCTGATCCTCGACGAACCGACGGCCAACCTGGACGATGACGGAGTGCGATTCGTGAAGCAGGTGGTGGAACGCCAGCAGCAGGAGGGGATCGTCGTAGTGGCGACGAACGAAGCTTCGGAGGCTGCATGGTGCTCGTCACGCCTGGATCTGTCGACACGGTGACGAGCTTGCCTTTGCGGGACAATTTCTCAATCTTGAGAATGTGATGACGGACCTCGCACGTATTGCAGCGGTTGTACACAAGGATGTCCGGTCCGAACTCCGGAACCGCTACTCGATCAATGCCCTGGCAATGTTCGTTGTAACAGCCGTGGCGACGATCCTCTTCGCACTGCGGTCTGAGACCCCTGGTCCGGCCCCGTTGTCGGGAATGTATTGGGTCGTGGTATTCTTCTCGGCCATGTCGGGCCTCGCCCGAGTCTTCGTCAGCGAAGAAGAGCGGGGGACGTCTCTTACGCTGCAACTGACAACCTCGCCGGGAGTGCTGTTCGCAGGCAAGCTCCTGGTGAATACCGTGCTGACGTTGTTGCTGACAGCTGCGGTGACGGTGCTGTATCTCGTGGCGTTCCCGACCTTCGTGTTGCGTACACCCGAGACGTTCGTTCTGACTGTATTTTTTGGAAGCATAGGGTTTGCGGCGTCGGCAACGATCCTCGCGGCCATCATCGCGAAGGCGAACTCTCGCGGGACGTTGTATCCGGTGCTCGCATTCCCGATCCTGATCCCGCTGCTCATGACGGTCATGAATGCGACAGAGCGGTCATTGGAAGGCGAGCCTCTCGCGGCTGCCGCTGGAGACCTCCAGGTGCTCGTCGGATATTGTCTGATCATGATCGCAGGCTCATTTCTTTTGTTCGATTTTGTTTGGAGTGAATAGCATGACCTGGGTTCGATATGGCGCGATCGTCCTGATCACGTTCACGCTCATCGCCGGCATTCTCACGCCGATGGTCCCGGCGCCGAGTGGACTGTTCGAGTTCCCGCTCATTCCAGGTCTCGAACAAAAGGCGCGTAACATCTTCTTCCATGTTCCTTCCGCGTGGACTACAGTCGTGGCCTTTCTCCTCTCCCTCTGGTATGGCGCCAAGTATCTGCGTTCGAAGAACATCGACGACGACCTGGCCTCGGAAGCGGCGGCGGGTTTGGGCTTCATGTTCTGTATCCTGGCTACGGTGACGGGGGCGCTCTGGGCCAAGTTCAACTGGGGATCGTTCTGGAATTGGGACCCTCGGCAGACGTCGATCTTCATCTTGCTCCTCATCTACGGCGCGTATTTTGCCCTACGCTCGGCTGTTGAGGTCGAAGAAACCCGCGCTCGACTCTCGGCCGCGTACGCTATTCTTGCCGGCCTGACCGTTCCGTTCTTCATCTTTGTGTTGCCACGGATCGTTGGCGGCCTGCATCCGGGCGCAGCCGGAGACCCCGACGGAGCCGGGCCGGTCGTCAATTTCAAGATGTCAGGACCGATGTTCGTCGTGTTCTTCTCGGGCCTCATTGGTTTCAACCTGCTGTTCATTTGGATGTTCAACCTCCGCTTGCGCGCGGCCCGGCTTGCATATCGTCGATCTCTTCAAGAAGGGTGATCCATGCTGGAATTTCTGACTGAGCAACAGCTGTACATCGTCCTGGGGGTCGTATTGATCACCTGGGCCGGGATCGTGTGGTATCTGTTCCGTCTCGATGCCCGCATGAAGCGGCTCGAAAACGGGGGACATTGACCGCCACTTCCGAATATGCCGGCGATGCGTCGCGGCGTCGCCATTCCCATGAACACTAACAGGTCCTACATCGTATGAACGTCAAGGTCATTGCAGGGTTGGTCGTGATCGTCGCCGGGATCATTCTCAGCGCGGTCAATTTCATCGATTCGAACGTGGAGTACGGCGATTTTGCCGAAGCTCAACGGCTCGGGAAGAAGATCCAGGTCAAGGGCGAGTGGGTTCGCGACCAGGAGAGCTACTTTGATGCTGAGAAGGCCCAGTTCATTTTCTACATGAAGGATGATGCAGGCGAGGTGCGAAAGGTCGTGCTCGAAGGGGCGAAGCCGAACAATTTTGAACTGGCAACGAGCGTAGTGGCAAAGGGAAAAGTGGACGGAGATGCATTTCATGCAAGCGAGGTTCTGACGAAGTGCCCGTCGAAGTACGAAGGCGATTCGGCCACAGTACAGAAGACCCTGTAGTCGCATCGGCCTCTCTCTTTTTCGACAAGGCACAAGAGCCGCCGAAGGCTTCTTGTGCCTTGTGGTATGCGCAGGTGTCGAGGTGTGCAGTAGGGCGTCGCCGCGGTGCGTTTGCTGGGCGCGCCGGCGCTTCACTGTGAACGCTGTGCTCATTCGACAAGATGAGAACAATCACTGAACGACTTCTGGAGGCGCGATGATTGGCGGTATTCTTGTGAAGGCGGGATTTGCGGCGGCGGTGGCGTCGTCGCTCCTCTATTACCTCGTTGCCCGCTACCAGCGCCCGAGGGATCTCCATCTGGCCCGGCTCGCATTCTACGGTGCCGTCCTCTTCCTCGGTGGTGCGGCGGGCGTTCTGCTCAACCTAATCCTCACACATCAATTCCAGTACACGTATGTCTGGAGCTACAGCTCCGCGGACCTGTCGCTGCCGCTTCTGATCTCGACGTTTTACGCTGGACAAGAGGGGAGCTTCATGCTGTGGGCGTTGTACACATCGATCATCGGTGTCTTCCTCCTCTCCTACACGGCACGCAAAGGGTATGAAGCGGAGGTCATGAGCGTCTACAGCCTCATCGTCTCGTTCCTCATGCTCATGCTGGTCGTCAAGAATCCGTTCATGTACATCTGGGATTCGTTCCCAAACGATCTTCTTCAAAGCGGACCGATCCCGCCGGGTGTGACGAACGCGGTCGTCCTTGATGCGGCCAGGAATCTCTGGGCGCGATTCCCTGCGGAGGGAAAGGGGCTGAACCCACTGCTCCAAAACTATTGGATGGTGATCCATCCGCAGGTCTTGTTCATGGGATTCTCTTCCATGGCCGTCCCGTACGCGATGGCAATTGGAGGACTCTGGAAGCGCGACTATCATTCCTGGATCAAGGTTGCGACGCCGTGGGCGGTGTTCGGGGCGATGGTCCTTGGGACGGGGATCATCATGGGAGGCTATTGGGCGTACGAGACGCTCGGGTGGGGTGGTTTCTGGGCCTGGGACCCGGTCGAGAACTCGTCCTTGGTCCCGTGGCTGATCTGCGTGGCCACGATCCATACGTCACTGACCCAGCGAAAGAGCGGTGCCTTCGTCAGGACGAATTTTGCGCTCAGCATCCTCGCCTTCGTAGCGGTCCTGTATAGCACGTTCCTCACGCGGAGCGGCATCCTGGGTGAGACGTCGGTCCATTCGTTCGTCGACCCCGGTATGTGGGTCTACTGGCTGCTGATGGTATGGATGGCGATCTTCATCGCGGTCGGTTTTGGCATGCTGTTCATGCGGATGCGCGAGATGCCGAAGGTTCCCGTCGAGCATTCCATGCTCTCGCGAGATTTCGCACTCTTCCTGGGCGCTGCTGCACTAACCCTGACCGCTCTGTTCGTGCTCGTCGGAACTTCGGCCCCGATCATCACCACGATCGCCAAAGGGAAGGCATCGGCCGTCGACATTATGTACTATGTTCGGACGAACCTCCCCCTCGGGATCGCCATCACATTCCTCACAGGACTTGGACAATTGCTGTGGTGGAGGTCTTCCCGGCTGGCATCGCTCGCCAAGCGGCTGGTGTGGCCGTCGATCTTCGGAGTGGCGGTCACGGCGGCCGTCTTGCTGATGGGGCGGGAAGAGCCGTTGATCCTTCTTTTCGTCTTTACGTCGGGCTTTGCGTTGGCGGCAAATGCGCTCGTCGGGCTTGAGATCTACCGGGGAAATCCAAAATTCGCCGGCGGCGCGCTGGCACATATCGGCATCGCCGTTATGTGCATCGGGTTCGTGACATCAGAACGCTATGACCGGAAGCAGACCCTCTCGCTCGAAAAGGGGAAGCCCGTTCCGGCGCTTGGCTACACCATGACCTACACGGGCTACCGTATGGTCGATGCGGAACGATACGGATTTGTGGTGCAGATCGAGAAGGATGGCGACCGACGCGAGGTTGCGCCAGTGATGTATGTGAGCGACTTCACACAAAGCATCATGCGGCATCCAGACCTGGTCAACTATATCGACCGTGACCTGTACGTCGCGCCGATGTCCCTCGAGGAGGCGACCTCCGGGCCACGTGAGCAGACGGTGGAACTGGAGCGCGATGTTCCGAAGACGGTCGGAGGTGTGTCGCTCACCTTCCGGTCCTTCGACATGAAGGGAGCGAATCGTGAAGCGATGATGGAGGGGAAGCCCTTCGAGATCAAGACGCGGATTGATGTCCTCGACGGAAAGAAGGTCACGCCCCTTTCGTTGCGCATGACGTCAGCGAACGGTTCGGTCGACTTTCCTGTTGCGACGTTCACGGACGCGATGGGAGCGTTGTATCAGTTCCGTATCGGGCGTTTGCGCCCGCCGCAGGACGATTCGGTCGCGCCAACGGTCGAGATCATTGCGACGACCCCTCAAGATCGAAGTGGGCAAGGAAAGCCGGAAACCCTCGTCATCGAGGCCAGCGTGAAGCCGTTCATCAACCTGGTCTGGGTAGGGACGGTCACCTTGATCGTTGGATTCCTGCTGACGATCATCCGCCGTGTCCAGGAATCGCAGCTGAAGGACGGGGACATAGAGCCGTAGATGTTCTGTAGGACGATCGAGAAGCGAAACGGGCGGCCATGGGCCGCCCGTTCGCTTTTGTGCTGTGTGTATCGCGCCGGTCATTCCTGATGCGGCTCTGGAGGAGACACTGCGTGCATGAGCTGGGCCATGAGGGCGGCGTTCTCGGGTTGGTCCTCCTGGCGGTAGGCGTGCTGCAAGTTTCGCAAGCAGCGCGCGATGATCGTCTCTGCTGGGCAGGGGGCCTTAAGAAGCTCTTCCATTGTGGTGGAGGTTCCGCGTTGCACCAGCAACAGGTCATGGTCCTTCAGAAAACGACCACCGTTGAAGCAATCGACCACATACACCTGACCGTCGTGCTCTGCTCGGGCAAGAAAATGTCCGGGGAAATTGATACCGCGCACCGACAAGCCGAGTCGACCGGCGACAAGGATGTAGATCGTCGCCAGGCTCAGCGGGATACCGCGTTCTTCTTCGATGACATAGACAAGGTTGGAGTGGAACGGGTTGTGATAATCCTGCTCTGCACCCCTGAGACCGCGTGTCTTGAAAAGATAGGAGGCGAGCGCGAGCGGACCCTCGGAATCCTTCCCACGGACGAAATCGACTGCGAGCTGATCGAGGAGGGGCGTGAGCCGGGCCGGATATCCGGGACCGTACTGAAATTCCGCGAGGAGGGCCATCGAACGCTCGAGGCGGCCGTGGTCTGTCTCCTCGGCAAGCCACTGCGGCCAGGAGCGTTTCAGCCATTGGCGGGCGTGTTGCCCGAGAAGGTTGCGCAGCCGGTGACGGTCCTCGGGGGTTGTGGTGACCTGTGAGCGCGACAGCTCGATCTCGAGATAGGGACCGAATGCGCTGAGGGCTGTAAGCACGTTCTCGCGTACGATCTCTGAGTCGTCGTCGAGAAGCCGGACCAAATGCGGGAGATCGGAGGCTGAGGCCATGACGAGCGGGCGGATGTCAGCCTTTGGCAGTGACAATATCGAAGATCGAGTGCACGCCGACGGGAGCGATGGAGAAGAACGCTTCTCCGTACCGTACGCCGATCCGTTCGCCGTAGTAGCGGCCTCGAACCTCGATGAGCTCTAGGAACCCCGGCTGGCTCAGCTTCGTGGCGGGTTCGGTGCTCTTTGGGTCATGAAACTGCGACTTGAAGGCGCGTATGGCCTTCATCTTCGTTTCCCATACATCGGACACATCAACGATGAACGATGGGGCAAATTCGAACCACTGCATGAATTCAAAGTAGACGTCCGGTCGGTGGGGGGATTGCCCTGCGCCACGATACAGGCTGGGGATATTTTTCAGGCCTGCGTAGAACCAGGCTTCTTTGCACAGGCGATGCGCACGAACGTGATCGGGATGTCGTTCTTCAGAATGCGGGATGAGGAGCATCGACGGACGGAGGTCCCGGATCACTTCGATCACTTTTCGAGCGTTCTCGATAGTGACCTCGATGTTGCCGTCAGGAATGTCGAGGGTCCGTCGTTCGGCGATCCCGAGAACCGACGCTGCAGCCTCAGCTTCCTGGGCTCTGATATCACGTGTTCCGCGTGTTCCGAGTTCTCCCTGCGTCAGGTCCAGGAGTGCGACACGCCGACCGGCTTGCACCATCTTGGCAACAGTGCCGCCGCAGGAGAGTTCGATATCGTCTGGATGGGCTCCGATGGCGAGGATGTCGGCTGTCATGCATTCGGCTCCGAAATTGAGTCAATCTAGCCATTCCGCGCTGGAAAGACAAGAAAACGTGCACGAATTGGCACGATTCTGTCCCTGAGTCGGGAACATCGGACCGCACTTCGGTCGTTCTATCTGCACTACAACGACCCTGATAACCATGAAGCACCCCCTATTTGTTCTCCTACTGACGACGAACGTGTTCGGCGCCGCTTTCGGCCAGGACGGCGCTCTACGTGGCGTTGTGACCGACGCCCGCGGAGGCGGTCTGCCAATGGCCAACGTTGTGATTGTCGGTACGGGTCTGGGAGCGGCCACCGACATCGACGGCCGATTCGACATTCCGCGGCTACCTGAAGGCACCTATACGATCAACGCGTCACTCCTTGGATACGAGCCGCGTCGGATCGAGGGCGTGCGGATCGCCTCTGGTGTGACCTCGCAGATTACGATCCTTTTGAACGAGTCGAGTATCGTACTCAATGAGGTCAAGGTGGTCGGCGATCGGGACCGGAGGTCGGTGGACGACAGTCGCACGTCTGTGAAATATCTGGATCCGGGAACGGTGCGCGTTCTTCCAGGGGTCGGAGAGGACATTCTTCGGTCGGTACAGGCGCTCCCGGGGGTTCTCGCGCCAAGCGACTTCACGGCGCAGCTCGTAATTCGCGGCAGCGGCCCGGACCAGAACCTCGTCGTGATGGACGACATTGAGATCTTCAATCCTTACCGTCTGTACGGGTTCATCAGCATGTTCAATCCCGAGACGGTGACAGATGTCTCAGTGCAGACGGGAGGCTTTCCTGCCCGCTACGGTGACCGCTTGTCGGCGGTTCTGGATGTGACGAACCGTACCGGCGTTTCTGACCGGCCGTTGCAGGCAAGCATCAACATGAGCATTACGAACGTCAATACCGTGCTCGAGGGTGGCCTGCCGGAGTGGCTGCCGGGATCCTATCTGCTCTCCGCGCGTCGCACATACTACGATCTGATCGCGGCGCCGATCGCCCGGCGTACCGGAGCTGTCGGAGCAGACGTGGCCTTCCCAAATTTTTCGGACCTCCAAGCTAAACTGTCCGTCGGTCCGTTTGGCGCGCACCGCTTCATCCTGAACGGCCTGGCCAGCCGCGATGCGGTGAACCTCGTATCCGGGACCGAGCGCGATCGCCCGGACAGCCTTGATTGGGTGAACGAGACTGACCATCGGGTTTTGGGTCTGGCGTGGCACTACACGCCCAACGCAGACGTATTCCTTAAAACGGTCGCTTCGTACTACCGCAACAGCGGAGACACACAGTTCTACGGCTCGTTCCTCGATCCGACATTGGACCGCTCTCAGTTCGAGGATGGCGCATGGCAAGGGAGGACTGACTATCGTCTCCTTTCCGTCGATGCGACGACCCAGTATGATTTCGAGAAGCAATCGATCAAACAGGAAGCCACGTGGCGCTTGGGCCGTCATACGCTTGAGGGGGGCGTGGGCTACGACCGACTTCAGACCACGTTCCGATGGCAGTCGGAGGTCGATCCCGTCCTTCGGACGATCAACCAGAGTCGTGGCATCAACGTTCTCGACGGCGTCAACGATGTCCGAGCGTATGACCGGATCAACGCTTTCGTTCAGGATCGGGTGACGCTCACCTCGTGGCTGACGCTCACGCCCGGATTGCGGTACGACTGGTATGACCTTCTCGGCAAGGGCTATGCGTCCCCTCGCATGAGCGCTGCTCTGCGGTTGGACGACATCACGACGTTGCGCGCTTCGACGGGTCTTTTCTATCAATCGCCTGGCTACGAGAAGGTCGTCGACACCCAGCGCCCCAACAGTGGATTGAACGACCTCGACGAGCGCTATACCCGCAACCTCGAGGCGGAGAAAGCCGTCCATGTCGTCATCGGCGTCGATCGCTGGCTGACGGACGCTGTCCGGATCACTGCCGACGTGTATCAGAAGCGGTTCAGCGACCTCATCACGCCGACCGTCGTACTCGGAACCCGGTATCAGACGACCCTGATCTCCGGGGGCGATCCCCGCGATCCGATGTCGTGGGGGACTCCGGCACTGGTGGGGTATGATTCGCTCACAAGTATCCCTTCGAACCAGGCATCTGGTGTGGCGCGCGGCGTAGAAATTCTCATTGAGAAGAAGCCGTTGACTGGCGACGATCGATTCTCGGGATGGATGAGCTATGCGTATGCCAAGGCCGACCGTTCGGAGCGCGGAACGACAGTGCCTTTTGAGTTCGACCAACGGCATACGGTCAACGTCACGGGAACGTACAAGGTCAATGCGTGGCTCGACGTGGGTGCGACGTGGCGCTACGGCAGCAATTTTCCCTACACACCTGCCGTGGGCGTGCGGCCCCGGATCGTGTCACAGACCGTGAACGGTGTGTCACAAGCGGTCGTGGCGACCGATGCATCAGGAAAGGTGATCTTTGATGTGGATCGAGGGGGACCGAACGCCGTCAACAGTGTCCGAAAGCCGGCATACCATCGATTGGACGTTCGGGCGACCGCCCGGACCGATTTCTGGGGAGCCGACTGGGCGTTTTACCTGGACATCATCAACGTGTATAATCGTGCGAACGTCCTGAACTACTCGTACTTCGTGCGCGACGACCTTTTGCTCGGCGTGCGCGAGACGAACATGTTCCCGATCCTCCCGACGATCGGGGTCAACGTCCGGTTCTGATGGAAGACGGTGAGGTCCCGGGGTGCCGTTGCCCCGGCAGCATCTTCTCCCTACCTTGCATGGCAGCAGGTCCTTCGGGTCCTGCTGCCATTGTCATTCATGCCCTTCCCATCTCCGATACCAGCTGGCCCGAACTCCGACGTGCTCACCGTCGGCCAGGTCACCCAGCGCATCAAGCAAACGCTCGAGACTGGGTTCCCCCGCGTATGGGTACAGGGTGAACTGTCGAACGTCAAACACCATACGTCCGGACATCTGTACTTCACGCTCAAGGACGACCAGGCTTCGATCTCGGGAGTGATGTGGCGCAGTCGCGTCGGCTCGCTCACGATCCCTCTCGCAGATGGCCAGAAGGTCGTGGTCCGTGGGTCGATCACGGTCTATCCGCCCCGCGGGTCGTACCAGATCGACGCCGACCAGATCAAGCCGCTCGGTGTCGGCGAGCTGCAGCGGAGATTCGAAGAACTGAAGCAGAAACTTGCGGCGGAGGGACTGTTCGCGGAAGCGCGTAAGCGTCCGCTCCCGGACTACCCGGAGCGTATCGGAATCGTCACGTCCGAGACGGGCGCTGCGTTGCAGGACATGCGGACGGTCCTCGAACGCCGCATGCCGTCGGTCGGGATCCTTCTCGTTCCTGTCCGCGTGCAGGGAGTCGGGGCTGCTGAAGAGATCGCGGCAGGCGTCAGGGCCTTGAATGCGCACGGAGGCGTCGATGTTATTATCGTCGGACGGGGCGGCGGCTCGATGGAGGACCTCTGGGCCTTCAACGAGGAAGTCGTGGCCCGTGCGATCGCGTCGTCAAAGGTTCCAGTGATCAGCGCCGTGGGTCACGAGGTGGACTTCACGATCGCGGATTTTGTCGCCGACCATCGGGCTCCGACGCCGACGGCGGCTGCGCAGCGCGCCGTGCGTGACAGCAGCGAGATTCTTGCCGATCTAGCCAATATGTGGTATACTCTGCGACGTCGGATGGAGGAAATGATACGGGCACGAAACGACCGATTGGCGGTCTTGTCGAGCTCGTACGCCCTCAACCGGCCCCGCGACCTTTTGAGGGAGTTCACTCAGCGGCTCGATGAACACGATCGGGCCCTCACGGCCGCCGCAGGGCGGGTGCTCGACGGGGGGCGTCACAGGCGTTCGGCCCTCACCGGCCGTTTGCAGGCCCTCGACCCCAAAGGTGTGCTCCAACGAGGATACGCCATCGTTCACGCGGCCTCCGGACTGCGAACGCGTGCGGCTGACATACGACCGCACGAATCCGTGACCGTGGAATTCCACGACGGAACAGTGAACGGCACTCTGAACGACTGACCATGCCCGCCAAACGGTCCACCAAGACCCGCTCCTTCGAAGAAGCGCTCCAACGCCTCGAAGCGATCGTCGACGCCCTCGAAGAGGGGACGGTCCCACTCGACAAGGCGCTCGAACTGTACCAGGAGGGGGCGACACTTTCCAAAGAATGCGCCGCCCGACTGAAGGCGGCGGAACAACGCATCATGAAGCTTTCCAAGAACGCGGACGGGACGTTTGCAGAGTCCACCCTCGGCGACGAAGAATGACCGACCATCAGTATCCGCTCCTGTCGCAGATCGATTCGCCAGCAGATCTTCGCCGCCTGGGGGTTCAGGACCTCCGGAAGGTGGCGGCTGAATTGCGCGAGTTCCTGATCGATTCCGTTTCGAAGACCGGAGGACATTTTGGCGCCGGCCTCGGCACGGTCGAGCTCGCGGTGGCCCTGCACTACGCCTTCGAAACGCCGCAGGACAAGCTCATCTGGGACACTGGTCACCAGGCATATCCTCATAAGATCCTCACAGGACGCCGTGACCGGATGCTCACCATCCGCCAGCTCAACGGCCTCAGCGGTTTCCTCAAGCGCTCGGAAAGTCCGTTCGACGTGTTCGGTGCCGGCCATGCCAACACGGCCATCTCGGCGGGCCTGGGCATCGCCGCCGCGCGCGATCTGGCCGGCGATGCGTACAAGGTCGTCTCTATCGTGGGGGACGGATCGTTGACGGGCGGCATGGCCTATGAAGCCATGAATAACGCTGGATTGTTGAAGAAGGACATGATCGTCGTCCTGAATGACAATCAGATGGTCTCGCTCTCTTCGGAGAAGCCCAACCTGTGGTCGATCCATACCTACTTCAACGAGATCCTCACGCACCCGACCTATAACAAGTTCAAGTCGGACGTATGGGAATTGACGGGAAAATTGGACGAGTTTGGAGACCGATTGCGAGCCGTTGCGCACAAGCTTGAGAGCGGCATCAAAGCCGTGATGACCCCCGGCATGCTGTTCGAGGCGCTCGGATTCCGGTACTTCGGGCCGTTCAACGGCCACAACGTGGTCAAGCTCGTCGAGATGTTCCGGCATGTAAAGGAACTCCATGGCCCCATTCTCGTGCACGTGGTCACTGTGAAGGGGAAGGGGTATGCCCCGGCCGAGCAGGAGGTCACCGGGATGCACGGCGTGACACCGTTCGACAAGGTCACCGGGATCTCGCCCAAAAAAGAAGAACGTCCGGCGTATACGACGGTGTTCGGAAAAGCCCTCGTAGAGGTCTGTCGGCTCGAGCCAAAGGTGGTGGGCATTACGGCGGCCATGCCCGATGGGACGGGACTGATCCACTTGCATCGCGAGATGCCCGAGCGGTTCTTCGACGTTGGTATCGCAGAACAGCACGCTGTCACGTTCGCCGCGGGTATGGCCACGGAGGGATATGTGCCGGTGGTCGCGATCTATTCCACGTTCCTCCAACGAGCCTTCGACCAGGTTGTGCATGATTGCGCGCTTCAGGACCTGCACGTTGTGTTCGTTCTCGACCGGGGCGGGCTCGTCGGGGCCGACGGTCCTACGCATCACGGCACGCTCGACCTGTCATACCTCCGGTGCATTCCCAACATGGTCGTGATGGCTCCGAAAGACGAGCAAGAGCTCCGGGACATGCTCTTCACCGCGGTCCGGTATGAAAAAGGCCCGATCGCGCTCCGATATCCGCGCGGCAATGCCGTCGGTGTGGAGGTCCGTCCTGGATTCCGCTCATTGCCGATCGGGAGGTCGGAGACGCTGCGGAAGGGGCGAGATATCGCGCTATTGGCCGTTGGTACTATGGCCAACCACGCACTCGAAGCGGCCGAGATTCTGGCAACACAAGGGATCGAGGCCGAGGTGGTGAACGCTCGTTTCGTCAAGCCGCTTGATACTGTGATGCTGCGCGACGTCACGGGACGCATCCCGGCCGTGATGACGATCGAGGACAATGTGGTCGTCGGGGGCTTCGGTGCGGCGGTGTGTGAGGCCCTGCAGGATATGGGACGGACCGAAACGGCCGTGAGGGTCCATGGCCTGCCGGACGGATGGGTGGAGCATGGAACGCCGCAGGAACTGTACCGATTGGTTCATCTTGACGCAGCAGGCATCGCTGAAACGGCCGCGTCCTTCCTAAACTCACGACAACCTCACGACGTTTCTGCCTGATCGACCGAACGTACGTATGGAACGCATACGACTTGGAATCGTTGGGCTGGGTAATATCGCCCAGACCGCTCATCTCCCTTCATTGACGAAGATGCAGGACGCCGAGGTCGTGGCGGTTTGCGATCTCGATAAGGCCAGGGCGCAGTTCATCGCGGAAAAGTTCGGCGTCCCCCGTACGTATCGTACGCTTGAGGAAATGCTCGCCGCGGAACAGGAGATGTCTGCCGTCCACATCTGTACGCCGACGAAAACACACCACGAAATGGCCATCGCCGCGCTCGAGGCGGGCAAGGACGTCCTCGTGGAAAAACCGCTTGCGCGGACGATGAAGGAGGCCGAGGAGATCAATGAAACCGCGAAACGACAACGGCGCAAGCTGATGGTCGGCATGAACAACCGGTTCCGCCCGGACGCCATGATCCTCAAGACCTTCATCGAGGAAAAGGCGATCGGCAAGGTCTTCTACGCCAAGGCCGGGTGGTTCCGCAAGCTTCCGGCCGACGGAGCGTGGCTGACCCGTAAAGAACAATCGGGCGGTGGCGTGCTCCTCGACCTGGGAATGGTCATGTTCGACCTCGCGCTTTGGATGATGGGGTATCCGGAGGTCAAGGAAGTGACAGCGACCCATTATACGCACCGGACGAAGGACGTAGAGGATTCGTCTGTCGTCTTCATGAAAATGAAGAACGGATCGACGCTGACGGTCGAGTCGAGCTGGTCGTTCGAGTCCAACGCGGATTTCTTCTACTGCGATTGCTTTGGAACGGAAGGAAGCGGCTCGCTCAACCCATTCCGTATCTTGAAGCGGATGCATGGCAATTTGGTCAATGTTGCTCCGGCTTCGCAGGACAACCCACAGGCGCTCTATCGAAAGTCCTACGAGAACGAGTTGAAGCACTGGGTGAGCGCCCTCCGGGGATTGCACCCGGTCATCTCCACCGGCGAAGAGGCCGTCCACCGCATGAAGGTGGTCGATGCCATCTACAAGTCCGCGCGGCTCGGCAAGGCCGTGGCACTTCGATGACACGTATTCGCTGATGCCCCGCCGTTCCTCCCGACGCCCACCCATCATTGCGCTCCTGACCGATTTCGGTCTCAGCGACCACTTCGTCGGCGTGATGAAAGGTGTCCTGCTCCAGCGGGTCCCTGGCGCCAGCCTCATCGATATCACACATGCCGTCGAACCCGGACGCATCCGGCAAGGAGCCTTCTCGCTCTGGGCTGCGACGCCGTATCTGCCAGAGGACTGTGTTGTCTTGGCGGTGGTCGATCCTGAGGTCGGAACCGACCGTCCGCTGATCATTCTGAAAACGAAGGGTCTGACGTTCGTCGCGCCGGAGAATGGCCTCCTCGACCTCGTCCGTGCAGATGTTCCCGGTGCCATTCCGTATCGGCCGCACGCGATCGCCCTCAAGCGGTTGATGCTGCCGGACATCTCGACGACGTTCCATGGCCGTGATGTCCTGGCTCCCTTGGCGGCGGCCCTCGCCGGAGGACGACGTCCCGATGAGCTCGGAAAGCGTATCCGTCTCCCGAAGCCCGATGCCTGGATGGCAACCCCGACAAACCCTTCTGTGGCGGCGGAGATCATGTCTATCGACCGATTCGGCAACGTGATCACGAACATTTCGATCCCAGCCAGGAAGGATATCCATCAGGTCGTGAGAATGGTCTCTATCGGCAAGATCATGGTGTCGCAGGCGATCAAAACGTACGCCGAGGCCCCGGACAATTCGCCCTGTTTGCTTCGGGGATCGTCCGGCCTGCTCGAAGTGGTCGTGCGGGGGCGGAGCGCCTCTTTGCTCCTTGGTGCACATGACCGGACCCCCGTACAGGCAGTGTGGGCATGAGTGACTTCGACGACCGACATGTGATGCGTCGTGCGTTGGCCCTTGCGGCCAAGGGGTACGGCGTTGTCCATCCCAACCCCCTCGTTGGGTGCGTCATCGTTAAGAACGGCTCGGTCGTGGCCGAAGGATGGCATCGCCGATTCGGCGGGGCCCATGCCGAGGTCGAAGCTCTCCGGAAGGCTGGGGAGAAGGCGCGTGGCTCGACCGTCTACGTGAATCTCGAGCCCTGTTCGCACCACGGTAAGACGCCACCCTGTGCGCGGGCGATCATCGATGCCGGCGTTCGCGAGGTCGTGGTAGCCGTCAAGGACCCGCATGCCCTCGTGTCGGGGAGGGGCATTGCCATGCTCCGGTCAGCTGGGATCTCCGTGCGGTTGGGCGCGGCCAGGAGCGAGGCAGAACTCCTGAACGAACGGTTCTTGACGTTTCACCGGACCGGCCGGCCCTTTGTCGGCCTCAAGTGGGCCCAGACCATTGACGGACGCGCCGTCGATCAACGAGGAAGGTCAAAATGGATCACGGGTCCGGAGGCCCGACGCGAGGTGCACAGACTCCGGGCAGGATATGATGCGGTGCTGGTCGGTGCGCACACGGTCGCGCTCGATGATCCACGTTTGACGGTCCGGGCTGTGAATGGCCGGGACCCGGTTCGAGTGGTCGTCGACCGGCGCTTTCAGGTGACCGGGCGGGAACAGATATTCGACGGTTCTGTGCGCACGATCCTCGTCACGCACCGGTCGCAGGTCACGGGTGGGAACCGCGTAGTACGAAGGCTCATCGAGCGGGGTGTTGAAGTACTTGGACTGGCCGGCGACGACACATTCGCCCCTTCGCAGATCCTTGCGGCATTGGCCGGCGAAGGGATCACCTCTTTGCTCGTGGAAGGGGGGCCTGCAACGATGGCTGCATTCGTGGCGGCCCTTGCCTTCGACAAGGTCCATGCGTTTGTCGGTCCGATGGTGTTCGGCGGAGGCCGAGCAGGGATCGAGCTCAGAAAGCCCTTCGGGCTGAGCAAGCCACTCCGGTTGCATCGTGTGACCGGGAAGGCATTCGACGATGGCACGGTACTCATCGTGGGCTATCGGGGGGAAGCATGAAACGAATCGCCCTGGTCCTTAGTCTCATGGGAGAACTCATCTTGAACTCAGCCCGAGCACAAGTACCGGCAGAGGTCCGAGCGATCATCGAGTCCTCGGGTGCCACGTATGGAATAGCCTGCACGGAGTTGTCGAGCGGCAGGACGATCGTGTGGAACGAGCGGGAGATGTTCCACGCGGCCAGCACCATGAAGACCCCGGTCATGATCGAGGTCTTTGGGCAGGCGTCGCGCGGGCTGTTCGGGCTGGACGACAGCATGCTCGTGCGGAACGAATTCAAGAGCATCGTCGACGGTTCAGCGTATGCGATGGACCTCAAGGACGATTCCGACGATTCGATGTACGGCCTGTTGGAGCGCCAGACGACGATCCGTCACTTGGTGGAGCAGATGATCACGGTCAGCAGCAACCTTGCAACGAATATCCTGATTGACCGCGTCGGGGCCGAGAACACGACCGAAACGATGCGGAAGCTGGGTGCTCCCGACATCCAGGTCCTGCGAGGAGTCGAGGATGGAAAAGCGTTCGAGAAAGGAATGAACAACCGGACGAACGCTCTGGACTTGATGACCATCTTCCGGGCATTGGCAGAGGGCAAGGCTGTGGGGAAGGCTGAGGATTCGGCGATGGTCGAGGTGCTGCTCCGGCAACGATTTCGGGACAAGATCCCGGCGCTCCTGCCACCCGATGTGCGGGTCGCTCATAAGACGGGGAATATCACCGGAGTCGAGCACGATTCGGGCATCCTGTTCCTTCCCGATGGGCGCACGATCGTCATGGTCGTACTCTCGAAAGACTGGAAGGACCAGAAGGCGGCGAGGGGAAGCATCGCGAAGATCGCCAGAGCCTTGTATGACGAACTGAGCCGGGGGTCGTGACGATGTTCACTGGACTCGTAGAAGAGACCGGCCGCGTACGTCGTCTCGACCGTCGTCGGGGTGGCGTGACCTTTGAATTCGAGGGTAGGATAACGCTCAAGAGACTGGCGATCGACCACAGTATTGCGGTCAACGGAGTCTGTCTGACCGTCGTGAAGCGAACGCGGGGTGGATTCGTCGTACAAGCGGTTGAGGAGACACTTCGGAAGACGACGTTGGGCGAGCTTCGGTTGGGTGATCTCGTGAACCTCGAACGGCCCTTGTTACCCAATACCAGGCTGGGGGGGCACTTCGTGCTGGGCCACGTCGACGGACTAGGTAAGGTCCTCTCCAAAGAGGTTCGCGGAACCAGCTGGCATTTCTGGGTCCGGGTTCCGAAATCCTTCAGGCAACACCTGATCCCCGTCGGTTCTATCGCAGTTGATGGCATCAGCCTTACCATGGCTGAGGTTCGCCATGATGCCTTCGCCGTGTCGATCATTCCGCATACGATGGAGGTGACGACGGTTGACAGGTGGAAGCCGGGCGTGAAAGTGAACCTGGAATTCGACGTTTTGGGAAAGTTCGTGGAACGATTTCTAGAGGTGAGGGCCAGGCGTACTCCATCGAGGGGCCACAGGAAAGGCCGCCGTGGCTAGGAGCCTTTGGCTGTTTGCATTCTAGCGTTTTTTGCGTATCTTATATCCCCCGCATGTGCGGGATTTTTATTGCCCGAGGCGATATGTATACGTTCGCGATCATTGTTGAGGTCCTCGTAGCGGTCCTGCTGACCATCGTCGTGCTGATGCAATCCAGCAAAGGCGGCGGCCTGGCCGGCGCTTTCGGTTCCGGTAACGTCGGAGCAGTGTTCGGCGTGCGGCGGACCTCGGATTTTCTGGTGAAGGCGACTCAGGTGCTGGCGACGGTGTTCATTGTGCTTGCCCTGGTCATCAACATGTGGCTGCTTCCGCGAGGCGGGGCTGCACGCGAAAGCGTGATCCAGCAGTCGGTCCCGGCCCCGGCATCGTTGCCGCCTTCTTCGACTCCGGCCGCAGCTCCGAATCAGTAAGAAGTGGTTAGCTGGATGAAGGTGTATGAAGTAAGAAGTAGGAAGTAGGGTGAAGAAGCGTATCGCGTCGTGCATCTTCCTGCTTGCGATTTCTTACTCATGCGTCCCCATTCTTCACCTCTCGACAAGCACGGGGTGGACGATGTGGTGATAACGCACCCATGGCTCAATTGGTAGAGCAACTGACTCTTAATCAGTGGGTTCCAGGTTCGAGTCCTGGTGGGTGCACAAACAGTAGTCAGTAGGCAGATGTCAGTAGTCAGACCGAAGCCCGGGCACATGCTCGGGCTTTTGTTTTTGTTCGCTTTGCTGGTGAAGTCAGTCCTGCCTGCCCGCCGTAACGAAGTGAAGGCGGGGTGGGTGCACCCTAGAGTAGTCAGTTGACAGAATTAAGTCTGCAGACAGAAGCCCGGATATATTCCGGGCTTTCGTTTTTCATGAGGGCCAGGCCTCGATTGTTGACGTAGGACTTCAGTCGGGATGTAAACAGTGCCATCCTCAGACTGTCCAACATCATCGGCTCCGTAACGAAGATATGCCGGGGACCATATCCGAAAACGACCCAATAATGCCGCCCATTCCCGATGGTCATCAACACCGGCGAGCCACTGTCGATGGCAGTCTTCAGGTCTTGAATCCGTATCTCTGTCTTTTCAGAAGCTGACAGTCGTCTCGCCCTGATCACACGTTTAAGGTCCTGTAGAGTTGTTTTCCAGAAGTCCGTTCCGAGCTGTTTGGCCACCGAATTCTCTTGTGTATGATGCAGCCGCCAGGTAGATTAGAATTCACGAGAGAGATACATGCATACCCTTTTGCGGTATCTGCTTTCCTGTGTGCTGATCGTCTTACCCTGATGCCAGGGTTGAGCGCAGCTGATCCCGACCTTCGAAATACATCTCTCTCATTTCCTCTCCCCATTTCCGAATCACGGGATGCCGACACTTCGGCTATGATCGCCAAGTTGCTGGAGTGGTGGTTCCCATCCACACCGACCTTCGTACAGTTCCAGCAACCGGATTCGTTCGAGCAGCAGACGAACGAAGCTACGCCTCCACCGGCAACACTTGTGCCGGGACTTCTGCTCTTTACCGTCCGCTGATTCTCAGAGACGTAAAGCCATTTCTTGAAATCGCATGTACGGGCATGTGATGAGCAGTCTGATGTTCATCTGATGTATGACCGCAACGATTGTATCAGACTCATACCTTTTTACAGAAGGATGGTTGTTATGAAACAGACACTGGTTCTTGGATCTGCAGTAATGCTCCTTGTAGTACTTTCTGGGTATCTCATTGCTCAAAACAACCCACAGGGGATTATTACAAGTCGATTGGGTTCAGAGAGGATACAGCTTCATCAACAGATGATCGGACAAACCGAAGGTCAAAACCATCAGAGTGCGCGGCAGTCATTCTTTCAAGGCCTCCTGACGGAGGATGTCATGATGCAGTTTGTGAATGTGCAGAATAAGAAGTTGAATGCAAGTCCATTCACTGGAACTGCTTACTCTGAATCACTGATATATGGAATTGATACGGCAATGGTTTTCAGCATATACGATACTACAAGGATTGTCTATTCGTATAACGAGCTGGGAAAACTAACAGACATCTCAGGTCAACGCTGGGGGAACAACCAGTGGGTAAACGATTTACGATATCATCGCACCTACGACATCGATGGCAATGTGTTGACGATACTGATCGAATATTGGTCAACCAATCAGTGGATGAATGATTCTCGTTGGACCTATACCTATGATGCAAACGCAAAACCGTTAACAGCTGTGTATGAGAGCTGGCCAAGTGATCAATGGGTGAAACAATTTCAAATTGTTCTTATCTACGATGACAATGGAAATCTGTTGGTAAAGTCCGAACAACCCTGGGATAATAATCAGTGGTCAAATGGTCTTCGAGATACCTACACCTATGATGGCAATGGAAATCGGCTGACACATTTGTTTCAAAGCTGGTTTAACAATCAGTGGAATAATAACAACCGATTTACGTTGACTTACGACGGCAGCGGGAATCAGCTGACGGATATAGATGACAATTGGATGAATGACCAGTGGGCAACCGGTGGCCGCCGAACCAAGACCTACGATGCGAACGGGAACCAATTGACATATGTCTATGAATCATGGACAGATAATCAATGGCTGAAACGGTACCACTATATCTCAAGCTATGATGCAAGCGGAAATATCCTGACATATGTGGGCGGTCCATGGGATAACAGCCAATGGGTGGACCTCGAACGCAATACCTTCACATACGATGCGAACGGCGATCTGTTGACAAATGTGTATGAAACACGCTCAAACGATCAGTGGGCGAATAGTGCGAGATCCACATATCAATATTCTCAAAAGTCACTGTGGTCGACAGCTCAGTACGAAAGTTGGGACGGTTCCTCCTGGCAAACCACATCAAATCAACCTTTTCACCTCACAATCAGCAAAGACCTGACGTATAGTTTTACTGGTTACAAAATTAGTCTAACGTATGCATCTCTGGTTACAGATGTAAGCGGGAGCGAGGGAACAATTCCAGTTGAATACTCTCTCTCGCAAAACTACCCCAATCCATTCAACCCGTCTACAACACTCCGATATGGGTTCCCGGTCAGAAGCACTGTCACCTTGACCGTATTCAACACGCTGGGACAGACAATAACACAGTTCGAAAATCAAGAGGTCGAGGCTGGGGTTTACGAACAATCGTTCAATGCCTCACACCTGCCTTCGGGCCTCTACTTCTACCGCATGGAGGCGGCTTCAGTGGAAGATCCGGAGAAGGTATTTGTGCAGACGAGGAAGATGGTATTATTGAAATAAGCCGTAGAATCATGGGCTCGTATCAAACGCTCAGTTCCACCAACTGGGCGTTTTGTTTTGCTGTAGACACTCCTCTGAAAGTCGTCCTGTCGATCACCTACCGCGTTCCCTGGAATCAATCCAGCCGAGGGGCTTGACTCACCCCCGTTGGACGTGAATCTACCACCACCGAGCGAATTGTCTAGTACCAATCGGAGCGGCGAGATGAAGATGCGCCGGTGTCTTCGGTACTTCGATGCACCTTCCTGACCTTTATGAAATCTCGATGGTATCTCAATCCCGCCCTTTGCTCACGCGACGGAGAGGGTAGGGATGTTGTTACAGATCACTGATAAATCTGTAGAGTGACGTCACCCATTTGGCGGTCGTGTAGCGCGGGACTGAACGTTGTGGCGATAGGGTTTCGAATTCGGCAGGTCTGCGGGACTCTTAGTCAGTGGGTTCCAGGTTCGAGTCCTACCTGCCCGCCGAAATGAAGTAGAGGCGGGGTGGGTGCACAGAGAGACCCCGAATTAGGTAAGGATTCGGGGTTTTGCTTTCCACTCCGTCTGTGGTGACACTGCTGCCGGCAAACTGTGTGGCCGACTCTGTAGTACCACTGCACACGATTGTTTGGAAGGAGTTTCAGTCGCTGAAGAACATGCGGTGTCCAAGAAACAGAAGAGCCGACCATCTCTGGCCGGCTCTTTTGTGTGCTCTTGCGATTCGGCGAATGCTACCAACTCATCTTCTTCGCCCATTCGACAAACGGCGTTGGCCGAATGCCTGCCTCTTGTGATGTTTCGCCGATCTTCGCGCTGTAGCCCTTCTTGTCAAACCACTCCATCATGAGCGCGAAATCCTCGCTCATCTTCCGAACGTCCTCGATCGGGACGCGAAAGAACCCGACCTCTTTCCCTTTGGCGTCTGAAATGACCTTTGCAATCTCGGGCATTGTCAGGCTATCGCCTGCGATGTCGACCTCCCGCCCGTTGAGTGCCGCTGCGTTGTCGAATGCCCATGCGCCGTACTTGCCGATGTCCTCAACAGCGATCATCTGCAGCTTGGTTTCGGGCTTCAAGGGGACGGCAACATTCCCCTGGTCAATCGCAGGTTTGAACCACGCAGATGCCCAGTTCTCGAAGAAGAACGCTGGACGAAGAATGACATAGGAGGGGAACCCCAGGCTTCGTATCGTCTCTTCGACTCGGAACTTGTTGTCAAAGTGGGGAATACCGGTCTTTTCGTGCGCCGAACCGACGGAGGTGTACACGAAATGCTGAACTCCTGCTTCTTTGGCGATCCGTGCGAATCGTTTTCCCTGCTCTTCTTCTCCTTGAACACCGGCTTCCCAAGTGTTCTGGACCGCAAACGCGCCCCATACACCGGTTACCGCGGCTCTGAGTGACGCCTCGTTATTGAGGTCTCCCTGAACGATCTGGGCGCCCAGTGTCGTGAGTTGTTTGGCGTTGTGCGAGTCCGGATTTCGGGTCATCGCCTTCACGGTGTATCCTTTCTTCAGGAGCTCTCGTGCAACTGCTCCGCCTTGCTGGCCTGTGGCGCCGGTGATCAGGACTGTCTTTGATTCTGGCATACGTCTTCCCTTCGCTGATGAGTGTTGTAATGATGGGTGCGGGAACGGTACGAGCACCTTGCCCGAACCGGCATTCCGACATGTGAATAGTTCAAATTTAAACGATAATACTTTAAATTTCAATAGATATATTCCGAAAGTAGCCCAAATCGGGCATCATCAGCGACCCGTTCTTCTTACGGATCGGAGCTCTGGAGCTGGGAACGCAACCCGAGGGACGAGAGGCGCAGATGATTCGGGAAATCATGGGGATCGCCGTATTCAGGAGGATTATGCCTCTTCGTGACGTGAAGTACCGAAGAAACGCCGATATGACGAACTTTTGCCGGAGGGTGTGCATCTCCACAGGGGCGTTCTCGCGGCACGACAACGTGACGGTCGAAACCATCACGCATGGCAAGCAGTACTGCGCCCAAGCTTTGGGTGGGGCGGAGGTGGTTCGATGTAGGGAGCAAGACAGAAGCGTGCGGAGGGCGGGAGCCTTGCAGTTCACTCCTGAATAGACTGGCGAAATCACTCCTACCTGCCCGACGAAGCCGGGTGAGCGAGCGTGCGGCTAGTGCACAAGACGAACAGGCTCTTTCCAAAGGGGGGTCGCTATCCTCTTGGGCTTCAGCATCTGGCCGCTCCCCTATGGGAGATAAGGATGGAAAGTGGGTGCGCGAATCTCTATTGCATTTCCGGACTCGGCAGCCTACGTTCTCGAATCCCTTGACAAGCCTAACTGTGGAGATCCAACATGCGTCACATCGTTCCGACAAGATGGTGGCTCCCATGCGTGAGCCTGACGCTATCTCTTTTGGGCACTACAACCGCCCAGTGGTCAAGCTTCCCTGATCAGAACAACGTGGTCTGCTCGGCGGCTGGAAATCAGACGACGCCCACAGCCATTGGAGATGGAGACGGAGGACTGATCGTCGCCTGGGCGGATGGAAGGGCTGGTTCATACGATATCTACGTTCAGCGCATCAGCCCAACGGGAAGGATGTTGTGGGCGTCGAACGGCGTTCCTGTCTGCACGGCGCCCAACACGCAGACGTTTCCCGTGTTGATCTCAGATGGTGAAGGCGGAGCGATCATTTCCTGGCTCGACTATCGCAGCAATGTCGCCTACGACATCTACGCGCAACGCGTCGATCACTCAGGTACAATGAAGTGGACCATCAACGGAGTCGCAATCTGCCTTGCGCCCGGCCCGCAGGGCATCCCCGCGATGATATCGGATGGGAATCATGGCGCGATTCTCACATGGACCGATGGCCGTTACACGCGCCCGCTGGCATATCAAGGTGACATCTTTGCTCAACGGATTGATGGGTCGGGGACCAATCTATGGCCTACTGATGGAGTACGTGTTTGTCCTGACACGATGGGGAATGTCACACCGGTGGCTACGGAAGATGGATCAGGTGGAGCGATCATCAGTTGGAGGCGTCTCAATCCGGACGTCGTGTATGCCCAGCATCTCAGTGCCACCGGTAGCATCCTTTGGGATTCGACGGGCGTCGCCATAGGAGGACCAGGTACCTACCCCGGGATTGCTCCCGACGGGCGCGGTGGAGCCTACATCGCGTGGAACGACTTCAGAGGTGGAGGCCCAGGTTCTGTGTTTGCTCAACATGTCGACGCATCGGGAAAGAATTGGTGGACAGTCGGTGGCGAGTCGATTGGAATAGCTGGAAGTTCGCAGGAAAGTCCGAGACTCATACCTGACAACAGTGGGGGGGCCATTGTTACGTGGAGTGGCCACGGGCCCTTTGATTTCAATATCTTTGCCAGACGAATTGATGCTGAAGGTAGGTTCCTCTGGGATTCGATCGCCGTTTGTACGTACCGAGGCGACCAGCGTCATCCTGTTCTCACGTCTGACGGGAATGGTGGCGCCGTGATCGCCTGGGTCGACACCTCAGGCGGGTCTGATGATGTGTACGCGCAGCATATGGACGGTGACGGCGTCGTCCGGTGGTCAGCGAGTGGCGTGCCCGTTGGCAAGGGAGCTGGGCACCAGAACTCTCCTACGATCGTCAGTGACGGCCATGGCGGTGCCTTCGTTGCGTGGAGCGATTCTCGTTGGGGCGCGTGGGACATCTATGCGCAGCGACTCGATCCGCTCGGGAACTGTTATCCAGCCCCGTGGATCCAAAGAGTGGGGGATGTGGCGAATGACCAAGGCGGAAAACTCCGACTCCTTTGGGATCCCTCGTCTCTCGATACGTGGGGCCAATCGACGATCGCTTCCTACACCGTCAAGATGGGTGTGCGCGCCTCGGGGATCCTCGGGAAGAGCGTAGCAGGAACAGCAGAAGCTGGACTCTACTGGCAGACGGCGGCGGTAGTGGAAGCGGATTGGTCGCCAGGCTACTCGTCAATCATCTCTACGTCATCCGACTCCGGGCTCCAGGGGATTCCACTCTACTATTTCCAAGTGTGGGCAAGTTCCGGGGACGGCTCGGTCATATGGTATTCGAACATTGACAGTGCTTACTCCGTGGACAACATTCCTCCTGTGGGTATCGTCGCCCCATCGCTGTGGGCCAATGGAAATGGTAACATCGTGCTACGCTGGAATCGTAACGACGTCGATCCCGACCTGATGGGATACAAGATCTATCGCTCACGTGAATCGGGATTTGCAGCCGGTGCTTCAACATACCTGGCATCGACTCAGGATACCGTGTTCGTCGACGAAACCGCCCTGATCACATCGGGATTCTATTATCGGATTGCCGCGGAAGACGTCCATGGGAATGTCGGTCCCTATACATCACCATTGTCCTATGGCACGACAGGTATCGACGAGAGTATCCCGCTAACGTTGGATCTGCACCAGAACTTCCCGAATCCCTTCAATCCCGCGACACGGATCAGCTTCACGCTCCCGACACATGGGGAGGTCAGGATCGAAATATGCGATCTTCTGGGTAGGACGGTCCGAGTGCTCGTCCACCGGGAGATGTCGCCCGGCCATCATATGATTGAATGGGACGGTAAGAGTGCGACGGGGACTTCAATGCCAACGGGTGTCTATATCTGCAGGCTGTCCTGGCTTGATTTGTCGAATCCCAAACCCGCGACAGTACGAACGAGAAAGCTTTCGCTTGTCAGATAGATTAGGCCGAACCAAGGGCCCGGGAGTGAACCCGGGATGTGTTGTTTCCTGTGGCGCGAATTGGCCCGGCCTATCCTCCCTGGCTCACCCGTTCCATGGAACCAACCTATACGGCGCCTGATCAGCAGAACGACGAAAGTAAGGTGGTGAGGGTGACCGAAGCGATGGATCGTGCTCGTCCGAGATCAGCACGTCGGGGCCTCACGATTGCATATCTCCGTCGATTCAGCAATATTGCGAC
Source organism: uncultured Ignavibacteriaceae bacterium (assembly GCA_964473365.1). Classification (GTDB taxonomy): domain Bacteria; phylum Bacteroidota; class Ignavibacteria; order UBA10030; family UBA10030; genus 2-02-FULL-55-14. The sequence goes on from CAYYOV010000008.1 coordinate 60,192, forward strand.
GGGCACACGCATTCAGGAGACATCCACAGGAATTGGAAAATCATCAGCCGCATCTGCGGCGCGTTCTCGGCCTCTCTGACCTCAGCTTCTTCCTCGTTGCCGCGCTGGTAAACCTCAACAGCGTACCGGTCGTCGCGAGCGCCGGCGCAAACGCCATCCTCTTCTGGGTCCTCGGATTCGTCCTCTTCTTTATCCCCCAGGGTATCGCCGTCGTCGAACTGACCAGCCGATTTCCACAAGAGGGTGGGATCTACCAGTGGAGCAAGATCGCATTTGGCGAGTTCCACGGCTTTATGTCGGGGTGGTGCTACTGGGCCAATAACATCTTCTACATCCCGACCCTGCTCTTCTACATGGTTGGCTTTGCCGCGTTCATCGGCGGCGAAACGACCGCGCCACTCTCCTCCGACCCGATCCTGCTCTCCGTTGCGTCACTCGTCCTGTTGTGGATGATCACGGGCCTCAATGTGCTGGGATGGGGCGTTGGGAAATGGGTGCAACGTTTGGGTGTGGCCGGAACGGTCCTGACGACAGCGATCGTCCTCTCCGTCGGGTTCGTCTCCCTGCAGGTGAACGGTGTTCCCGCGACTGAGATGCGCCTCGACATCGACTCGGTCCTGGGTGATTGGCGGGTCCTGTCGCTGCTGAGTATCGTTTGTCTCAACTATGTCGGCCTCGAGCTGGGCTCGGTGCTGGGTGACGAGATCAAGGATCCTCGGCGTCTCATGCCTCGTGCAGCGATCATCGCCGGTGGCGTGACAGTAGTGATCTACGTCCTGGCTACGTATGCGCTGCAACTGACGATCCCCGCCGCCGAGATCGGAGTCATCGACGGCATCCTGCAAGGCGTCCAGCGTGCCGTGATCGATCTTCAGCTCCCTTGGCTGGTCGTTCCGATCGCACTGCTCATGACATTGAATGCGGCGGGGAACACCTCTGCTTGGCTGGCGGGGTCCGCACGGATCCCGTTCGTCATCGGTCTCGACCGCTACCTGCCGTCGGCCCTGGCGCGACTGCATCCGAGGTATGAGACGCCGCATGTCTCGCTGATCGTCCAAGGCATTGCCTCGAGCCTCTTTATTCTGCTGAATGCCATCGGAGCGTCGGTGCATGACATGTATCTGAGCCTCCTGCAGACGACCATCATACTCCAGCTCATTCCGTATCTCTACATGTTTGCAGCCCTCTTCCGGTTCAGCCGTAGCGGACACTCAGCGGCCGGCGAGCTGGGATACTTCCGAAGCCCGACTTTGTTGCGGTCGGCTGCTGCATTGGGTTTTGTCGTCACGGGGGCCGGGATCGCTCTGGCATTCGTGCCTGGCAGTGGCGTAGAGAGCGCCTGGTACTTCGAGCTGAAACTCCTGATGGGCGTCCTTAGCTTCGTCGTCCCGGCATTTGTGATCTACCGGATCCAGGAGAGAAAACAGCCCGCCGAGATTCCCGTCAGCATGGAATCGGTTTCGGAATGATCTAGGGTAGCCTGGACGCGTCCGACGGTCAAGCGTATCGCGTGATACGGTCTGCCCGGATGAGTGGAGAGCCTTTCATGTTGATGGGCTACCCACCGTTCGGGCTGCTTCATGTCGCAGGCATAGGAATGGTCGCTCAACGGCAAGTCTCAAAAAGTCACTACCTTGGATGTGTCGCTCGCGTCACGCCGGAATCGGAGACCATCAGTGGAACCCCTGACTGAACGAACCCTCGTGCACGTGCTCGAACGAAGCGTGCGGCTGTATCGAAACCGTCCCGCGATCGGGTTCGTGGATGAAATGCCGCTGAGTTTTTCAGATCTCCAGCAAGAGGTCATACACCTTCAGCACTTTTTGCGCGAGCAGGGGGTTGTCCACGGTGACCGGGTGGCGATCCTGGGAGAGAGCAGTCCAAACTGGGCGGTGTCGTATTTCGCCGTTACGACCCTTGGCGCTGTCGCGGTTCCCGTACTGCCGGACTTCCATACCACCGAGGTCCATCACATTCTCCGCCATGCAGGGTGCAAGGTAGTGTTCGTATCGGAACGGACCTACCACAAGGTCGAGACCCTGGACGAAGACGCATTCCATGCGATCGTCCTGCTCGACAACCTCTCGCATCTGCATCCTCGCACATCGAAAGACAACCTGCGCGTATTGTTGCGGGACGGCGGCAAGGAACTCCGAAAGATCAAGAACAAAGCCCTCCGGATGGCCGGTTGGCAGAAGACGGTCGTGACGGAAACTGACGTGGCGTCCATCATCTATACTTCCGGGACGACGGGTCATTCGAAAGGGGTGGTCCTGACGCATCGGAACATCGTATGGAATGCCGAAGCGTCCTCGCGGATCCCGGGGATATCGTCAGAGGATCGTATGCTCTCCGTCCTGCCCCTTGCGCACGTGTATGAATGCACGCTTGGGCTGGTCCTTCCCGTGATGCAAGGCGCTTCCGTATCCTACCTGCGCAAACCTCCTACAGCTCCCGTCCTCCTACCGGCACTGCAATCGGTGAGGCCAACCGCCATGCTGACGGTTCCCCTGATCATTGAGAAGGTCATCAAGTCGGGCGTGATGAAGGAGATCAAGAAGAAAGCAGCTGTCAGGATGCTCTACCGGTTGCCCGTCTTTCGCCGGCGGATCAATCGGATGGCAGGGAAGAAGCTCAAACAGATGTTCGGAGGAGAACTGCGATTCTTCGGGATCGGTGGAGCTGCCCTTGCGCCCGATGCCGAACGGTTCCTGATCGAGGCAGCGTTTCCGTACGCGATCGGGTATGGACTGACGGAAACGTCACCGCTTGTCGCTGGATGCAACGCAATGAATTCGAGGTTCCGCGCGATCGGACCGGTCCTGCCTGAGGTAGAAGTCCGGATCGAGCAAGCAATGCCGTCTTCCGGCGTCGGCGAGATCGTCGTGCGAGGCCCAGGCGTGATGCAGGGATACTACAACGATCCGGTCCGAACGTCGGAAGTGTTGAGCTCGGACGGGTGGTTCCATACCGGGGACCTCGGTTCCTTCGACAAGGACGGGTACCTCTATGTCCGCGGGCGCAAGAAGAATGTCATCCTAGGCCCGGCAGGGGAGAACATCTATCCGGAGGCAGTGGAGTCTGTGATCAACAGGGTCGATGTGGTCCTTGAATCACTGGTCTACAGCGACCAAGGACAATTGGTGGCAAGGATCTACCTTGACTACGAACGGCTTGATGCGGTGTTCGCCGAGCTCAGGTTGACGGAATCGCAGGCCAAAGAACGCGTCCAGCAACTTCTCGAAGAGGTTCGGCGGCAGGTGAACGACCAGGTCTCAGGTTTCTCAAAGCTTGCGCGCGTGATCGAGCAGACAGAGCCCTTCGAGAAGACGCCGACGCAGAAGATAAAAAGGTACCTGTACGCCGAGCCGGGAGAACACCGAGCGGCGTAGAGGGCGGCATCGTGGTGAAGGTCTCACGCCCTGCACATGAGCAAGCGTCCGCCGATTGCGGGCTTTGTTGATGTTGTGGGGTCGACCGGTCACGTTAGCGGCCTGGACCGCACCAGGGACAAACCGTCGGAGGCGTGGTGACCGGTCGAAGAGTGGCGCTACGGTCAGCGCGTTGCTGAGCTTCATGTCCCGGCCGACCGCAAGAGTCCACGATCAGAGATCAACAGATCCGCGGCAGTTGTTCACCGGAGAGCATCTGGACCACGCGCGTTCCACCGACGGTGGTTTGCATGACGACCACGCCGGGATGATCGTCTGTTACCGTGCCGATGCGCCGAGCGCTCTTCCCGAGCGGATGCGCTTGCATCTCAGCGAGCACGATCGCCTCGACGGAGGGAGGAACGATGGCGATCAGCACGCCTTCATTCGCCACATACAGCGGGTCCAGCCCAAGGATCTCGCAGGCTCCCTGCACTTCATCTGCGATCAGGATCCGGCTTTGTTCAAGACGGATCCCGAGAGAGGCAGACGCAGCGATCTCATTCAGGGCCGAAGCAACCCCGCCCCGTGTTGGATCCCGCAGCACATGAACGTCCTTCGTGGCCTTCAGCATGGAGGCGACCATCGTGTGTAAAGCGCCAGAATCGCTCACGACGGGGCCGTCGAATGCCAGCCCCTCGCGGACCGACAAGATCGCAATACCGTGCGCTGCGATCGGCCCGCTGATGAGCACAGCGTCACCGGCGGTTGCTCGCTGTGGGGTGATCGTAACGCCCTCCTCAACAATGCCCAGACCCGTGGTGTTGATGTAGATCTTGTCCCCCTTCCCGCGGTCGACGACCTTTGTGTCTCCGGTGACGATCCGGACACCAGCCGCCCGCGCTGCTTCACCCATCGACCGGACCACCTTCCAGAGATCTTCCATCGGCAGGCCTTCCTCGAGAATGAAGCCGGCCGTCAGTGCGAACGGCTGCGCACCGCACATCGCCACGTCATTCACCGTGCCGTGCACGGCAAGCGACCCGATATCGCCTCCGGGGAAAAAGATCGGATCGATAACGAACGAATCGGTCGAAACGGCAAGAAGTCCGCGGCCGACCGGCAGGATCGCCCCGTCATGGAGCGACTCGAGCTGGTCGTTTGCGAACGCCGGTACGAACATGCGTTCGATCAGGTGTTGGGTCAGCGTTCCTCCCCCTCCGTGCGCCAACAGCACGCGGGGATAGTCAGCCAGCGGAATGGGGCACGTGAAACCGTCGAAGGTCGGAGGTGTTGTGGTTGCCATGGTCGGGCTATAGATGAGCGGCTGAAGGCACGAGACGTCCATAGGCGTAGTACGCAGCGCACGCTCCCTCGGAAGAGACCATCGGAGCTCCGAGTGGGGTCTCCGGTTTGCATTTCGTCCCGAAGGCCGGACACTCCTTCGGTTTCCGCAGTCCCTGAAGGACGAGCCCCGCGATGCACTCCGGCGATTCCTCAGCCGTAATGCCTTCGACATGAAATCGCCGTTCGGCGTCGAAATCCTCCAGCGACGGCAGAAGGGAAAGCCCGCTCAGTGGGATCGTTCCGATGCCGCGCCATTGACGGTCGACAACGTGAAAGACCTCCTGGAGGAGCTGCTGAGCGGCGATGTTTCCTTCGAGTCTGACCGATCTCGAATATTCATTCTCGACCCGATAGGTCCCCGCTTCGAGTTGGTGAATCGTCATCCGGACCCCCTCGAGTATGTCGAGAGGCTCGAATCCCGTCACGACGATCGGCACCCGGAAGGATTCGGCTAGCGGGAGATACTCGTGGTATCCCATCACCGTGCACACATGCCCGGCGGCAAGGAACCCTTGCACGCGGTTGGACGGGGATGACAGAAGGGCCCGGATGGCGGGGGGAACGAGCACGTGAGAACAGAGGATCGAAAAATTCTTGAGACCAAGACGTCGAGCTTCCGAGACGGCCATGGCGTTGGCGGGGGCGGTCGTCTCGAACCCAACGGCGAAGAAGACCACCTGCCGGTCGGGATTCTTCTGCGCGATGCCGACCGCGTCCAAAGGGGAATAGACCATCCGCACGTTCCCTCCCGCGGCTTTGACGCTGAGGAGGTCGCGCGTCGAACCGGGAACACGCAACATGTCGCCGAACGACGTGAAGATCACGTCAGGCATGGAGGCGATGGCGACCGCCTTGTCGATCAATTCCATCGGTGTCACGCAGACGGGACACCCAGGTCCATGCACCAGCGTGATCTCGGGTGGGAGGAGCGCTTCAAGCCCGTATTTGACGATCGTGTGGGTCTGACCTCCGCAGATCTCCATGATCGTCCAGGGCCGTGTCGTGATGCGCCGGATCTCTGCGGCGATCTGCCGGGCCGCCCGCTCGTCTCGGAATTCATCGATGTATTTCATTGTCACCGTCCCTCGGGCGGGGTCTCAAGCTCGTCCAATCCCTCGCCCATCTGCTGGAACATGCGGATCGTCTCGAGTGCTTCCGCTTCGTCCACCATGCTGAGCGCGAATCCCACATGGACGATCACGTAGTTCCCGACGGAGGCCTCAGGGAGCCATTCCATACAGACTTTTTTCTGGATCCCGCCGAAGCTGACGATGCCCATGCGGGGTGTCGATGCGGTATCGACGGAAAGGAGTTTACCGGGTATCGCGAGACACATCGTCAGATGGTCCTTTCATGATAGGTGCCGAATCGGGCGACGAACCCCGCTCGAGGACCGCCACGGCCACTCCGGCATCGGCAAGAAGCGTGTCTCCGATGGATGCTTCACGTACGCACCGCAGGGAGACTGTCATGTGAGCGCCCTTGACGACCACCGTCCCGATGGGGCCGGAGATGTCAGAGCGGATGGACGTAAGGAGACCGACGACGGGATTCACGGCACGGCCTCTGACATGAGCTGGAACGGACGTTCGACGAGCGGGGCGGCGCAGGCGTAGGCCTGTCCCGCGGAGATCCCCCCGTCGTTTGGCGGGATCCGTTGATGCCAGAAGACCTGGTGTCCCTCCCGCTTGAGCGCCGCAACGGTCATTTCTGTCAGTAATCCGTTCTGGAAGCAGCCGCCTGTCAGGAGGACGTCGTCGATACCGGCCTCGTTGGCGATCCGTCCAATGACGTGAGCCAACGAGGCATGGAACCGTCTGGCGATGCGGTTGACAGGGGTCTGTATCCGGTATTCATCGATGATCGTGAGAATCATCGGTCCCCAGTCGATCCTCCAGGGCGCATGGTCGGTCGTGACCGGGAGATCATAGTGCCCGTCGTCTCTCGACGTTCGTGCCGTCCATTCGAGCTCCATCGCCGCCTGACCCTCGTGCCGGACGCGATCACGCAGCCCGATGAGGAACGCGACGGCATCGAAGAGGCGTCCCACGCTGGTTGTCAGTGGAGCGTTGACGCCCCGCACGATCATTGTGCGAAGCGCCTCCGCTTCTGCCGGCGAGAACGCGTCGAACGGTTGGATCTGCGGCAGGGGCGTTGACGCCTCCCCAAGGGCCTCATGGACGACCGCAAGTCCACACCGCCTGGGTTCTCGTACGGCTGCGTCGCCACCCGGAAGGCAGAAGGACCGAAGCGTCGCAGCGCGGCTCCACGATGAGCCATCGACGACGAGGAATTCTCCTCCCCAGATCGTCCCGTCGGTTCCGAGCCCGGTGCCGTCCCACGAGACGCCCAGAACCGGCGCGCGGCGTTCATTCTCGGCCATACAGGCCAGCACGTGGGCCAGATGATGCTGAACGGCTACGATCGGCTCGTTCTGCGATCGGGCATAGGCGGTGGAACGATAGTCGGGGTGCATGTCGCATGCGATGGTCTTGGGGGCGATGCCATGCAGGACCGGCAAGTCCCGGGCGACACGTCCGAAGGCATCGAACGCTTCCATCGTCTCCAGGTCGCCGATATGCTGACCGATGACGATGCGCCGTCCTTCGGCCACTGC
>CAYYOV010000008.1:67626-87628 GCA_964473365.1 uncultured Ignavibacteriaceae bacterium
GCGACCACGGGTCGACCGAAGTGACGCACGAGGAGGTGCTCGAGAGGGTTTGATGGAAGCATGATGCCGAGGAACGGATCCGCAGGCGGAACGGCCTGACGGAAGATCGCGGCGTTCTCACGGCGTTCGACGAGCACGATCGGTGCCGCTGGAGACTGAAGGACGCGCTCCTCTGCATCGGACAGGTGGGTGAACGACCGCGCTACTTCGATCGAAGGCATCAGCAGGGCAAATGGTTTTTCTTCGCGCCGCTTTCGTGTTCGGAGCTCGCGCACCGCCCCAGCGTTGGCTGCATCGCAGACCAGATGGAATCCGCCCACGCTCTTAACGGCGATCGTTCGCCCGGCTCGGAGCAATTCCGTCGCTCGTTCGATCGCCTCCCAGTGTGTGGCCAGGCGGGACCCGGCGTGGTCCCACAGGTCCGCGTGCGGTCCGCAGACAGGACATGCATTCGGCTGGGCGTGGAAGCGTCGGTCCGAAGGGTCGTCGTATTCGCGCCGGCATGCGGGGCACATGACAAAATCGCGCATCGTCGTGCTCGGGCGATCGTAGGGGAGCGAGGCGATGATCGTAAAACGGGGACCGCAGTTGGTGCAATTCGTGAAGGGATACCGGTACCGGCGGTTGGCTGGGTCGAAGATCTCGCGGAGACATTCCGGACATGTCGCCATGTCGGGGAGAACGACAGCGGTGGCCTGCCCGCGGATGTCGCTCTCGCGGATCTCGAATGATGCATAACCGGATGGATGGAGTTCGACCGCCTCGAGCGAGTGGATCTGAGCGATCACGGGTTTGTGGGCCTGGATCTCGAGCGGAAACGATGTGACCGCGTGGGGGTCACCCTCTACTTCGATGATGACGCCCTGCGGTGTGTTCGTCACCCATCCGGCAAGTCTGCGATCGACGGCAAGACGATACACGAACGGACGGAACCCCACGCCTTGGACGGCCCCGTGAATGATGATGCGGCACCGTTTCCGGTCGGCGCTCATGATGGCATTGCCGTCGCGCGGAGCCATTCGCACCACGCATCGATGCCGGTCCCCTTCGTGCTCGATACCTCAAAGACGGTCAGGGAGGGATTGATGCTCAACGCATTCCGGCGAAGGACCGCTACGTCGCAATCGACGTACGGCAGAAGATCGACCTTGTTGATCACGAGCACGGAAGCTCGCTGGAACATCGCCGGATACTTGAGGGGTTTCTCGGCCCCTTCCGTAACACTGAGGACCACGACCTTGCCGTGTTCACCAAGGTCATAGTTCGATGGACAGACCAGATTGCCGACGTTCTCGATGATGAGGAGCTTCACGCCGTTCAGCGGGAGTTGTGCCAGGGCGTCTCGGACCAGATTGGCCTCCAAATGGCAGCCGCCGTTCGTGACGATCTGGGCCGTGGGGATCCGGAAGCGTTCCAGCCGTCGCGCATCGATGTCGGTCTGTACGTCCCCCTCGACGACGGCGATCGACAGCCGGTCCGAGAGCCGCTCGATGGTCCGTTCGAGCAGCGTGGTCTTGCCCGAGCCGGGGGAACTGACGACGTTGATGACATAGGTGCCCAGCGATGCGAAGAGCGAGCGGTTCTGACGGGCCACTTCGTCGTTCTTGGCGAGGACGGTACGTTCGATGGTGATGATGCTCATGAGGTCTCCGATGGGACATCGTCGAGGTCGATGGTCACGACCCTCAGCTCGCGACCTGTTCGGATCTCCGTTTCGCCGCCCCCGCATCCGGTACACAGGACGATCCCGTGATCGCCCTCGAACTCCCGACGGCATGTCCGGCAGTAGCAACGGAAGGGAATGCGACGGATGGCGAGCGACTTCGGTGGAAGGTCTGTCTCGAGCGCGACTGCTTCAAAACAGAAGGAGAGAGAATCTGGCACAACACCGGACATCGCACCGACGTCGACGTTGATCGATCGGATGCGCTTCCGGTCGCGTGGTTCGACCAGTCCGCACACGATGTCGGCGATGCCGCGGGCAATGGACAATTCGTGCATAACGACTGACACCTCCGTCTACAACCCGGAGGTGTCAGGGGCAAGAAATGTGCCTTGCAGGACCCGTTTGCGGATAGCCGCTACCTCGCAGGGAAGTTCCCGGAATTGAGTGTATTTCGCACTTCGTCGAGGACGCGCGGCAGAGCGCCAGAGACGACCGGACCGAGGGAATCTCTCATGGTTTGGAAGGACTTCACAGAAACGGTAATGAGGGCCAGGCGAGGCAGTGGGCCCAGCAGCGAAGCGGCTTCAAGAAGGTCCCGCAGCCCGATGTCATGCGCACTGAGCGAGCGGGGAAAGTCCGAGGCGAATCGCGGGTAGCGGACGCGCACCGTTCCTTCCGGATCCTCGTCGAGGGAAGCGTCGATCATGATGATCGGGTCGTACTCCTGGAGGTAGGAGAGGAGATGAAATCCTCCGGTGCCCCCGTCAACCACCTCGACGCCGGACGGGAGAGATCCCTTCTGCAATTCCCGGGCGGCATGGACGCCGACCCCTTCGTCGCCCATGAGCACATTGCCGACGCCCAGGATGAGCCAAGGACGTCTAGTGTCCGCGGACATTGCCGCCGCCGTGGCTGGCGCGGGCGCGGTCATGATGGAGTCTTCGATCGGGGCGAGCGTTCGATGAACTTCCAACCTCCGACCATGGACGACGTGACTCCGCGTCCTTCGACGTAGTCATGGTAGAACACCAGGTAGACATGGACCATGGAGAAGATGACGAAGAACCAGGTCATCATGTGATGCCACTGGCGAACGGCAAAATCCCCGCCCATCAGAGGCACAAACCAGGCGAACAGACTCGGCAACCAGGCATCGCTCATGGCCGCGTACATGCCGAACCCCGTGAGGCATTGGAACAGGAAGACCAGGAACGAAAGGAAGTACGTGAACCCTGCCAGAGAATTGTGTCCGATCGATTCGAGGGGTTTGGTCTGGGCCTGGAGAATGTCAACCTTCAGGACCTCGACAACCTCCTTGAGCTGCTCCCTGCGATGCGGGATGAAGTTCTGCCATCGCGCGAATCGGTTTCCGACGAATCCCCAGTAGATGCGGAACACGAAGTTGAAGAAGAAGACGAACGCCGCGACGAAGTGTATGAAGCGGACCCACCCGAACCAGTAGCTGAAAGAGGCCTCGGAGGAGCTCGAGATGGCGAACGGTCTCCCGATGAGAAGGCCCGTGTGGATGAGGACGACGATGGCCAGTACGTTGATCCAATGATAGTACCGTACGGGCAACTGCCAAACGTACACGCGCCCCAACGTATTGCGTTCCATGGGCGCCTCCGTTAGAAGGTGTCGAGTTGGTGGATATAGCGCCCCTTCTCGTCGTAGAGGTGCACCGCGCAGGCAATGCACGGATCGAACGAGTGGATCGTGCGCAGGATCTCGACCGGCTGATCGGGATTCTTGACCGGTGTACCGATCAGCGCTTCCTCGTACGCCGACCGCTTGCCGGCCGCATCGCGGGGCGAAGCGTTCCAGGTGCTGGGAACAACGAGCTGGTAGTTGTCGATCTTCTGGTCTTTGATCACGATCCAGTGGGCCAACGCCCCGCGGGGCGCTTCGGACATTCCGACCCCCTTGGCTTCTGCCGGCCACGTCTCGGGCTCCCAGTTCGTCTTGTCGAACGTGCGCGTGTCACCGTTCTTGATGTTCGACAACAGCTGTTGGTAGAACTCTTTCGACCAGCGGGCGATCAACTGCGTCTCGAGTCCACGGGCTGCGGTGCGGCCGAGCGTCGAGAAGAGCGCCCCGACAGGAACGTCGAGGGCCTTCAGCGCGCCGTTGACGCTTTCCTGCACCTCTTTGTTGCCGCGCGCATAGGCCACCAGCAGTCGCGCCAACGGACCGACCTCCATGGCATGTCCCCTCCACCGCGGAGTCTTGAGCCAGCTGTACTTCTGCTCCACCTCCAGATGCTCATACGGCGGTTTCGGTCCGGTGTAGTTGAGCTTCGTCTCGCCTGACCACGGATGCAGCGGAGTTCCGTCTCCTCCGGCGTACGCATACCATGAATGCGTGATGTCTTCCTGGATCTGCATCGCGTCGGCGCCGTCGACCTCGTGCACCTTCGACAGGTCGCGGTCGAGGATCGCGCCTCGCGGAAACTTGAACGATGAAGGATCATTGTATCCGTTCGTCGGCAGGTCGCCGTAGGCGAGATAGTTCTTGAGTCCGCCTCCGATCGCTCCCCAGTCCTTGTAGAATCCTGCCACCGCCAGTAGGTCGGGAATGTAGACCTGATCGATGAACGCCTCTGCGTCCTCGAACAACGTACCGACGAGGGCGAGACGTTCGGCATTGAGCGCGTTCGATTCATCCGTGTTTATGGAACAGGGGACCCCCCCCACGAGGTAGTTCGGATGCGGGTTCTTTCCGCCAAAGACCGTGTGGACCTTCACGATCTCCTTCTGCCACTCGAGTGCTTCCAGATAGTGCGCTGTCCCGAGCAGGTTGACCTCGGCGGGCAGCTTGTAGGCGCCATGTCCCCAATAGCCGTTGGCGAAAATGCCCAGCTGGCCGCTCTCGACGAACGCCTTCAGCCGCTTCTGCACGTCGGCGAAATACTTTGGCGAACTCTTTGGCCAATTCGAGATGCTCTGCGCAATCTCGCTTGTCTTCTTGGGATCGGCCTTCAGAGCGCTAACGACGTCGACCCAGTCGAGCGCATGGAGATGATAGAAGTGGACGACATGGTCCTGCAGATACTGTGCACAGAACATCAGGTTCCGGATGAGCTCCGCGTTCGGAGGCACAGTGATGCCGAGCGCGTTTTCCACCGTGCGAACCGATGCGAGCGCGTGGACCGTCGTGCAGACGCCGCAGGCCCGTTCGGTGAAGGCCCAGGCATCGCGGGGGTCCCGGCCTTTCAAGATCAGCTCAAATCCACGGACCATTGTGCCGGAGCTGTAGGCATCGACGATCCGGCCGTCCTTGATCTCAGCTTCGATGCGCAGATGTCCTTCGATGCGGGTGATGGGGTCGACCACGATGCGTGTGGACATTACGCACCTCCTTTCTTGGGCTCGGACACCCGGTCGCTCGATTCGATCGCCTCACGGATCTGCTTGCGTTTGCGGATGTTGGTGCTGACCGCGTGGGCGGCGATGCCGACGGCAGTTGCCGCCCCGAGCGCAACGCCGATCGAATCGGCCGTCGTCTCGATCCCGAAGCCGGGGAAGGATGCCAGATGCCGGTAGAACGGGCCGTTGTCCCAGAAGTTCGCCTCGCTGCAGCCGATGCATCCGTGGCCCGACTGGATCGGGAAACTGACGCCGTTGTTCCAGCGCATGACACCACACGCATTGTAGGTCACTGGACCGCGGCATCCCATCTTGTAGAGGCAGAAGCCGCGCTTGGCATTCTCGTCGTCGAACGATTCGACGAACAGGCCTGCATCGTAGTTGGGCCGACGGTAGCACGTGTCGTGGACGCGTCGGGAGTAGAACGCCTTGGGGCGTCCAAGGCCGTCGAGCTGCGGAATGCGGTCGAACGCCAGCAGGTGGACGATGACGCCGGCCATGACCTCGGCGATGGGCGGACATCCCGGCACGTTGATGACCGGAACGCCGGAAATGAGTTTGTGAACCGGTGTCGCGCCGGTCGGGTTCGGCTTTGAGGCCTGGATACATCCGTTCGAGGCGCAACTTCCCCAGGCCACGACCGCCTTGGCATCCTTGGCCGCTTCGCGGCAGATGTCGAGTGCCGTGCGGCCGGCGATGCAGCAGTAGACGCCGTCCTCCTCCGTGGGTATCGATCCCTCCACCAGCATCAGGTATTCACCCTTATACTTCTTCATCGTGTCGTGCAACGCCGCTTCAGCCTGATGACCCGCGGCAGCCTGCAAGGTCTCCGTATAGTCAAGTGAAATCTTGTCCAGTACGATGTCCGAGACGATCGGGTGCGAGGACCGTATAAAGGACTCACTGCAGCAGGTACATTCCTGGAAGTGGAACCACACAACCGGGAGCCTGGGCTTTTTCTCCATGGCCCGGACGACCTGGCCAACGCCGCTGGCTTCGATCCCCGCGGCTGCGGCAAGCCAGGATGCGAACCGGATGAAATCGCGGCGCGAGACTCCGCGGATTTGCATGTGCTCCCACATGGTCGGACGGAGGTCTTCCATGTGTTTCTCCTTGATGAGTGAGGTAGGGTGGTCAGTCAAGTGCACTGTCATCGGACCGGGATGGTCTCAGTCACGTTGGCTTTCGTCGTTCCTGGCGGGTACAAAAGGCCGAAGTCGCTCGATCCGCAGGACCGCGTCGAGCTCGACCTGGTCTCCGAGGTGGAATTCCATCGACGTGTCGATCTCTACATCGAACCGGACGCGTTCGGCCGCAATGTTGACAATGTCTCGGCCCGAACGGCCGAAGACTTCGACGATGGTCCCCACGAGCCGAAAAGGCGTCTCGCCCGGTTGGAGTGTCCGTTTTGGGCGCGGTACCATGATCGCGGACTCTGTGCAAACCTCGCGCCACGAAAGAAGCGTTGTTTCCTGCAGGGAGGGGGTGATGCGGCAGTGGAACTCGCGGATGACCGCAGGTCAGCTCACGGAAAGCCGTAAGCGAGGCCTGTTGGTCGGGGGGTCACTCGACCCGGCACTCGTGGGGTTCACCGGGCGTGATGTGGTACTTCTTCAACTTGTCACGGAGCGTCGAAAGGCTCATCTTGAGGCTGCGGGCAGCCTGACTTTGGTTCCAACCGCTGTCTTGGAGAGCCTGACGGATCAGGTTGGTTTCGAGGCACTCCACTATTTCAACAAACGACATATCTCCAACGGAAAGGCAGCGACTGCATGCCTTCAGGACTCCCTCAAGTGAACCTTCCTGTTGGACCTCTGCCGGGAGGTCCTTTACGATGATCGTTCCCTCGGTGAACAGTGCTGCCCGTTGGATGACGTTGCGAAGTTCCCGAATGTTCCCCGGCCAATCGTAGCGTACGAGAGAACTGAAGGCCGCGTCGGAGATCCGGAGTCCTTTTCCGTTCCGATAGCGATCGAGGAAGAAATTCACCAGGAGCGGAATGTCGTCGCGACGTTTTCGGAGCGGGGGGATCTCGACTGGCACGACATTGATCCGGTAGTAGAGATCGGGGCGGAATGTCCCGTGATCGACAGCGAGACGGAGGTCGATCTTGCTGGCGCATACGACACGGACATCGATGGGAATGACCTTGGTGCCCCCGACCCTCAGAATCTCCATCGATTCGAGCACGCGGAGCAGCTTGGATTGCAGCGCCAGCGGGAAATCGTCGATATCATCGAGGAAGATGGTACCTCCATCGGCCATTTCGAACAGGCCCTTCTTCTCCGCGGTCGCACCGGTGTAGGCCCCGCGTTCGTGCCCGAACAATTCGCTTTCCAGAAGATCGGGGGGGAGGGCTGCCAGGCCTACCTTCACGAACGGCTGACCGTTGCGATCACTCGTCCGGTGGATGTACTCGGCCAGAAGTTCCTTTCCCACACCGGTTTCGCCGATCAGAAGGACCGTGCTGGAGGAAGCCGCGGCCGTGTCAATGCGGCCGATGATCGCTCGCATCTCGGGCCCGCTAGCGATGAAGCTCAAGGAGGAGGTGGGTCTCATGCAACTGCTCTGAAGGTGCCGGGATGTTGCTGAAAATGGGATTAGGAATCAAGGGCTGTTTGGCGCCGCAGCGCCATCCGTTCACGACTTGACAGTGATACCGTGTTGGTGGACATTAATGCAGGTACACCTTCGACTAAGGAAATTCGATGAAAAACCTCTCAGGAAGCCTGGCCAAAACGGTTTTCTTCGGTTCCCTGCTCTGCTCCTCATGGAGCGAGGCGCAATTGCTCAATTATCGGGTCAGCTCGCCGGCCCGCACTGATCCGAATGAGGTGAGCATCGCGATCAACCCGACCGATCCGCAAAATCTCATCGTCGGCGCGAACTTGCGGTACGCATTCTCTTCCACGGACGGCGGCTACACGTGGACCACCCGGCTGCTCCCGACCGGAACGTGGGGCGATCCGGTGGTCACGTTCGACGGAAACGGACGTGCATACTTTGCGCATCTCTCAAATCCTGCCGGAGGCTACTTCATTGAACGACTGATCGTTCACCGTTCGTCCGATGGCGGAGCTACGTGGTACGATTCCGCGGGCGTTGGGTATCGTCCTCCAAAGCAGCAGGACAAAGAATGGATCACTGCTGATATCACGACGTCCCCCTACCGTGATAGATTGTACATGGCGTGGACAGAATTCGACGTGTATGGAAGCGCATCATCGGCCGACAGTTCGAGGATCCTGTTCAGCCGCTCGACGAACGGCGGTGGCTCGTGGAGTTCTCCGATCACTTTGAGCGATCGTGGGGGAGACTGTCTGGACGACGACATGACGGTAGAAGGGGCTGTCCCGGCCGTCGGGCCGGCCGGACAGGTCTATGTCTCCTGGGCAGGTCCGCTGGGGATCATGTTCGACCGTTCATTTGACGGGGGAGAGACGTTCGGGAGCGATATCAAGGTTGCAGACCAGCCGGGCGGGTGGGCGTTCGACGTCGATAGTATTTATCGAGCTAATGGCCTGCCGCAGACCCTGTGCGACGTCAGCGGGTCACCATACCGGGGACGCGTGTACGTCGTCTGGTCCGATCAGCGCTCCGGGCCTACCGACACCGATGTGTACCTTGCCTCATCGGACGACCAGGGCACCACGTGGTCGACATCGCGGAAGGTCAACTCGGACGGCGCGGGTCGGCACCAATTCTTTCCATGGGCCGCGATCGACCCGGCGTCAGGGAATCTCTATCTCGTCTACTACGATCGCCGGCGGACGATGAATGCGCTCACGGAGGTGTATCTTGCGCGTTCATCAGACGGGGGTGCGACCTTCACAGAATTCCCGATCAGCCAATCGCCGTTCTGGCCGAGAAAGTCGGTCTTCTTCGGCGACTATTCCGGCATTGCGGCGATGAATGGGGTGGTCCATCCAGTGTGGACACGGCTTGACACGACCATCAGGAGCATCTGGACAGCCAGGATCACTGACGCTGAACTGACCGGCGTTCCGGAAGCTTCGACGATACCCGACGCGACTGCACTTCTGCCGGCCTATCCGAATCCGTTCAATCCTTCCACGCGGATCCCCTTTCGATTGTCGCAAGCCGGGCACGTGACGCTGGAGGTGGTCGACGTCCTCGGTCGCGTGGTCGAACGTTTGGTGGATTCAGACATGGGGGCGGGGGAGATGACGGCGGCGTGGAACGCCGCAGGGATGCCAAGCGGTATCTACGTCGTGCGTCTGCGAACGCGGGAAGTACAGACGTCCCGGCAGCTCGTGTTGTTGCGGTAAGTTTGTTGGCAGACGGGTCCGCTAGAACTGGGCGTAGTGTTCCAGGACCTTTCGGTAGTGGAACCCGTAGATCGACAGCGTGATCGCCATCGGAAACGTGCGGGGATGTGTGAACAGCGACCAGAAGAAGAGCCGCCAGTACTGCACCCGTTCTCGACCGAGGACCCCCAGGAGCAGAATCGACTTCAGGAACGCCTGCAGATGAACGCGACTGAGTCGCATGGGGCCGCTCGGGCCCGGGCGGTACGTGCGCAAGAATGTTCGGACGCGCTCATAGTACTGCTTCGGCGCATAGATCGATTCCAGCACATGTCGATATCCCCTGACGAGCGCATCCGGGTCCATCGCAGGGATGAAGTTCGTGGAGAAGTCCGTATTGTCCCCGGACATGGTCGTCAGTAATCTTCCCTCCGCCTGCAGGCGCTTGTAGAGGCGGGTCCCGACGGGAGCGTTGAGCAGACCGACCATGGCCGTGACGATCCCGCTTTCCTGGATAAAGTCGATCATGCGCTGGAAGATCGACGCGGGATCGTGATCGAAGCCGAGGATGAATCCTCCCTGCACCTGGAGTCCGTTCGTTTGCAGGCGGCGGACCGACCCCAGCAGATCACGTTTGCGGTTCGGGATCTTGCGGCATTCGTCGAGGCTTTCATCATTCGGCGATTCGATCCCAACGAACACCGTAGTGAACCCTGCTTCGACCATCAATCCCATCATGTCGTTATCGTCGGCGAGGTCCACCGAGACCTCGGTATTGAACAAGAATGGTATCCGACGCCCTCGTCTCCATGCGATCATGGCAGGCAGGATCTCCTGTTTCAACTTTACCCGATTGCCGATAAAGTTGTCGTCGACGATAAAGACTTCCCCCTTCCATCCGCGGTCGGCCAGCGCATCGAATTCGGCCAGCAATTGATCTGCCTTCTTCGTCCTGGGTCTCCTGCCGTAGAGCACCGTAATGTCACAGAACTCGCAG
Source organism: uncultured Ignavibacteriaceae bacterium (assembly GCA_964473365.1). Taxonomy (GTDB): domain Bacteria; phylum Bacteroidota; class Ignavibacteria; order UBA10030; family UBA10030; genus 2-02-FULL-55-14. Next base: position 77,923 of record CAYYOV010000008.1, read on the forward strand.
TCGAACGGGCATCCCCGCGAATACTGCACGTTCATATTCGAATAGTGATTCATCGTCACGAGGTCCCATGCCGGGACAGGGGTCGTCGTGATGTCTGCCCATTCGGCGGAGCGATAGACGCGCTCCGGAGTGCCTCGTGTGAGGTCGGCAAGAAAAGGTGGGAGCGTCAGTTCTGCTTCGTTGAGGACGAGATGGTCAACGTCAGGGAATTCGTCCGATCGGGCGCTGAACAACGGACCTCCGGCAACGACCCTTCGGCCCAAGTGTCGGGCGCGGGCGATGACACGGCGGGCGCTGGCTTCCTGGACCGACATCGCCCCGATGAAGACAAGATCGGCCCAAGCGAGATGCTCGTCCGTGAGTTCGCTGGTGTTCATGTCCACCAGGCGTTTTGACCATGCGGCCGGAAGCATTGACGCGACGGTCAGCAACCCGAGCGGGGGAAAGACGGCCCGCTTCGATACGAACTTGATGGCGTGACGAAAGCTCCAGAAGGTCTCTGGAATGGGGGGATTGACGAGTAGTATGCGCATCGGCGCACCTCCGTGCAGTGAGGTTGCGGGGCTGGCCCGACGCGTGGAGGGGGAAAGCCTCACCACAATGTACGGAACCGGTGGCCGGATGCAAGGGCTTGCGTATGCACTCACGTCGAAAGCATAGTTTTTGCCGTGATGATTGGCTAGTTTCGTTGAAATACGGGCAACGAGAGACCTCTGACAAATGCTTCTGCGCTGCGATGCTCCAGGGGTAATCACCGTCCCAGACCATTACCGCTGACGGATATGAGATGAAGACAACCCACATTGAACACATCGGTATCGCCGTTAAGGACCTCACAGAAGCGATCGCCTACTACGAGGAAGTCCTGGGCCTCCAGTGCTATGGGATCGAAGAGGTGCCCGATCAACAGGTGAAGACGGCGTTCTTTAAGGTGGGTGGGACAAAGATCGAGCTTCTCCAATCGACCTCACCTGATGGGCCCATCGGTGCATTCATCGAAAAACGGGGGGAAGGGATCCACCACATCGCGTTTGCGGTGGAAGGCCTGACCGGCGCGTTGCGACACGCAGAGTCGAAGGGCATCCGATTGATCGATGCTCAACCGCGGCGCGGCGCGGAAGGCCTCAACATTGCCTTTCTGCATCCCAAGTCGACGCACGGAGTGCTAACGGAACTGTGCGAGCATCCTGCGTGAGAGCGGCTCGGCAAGTTCGTCTGTCGATGCGACGGGGAAAACGCGCGTCTTGGTCGGGCCGATTGGGGCTTCTCGTCTTCTGGGCGTCGACCCTCATGGTGTCGTCCGTTGTCGCTCAGGACCGCTACTACTTCTACAGGCCTGAACAGACCCGTGGATCCGACGCATTCTTCAGCCCGCTGAACCTGATGTTGAATGGTTCGTTCGACGCCCTCCGCACGGACCCTGCAAATAATCGCGACATCCGGAAGATGTACTTCACCCGGACGTCAACGATCGTGTGGTTCAACCTCCGCGATCCGATCGCCCGGATCAATGCCTATGGGTGGAAACGGTTCTGGCGCGAGGAATTCATCAATCTGAGTCTCGACATCGAGGAGCTTCAATTCCTCCCGAACGTCGGCGACCACACGCTCGGCTACGGAATGCTGTACGCCAAGGTGACGGAATACTATCGTTATCACGAGTATCCATCCCCTGTCCTTTGGGGCGTGGGCACGTCACTCGTCTTTCACTATGTCAACGAGATGATGCAGAGCGGGTACGAACTGAAGGTGAATGTCGATCATATCGCCGACATGTACGTGTTCAACACGCTCGGATTCGTCCTCTTCTCGTTCGACGGCGTCAAGCGCTTCTTCTCCGAAGACGTCCAGTTACTCGATTGGTCGCTGCAGCCCTTGTTGGTGCCGCGCAACATGAACCTCCAGAATGTGGGCCAGCAATTCGTCCTGCGTTATCCGCTCCCATGGGCTGACAAGTATGCCCCATTCATATACTGGGGAGTAAATTCCGTTGTGGGCCTGAGCTATCGTTTTGACGATCGCCAACGGGTCGGACTAGGGGTCGGACAGTCTGTGAATGGCATGGAACGACAGTCACGCGGAGAGTTTTGGAGGATGGTGCCGAAATTGGACGGCGCCGTCGGTGCCTTTTGGGATGACGACGGTTCCCTTCTCATGGGTGTTGTGGTCACGGGACCAAAGGTCCCCAACGTCCAGTTGAACATCTACCCCGGACTTGTCGACCTGTGGGGCATTCAGCCAGGTATGTATGTCGGGTACGGAAAACGGGACGATTTTGTGGCAGGGATAACCTTCATGTCGTTGCCTATCTCTGTGGGGTTCATGAAGTAGCGCTAGCGTCATATCAGTACGTACACACCAAAGCCCGGTCTCCCGGGCTTTGGCTTTCTGCACGTCTCGAACAATCGGCGGTTACATCTGCGGCCACAGCCAGCCGAACGTGCCGGCGGTCAGGAGTGCGTACAGCATTCCGTCGAAAGCGCTCTTGGCTGTGACGCTCCATGGTTGTCGCCACCAGATCGAACGGCTGATGTCCGCAAACGAGTAGCAGGCGAAGGCCGTCGCGCCGACGAACCGGAACACCTCGAGATAATGGGCTCCCGGCTCCAACGCGCGCGACGCGATGTAAGCGGCATACACACTCACCGCGATCGAAAAGAGAAACCAACCGGTCAGCTCTTTCGTCATCGAGGGCGTCGTTCCGCCCCAGATCGTGATGTGGGCATTGGGCCCCTTCTTGATCTTCTCCTGAAACTCGGGTGACGAGAACTCCTTCATGTCGCTCGCCTTTGGGAGCGCATATGTCCCGTCCGGCAGGTTTAGCTTCCTCAACGCATCTGCGGCGGCTCCTTCGTCGGGCAGTTTCGCAAAGTCGTTTGCGTGGTATTTGAGCGCCATGTGGACGATGGTGCTCATGATGAACACAAAGACGGCCGACACCAGGATCGGCAGCCACAAGGACATGATGGTTACCATACGCGACCTTCCGGAGAGGTGAGGGGGTCAGTGGACCGCATACGCTGTGGAATCTACTTCCCCGCGTTCCCGAAAGCAAGAATGAAGAAGCCCGGACCAGAACCGGCCCGGGCTTCCGTGAAACAGGTGGCGTTCGCTCGTTTACTTGCGCTTCGCCATCGGAATGACGTCGCGGCTCTCGGAACCAAGGTAGATCTGCCGCGGACGGGCGATCTTTTGGTCCTTGTCCAGCAAGAGCTCCTGCCACTGGGCCAGCCATCCTGACGTCCGCGGAATAGCGAACAGCACCGTGAACGCATCGGTCGGGAATCCCATGGCCTGATAGATGATGCCGGAATAGAAGTCGACGTTCGGATACAGCTTGCGCTTCACGAAGTAGTCGTCTTCCAGCGCGATCCGTTCCAGCTCGATCGCAATGTCGAGCAGCGGATTGCGTCCCGTGACCTCGAAAACATCCTCGGCCGCTTTCTTGATGATCTTGGCGCGCGGATCGTAGTTCTTATAGACGCGGTGCCCGAAGCCCATGAGCCGCTTCTCGCCATGGCCTTCTTTCACGTCCTTGATGAAGGCAGGGATCTTCTCCTTCGAGCCGATCTCTTTGAGCATCGTCAGCACCTGCTCGTTCGCTCCACCATGGAGCGGACCATACAAGGCCGCCGCGGCCCCGGCGCACGACACATACGGATCGGCGTACGAGCTTCCGATGCTCCGCATCGCGTTCGTGCCGCAATTCTGTTCGTGGTCGGCATGCAGGATGAAGAGGATGTCCAGCGCACGCTCGAGAACGGGATCGACCTTGTATTTCGACTCGATCCGCTTGTACATCATGGCAAGAAAATTACCGGTGTAGCTGAGCTCGTCGCTCGGGTACACATACGGCAGGCCGACGCGATGGCGATATCCGTAAGCCCCGATCGTCGGCATCTTCGCGATGAGCCGGTAGATCTGGCGTTTCCGCACTTCCGGGTCGTGAATGAGCTTCGCGTCCGGGTAGAACGTCGACAGGGCGGCAACAGTACTCACGAGCATGCCCATCGGATGTGCATCCGGATGGAAGCCTTCCATGAACTTCTTGATGTTCTCGTGTAACATCGAATGCCGAATGATCCACGAATTGAAGTCCTTCAGTTGCCCTTCTGTCGGCAGCTCGCCGTTCAGCAAGAGGTAGGCAACCTCGAGGTACGACGCCTTTTCCGCGAGTTGCTCGATCGGATAGCCACGATAGCGCAGGATCCCTTTGTCGCCGTCGATATACGTGATCGTGCTCTTGCACGACGCCGTGTTCATGAACGCCGGGTCGTACGTCATCAGACCAAAATCGTCCGGACCCGTCTTGATCTGTCGCAGGTCCATTGCTTTGATGGTTCCATCTTGGATCGGGACCTCGTACGCCTTCCCGGTCCGACTGTCGGTGATACTCAGGTGGTCGGCCACGGTGATGACCCTCCTAGAATGTATTTCGCGTCCTCAGTGACTCCGGGTCGCTCACGTGCTGAGCGGAACCCCTGGAGTGTGCACGTACTGCATACATGAATGTAGTCAGAGAGTGTTGGCGATACAAGCAGAGACGCATGAGAAGCGTATTGCCCAGTTCCGATTCTAGGAAGTCGGAATACATCGAGGCGATCGAGCGATTCCAAAAAATGAAAAGGGCTCCCGGCATCGGGAGCCCTTTTGAGGAGAAGGCGACGTGGAGCGTTCAGTCTTTGGTGCCGTCCCGGTTATTGTCTTTGAAGACCCGGATCGATGCCTTCAGATTCTCGTCGATCACCCCCTCATTATTCGTGTCGGTCGGATCGACAAGCCCTCCACCAGGAGCCTGGAACCACCCTGAGGAACTGACGAGGAGAGTGGAGTTGGCCTCAGAAGTTCCTTGGTCGACGACCAAAGCGGGACTGAGGTCGATCTTCTGCTTGGCATCTACCTTTGAACGGTACGAGAAGGAGGTCGCAGCCAGGCCAGTACGATAGACGGTTCCATCGATGATGATGCTGTACCGCTCCCCGGCCAGGAAGTCCGCGAACGCAGCCTGTTCGGCCGACGGCAGCGCAGCGATCTCGGGGGATTCGACACGATGGACGTCGAACTCGATACGACTATACGTGCCGAAGGGGACGGTGGCAAGCCCGACCTGCTGGACTGCGCCTGCGAGCGACAGTTCGAGGACGATCGGCTGTGACCGGAAGTTCAGGCTGTCCTCTCCAGCGGTCTTGAACTTGATGTCGCGGAGGACGAGCCGGGCCCTCGTGATGCGGACGGAATCGACAGCAGTGCCGCCGGAGGTTTTTGCTAACACCGCCTGCGACGTGTACCGTGTTGACAGCGTGAGCTGACCGTCGGCTGCCGGCGACGTCGAGTCGGAACAACCGACGATGAACGCAGAGATGATGAGCGTAGTGAGACCGATGATCTTCAAGGGGATTCCTCCTGGATGAATGATGGATAATCGCTCCACCATGCTACGAAAAACGGTAGAGGGAGGATGTGCCGTGGGGCACGGATAAGACTATTCGGTCTGAAACGGCGAGAAACACGGCGAAACGATGTGCGCGGCCGCACTACATACAGTATGCACGTCCCGCGCAGGACGGAACGACCAGCGTTAGCGTCGTAGCGACCGACTGACCCAGATCGGCATACGATAGTCTCGGTCTTCGGCCGCGTACAAGAGCAGGAGATCCATCGTTGGAAGGAACCGGACATATCCGGTCTCATCCACAAAATCTCTTGGTTTGCTTAGGATCCCGAAAACGATCACGTACTGTCCACGTGAGACCATCGGTCCGCGCCGTTGATAGTCGCTTTCAGTCTGGAAAGGCGCGTCGAGGTAGGCCACAAGATTGACCGGGTCATTGTTGTTGTTCTGCCCGGACAATTGCACGTAGTCCCGTTTCTCGGGGATGATGACCGGCCGCTGGGTGATCGTGCCGCGGAAGGTAACGGTCTTGCCGATCCATTCCTGGGCTGCGGAGTACATCAGGCGGTTGTAGAATGTGTAGTCGGCACGGTCCAAGACACGCTTGATCTCGTATGTGTCGTACCGTTCCGCCTGCGCGGACGCGTCTGCGGAGATCAGTGAAACGGCTGCGATCGCCAGGACGGCGGAGCTACGGAGTAGAGGCCTTCTGGACATTGATCTTCCGCCACAGAAAGAAGACGGGGATTCCTACCAGGACGATGAGGAGCCCCGGCCACGTGTACTGGGGCTTGTAAATGAGCAGGTCGATGCAGATCGCCGTCGCGGCCACGATGTAGAGCCCTGGAATGATCGGGTACCCAAAGGCGCGATACGGGCGCTCGACGTCGGGGCGCGTTCGGCGAAGGATGAAGATGCCTGCGACCGTCAAGATGTAGAAAATGAGGACCGCAAAGATCACGTAGTCAAGCAGGTCTCCATACGTACCCGAGAGGCAAAGAGCGGAGGCCCAAATGCCCTGGAGCACCAGCGCGGCAGCCGGCACGCCGCGTACATTCAGGTCGCCCGCCTTGCGGAAGAAGAGACCATCCTTGGCCATCGCATAGTAGACGCGGGCGCCAGCGAGGATCAGTCCGTTGTTGCAGCCAAACGTCGATACCATGATCAGAACGGCCATCAGGATCGCCGCGGTATCGCCGAAGATGACCGACATGACGGCAGTGCCGACTCGGTCGGAGGTCGCAAATTGAATGCCCCGCGCTGCCGCATCGACCCCGTCGGGCGAACCGGCGACGGGAAGGACGAGGATGTATGAGATGTTGGCGAGCAGGTAGATCACGGTCACGATCCCGGTGCCGAGGGCAAGGCTCAACGGGATGTTCCGCTTCGGGTTGATCACCTCGCCGGCGGTGAACGTGATGTTGTTCCACGCATCACTGGAGAAGAGCGAGCCTACCATCGCAACACCGATGGCGGCGATGAGCAACATGCCGGTCAGCGGTTCGGTTGACAACGAACCATCGGCGGCGACGCGCGTCCATGACGAATCCCAGAACGCCGCCCAATTCTGCTCGGTGGCGACGAGATTCCGACCGACCGCGATTCCGAGGACGATGAGTGCCAGCAGGGCCAGTGTCTTCGCGATGGTGAAGGTGTTCTGGACCGCCTTCGCCTCTCTGACCCCGCGAAGGTTGATGCCGGTCAGCACGGCAATGCTGACGATCGCCACGATCTGCGCCGCGGAGACGCGCAGACCTGCGATCGAGAACAACGTCTGCGATTCGGAGAGCGAGGGGACGAGAACAGCGGTGAACTTGGCGAAGGCTACGCCGACTGCGGCGATCGTTCCCGACTGGATGACCATGAACAATGTCCAGCCGTACAAGAAGCCGATGAGGGGATTGTATGCCTCTCGGAGATAGACGTACTGACCACCGGCATGAGGCATCATTCCGGCCAGTTCGCCGTAGCTGAGTGCGGCGGTGATCGTCACGACGCCGGTGATCAGCCAGACGAGGAGTAACATCCCTGGGGACCCGACCGTGCGGGCGATGTCCGCGCTGACGATGAAGATGCCGGACCCGATCATCGATCCGACGACGATCATCGTAGAATCCAGAAGGCCGAGTGCGCGCCGGAATTCACCGTGCGGTGCGTGGTCGCTCATCGATCGTTCTCCGAGGTGGGTGGTACAGCAGCAGGCCTGCCTACCGAGATCGGTTCTCTACAAGTCAGGCAGGCCCGCACCGGGATCCGATGCGGGCCTGAGCAGACCGACTAGGAAAGGTTTTTCTGCACGACGCTGTGTTTGCGTCCGTAGAGGACGTAGATGAACATGCCGAGGAACAGCCAGATGAATAAGCGCTCCCACGTTACAGCAGGAAGGCTTGCCATCAATGCCAGCGATACGCCGATGCCCATGATCGGAACGAACGGAACCCAGGGGGTCTTGAACGGTCGATGGAGGTCCGGACGCCGGACGCGGAGGATCCAGATGCCGGCCGACACGATCACGAACGCGAAGAGCGTGCCGATCGAAACCAGATGGCCGAGGTCGCTGATCGGAAGGAGGGCCGGGAGGAAGGCCACAAGCGATCCAACCACGATCGTCGAAAGCCACGGTGTACGGAACTTGGGATGGATGGTGCCGACCCAGGCTGGGAGCAGACCGTCGCGCGACATTGAATAGAACACACGCGATTGACCGAGTAACATGACCAGCATGACCGTGGCCAGACCGAAGATCGCTCCGGCTTTGACCAGGAAGCTACCCCATGCGAGGCCTGCGACGTCGATGCCCACCGCGACCGGGTCGGGAACGTTGAGCCGTTCGTAGCTGACCATGGCCGTGAGCAGGCCAGAGACGGCGATATAGAGAATGGTGCACACGATGAGCGAACCGAGGATTCCGATCGGCATGTCGCGTTGTGGGTTCTTCGCCTCCTGGGCCGCTGTCGAGACGGCGTCAAACCCGATATAGGCGAAGAAGACGACGGCTGCCCCAGTAGCGATGCCCGACCAGCCGAATTCCCCGTAGGTCCCCGTGTTCTCGGGGATGAAGATCTTCCAGTTCTGAGCCACGACCTCGGGATGTGTCCAGACGAAATGGGTCGCAATGCCGATGAAGATGAGCACGATCCCGACCTTCACAACAACGATAGCAGAATTGAAATTGGCTGATTCCTTGATGCCGACAACCAGGATGCCCGACACAAGCAGGACAATGATGAACGCGACAAGGTTGAACACCCCCGTCGCTGTCGGCAAACCAGCGAGATCCACTCCTGCTGCAACTGTGCTGACCGCTGTCCAACGTTCGTTCAGGAAGACGAGGGCCGTACCGGGTGTGGCGGTCAATTCTGGAGGGAGGTAGATCCCGAAATCCTGAAGGAAGCTGACGAAGTATCCGCTCCAGCCGGATGCGACCGTTGCCGCACCGAGGGCGTACTCGAGCACCAGGTCCCAACCAATGATCCACGCGAACAACTCGCCCATCGTGGCGTAGCCGTACGTGTACGCAGAGCCGGCGATCGGAATGAGCGATGCGAATTCCGCATAGCAGAGTCCGGCGAACGCGCACGCGATCCCGGCGAGGACGAATGAGAGGACGATGGCCGGGCCGGCATGTTGCGCTGCCGCCTGACCGGTGAGGACGAAGATGCCGGCGCCGATGATGGCTCCGATGCCCAGCGTGACCAGGTTCATCGGCCCGAGGGCGCGTTTCAGGCTGTGCTCGCCCGACTCTTGTGATTCCGTCAGGAGTCGCTCAAGCGGCTTCACGGCCAGCAGTTTGCTCATACAGGGTCCCTTCGGTTGAACATGACATCGTGATGTGGAATGGAATGATGTTTCCCCTTTTTTCGCGAAGAATCAAGCGGAAAAACCGGACATCGAACATGGTCGGCTCGTTGCAAGGCCACCCAGCCTTGGGCGATGAGGCTGCTGTCTTTCTCGGTGAAGCGTTCGTCGTTGGACCACCGATCTTCACTGTCCATTGTCGGCGGTCTTCCACCGCCTTTACCTGCGTGGCGGAATGGGGTGCTTACCTGTGAAGCGGGGCCAGACCGTCGAAAGGTGACGGAGGACGAATGTCAGACGGGCGAAGATCGACCGACCGCTCAAGTGCATGGAGAAAAGTGAGCACCTGGCTGGCGCACTTCATTACATCGAGAGGAGGGAGGTGCGTCTTGCTCGCACAGAGACTTTCGGGTATATTCTATCGTCAGCGGCACGATGCAATGCGGCTGATCATGTACGTTGCCGAAGTGGCGGAATTGGCAGACGCGCTGGACTCAAAATCCAGTACGGCTCACA
>CAYYOV010000008.1:87728-93790 GCA_964473365.1 uncultured Ignavibacteriaceae bacterium
GCCGAAGTGGCGGAATTGGCAGACGCGCTGGACTCAAAATCCAGTACGGCTCACACCGTGTGAGGGTTCGAGTCCCTCCTTCGGCACGAATCATTGTAAATTGCACATCTAGAAATTGGACATTGACGCGTGGTCGAAGACCTCCTCGGCATGGCGCGACCTGCCGTCACTCCTCAGGAGTCTGGCTTGATGTAACTCTGCTACGATGCTCCTACGCCTCCTTCAGCCGGCATACGCCGCCGTCGTAGCGACCTCGTTATACGTTGCCGTGTGTCCCGTCGTCCTGGCCCAAGTTCCACATCCTGGCCTGCGATCGGACTCCCTCCGCATAAGCTCCTCCGACTCAGTTTTGAGCACCTCCTCGCGCTACATCCACCGAGGGACGATCTCAGTTATCGTGGACGGTTTCGGGACGCTCTCCGACAGCTCAGACTATACGGTCGATGCCGTACGGGGTCGTATCACATTATCAAGTGCATTCCGAACCCGGCTCGAGGCCGTACCCGCAGGAGCCACGGCCGTCATTCGCTATCGCACCCTTCCGATCGTTCTCCAAGATTCCTACCACGCTCCGGCCGCCGAACGCATCACGAGTGCCGGCCGACCGTTCGTCGCACCAACCCCGCGTCCTCCCGTAGAGACCAACGAATGGTTCGGACGCGGTCTTCAACGCTCAGGAATGATCGTTCGTGGATTGAGCGTCGGGACGAATCGTGACGCCTCGTTGACCTCTGGCCTTCGGCTGCAATTATCCGGGTCCCTGTCCGAGGATGTCAACGTTGTGGCCGCGCTGACCGATGAAAATTCCCCCCTTCAGCCGGAGGGGACGACGCAGACCCTTCGTGAGGTTGACCGCGTCTTTATCGACATCTCGGGGCGTTCGTATGCCCTTACCCTCGGCGACTTCGTGTATGCGCGTGATCGCAAGCAGGGAGGGGCATTCGGGGCCCTCTCAAGAAAATTTCAAGGGGCTCAAGCCATCGTGCGGGATTGGACGAGCCCAGTGCCAGATCTTCGGGCAACGGTCGGCGTGGTCGGTGCGAGCGCACGGGGAAAATTCCACACCCTTCGATTTCAAGGGACGGAAGGGAACCAGGGTCCGTTCCGTCTCACTGGGAAGAATGGTGAGCCGCGCGTGATCGTCATCGCCGGTTCTGAGCGGGTGACGATCAACGGAGAGCCCATGGTTCGTGGAGAAGTGCAGGACTACGTGATCGACTATGCGTCGGGTGAAGTGTTGTTCACGTCGCGCCGGCCGATCACGTCAGCTTCGCGGATCGTCGTCGATTTTGAATATGCCGACCGGCAATATGCCAGGAACGCAATCGGGGCCTCGCTCGACGCCGTCTGGCGCGACAGCACGATCATCCTGACGAGCGGCGTCCTGCAGGAGGCCGACGATCCGGATGCTCCATTGGACCTCGGGCTCACCGACGAGCTGCGAGCGATGTTGCGCATGAGCGGTGCCGATCGGTTCAAGGCATCGCTCTCGTCAGCGCGGGACGTCGGTATTGACACGGCGACGGGGCGCGGCGTCGGGCAGTATCGTCGCGTCGACACATTGATCGCTGGCCGAATGTATGCGATCTACCGGTATGCGCCGGGAGATCCGTCCGCCCTCTATGCCATCACGTTCTCGCCAGTCGAACGGATGCCCTCCGATTCTGCAGGGTATGTCCGCGTGAGTGCCGGTGAATACCGCTTTGCCGGCGTTGGTGCAGGTTCGTATCTCCCGCTGCAATTCATCCCCATCCCGCAACTCCAGCGAACAGCGCATGTGAGCGTCCAGGCCAGGCCGATGACCGGTGTGGCGATCATGGCCGACCTCGCGGGAAGCGTCTTCGACCGAAATCGCCTATCGTCCCTCGACGACCAGAACAACGCCGGTCACGCCGGACAACTGGCGCTCGACCTGTCGAGTGGACAGCTTACTCCGGGTGGGATCGACGTTGGACGGTTCACGCTATCGCTGTCGCATCGCGCTGTATCGTCCACGTTCGTCGCGCCAGACCGGATCGACGCGGCGGAGTACGAGCGGCAGTGGGACCTGCCGGGGACACGCGCCGTTGATGAGCGTCGGACGGAAGCGAGGGTGGGATATGTGCCCCGTCCATGGATCCGGTCGGAGGCCTTCACCGGAACGGTCACCCGCACGGGTGAGGTCAGTTCTGTGCGGAGCGGGGGCTCGATGATCCTGCAGGATTCTGCGGGTGCACGGCTTGGAGCCGAGATCGAGCGAGTCTCGCGCGACCTGGCGACGACGTCCACCCACTCATTCTGGACTCGCCATGGTGTGAGCGGCGAACTTCCGTTGGGATCATGGCGACCGGGCATCCGATTCACGACTGAGGATCGCGCCGATCGGTTTGTGCCCGCAGATTCGTTGTTGGACGGCAGCTTTCGTGCGGTTGAATGGGCTCCGTGGGTCACGTGGCAGCCGAACCAGATGTTCTCTGGTCGTGCGGAGGTGCAGGTGAGGGCCGAAGATAGCAGCTTCGCGGGAGCGCGTCGTCACGCGTTCAACGCGTTCACGCAATCATATTCGGCGGAGGCACAGCCGTGGGAGTCGGTGCATTCATCGCTCGCGCTCAATGTGCGGCAGACGACCTTCACGGAGGAGTTTCGGCGTCGCGGGAACGGCGATGCAACCACCCTTCTGGTCCGATCACACACACGGGCCGCTACCATGCGCCGGGAGGTCGAAGGGGATCTCCTCTATGAATTCTCGAACCAGCGTTCGTCTCGGTTGGAACGTGTCTTCGTTCGCGTTGCCCGGGGTACGGGAAACTATCGCTATCTGGGCGATACGAACGGCAACGGCATCTCCGATGAGGGAGAGTACGAACTCGTCCGGTTCGACGGCGACTTCGTCGCGTTGTTGCTTCCCGGAGAGGCGCTCGTGCCCGTCAACGACGTGAAGGCCTCGGCCCGCATCCGGTGGAATGGAGCGCGGGCGGCTGGAGCGGAGCGCCCGGCATGGTTGCGGGCACTTTCGACAGAGACCCTTGTACGCGTCGAAGAACGGAGCTCGGATTCCCGGTCGGCGAATGTTTACGGCCTCCGGTGGAAGACTTTCCTCTCCGGGGCAACGACGCTCAGCGGGCAGCAGGTGGTGACGCAAGACGTGCATCTTTTTGAAGGCGACCCGGCCTTCTCGGCCAGGGCGCGCGTCACGGAACGACGCGCGTTGACGCAATTAGTCACGTCCCCGGAACGCTCGTACGGGAATGAACGATCGCTTCGCGTGCGGACTCGTCTCAGTTCCGAGCTCGGCCAGCAGACTGACGTGTGGGTCCGGCGAGACCGCATGCTCTCGGATGGCGTGAATCCTCGTGAAAGGGATATTACGGCCGTGGGGGGGACGTACGACATGACGATGCGGTTGGACCGTCGCTTGGAGGCGGGATGGTCGATCGGGCTCGGGTCGAATATCGATCGACGTGGGGATCGGGAAGTCGAGGCGACGACGAACGAACAGGCCGTCCGGTTGACCTTTGGGATGCCTCTGACCGGTCAAGTGCGGGCTGAGCTGCGGCGCGAAGAGGCGACGCTAGCCTCCTCTACTGGTATCATCCCCGCCGTAGTTCCCTTCGAACTGACCGACGGCAGGGCTGTGGGTCGGTCCTGGCTCTGGAGGCTTTCAGGTGATGCGCAGCTAACCTCGCTGATCCAAATGTCCATCGAGTATTTCGGCCGGCAGGAGGGAACAAGCCCCGTCGTCCACACAGCGCGCGTCGAGGCCCGGGCTGTATTTTGACCCTGCGTACGTGCCTCCGATCGGTCTCATCTTCCGACCTCTCGGGATTGCCTTTCCGCATCAGATTCGCTAGGTTTCCCCCTCGATTTTGTCACACATCCTCCACCACCTCCGTTCGATAGCATGGCACGCCGCTCCAAGCCCGCCCTGGCCGCCGATATCAATTCGTTCCTCCACGAGGACCGTGTCTTCAAACCCTCGGCCGCTTTTTCCAAGGGTGCAAGTATCAGTTCATTCGCGCAGTATCAGAAGCTTCACCGGGCGGCGTTGAGAAACCCGGAGAAATTCTGGGCGAAGGTGGCGTCAGAGCTGGTCTGGTTCAAGAAGTGGAATCGCGTGCTCGAATGGAAGCTGCCGTTCGCCAAATGGTTCGTCGGCGGAAAGATCAACGTCAGCACCAACTGTCTCGACCGTCACCTGACGACGTGGCGAAAGAACAAGGCCGCGATCATCTGGGAAGGTGAGCCGGGGGACACGAAGACTCTCACCTACCAGGAGCTCCATCGCGAGGTCTGCAAGTTCGCGAACGTGCTCAAGAAACTCGGCGCGCGCAAGGGCGACGTGGTCGTCATCTATATGCCGCTCGTGCCGGAACTCGCCATTGCCATGCTCGCCTGTGCCCGCATCGGCGCGACCCACTCGATCATTTTCGGCGGCTTCAGCTCGCATGCGCTCGTGGACCGCATCACCGACGCTCAGGCGAAATTCGTGGTCACGGCCGACGGCGGGTATCGACGCGGTTCGGTCATCGCGCTGAAAAAGAATGTCGACGAGGCCCTCGCGAAGACGCCGAGCGTCCAGTCGGTGATCGTGTTGAAGCGGACGGGCACCGAGGTGCACATGGAGCCCGGCAGGGATTTCTGGTGGGATGGACTGATGGAGACCGCGTCCGACAGTTGCGAGGCGGAGAAGCTCGACTCGGAACACCCTCTGTTCATTCTGTATACGAGCGGCAGCACGGGTAAGCCAAAAGGTGTGCTTCACACGACCGGCGGCTACCTGACCGGCGTGACGATCACGTCGCGTTGGGTGTTCGACCTGAAGGACACCGACACCTACTGGTGCACGGCCGACATCGGCTGGGTGACCGGTCACTCCTACGTCGTCTACGGTCCCCTTGCAAACGGTGCGACCACGGTGATGTACGAAGGCGCTCCCAACTGGCCGGAGCCCGATCGTTTCTGGCGCATCATCGACCGTTACAAGGTGAACATCTTCTATACGGCTCCCACGGCCATCCGGGCGTTCATCCGTTGGGGAGAACAATGGCCGCTGAAGCATGACTTGTCGTCGCTACGGCTCTTGGGCACGGTCGGCGAGCCGATCAACCCCGAGGCATGGATGTGGTACCACCGAATCATCGGCAAAGGCCAATGTCCGATCGTCGACACGTGGTGGCAGACGGAGACGGGTGCGATCATGATCTCGCCCCTGCCTGGCGCGACGCCCCTCAAGCCCGGGACGGCAACGTTGCCGTTCCCAGGTATCGACGTTGCCGTCGTAACGAAAGAAGGGAAGCCCGTTGGCAAAGGTCAGGGGGGATATCTTGTCGTGCGGAAGCCGTGGCCGGCAATGCTCAGGAATATCTATGGCGACCCAGAGCGGTTCAAGAAGCAGTACTGGAGCGAGATCAAAGGGGTCTACTTCACAGGAGACGGTGCACGGCGGGACAAGGACGGTTACTTCTGGATCATGGGCCGAGTGGACGACGTGATCAACGTCGCCGGCCACCGGCTGGGAACGGCTGAGGTCGAGAGCGCTCTCGTCAGCCATCCGGCCGTTGCAGAAGCAGCGGTCGTCGGAAAGCCTGACGACCTGAAGGGATCGGCGATCTGTGCATTCGTCACCCTTCAAGGAGGCCAACAGCCAAGCCCGGCCTTGAAGGAAGAACTGCGACAACATGTCGTTCGGGAGATCGGCGCGTTGGCCAGACCGGACGAGCTGCGTTTTTCGGACGCGCTGCCGAAGACCCGTAGCGGCAAGATCATGCGGCGCCTCTTGCGCGAGATCGCCTCGACGGGGGCGGTGTCGGGCGATACGACGACATTGGAAGATTTTACAGTTCTGGAACGACTGCGTGCTGGAGAGGAAGAGTAGAAAGCGCAAAACACACTCGCAGAGGTGTGGGCCCGGTCGGCCTGCTCATGAGCGTCCCTGCGCCTCTGGTACGGTTTTTCGGTCTGGTTCGGACGGCCTCGTTCCGACCGAGGGCGTAGTTGATGGGAAAAGGTATTCACATGCGACATCTTCAGTGGTCAGCCCATACGACGAAGCTTGGCACGGTGTACGTTGCGTCGACCGAACG
>CAYYOV010000009.1:0-91368 GCA_964473365.1 uncultured Ignavibacteriaceae bacterium
AGATCTCGTCGATAATGGCGCCGGCGCCGAGGGCCGGGTCCACGGCGATGCCGAGGCGCTTTGCCGCTGCACGCAGTCCGGATTCGTCGAGGCCTGAGAGAGCTTCTCCCGTTCGCTCCTTGATCGCGTCGAACATCGAAACACGTCTCCACGGCGGCGTGAAGTCGATCGTCGCATCCCCCACCACCACCTTTGGGGACCCGTTCAATTCCGTCGCAACACGGCTGATCATCTCTTCGACGAGCGACATCATCCACGTATAGTCCCGGTACGCGACGTACACCTCGAGCATGGTGAACTCAGGATTATGCGTCCGGTCCATGCCCTCGTTCCGAAAATCCTTCGAGATCTCGTAGACGGCGTCGAATCCGCCGACGATCAGACGCTTGAGATACAGCTCATCCGCGATCCGAAGATAGAGGTCTGCATCCAGCGCATTGTGGTGCGTCTTGAACGGACGGGCCGACGCACCACCGTACAGCGGCTGAAGGACGGGCGTCTCCACCTCGAGGATCCCCCGTTCGTCCAGGAAACGCCGCATCGTGCCGATGATCTTGGCACGCTTCACGAAGACCTCACGAACAGACGGATTGACCATGAGGTCCACGTACCGTTGACGATACCGGATCTCCTTATCTGACAGCGGGTCGAAGACGATCTTCGTCCCATCGGGCTGAACCTGCTCCTTCGCGATCGGCACGGGTCGGATCGATTTCGCGAGCAAGACCAGCGAGGCGACGTGAACCGAGACCTCGCCGGTGCGGGTGCGGAACACGAAGCCGTTGACCCCAATGATATCTCCCAGGTCCATCAATCGGAACAGGTCATAGGCGTCGCCCAGATCATCCCGCTTCAGATAGACCTGTATTCGTCCGGCCGAATCCTGGAGATGGCAAAACGACGCTTTCCCCATGCGCCGGATCGACATGATGCGACCCGCGATCGAAACGTCCATCCGCGGTCCATCATCTTTGAACGTCGCCAGGATCTCCGCCGTGGTGGTCGTCCGGTCGAATGCATACGGGTACGGATCGATCCCCTTCGCCCGGAGTTCACGCAATTCCTCCCGGCGGCGGACCATTTGGTCGTTCAAATCGTCAAGCGGATGCGGCGTCGTTCCGTCTGATTCACTCATGGTGTTCGTACAGAGGGTTGGTCAAGGCTGGACACGGCCGGCCGGATATGCCGGCAACGTCAGACGATCCGGGCTGCATCGATTGGAGAGGGCCGTCCATTCGTAGAGACGCTCGGCGTGTTGAGGCCCCACGAGCGTCCAGGAGAACCGCCATTCCCAGTTGCCGTCGGTCGTGCCCGGCAAATTCATGCGATGCTCCGACCCAAGTTCGAGCACGTCCTGGAATGGGACGACGGCCATGTCGGCGACAGAATTGAAGGCGGCGCGGATCATCGCCTGTGTGACCGACGTCCCCTGAGTGGCGAGATACCGCTCCGCAAACGCGCGCTCATGCTCCGTCGCCGTGCGGGACCACCCCGCCGTGGTGTCGTTGTCGTGCGTTCCCGTATACACGACGCAATGTGGTCCGTAGTTATGCGGTAGGAATGCATTCTCCGGTCCGCCTGCAAAAGCGAACTGAAGGACCTTCATCCCTGGAAGCTCGAATGCATCACGCAATGCCGTCACTTCCGGAGTGATGACTCCCAGGTCCTCCGCAATGATCGGCAGGTCTTTGAGCTGGCGTCGGACCGTCGTAAACAGCTCATGCCCCGGGGCCTTGACCCAGCGGCCCTTGACCGCCGTCTTCTCCGACGCCGGGATCTCCCAATATCCTTCGAACCCCCGAAAGTGGTCGACGCGGACGATGTCAAACAGGGCCAAGGTGGCCCGGAATCGATCGACCCACCATTTGAACTTTCGTTCCTTCATCACATCCCAACGGTACAACGGATTCCCCCACCGTTGACCTGTCACGCTGAAATAGTCGGGTGGGACGCCTGCAACAACGGTCGGCTCCCCCTTGGTGTTGAGATGGAACAGCTCCTGGTGCGACCAGACATCCGAGCTATGGTGTGCGACGAAGATCGGGATGTCGCCGACAAGTTTGACATTCCGATCGTTCGCATACCGCTTCAGCGCGTTCCACTGTCGCCGGAAGCACCACTGGACGAACTGATGATGACGCACAAGGTCGGCATGGTCCTTTCGTGCCTGGCGCAGTGCAGCTGCATCTCGCTTCGCAAGCGGTGCCGGCCACGTCGTCCAGATCCCTCCCCCGTGGACCTCATTCAGCGCCTGGAAAAGCGCATAGTCGTCAAGCCAGCTCCGCTCCGACCGGCAGAACGTCTCGAACGCCGTGCGGTCCGTTGCAGTAGATGCGGCGAAGAATCGACGCGAGGCGGTCAAGAGCGCCTTCGTTCGCAGCGGTATGGCACGCCCGAAGTCGACTTTGTTCTCCGGGAAGGATGGCCACGATGCAAGGTCGGCGTCCGTGAGCCAGCCATGGCTCTTCAACTCCTCAAGGTCGATGACGAGCGGATTGCCCGCGAACGCCGACAGCGACATGTACGGAGAGTTCGCCAATCCACCAGGTCCGAGCGGCAGCATCTGCCAGAGCTGTTGGCCCGCGAGGACGAGCCAGTCGACGAAGTGATATGCGGACGGACCGAGGTCGCCGTTGCCGTGCGGACCCGGAAGCGATGTCAGATGGAGTAGGATCCCAGCAGATCGGGAGAATCGCATTCGTTCATCCTTGCCGTTGCCGGCGACGAGCGCCCGTCCGGGGCTCCTGCCCCGTCTTGCGTCGCAGCCATTGCACTTCTTCTTTCGTTAGAAATCTCCAGGACCCGCGCGGCACACCAGACGCCGTCAGCCCTGCGTACGAGATACGATCGAGCTGCCGCACATCGTGGCCCACAGCCTCGAACATCCGCCGCACCTCACGATTCCTTCCCTCTCCGATCGAAAGGACGATCTTCTTTCGCTTGCTTCCCTCGACCACTTCGATCTCCTGCGCCTTCGCGATCCCGTCCTCGAGCCGGACGCCACGATGCAATTTCGAGATCTCGTCGTCCTGCACCGGCCGGGCCGTCGTCACGCGATACACGCGTTCCACTTCGAATTTCGGATGCAGCAGAGCATGCGCAAGGACGCCATCGTTCGTCAGCAAGAGCACGCCCGTCGTGTTGCGGTCGAGTCGACCGACCGGATAGACGCGCTGGCGCACCCGGACGTAGTCCATGACAGTCTTGCGTCCGCGCTCATCGCTGAGCGTTGTGATCGAATCCTTGTCCTTGTTCAGGAGGATGTAGACCAGCTTTTCGGCAAGTCCGACCATCCGACCCTCGACCATGACGCGATCGCGGGTCGGGTCAACGCGAACGCCGAGCGATGTGACCGGCTTTCCGTTGATCGTGACCGCCCCCTCGGCGATGAGTGCGTCCATCTTCCGACGAGACCCGAGCCCCGCCATCGCGAGGTAGCGGTTCAGTCGAACAGGCGCTTGATAAAGCCCGAGATCTTTTCTTTCCACGATTGCCAGCGATTGCGGGAGTGAGCCGGAGCTGCTGCCGAGGTCTCCGCGGGACCCTCGGACTCAGGCGTCGATCCGTCATCACCAGTCGCGACGGTCGGCGGCGACATTTCTGTGACCACGGGTTCCGGTGCGGCGGGCTGTTCGGACTCGATGGTTGGTGCGGGAACCTCTGCCTCTACGGGGCGTTCTTCGACCGCGGGCTGCGCGTCGAATGGAAGCTCGACGGTGGAGCGCGTCTTCAGCTCCCGCTTCGATGTCCGGGGGACGATCTCCACCGACGAGTCGCCCAGTCCCGAGCGTTTCTTCGGGATGTGCGGCAGACGCGACTTGAAGTCCTCGTCGGTCTTCGCTTGATCCGCGGCGGCCTGTGCCTCGAGCATCCGTCGCTCGGTTTCGAACTGCGTCTCCCCGAGGATCTCTTCGATCTCGCGCGGTCGCGGTAGGTCCGTGATCTCGTTCAGGCCGAAATGCTTCAGGAAATCACGCGTCGTCCCGTACAAGAGCGGACGTCCGACGGTTTCCGCACGTCCCGTGACGGCGATGAGCTCCTTCTCAAGAAGGGTCTTCAACACGTAGTCGCAGTTCACGCCGCGGATGGATTCCACTTCCCCCTTCGAGATCGGCTGCTTGTACGCGATGATGGCAAGCGTCTCAACGCCAGACTGTGAGAGCTTGCGTCTTCCTTGTTCCCTGCGAAGCTTTCCGAGCCAATCCGCGTATTCTTTGTGCGTGGCGAATTGGAAGCCGCCGGCGATAGGAAGGATGCGATACGGCCTGCCAGCCGCCCGATATTCGTCATTCAGTTCCTTGACGATCGCACGGATCGCGTCGGCCTCGATCTTGCGCTCCTCCCCGCTCCCTGCCGGCGCGCTGTACTCGTAAATCGCCTTCAGCTGTTTGACCGACAACGGCTCTTCAGCGGCAAAGATGAGCGCCTCGATGAGCGACTTCATCGTTCCCGGGACTTGCAGGGCCGTGGGGACGGGCGCTGATGGTTCGGTCGATCCGGACGGTATGAGTTCGTCCTCGTTCACGCCACATTCCTCATGATGAAGAGATCGCCGAACGGGTCGGCCTGGCGAACGACAACCTGCCGGGCACGAATGACTTCCAAAAGAGCGAGGAACGTCACCACAATGCGGATGCGCTCGCGCATCTCCCGGACCAGGTCGAAGAAGGTCCCCTCCGACCGACGACTGAAGAAGTCGACGATGAACGCCATCTGCTCTTCGATCGTTACATTCACCCGGATGATCTCGTGCACGGTCCGCTTCGGCACGCGGTCCATGGCATATTGGAACGACGCAATGAGGTCGAACAAGCTCACATCGCGTACCAGATCATCGGCGGTCTCGACGGGCAGTTCTACCGGATCGGACTCCCGGTATCCACGAGTCGACAGCAACATTGCCTCGGCCTCGAGTCCTCGCATCCCTTCGGCAACTTCCTTGAATCGTTTGTACTCCACGAGCCGCTTCACCAGGCTCGCGCGCGGATCCTCATCTTCCACCTCTCCGCCCGGTTCGGGCGGGAGCAACATCTTCACCTTGATCTGCATCAGCTCGGCAGCCATCACGACGAACTCTCCAGCGATCTCCAGGTCAAGCTGCTGCATGTAGTGGATGTATTCGAGGAACTCCTTCGTGATCCGGGCGATCGGGATGTCGTAGATGTCCAGTTCGTCCCGCTTGATGAAGAACAGCAGCAGGTCGAGCGGACCTTCGAAATCCTGGAGTTTGACGGCGTACGTGTTCATGGCGCGTGCGGGGATCAGCCTAGGTGCATCACGTGGTGGACACGGCCCATCGTCTCGGTGGCGACCACACGAGCGCGGGCTTCGCCCTCATGGAGGATCGAACGTACTTCGTCCGGCTTCGAGGCATACGTCTCGCGACGTTCGCGGATCGGACCGGTCGCTTCGACGATCCGAGCCGCACATTTTGTCTTGCAGTCGACGCAACCGAGCTGTCCCGATTCGCAACCCTGCCGGATGTCAGCCGTCCCCTCCGGATTGAACTTCTGATGATACGAAAAGACGAGGCATACGTCCGGACGTCCAGGATCATTGCGACGAACTTTCTGAGGATCGGTAACCGCTGAGCGCATCTTCTTGGCGATCTCGTCGGCAGAGTCGGACAGAAGGATCGAGTTGCCGAGCGACTTGCTCATCTTTCGTCCGTCGAGTCCCGGCAGCCGGGGAAATTTCGTGACGCGCCCTTCAGGTTCGGGGAACACCTCGCCATATTGTGAATTGAAACGCCGGGCGATCTCGCGTGTGATCTCGATATGAGGTAACTGATCTTCGCCTACCGGAACGACCTCGCCGCGATAGAGCAGGATGTCAGCTGCTTGGAGGACAGGATACCCCAAATGTCCGTACGCGACCGTCTCGAGCTCGAGGTCACGTACCTGCTCTTTGAGGCTAGGATTCCGTTCGAGCCGAGCCGTGGTGATGAGCATCGAAAAGAGCAGATGAAGCTCGGTGTGTTGCTTCACCTGGGACTGGCGGAAGATCGGGCTCCGCGTCGGATCGATGCCGGCCGCAAGCCAGTCGACGACCATTTCGAACGAATTCGACTCGAGCGATCGGGAATCGGGGTCGGTCGTCAGCGCGTGGTAATCGGCGATGAGATGGTAATTCTGAAACTCCTCCTGCAAGGCGACCCAATTCTCGAGGGCTCCCACAAGATGGCCGAGATGCAACTTGCCCGTCGGGCGCATCCCGCTCAGAATGACCCGCTTCTTGGATGGTGTCAGGGGACCGATACTCCTTGAGTGGAGCCCGGTGACGGATCGCCTCACGGCGGCCGGCAGCGGGGGCGTGTCAATTCATGAAGAGGTACGGCTTCCAGTGATCGTCGACAGAGCCGACGAAGTGCCGCAGGAACATCACATGATTCGGACGGATCGGTCGACGGCGGAGGACCATGTTCGCCTCATGCGGCATCCGATCACCCTTCCGATTGTTGCAGCCAACACACGCAGCGACGAGGTTCTCCCAGCTATCGGAGCCGCCTCGCGCTCGAGGGATGATATGGTCGACTGTCAGCGTTTGGTCGGTACGTCCGCAATACTGGCACACATGGCCATCGCGACGCAACACATTCTTTCGAGAGAGCACGATCTTCTTGTAGGGCACACGCACGAACACCGCCAAGCGCACCACACTCGGGAACGGCATCGATGACGACACGGAGCGAAGTCGTTTCCCGTCAGAAGCCGCGATCAACTCGGCCTTTCCCAGCCAAAGCAGTCCGATGGCCTTCCGTACGTTGCAAACGCTCAACGGCTCGTAGTTGTGGTTCAGAACCAGGACCCTGCTCCCAGAAAGCCCAAACCCACGATGAACCTCAATGGTTGCGCTGAAGACCTGTCTCCTCTGATTCAGGTTAGAGAACTCTGCTCAAACACTGCTTGAGGATTGCTCTGAATAACTCAGAAAAATATAGCCGATTCGACACCCAGAGTCAAGAATTCGCTCGTTTTTTGGGTGTTTTCCCATTCTTGCCATCGCCATATCGACTGTAGCGTTCTCGGACCTCCGCGAGCGAATCTCCCCCAAACTTCTCGAGGAATGCGTTCGCGAGAACTGGTGCGATGACCGCCTCCGCGATGACCGCTGCCGCAGGGACTGCGCAAGCATCGGACCTCTCATAGCGACCTTTGGATGCTTTTCCCGTGCGGATATTGATGGAGGCAAGCGGTGACACCAACGTGGCAATGGGCTTCATGGCCCCATGGATCACGATCGGCATCCCATTCGTCACTCCGCCCTCCAAGCCACCAGCTCGATTCGACGCACGACCGATACGACCTCCTCGGACCTTGAATGCATCGTGAACTTCCGACCCCCGGCGTCGTGCGTTGGAAAACCCATCTCCAAATTCCACCCCTTTGACCGCCGGGATTGCCATCACGGCCTGAGCGAGCAAGCCATCGAGCTTGCGGTCTGCCGCAACATAGCTTCCGAGCCCGATCGGCACTCCTGTCGCCAGGACCTCGAAGATCCCGCCGAGCGTGTCCCCTTGCTTTCTCGCCTTGCGTATCGCTGCGATCGCTTTTGCGGCCGTGCTCTGGTCGAGCATCCGGACCTCTGAACGATCTGCTTCTTCGGTGACCTTGTATGCCCCGCATGAAGCACGCGCATACGAGGCGATCTTCCGATCGACACCCGCCCGATCCGGTATGGCAGCGGGGCCGATGGCGATGACGTGGCTCCCGATGAACAGGCCGACATCCTCCAGAAACTTGCGGACGACCGTCGCGCACGCGACACGGACCGCCGTTTCGCGCGCGCTCGCCCGTTCGATGACGTTCCGCAGATCGTCATGACGATATTTTACCGCGCCTACATAGTCGGCGTGCCCAGGGCGTGGAATAAGAACCGGCTCGACGCCAGCACCGTCGCCTTCAACGGCCAACACGTTGAGCCAATGCTCATGATCGATGTTCTCGATCTGGAGCGCGACCGGGGCTCCCGTTGTCCTGCCAAATCGCACGCCGGCGACGATCTCCACTTTGTCCTTTTCGATGCGCATGCGTCCGCCTCGACCATACCCCTGCTGTCGCCGATGGAGTTGGTGGTCGATGTAGCTTTTGGCGATCTCGATCCCAGCCGGCAAACCTTCAATGATGCCGGTGAGGAGGCGGCCGTGCGATTCTCCGGCAGTCAAAATGCGTATCATTCGTCGCGTCTCCTTCACGTCGTCCGACAGCCGTGGGCCCGTCCCACGGTCGTTTCATACGTAACATACCCCGAAATCGAAGCAGTGGCAATATCGCGAAAAATGAAAAGGCGCCCCGGTTCTACACCGGAGCGCCTCTAGTGGATCGATCCTGCCGATCTGCTTCTTCGGCAGTACGTCGAAATGCGTTACCGAGGTTTTTCGACTGCCACGAATCGTACCCGCTTATCAGCACCCTTGACGCGGAGCATGACAGCATCACCTTCCTTCAGGCGGTCGACCTCCTCCTTGAATTCGCCGGGAGTCTGAACCGCGCGCTCACCCACCGACACGATGACATCCCCCTTCACGAGTCCCCGCGTGTTCGCCGGGCCGAATGGCTCAACCTCATCGATCAGAACTCCACGTTCAACATCGTTCGCCTTCCGTGTCCGTTCGTCCAGCCCCTTGACGGTCAGACCCAGGGATGCGATCTGCTCCGTCGTCGATTTGCTCGACGAGCGATCAGGCTTGCGTTCCGCCGGCGAGTCGCTCACGGCGACCGTCGACTCTTCATCGTCACGCGGCTTCAGCGTCACCTTCTTGTCGATCGTCTTCTTGTTCCGGTATACCTTCAGAGCGACCGTCTCTCCCGGATAATGACTGGCAACGACACTTTGGAGCGCATTCGCCGTGTTGACCTCCACCCCGTCGACCGACAGGATGATATCCCCGAGCTGGAGTCCGGACTCCTCCCCTGCGCTGTTCTTGTTGATCCCCTGCACGATGACACCTTGCGCCTTGTCGAGACCAGCCGCTTTGGCCGTCACCGCATCGACGTTCTGGATCTGCACGCCGATGAAGCCACGCCGCACCTTTCCGAACTTAATGAGGTCCGTCGCCACCTTGCGTGCGAGGTTGATCGGGATCGCAAAACTATATCCCTGGTAGCGCGCGTTGGTGGTGGCAATGGCGGTATTGATCCCGATCACCGTGCCGTTCACGTCGACGAGCGCACCACCGCTGTTGCCCGGATTGACCGCGGCGTCCGTCTGAATGAAGTTCTCGATGCCGTAGCCCGTGTTCTGGTCGTCAATGATCCGTATCTGGCGTCCAAGCGCACTCACGATCCCCTGCGTCATGGTGGACGAGAGGCCGAGCGGATTACCGAACGCGAAGACGATGTGACCAACTTCGACCTGGTCGGAATTGCCGAGCGCTGCGACCGGCAGGTCACGCGCCTCCACCTTGATGACGGCAAGGTCTGTATAGGGGTCGGTACCCACAAGGCGGGCCTGGAACTCGCGCGTGTCCAGCAATCGGACGGTGATGCCGTTCGAGGCCGCGTTCTCCACGACGTGATTGTTCGTCAGGACGTACCCGTCGGGTGTGAGAATGATCCCTGATCCTGCTCCAAGCTCTGGGCCCCGGCGCGGCATACGGAAGTCCGGACCGAAGAACCGATGAAAGAACTGACCACCGTCATCTTCGCCTTGCTTGGCGTCGGGATCCGTCTTCACGGTAATGTAGACGACGGTCGGGTTAACGTTTCGGGCAACTTCCTGGAAGGCATCATTCAGCGCTTTCAACGTCGGGTTGGCCTTTGAAGGCGCCTTCTGGCTGCCGATCGAAACATCCTGCACAGCGAACGAAACCCCGACTCCTTTGAGGCCGGAGACGAGGATGACACCAAAGACGATCCCGAGCGACACGAGAACGACCGCCAGGATCACAGAGCGGGTCGACATACTAACCTCCTTAATGAGAGCTGATCACTTCACGCACCAGGTCGGACGTCCGAAGGGGCGTCCGTTGTTCCAAGTGGAACCGTTCATATAAACGCAGCACTGTTTCCATTTCGTTCCGCAATTCGCCAGAGACCGGTCGGTCGGCGGCCGACCCGAGAGGGTCTGCCTGAAGCCGTCGCAATGCAGCGAGCGATTCCGTCGAAATCAGCGTCTCGGACCAGTCCTCGCGGCCGGTTGACCTAAGCGGCATAATGATCAACTCGTCCTCGCAGGTCGAGCAGAGTGGTCCGCCCTTCCGGACATGGTAGCGGAGACGCGTGGGCTTCGGCGAAAGCACGGACCGTCCACAGCGGATACACTGGGCAAATGACGGACCGAAGCCAAGGGCTCCGATCGTCTTCCAACGGAATGCGATCAGGAGGTCAGCCAGACCCTCGTCCTGCCGGTCCGCAGCCCTCAGACCAGCGGCAAGAAGCTCATACAGCTCCGGGTGGGCTTCGCCAGGATGTGTCAGCACGTTGACCACCTCGACCATCTGGAGCATCGCTGTAGTCGCCGCCAACGAACCCGAAATCCGTCGGTAGCGTTCGATCAGGTCTGCCTGGGCCAGCGTTTGGACCTCACGAGACGCTCGTGAGTGGTAGACCGCGACGATGTGCGCACCTGGCTCAAGCGAGGAACCGAAACGAGCCTTTCCTGCCCGGGCCCCCTTTGCCACAACGGCCACCTTGCCGTGATCCTTCGTATAGAAGGTGACGATCTTGCTGGTCTCGCCGTACCGTATTGCCCGAAGGACAACTGCCGGAGTTTTGACGATCATACGCCGCTTCCGGTTCCCGGTTGCGCCCCGGATGCGCCCTGGAATGGAGCCTTCAGGACGCCCCGATCGGTGACGATGGCGGTCACCAGCTCGTAGGGGGTGACATCAAACGCAGGATTGTATGCTTTGGCCCCTGCGGCCGCCGTCGCCGTCCCGGCGATTGTCAAGACTTCCTCGGGTTGGCGTTCTTCTATCGGGATCGATGCGCCATCCGGGGTTTGCGGGTCAATGGTGGAGCCCGGTGCAGCCACAATGAACGGGATCCTGTGGGCTTTGGCCAGCACTGCAAGCCCATATGTGCCCACCTTATTGGCGACGTCTCCATTGCGCGCGATCCGGTCGGCCCCGACGACCACAGCCTGGACCTTCTGCTGGCGCATCAGCACGGCAGCGGTCGAATCCGAGATCACCGTGAATGGGATCCCGAGCTGCATCAATTCCCACGAGGTCAATCGTGCACCCTGTAACAACGGGCGCGTCTCGTCAACATACACGTGTTGGCACCGTCCACCTTCCCAAGCTCTTCGAATGATCCCCAGGGCTGTCCCGATGCCGCCGGTCGCAAGACTGCCCGTATTACAATGCGTGAGGATCCCGGATCGAGGGGCGATCAACGGTTGCCCGAATTCCGCGATGCGCTCACAGGCCATTCGATCTTCGTTGTGGACCGCCAGTGCCGTTGCTTCAAGGAGGTCCGCGTCGGCCCGCGTCACAAGCCCTTCTGCCCGAACTGCCTGGCGCATTCGTGCGATCGCCCATGCTAAATTGACCGCGGTCGGCCTGGCTTGGGCGATGGCCTCCCACTGACGAAGTACAAGGTCCCACGGCTTTCCGACATGCCGTTTGGCCGAGAGCACGGCGGCATATGCCCCCGCGATGCCGATGAGCGGCGCCCCGCGTATTGCGAGCACCTGGATAGCTCCGATCAACACGGCCGGATCGTCGGTCTCAACCGTCACGACATCCTGCGGGAGTCGCGTCTGGTCGAGAAACACTACACCACCCTCACGCCATGTGATGGGCTCGGTCATTGTGACACGTGCCAGGATTGACGTTGAATGTGAAACGGCCATCCCCCGCAGCATCCGGTGAACGGCCGGTTCTGGAATGACGCCGAGGCGTCGAACGCTGGTCAAGCCTCGTCAAATCGCGACAAGTCCATAAAGGCCCGGAATCGGTCCTGGATCTTGAGCGGAGAGAGATCGCGAAGGCCCTCGACGCTGAAACGCTCAACACAGAACGAAGCGAGCGTACTGCCATAGATGACGGCACGTTTGAGGTTTGCGTCCGACAGGTCCTCAGTCTTTGCCAACCATCCGATGAAGCCACCCGCAAACGAGTCACCCGCCCCGGTCGGGTCGTACAAGTTCTCGAGCGGATATGCTGGCGCGGAAAAGATCGTCTCTTCGGTGACGAGGAGCGCACCGTGCTCGCCCTTCTTGATGATGACGATACGAGGACCCATCCCACGGATCACGCGCGCCGCCTTCGTCAAGTTGGGTTCGCGCGTGAGCAATCGTGCCTCTGAGTCGTTGAGAATCAGAACATCGATCACTTTCAGGGTCTCGACAAGTTCCTTCGGCGTCGATTCGATCCAGTAGTTCATCGTATCGCCGACCACGAGGCGAGGCTTGCTGATCTGGTCGAGGACCTTTCTCTGCAGCACCGGATGGATGTTCCCAAGGCACACATAGGCGCTCCGTCGATATGCATCGGGGATCTTCGGGTCGAACGCGCTGAAGACGTTCAACTCGGTCAAGAGCGTGTCGCGATTGTTCAGGTCGTAATGGTACCGACCCGCCCAACGAAACGTCCGCCCTTCCTTCACCACCTGCAGTCCGTCAAGGTCGATCCCGCGCTCTTCGAGAAAGTCCATGTGTTCCTGCGGAAAATCTCCGCCCACAACTCCGACGCACCGGATCGGCTTCGTGAAATAGCTTGCCGCGGTCGAAATGTATACGGCGGATCCGCCGAGCGCATTCTCAACGCGACCGAAGGGGGTCTCGACCGAATCCAACGCTACGGAACCGACAACCAGAAGGCTCACAGGCATTCCTTTCAAATATTCATGCTTCGGGCAGCCGCGTGCGCTCGGCCAGTTCCGGGTGTCTCAACAATTCCAGTTCGACGTAGTTGACGAGAGTCCGATTCGCAGGCCACAACACGCTGCGACGCGCATCATCCGGAGGCATCCATCGTGCAGCCTGATGTTCTGAGGAGAGCGCCACTTCCGTCGACGGATCGACCTGAGCAACGAATTGCGGCGTGACAAAGACCGTATCCGTCGATGCTCCATAGAAGGCGTTGATCCCCGGAACGACCCAAAGAACGCTCGCTTTCAAACCCGTCTCCTCCAGCATCTCACGCCGGGCGGCCTCAAGAGCCGTCTCCCCATCGCGGACCTTGCCGGTCACGAACTGCCACATCCCCGGGTAGAGCCGCTCCGTCGTCGACCGTTGCAGCACCAGGATCTCGGTTTGGTGACCATGCTGACGGAAGACAATGACTTCGACAAATGACGATGCGATCGGGGGCATGGGCCAAGGGGCGCACGTTGACACGCGAACGCCGTTGCGCCCAGCGGGATGAGACGGTCTGAGCCAACGGCGGCCATTAAGATAGCACGAAAAACGCGCCGAATCCAATGGGAGAGGACGCCTAGACGTCGGCGACTGTCGGGATGCCGAACAGCGGCTCGGCGGAACGAACGGCATTGCGCACAGCCTCGGCGACCAATTGCGCACCGCACTCGGCGATGAGGTCCAGGTCCGCCTGTTCTGACCCGAACGACGCGGCGAACGTCACGTCGCCGTCGAACGACGTGTGGACAGGCACGATCGTCCGCGCGAGGCCGTCATGCATCCGCTGTGAGATACGCAGACATTCCACTTTTGTCAGGCGGGCGTTGGTCATGAGCACAGCGAGCGTGGTATTGGTCCGATCCAGCACTCGACCGCGCGCAAACGGACGGATCGGTGCACGCCGGACTGCCCATGTTCCGTCGGCCTCACGCGCTCCTGCCAGGATGCTCCCTTGTTCGTCGAGGACGTCTCCGACGGCATTGACCACGGCGATCACGTGCACTACAATGGTGCCGTGACGCCACTCGGCTGCGCCGAACCCACCCTTCATCTTTCCTTCGAGACCGTTCCACTTGCCGACCGTCGCACCCGTACCTGCTCCGATGGACCCCTGCATTGTGATGCTCGGTACGGCAGCATCACACGCCGCTCTTCCCTGCTCCGGCCCGGGCCGGACCTCCCACGACCCGACGTTCAGGTCGAAGATCACGGCAGACGGGACGATCGGGACCACTCCCCACGGCGTCCGATAGCCGACCCCCCGCTCTTCGAGCCAGCGCATCACGCCGTCCGCTGCGGCAAGACCGTAGGCACTGCCTCCTGTGAGCAGGATCGCTTGGACCTGGTCCATCTTCTTGTCCACGGACAGAAGGGCCAATTCGCGGGAACCAGGCGAACTTCCCCGTACTTCGGCGCTAGCCATCGTACCCTGCGGGCAGAGCACGACGGTGCACCCGGTGCCGTTCACGACATCCGTCCAATGACCCACTCGAAATCCATCGATCAGTCGGATCTCCTCAGGCATGGCGCTGTCCGGCAAGAGATGAGAGAAGGATCGCTCCGGCTGCGGCGACGTTCAAGGACTCGGCGCGGCCCGTGCGAGGGATCGAGACCTGTTCGGTCGCGACCATGCGAACAGCTGCGGATACTCCGTGGGCCTCGCTGCCGAGCACAATGGCGACTCGACCGCGCGGGACCCAATCAGGCCATGTTCCTCCTTCCACCTCAGCCGTGACGAGCGTGATCCCTCGGGATGCGATGTTCCGACACGCCGCCGCAAGATCCTCCACTTCGATGGTAAGAAGATGGAAGAGCGAGCCCATGGTCGAGCGCAGGACCTTGGCATTCTCAACCGAAGCACATCCGGGTCCGAGGATGACTCCCGTGATCCCGAACCAGTCGGCCGTACGGATCAGTGTGCCGACATTGCCGGGGTCGGCAACGCCATCCAGGATCAAGAGGTCCCCCGAGGGCGGGAGTGCGTCCAATCCGACCGATGGGCGACTCGCGATCGCGACGATACCTTGATCCTCGCGGACGTCACTGACCGCCCGGAGGTCAGCCGCAGTACCCGACCGGACCTCGACCGAGCGTTCGGCACATCGGCGAAGTACGGCTGTGCCATGGGGCGGAACGCGCTGAAGATCGACAACCACCGACCCAACGGTCCACGTCGATTGGAGCAGCTCATCCACCGCCTTCCATCCCTCGACCAAGACATGCCCTGATGCGAGGCGACCCTTGCGGGTCGTCAACGATCGCAATTGCTTCACCTCTCCTTTCGATAGAGGACGAGGTGCAGTGTGGCGTGAGGATGGCATGGAAACTATCCAAGGAATGGAAGTCGTGGAGCTACCGAACAAGTACCATCTTCTTCGTGCTGACAAAATCGCGCACCTGCGTGTTGTCGATCGGGTGGGCCTCAAGCTTGAAAAGATAGACCCCGCTCGCGAGCAAGCCCGCATCGTACGTCGTTTCGTACTGTCCTGGCACGCGTTCGCCATTGACAATCGTGGTCACCCGCTCGCCCAGCATGGTGTACAACGAGATATCGACATGGCTCCGGTGCGTCAATGCGTATCGTATGATCGTCTGGCCACCGGTGGGATTCGAGGCCGGCTGCTCCAGTGTGAACATCCGAGGGCCCATCGACACGGCTTCGCGTGCCACGACTGGCACGATCGGAGCCACGAACAGGCGGAAGGATCCTGTGTCCGGACTCCAGGCCTCTGCGAATCCGTCGCTCACGCTCGTCGTCCACGAATACACTTGATCTAGCTCCAACCGTCCACGGATGAAGACCGCCATGCTTGTATCGAACACTCCGGCGATGCTCGTGTCGAACTCTCCACCCCATAGTCGGAGGGTGTAGCGCAAGGATTCGTCACCGTCGGGATCACGGGCCCCTCTCCAGTTCAGGTCAATCATCCTGCCGAAGGCGATCCTCATGGTATCGCGTTTCCCTGCCAGAGTAGGATAGTACGGATCGCGGTTCCGATCGAGCACCGTGACGCGGAGTACCGCCTCTGCGCTTTGCACGGCGTCATTGGCCGACACCACGATGATGTAGTTCCCGGCCTGATCATAGGAAGGGACCCACCGGAGCACTCCCGCATCGTCGACCGATACTCCCTCTGGCGCCAGCTCGATCTGGTAGCGAACGCCGTCGCCATCAGGGTCTTGGGCCTGGAGATCGACCACGAGGAGTTGCTGTTCGAATACGGCCGTATCACGCAGTGTCTGTGCAAACGCCGGCGGTCGGTCCGTAGGCTCCACCGTTACGGTGAACGGGTTCGAGGTGTCCGCCAGCGATCCGTCCGAGACGACAACGTAGCATGAATACATGCCGGCTGCATCAAAGTCGGGCGTCCATTCGAAGGCCCCGTTCCTCGAAAAGAGACGGAATCGATATGACGTCTCGATCAGCGAGAAATTCAACGAGTCTCCGTCGGGATCATCAGACGGCAGTGCGATGGTAAGGGGACGACCTTCCGTGGTCTGCAGGTTCGGCGCCGAGCGTGTGATGCGCGGCGGCCGGTTCACGTGCTCGACGCGCACCCTCCCCTTCCGCATCACGATCTCCTCCCGCGCGTCGCTGACCGCCACCTCCACGGGGTAGACGCCGGAGTCGTCGTACGTCGGGACATATGTGACATATCCGGTCAGCGGCTCGATCTGCGCGCCCGGTGGGCTTTGCATCAGCCGATACCGCAGCGTATCGCCATCCTGATCGGTCGCCAGCACCCTCCACCGCAATTGTTGACGCTCCTTGATCGTGGTGTCGGGGAACGAACGACGGACCTGCGGGGCATGATTTCGAAACAACAGGATGCGGGTCACGCTGGCCTCTTGAGGAGGACTTCCGCGATATACCAATGGCCCGCCGACGATCCTCGCTTCGAACGAATCACGACGCGAGAGGACCACACGGAACGAAAGCGGCTCCCCGTCGATCAACGATTCCTCCAATCCGAGGCGGACGCCAAATTGCGACGGATTTGACCGGTAGTGGTTGACCGTTCGCACGACCGTGCCGTCGTTGCGGAGCACCCGTACGACCGCTCCGTTCGGGACCGACGCGCCGTCGAGCTGAATGCTCCCTTCGATCACCATCCGCGGTAGCTGTCCCCGGCCCGAGACCATCACCAGGCAGAGCATGAGCACCGTCCGACGAAGCACGCGCTCGGGGCCGAGCCACCGGTATGGAAGACTGCGTATCACGGTCTTGACTGCCATCTGCCTCAGCGTGCCTCGTATTCACCCCACACCGACCGCAGCACATCGGAGATCTCTCCAACCGTGGCCATAGCTTGCACGGCGGCGAGGATCGGTGGCATCAGGTTCGTGGACTCCTTTGCCGCCGTCCGGACCTCGCTCAATGCTCGTTGATGCTCCGTGGTATCGCGGCGACGTTTCATGGCCGAGAGTGACGCGATCTGACGAGCGCGCACTGCGTCGTCCACCTTCAGCGTCTCGGGCGCGATCGATTCCGGTTCCTGGAACTTGTTCACTCCGACGATGACCTTGTCGCCACGCTCGATCGCCTGCTGATACTCGTAGGCGCTCGCTGCGATCTCCGTTTGCAGGAATCCCTGCTCAATGGCGCGTACTGCGCCCCCCAACGCGTCGATCCGTTCCAGGTACTCACTCGCCTTGGCTTCGATCTGGTCTGTCAACGACTCGACGTAGTACGAGCCACCCAAGGGGTCGGGTGTTTCGGTCACTCCGGACTCATACCCGAGGACCTGTTGCGTGCGCAACGCGAGGCGCGCGGCATCCGCTGTCGGCAACGCCAGCGCTTCGTCCCGGCCGTTCGTGTGGAGCGATTGACATCCGCCGATGATCGCGGCCAATGCCTGCACCGTGACGCGCACGACGTTCGTGTCGATCTGTTGGGCCGTGAGCGTCGCCCCTCCCGTTTGGGCATGGAAGCGAAGCCGCTGACTTTCGGGAGAAGTTGCTCCGAACCGGTCACGCATCAGTTTCGCCCACAAGCGTCGAGCCGCACGAAACTTTGCGACCTCTTCGAAGAAGTTATTGTGTGCGTTGAAGAAGAAGGAGATCTGCGGTGCGATGTCGTCGACCGCCAGCCCACGATCCACCGCTGCCTGGACGTATGACACGGCATTCGCAAGCGTGAACGCCAGTTCCTGCACTGCGGTCGAACCGGCCTCGCGGATGTGATATCCGCTGATCGAAATGGTGTTCCATTTCGGTAGTGTCCCACGGCACCACGCCATGACATCGGTGACGAGCCGGATCGACGGACCGGGCGGATAGATGTATGTGCCGCGGGCGGCATATTCCTTGAGGATGTCGTTCTGGACGGTTCCCGACAGTCTCCGAAGATCGGCTCCCTGCTCCTGCGCGACCGCGACATACAGCGCCAGCAACGTCGCTGCCGTTGCGTTGATCGTCATCGACGTCGTCACATCCTGTAGTCGGATCCCGTTGAACAACGTCCGCATGTCGTCGAGCGAATCGATCGCGACCCCGACCTTGCCCACCTCGCCTTCTGCCATCGCGTGATCCGAATCGTAGCCGATCTGCGTGGGAAGGTCGAACGCCACGGAGAGGCCGGTTGTGCCGCTCTTGATCAGGTAGCGATAGCGTTCGTTCGATTCCTCGGCCGTCCCAAATCCGGCGTACTGACGCATGGTCCAGAGACGGCTCCGATACATCGAAGGGTAGACGCCGCGGGTGAACGGGAATTCACCGGGGAATCCGAGCGACGCTCGGTAGGGTGTCTCATTGGGGAGATAGACCGGATCGATCGGGATGCCCGAATCGGTCACGAAGGCGGCCTTCCGCTCGCCGCCTCTCGCGAGCGATGGACCCCGCGTCTCCCGTTCCCAGCGTTCCAGGTCTTTGGCCGAGATCTTGTCGATACCGCTCATATCAGAGGATCCTTGATCATTCATTGGAACGCCGCCAGATCCTGCGTCTCCAGCTGCGGCCATCAGTAGTGAACCAGCTTGCTCCTTCTTCCATCGTCAACGTGGGAGCGACGTGGCGGGCTCTCAACGACGCCATGCGTTCGGGGTCAGGATGCCCGAAAGAATTGCCACGTCCGACCGATATGACCGCGGCGGAGGGCTGAATCGTTTCGAGCCACCGTTCTGTCGTTCCCGTGTTGCTGCCGTGATGGGCCACCTTCAGGATATCTGACCTCAAGAACCCGCCGTAATGTCTCGAGACCTCGTCTTCGCCGAGTTCTTCCAGATCTCCGGTCAGAAGCATCGAGCGGTCTCCGGCGAGCAACTTGATGACTACAGATCGGTCATTGGCCCCGCGTCCGATGAACGTGGGCCCCGGGTGAAGGACATACAACCGAACTGCCGGATCAATGGAGATCTGTTGCCCTCGACGGACGATCCGCACCGACACGCCGTGGATTGCAGCGCGCCGGAACAGGTCAGGTGCAATGGCGCCTGTGTCACCGACGGTCAATGTACGCACCGGAACATGGTCGAGCAACCAGCCCAGTCCACCCGTATGGTCGCGGTGAGCGTGCGTGATCACCAAGTCATCGATGGTGCGAACTCCCCTTCTTCGCAGGAGCGGAAGGATGGCCCGTTCCGCGGCGAATTCAGAGGGACCGGCGTCGATCAGCACGGTCGCCCCGGAGAATGTCTGGAGCAGGTGGGCATCCCCCTGGCCAACGTCGATGGTCAGGACCTCGGCCAACGATCGGTGGTCCTCTAGAACGGGCCGCCAGACAGCCACGACTGCCAGACAACACGTGGCCATCAGGAGGAATCGGCGAAGACCGGGGATCGATCCGGCCGTGAGTGCCCCCAGTGCTGCATACGCCGCCGCGATCGCCGCGACGCCCGGCCGACCGACCTCCACGACTGCAACCGGCAACGATGCCGTCACGCGCACGAGCCCGAGCAAGAGATCCATCACAACGTCGTTGACGCCGGCGTACACCGAAGCCAGCCACATGGAAGCAGGGGCGATCATCAGCTCGATGATGCCGAGCACGAGCGACACGCCTGAGAGCGGGACGACGACCAGATTGGCCGCGACCGAAACGAGCGACACTTGTCCGAAGATCGACATCGTCAGCGGTAGCGTGCCCACCTGAGCGGCCGCCGAGACGGCGATCAGCTGCACGACGGACCGTACAAACGGATGATCGCGAAATTCTTCTGGCAGTCGATCCAGCCTCCGTTCGATCAGGGGCGATCCGATCACGATCGCCAGGACGGAGAGGAAGGATAACTGAAACCCGACGTCATCGAGCGTCCGTGGATCGAGCAGAAGCAGGACGATCGCCGCGACAGCCAAGGATTGGAAGACGTCCGAGGTCCTCCCGCTCACACCGGCCGTCAGAACGACGATCGCCATGACGCTTGCCCGAACGACCGACGGACTGGAGCCGGTGATCCAGAGATAGCCAAGGACCGCTGCGACTGACAACGCGTAGACGGCACGACGCGGAAGACGCAGCAATCCCGCGAGGACGAAGGCCACGAGCGCCACGAGGGCCACATTCCCGCCGGAGACGGCCAGGATGTGCACCGTACCCGTGGCAAGGAATGCAGCCTTCAGATCCTCCGCCAACTCCGCACGATAGCCCAGGATCACGCCTTTGAGGAACGCACCCCGTTCACCGGCGTGTAAGCGATCGATCGTCCCGTAGAGCGTCGATTGCGCACGCCCCAGGAACGTATGGTGATCGATACCGGCAGGAACATCGACGCGGGTCGCCGACGACGCCCGGATCACCGCCTCGACCCCTGAAAGCGACAGGATCGCTCCATAGTCCATATCCCCAGGATTGCGAGGACGCGGGAACGGTTCGACGGAACCACGTAACAACCAGAGGTCACCGGGTCGCGGCTCGGGAACCATTTCCTTCCCTGCCATCGACGGCATTGTGACGCGCGCGCGGACCACACGGCGGGGAGCCTGTCGAGTGCCCGGCACGTGAACATCGGCAATGTATGCCCACGTGCGCGTGTGGCGCACGGGCGGATCGAGGATACGGGCCGAGAACGGTAGCGCGACGTCCGGATCCGTCGGCGGAAGACGGTGCGCTACGCCGTCCGATCGGACGATAGCGTGCCACGTCATGCCCGCAAAGGCCAATGCGAGGAGCAACGAAAGGTCGGCAAGGGACGATCGTCGCCGCAGCGCCGCGAGGGACGCTAGAATGGTGATGACAAGGAGGGCGTACGACACGGACGGCGGCCATCCGAGCGACTCGGAGGCTGCGATCCCCAACGCCAACGCCACGGCCATCCTTACTGCCGGCCGGGGCGCAAGGCATCCCCCTAGGGTGTGATATTCAGTGCGTCGAGGACACACGGTGCCACGTGTGTCAGTGTGCGAATGCGGTCGGCACACCGCTCACGCCCATGCCCGAGCGCAATGCATGGCACGGGGTTGCGGGTGTGCGTCTTGGTGCCTAGATCTTCGATATTTCCGTGATCGCTGATCGCCAGGATGAGGGTCGAACGAAGGTCGGTCCCTTCGAGCACGCCCCCGATGAAAGAGTCGAGCCGTTCGAGCGAGGTGACCGCCTTCGCCATCTCCTGCGCGTGACCCGCATGATCGGTGATCCAGTAATCGAAGACGGTCAGGTCATGGTCTTCGATGATCCTGGCGCAGTGTCGACCGGCATCGTGCGACGTCACCGGTTCCACCTGCGGATGCCCCATCTCCTTCCATCGATCACGTACGAAATCGGCTGAGATCGCCCGATCCGCGGCGAGATCGTCGGCGGTCTTCAGGGGAATGTCCGCCGTGATCGAGGCCATCGTCGGAACGTTCAGGCGCCGGGTACCTGAAGCGGTATAGTCGAAGAATTTCTGGGGAAAAGCGTTCGCCAGCACGGCACGCTTGCCGGCATCGCGAACGCGGCGAAAGAGACTCTTTGCAGCAATGATCGGACGAAGGTCGGTAGGAGGATATGGACCGAAGTGCCGGCCGAAGGTGCGTGCGCCGTTGACCCCGGTGAAGATCGCCGTCTGCCCCGTCCCGCTTTGCGGGAGGCCGGGCATGCGGAGATTGGCATCGACCGGATGGACGCTGGCATGGGCCGTCGATAGCCGTCGCTTGCGAAGGTGCGGCAGCCCACCAAGCAACGAATGAAGGACCGGCAGGCGTGCGGCAAAGAACGGGTTGCGTTCAGGGTCCGCCGGGCCGATCCCAACGCCGTCCAAGAAGAGCAGAAAGACCTTCACCCTCGTCCCCCACCGGGCAGGATCTCCAGCTGGACTGTCACTGGGCCGTCGTTGACCAATTCAACCTGCATCATCGCACCGAACACGCCTGATGGAACAGGTCGTCCACCCAGTTCTGCGCTGAGGGAGCGCTTGAATTGTTCGTAGAGGTGTTCCGCGCGGTCGGGGGGCGCCGCATCCGTGTAGCTTGGACGCGTTCCACGACGCGTGTCGGCATACAGCGTGAATTGCGAGACAACGAGCGCATCTCCGTTGATGTCGCGCAGAGAACGGTTCATCTTCCCCTCCTCATCGGGGAAGATGCGGAGCACGGCGCAACGGGATGCTAGTTCACCCGGCGCGGACTCCTCATCGGCACGATGAACGCCCAGGAGGATCAGGAGGCCAGGTCCGATCGATCCCACGACTGCACCATCGACGCGCACCGCTGCTCGTTGCACTCGTTGCAGCAGCGCCTTCATTGATGGTCTCCTGCCGGATGGAACCACCCGGACACGACGCGTGGAACCTGCTGCATGTCGAGATGTGAGCGCACGTCGGAACCACCCGAAGCGAGGTACGTCCGCATCACCTCCGTTGCCTGATCATGGCCGACCTCGACCACAAGCGGACCATGCGTTCGCAGCAACTCGGGCGCGAGTTCGATGATCCGTCGCAGGCACCGATACCCGTCGGCGCCGTCTGTCAGGGCTCGTTGCGGTTCCTGGTTTCTCACGTGAGGTTCGAGTGTCTCCCATTCCAGGAGAGGAATGTAGGGTGGATTGCTGACCACGACGTCAAAACCGCGTCGCAGCCACTCCGGGGGTTCTTCGAACATGTCCCATTCCAGCATGTCGACTCGATCGGCCAAGCCATGGTCGTTGATATTCGCTCGGGCGACCTCGAGCGATCCGGGATGGACATCGACGCCAACGACCTGCAGCTGTTTGACATACTTGGCCGTCGCGATGGCGATATTGCCGCTGCCGGATCCGATATCGAGCATTCGAAGGGGCTGATCCGTCGGTCGATCCTTCGCCCACAGCATGACCCACTCGACGAGGGATTCCGTCTCAGGTCGTGGTATGAGAACCCGGGGATCAACGCGAAGGGAAAGACCCATAAAGTGCGCTGAACCGACGATATACTGGACGGGCTCGCCCCGTAGACGGCGGAGCAGCGCCTGTCGAAAGGCCTCGAGTTCAGTCTGTTGTACGGGCAGTTCGAACCCGGTGTACAGCTCGATGCGGGGGCGATGGAGAACGTGC
Organism: uncultured Ignavibacteriaceae bacterium; assembly: GCA_964473365.1. Taxonomy (GTDB): domain Bacteria; phylum Bacteroidota; class Ignavibacteria; order UBA10030; family UBA10030; genus 2-02-FULL-55-14. The sequence goes on from CAYYOV010000009.1 coordinate 23,246, forward strand.
GCGAGCAGCAATTCGACCGTCAGTCGGGCCTCATCCAGCCCACGCTGTTGCAGGTGGTCGATCGTCACGCGCATAAGTTCCCGCACCGTCCATTGACGGGTGGATGCTTCGAACATGCGGGTCAGCGCCTACGTCGCTTGGGAGAGCCGCCTCGCGGCTTCCGTGCAGATGTTGAACCCCTCGATGACCGGTCGGTGCTTCCGGGACCCTTCTTCACGAGCATCGAACGTGTCTCCGACAGATGTCGCGTGGAGAGACTCGGCATTTCGTCCTCATCATCCTCCACGGGTTTCAGACGCTTACGGAGCGAGACGGTCCACGCGGACCAGATCCCCAGCTTGACCAGGTCCTCTTCCCGTTCCTCGTCCGGCTCTTCGTCAGAAGCGGCACCATCCGTTCGATCGACGTGGAATCGCGGGTCGCACTCGAGCATGGCGGCAAAGTCGGCAAGGGCGCACATCTCAAAGCCCATTGAGCGTGACTGCTTCGAGACCGAATCCCAGAGGGACCGGAGCGGAATGGGGGACGCTGACTCCGCAGCCAACACCTGGGCCGCGACATGGAGGGTACGTTCGAACACGGTTGGTCGGTCGGAGAAATGGTCTCGAACCGCATAAAAAGGTAGGTGTTCTGCGAGGCACTGTCAAGCGAGATGGACCCGAGGAATGCGACGCAACAGCCACAGGCCGGCGACGATCGACAAGATCGCTCCACAGAAAATGGCCTCGTATCCGATGCGTGCAACGCTGAGTCCGGCGACGACGCTCAGCAATTGCCACGGTGCCAGCCAGACGTTCATCAAGCCGACATACAACGCGCGCTCGTCTGGCGGCGCCGCTTCGACGGCAAAGTTGTAGCGGGCCATCATCTCAGCTCCCAGCGGAATGCCGAGGCCAACGAAGGCACCCACCAGGTATTCCGGACGATCCGCCAGCGCGGCGATCGCAAGCGCCGTCACCGAACTGATGCCACACACAAGCAACGGGAGTCGTGTTCCACGGTGGTCGGTGAGCCACCCCAGTACCCCGGCACCCAGCATCTGCGCCGACACCAATACAATCGTATACACGCCAACAGCTGTGGCATCCGCGCCAAAACGGGCTGTGGCCGCGGGCAGGATGAAGACGACGGTGCTCGCTCCGGCCGTGACGAACCCCCACGCCACCAGGAATCGGCGCATGCGTCTGTCACCCTTCAGAATCCGAAGGACATCCGAGAAGCGGTGAGGCTGTTCGTCACCCGACATCCACGACGGCGGGGCCTCGACCACGTTCCGTTGCACGAGAACGGACGCGAGCTGGTATGCGAAGGCGATGCCGAATCCCGCAGCGACACCCCATGAGAATCCGAAGGTGGCCAGGCAAACCGTGAGGACGAACGAGTTCAGAAAGGACAGGAGGGCTCCGCTCGCGGCCCGTATTCCCAAGAGCCGACCACGCTGGAGCGGGTCCGTCGTACGCGTCAGAAGATCGAACCAGAGCGGTGACACGAGTCCGGCCCACATCTGGTTCATCGCGAGAAGGAGCAGGAATGCAGGCAGGATCCAGGGGCTTGGCTCCACGGCAGCGACCGCCAGGAGCAGCGCCATCGCAAAGACGTGCATCCGCTGCACCATCCCCCATCGCAGTACCCGCGGTTTCAGCACAGGCAGCGATCGTGCTCGAAGTGCCGAGACGATCTGCGGCAGGTAGAAGGCGACGAAGATGATGAGCGGCAACGTTCCGACGACCGCGCTCGACCCTCCCAGGTTCAGCACGATGGCCGGAATGACGGTTGGTCCGGCAAGGAAGCCGCCGCTGGCGATGTAGAGCGCACCTTCGATGAAGTGTACGCGGGCGTTACGACGTCTGTTGTCCGGTTCCATTAGAAAACAAAAAAGGCCGCCGAAGGCGACCTTGGGACGACCGTGAACCGTCCACGGTCATTTCTTCTTCTTGATCTTGTCCGCGAAGAGCTGCGCAACCTTCTCGATGTCGTAGCCGACCTTGGGAAGGTAGAAGCCACCATGTTTTTCGACCATGGACTTCAGCGTGTCGTAAGCATCGGCGCTGCAGAAGAACGTGGGGGTTCCGCGATTGGGTCCTTCCTTCTTCGCCAGCTGCAACAGCGCGATACCCGGAAGGTGACCCTTCAGGTTCGTGTCCTTGAAATCGTTGTCCAGAATGATCAGGTCAAACTTCTCAGCCTTGATCTTGGCCCACGTTTCCACGCTCGTCGCCGTCTCGGTGATGGCGATCTCATCCTCAATGATCGCCGTCGCGACTTCGAGCGCAAAGCCGTGCGACTTGCGCTGTCCTTCGTCGTCGTCGGCAATGAGAACTTTGTAGGGCATGGTCGCCAGAACGTGGGATTGAACGGAATGAACCTACAATAAAATACCAGCAAATACAAACACACTGGGGCGGGCGCTGGTGGGTTGCGGTCGGCCGCAGTACCCCGCTCACTGTCGGTCGTACACCTTCTCTCCGCCGATATAGGTGGCATCCACCTTCGTCGCCAGGATCCCTTCCGGATCGTGCGCATCGACGGGCTGCGACAGCACAATAAAATCGGCGAGTTTCCCGACCGTGAGACTCCCCTTGAAGTTCTCTTCGAAAGCCGCCGTTGCTGCCCAGATCGTGAATCCCTTCAGCACCTCGGCAAGCGTCATTCGTTCCGTTGCGTACCAACCCCCTTCGAACGCGGACGGATTGACGATGCCGGCGGCGGAGAGCTCGAAGAGATCTTCCTTCAGATCGGCCGCCGAACGTGGTCTGCCCGATGCGTCTCGACGCGTCACGGCCGCATACACGCCGAGCAACGGACCAGGCTGCTCAACCGGGAAGTCTGATCCACACGGTATGATCACGCCGGTTTGCAGAAGCGATCGCCAGGCATACGCCCCCTTGATACGATCCGGTCCGAGTCGAGCCTCCGCCCAATACATGTCAGACGTACAATGCGTCGGTTGCATCGATGGTATTACGCCAAGCTTCGCGAACCGGCCGATGTCCCCCGGGAACAGCACCTGCGCATGCTCCACGCGCAACCGGTGGTCCCGCACCGCCGTCGCCTGCAATGCTCGTTCGTAGACATTCAGCACGATCGAATTCGCTCTGTCTCCGATGGCGTGCGTGCAAACTTGAAATCCGTGCTGCAACGCCTCCGAGACCGACATCGACAGCTCCTGTTCGTTCGTCACCGTCAGTCCCCGGTTCGACGGATCATCGGAGTAAGGATCGATCAGGGCAGCGCCGCGTGAGCCGAGCGCGCCGTCGGCATACAGCTTGATGGCGCGGACCGTCAGGTGATCGCGGCCGTAGCCGATCATCGGCCCTTCACGCTTGAATCGTTCCCAGGTCGGGCCTGGACCGCCGATGGCGGCGTAGATCCGCACTTTGAGCCGCCCCGCTCCAATGAGTCGTTGGTATGCCGCCAGGTCGGACGAATCGACGCCCATGTCATGGATGCCGGTCAAGCCGAGCGACAGGCATTCTTGCTGCGCCGTGAGGATGGCCTCATCGATCTCCTCCGGTGCCGGCGGAGGCACGTACGGCGCGACGAGGAGTTCAGCATTATCGACCAGCACGCCCGTCGGTTCACCTTTGGCGTCACGAACGATCTTGCCTCCGTCCGGATCGGGGGTCGAGCGCGTGATCCCGGCGATCTCGAGGACCTTCTTATTCACCCAGAGCGCATGGCCGTCGACACGGCTGAGCACCACGGGATTTTCGGGGGCGACCTTGTCGAGCGTGTTGTGGTGCGGGAAGGTCTTGGAGGCCCAGAGGTTCTGGTTCCAGCCCCGACCACGGATCCACTGGCCAGCAGGCGAGCGCTTCACCCGTTCGGCGACCCGTTCTGCAGCGACCTCCGAACTCGATGCGCCGAGGAGATCGACGGTCATGCGAGCAATGCCGAGCGACACGACGTGTGCATGCGCGTCGATCAAGCCAGGGAGCACGGTCTTTCCTTGAAAATCGACCTCGACCGGCGCCCGGAACTTGCGCCGGATCGTCGAGCTGCTGCCGATGCCGACGATGCGGTCATCTTTGACTGCCAAGGCCTCCGCCTCGGGCTGGCCATCATCCATCGTCAACAATCGACCATTGACATAAATTGCGTCGGCTTCCGCCGGGAGCCACCACCAGAGCGCAGCAAGAGCGAGGATGAACACGCTTGCTGCAACGACGATCCGAGTGCGTTTGTCCATGGTCGGCGTGGGATGAATTGCGTGGGAAGTTCAGGTCTGAGGTCAGACGGTGAATCGGATCCGCCCAACCTGTCGATTGAGCCACCAGGCCGCGATGGCAACGATCGCTGCGAAGCCGAGCGCCGTGAGGCCGTCGCCAAGGATCAGCGATCCGACGCCAAACAGCGCGCTGTAGATAAGGACCACCCCTGCGAGCCAGCTCGTCAGGAGAACGCCGTGATCGTGGTCGCCGACGACGTCCGGCACGAGCGACTGAATGCGACGCCACCCTGCACCACCTGGATGAACACGACGGTAGAACGAGATAAGATGGGGTTCATCCACGGGGCGCGTTGCATATGTCGTTGCGAGCCAGACAACCGTGGTGATGCCGACGATCACGAACAGCGACTCCGGGAACGGCATTGGCAGCCAGATCCTCATCACGCCCGTTACGATCAGCGGCGTGACCATGGCCGAGATCTCCGACCAGGCGTTGATGCGCCACCAGAACCATCGAAGGATGAGCACAAGGCCCAATCCCGCCCCGGCCTCGATGATGAAGGACCATGCCCCGGAGATCGTGTCGATGAACTGCGTCACGACGACCGAGACGATCATGATGATGATGGTCGTCAGCCGAGAGACGGCGACAAGCGATCGCTCTGTCGCGGCGGGCCTAATGAATCTCTTGTACAGATCGTTAATGACATAGGAGGCGCCCCAATTGAGCTGGGTCGCAAGCGTCGACATGTATGCCGCAAAGAAGGACGCCACGAGCAGCCCTTTAAGGCCCACGGGCAGATAGTCGCGCATGGCGTACACGTAGCCGAGCTTCTTATCGGCCGGAGAGAGGTCGGGATACAGCACCAATGTTGCCAAACCGACCAGGATCCAGGGCCAGGGACGAACGCAATAGTGAGCGATCGTGAACCACAGCGTCGCAAACAACGAATGCCTCTCATCTTTGGCCGCCATCATCCGTTGGGCGACATAACCTCCCCCGCCCGGTTCCGCTCCCGGGTACCACGAGGCCCACCACTGCACGCCTATGAAAGCAATGAATGCCCCCGCACTCAACGCCAGGGCCCCCGCCACCCCCTCGCTTACGCCGATGTCGGAGATCGTCGGCGTGAACCGGAACGCCCAATCGGGCAGCTGGTTCATCAGTCCACTGACCCCCCCGATCTGCGGCAAATCAAGTACGATCACGGCGAGAACGATCGTTCCCGTCATCGCAAGGACGAACTGAATGGCGTCTGTGACCGCCACGCCCCACATCCCCGAGGTGGCAGAATAGACCGCCGTCACAACCATCGCTCCTACGACGTAGAGCATGACCTCAGATCTGGGAATGCCGAACATCCCTTCGAGGATCGCCGCCATGGCGACATTCACCCATGCCATGATGACGCAGTTCATGAAGATCCCGAGGTAGAGCGAGCGAAAGCCCCGGAGGAACGCTGCGGGCTTCCCGGAATACCGAAGCTCGGCGAACTCCACATCGGTCAGGATGCCGGCACGCCGCCACAACCGTGCGAAGAAGAAGACGGTGAGCACTGATCCGACGACAAAGTTCCACCACAGCCAGTTCCCGGCGATCCCGTTGCGGGCAACCAATTCGGTGACTGCCAGCGGAGTATCGGCCGCGAACGTCGTGGCGACCATCGAGGTGCCCGCGAGCCACCAAGGCAGGTTCCGGCCGGAGAGAAAGAACTCATGAATGTCCTTGCCGGCACGACGAGCGTAGAAGATGCCGACGGCGGCACTAAGGATAAAATACGCTGCGACGATCGTCCAATCGATGATATGCATGGCCGTATGCTATTTCGTCAGACAGCACATGAGGGGGAACGAGCGGTGAGTGCGACTAGCGGCTAAAAAAACGTGGGGAAAATGTACATGTTGGCCCACCAACAAGCAATGCGCCATTCGTCTCATGTTCTTTGTTGCCGATCATTCGTGAATTCCTTATCTTCCACACACTTTTTCCAGAAGACCGACTTCCACTGACAAAATGGCAATCGAACTTCTCGACCAGATTCTCGGCCACGTCCGAAACGCTATTCATCGTCAACGGTATCCGTTGCTCGATTGGCGGATGAAGGAGGGCTTGATTCCCGGCGCGGAACGACCCGACTACAAAGAAAAGGGTTGGACCGATATCCGCGTTCCGTTCGACTGGGGCCGGTATGATCGGACCGTCTGGTTCCGAAGTGTCTGGACCGTTCCCGATGCTTCCGTAGGGAAAGCGGTCGGCGTTCGTCTCTCCTTTCCAGAAGCGCAGCTGTACGTCAATGGTGAGCCGTTCCAGGGGCTCGACGCCAATCACTGCGAGGTCCTCCTCACGGACAGGGCCCGTCGCAATCAGAAATTCCACCTTGCGGTCGAAGCATACACCGGCCGCACCGACCATCGGCATCAGTTCACGGTCGCAGAGTCGGTCGAGATCGACACGACAGCTCGGACGCTCTATTACGGGTTGAAACTGCTCCAGGAGTTGACGAAGACGCTTGACCACAACGGCGAAGAGTTTGCAGCCGTCAAGGAACTCATCCGTCGCACGCTCATCTTCCTCAAGTATTTCGCCCCCGACGGCGAAGAATATCCCAATGCCATCGGACGCGCCCTCGCGTTCCTACGCACGGCGATCGGAACGGAATTCAGCACCTCGATACCCGGGCTCGTGCATCTGATCGGCCAGTCGCATATCGATGTCGTCTGGCTTTGGACCCTTGCAGAAACGGAACGAAAGAACGGCCGCACCTTTTCGACGGTCCTGCGACTCCTCGAGCAACATCCATCCTTTGCCTATTCTCAGAGCCAGCCATTCCTGTATCAACAGGTGAAGCGGCGGCACCCGCGACTGTTCTCCGAGATCAAAACGCACATCGCGTCGGGACGCTGGGAAGCGGTCGGGCCGTCATGGGTCGAGCCGGACTGCAACATCCCGTCCGGCGAGTCCCTCGTCCGGCAGCTTGTTCACGGAAGTCGTTTCTACCAGCAGGAGTTCGAGCGTCCGTCCGAGGTCCTTTGGCTTCCCGACACGTTCGGATATACCTGGTCGTTGCCGCAGATCCTGAAAAAGGCGGGCGTGCCGTACTTCTTCACCACCAAGCTTCGCTGGAACGACACGACGACGTTCCCACATACCTCGTTCTGGTGGCAAGGGATCGATGGATCGCGGGTGCTCGCGCATGTTCCGCCTCTCGGACTGGAGGCGCTTGTCACTCCCAAAGACCTCCGAAAGACCGCGAAGGAATTCGACGACGAAGCCGAGCCCTTGCCGGTGATGCAGACCTTCGGGTACGGCGATGGTGGCGGCGGTCCGACCACCGAGCAGGCCGAAACGGCTACGTTCCTCAGTGCCATGCCTGGGCTGCCCATGTCGCAGATCTCCACGCCGACGACGTTCTTCAAGGACCTCGAGACTCGGTCGGAAGGATTGCCGGTCTGGACCAAAGAACTCTATCTGGAGAAGCACCGCGGAACGTACACGACACATGGGCGGCTGAAGAAGCTCCATCGAGGCGCCGAGCGGGCCCTCTACACGGCCGAACTTGCTGCCGTGCTTCGAGCCACGTTGCCCGGTTTCGCCCCCGTTCCGTACCCATCGAGGGAATTGGATGCGCTCTGGAAGTCGCTTCTCACGAACCAGTTCCACGACATTCTCCCGGGGACAGCGATCAAGGATGCGATGGATGAGGCATATGCCGACGTCGATCGTATCCGAAGCTCGGCCGACTCAATGACTGTGAAGACGTTGTCCGGTCTTCTGAAGAAGCCGGCGTCAAAAGATCCAGCGACGTACACCGCGTTCAATCCCCTCGCATTCACGCGGGATGCCTATGTCGAGGTCGTTGTCGCGGGCACCGCGGCCGATTGGACGGCACACACGACCGAAGGCGGAAGACTGGACACGCAGATCGTCGAGCGTTCGAAGAATCAAGCGCGTCTCCTCGTCTATCTCCCCCATGTTCCACCGCTCGGTTGCGTCGCGTTCACGGTGACTCCGTCCGAGAAGGCCCCAGCCACACCCGGAACAGGATGGCGGTTCGCACTTCGGACTGCGGAAACGCCCCGATTGCGGCTGCGCTTCGATAACAAGGGTGGGATCAGCTCGATCTACGACAAGACTGTTCGGAAGGAGTTTGTCCAGAAGGGAAAACGCGCAAACGCCCTCATGACGGCGCGAGACCTGCCGAAGGAGTGGGAGGCATGGGATCTCGAGGGGGACTTTGACCGCAGGCGGACGGACCTTTTTGCCTTCAAGGGGGCAAAAGTGGTTGAGCAAGGGCCCCTGCGTGCCACCATCCGGCAGGAGTACAAAACGGAGAATGGCTCATCGCTGACACAGCTGATCAAGCTGTATCATCGATCGCCGCGAATGGACGTCGAAACGCATGTGAAATGGAAGGAACACCACACGCTCTTGAAGGTGGCGTTCCCTGTGGCTGCCCGCGCGTCTGCAGCGACCTACGAGATCCAGTTCGGCGCAGTGGAGCGGGCGTCCCGGTCGAAAGACCCCGCCGACAAGGCGAAGTTCGAGGTCCCCGCCCAGCAATGGGCTGCCGTGGGCGACAGCAAGCTTGGCGTTGCGATCCTGAATGATTCGAAATACGGGTACGACTGCCGAGACAATCACCTGCGCCTCACGTTGCTCCGGTCTCCCCGGTATCCACATCCGGTCAGCCCGCAGCTCCAGACGGATACCCACTGGACCGACGTTGGCGAACACGATATGACATACGCGTTCCTACCCTACACAGGGGACTGGAGGTCCGCCGGTGTTGTCTCTGAGGCACGATCGCTCAACGTCCCGGTCGTGGTCCTCCCTGGAGCCCCCTTCAAGTCGATCCCGTCGTTTGTGACCATCAACAAAGCGAACATCGCCGTCACCGCGGTGAAGCCGGCTGAGGACGCTGACGGAGTGATCGTACGGATGTACGAATCCTCCGGCACGGCGACCGACGCCACCCTGACATTCGGACGATCCCCGGCCTCGTGCGAAGAGACCGATCTCCTGGAACGGCTCGTCAAGGCCATGCCGGTCAAGAGCGGCAAGCTCCCGCTCCGGTTCAAGCCCTTCGAGATCAAGACGGTGCGGGTGCGATTCGCCGCCCGCAAGAAGAAGTGAACGTGGTCTCGCTCATCCCTCGAGGCCTCATCGTTTCCTGTCAGGCCGAAGACGACAGTCCCTTCAACGCACCGCCGTTCATTGCCGCCTTTGCCCGGTCCGCCGAACTTGGTGGGGCAATCGCCCTTCGTTTGCGCGACATCGACAATGTAGTGGCTGTGCGGAAGCATGTTCGACTTCCGATCATCGGCATCACGAAGGGCGCGTATGCTGATGGGAGCGTGCTGGTAACGCCGAGCCGGGATGACGTCGCACAATTGTTCGCTTCCGGAGCCGATCTCGTCGCGGCGGATGTGACCGATCGAACCGGGCCGGACGGCATCCATCGGCTCGAGTGGTTCCGGAGTGTTCGGCGCGAGTTTGCACAACCGTTAATGGCGGACGTCGCGACCTACGACGAAGGGATCCGCGCCGCTGAGGCGGGCGCTGACCTTGTTGCTACAACGTTGGCGGGCTACACACCCTCGACCGCACGATCTCGAAGGGATGTGCCTGACTTTGAGCTGATCGAACGGCTCGCGAAAGACCTGCCTGGAAAGGTGGTTGCCGAGGGAAGGGTCTGGACGCCGGAACAGGCCGCGCTTGCGTTGCGCCTTGGTGCCGTGGCCGTCGTCGTTGGGACAGCGATCACAAGACCGATTGACATCGTAAAGCGATTCGTGTCATCGCTGAACCGCTGACCGCTCGAAGACCATCGCGGCAGCGCCGAGCAGTCCCGCATCCTCAAGGTCTGAGAACAGGACCTTCGCTCCCCCCCGCTGCACCTTCATGGCGGTCTCTTCGTATCGCTCCTGCAACGCATCGAAGTAGATCGCTCCGCTCTTCAAGACGCTCCCGCCCAGCACGACCGTATCCGGGTTCAACACGTTCACAAGGCTCGCCAAGGCCGCCCCGAGCGCAGCGCCACCATCTCGGAGGACCTGTTGCGCCGGTCCGTTCCCGCCCGCCGCTTGCCTCGCGACTTCATCCGCCGACCAGTCGTAGCCTGCGGCTTTCGCCCGCCTCGCAATTCCAGAACCGGAAGCATACAGTTCAACACAGCCTGCCCCGCCGCAGGAACATCTGGGACCGTCGGCGTCGACGCTGATGTGACCGATCTCCCCCGCCGCGTTCTCGGCCCCGCGCACGAGTTGGCCATTGACCAGAAGACCACCCCCGATGCCCGTTCCCACGCGAACGATCAGCGCGTGCGTTGCACCGCCTGCCTTTCCAAACCGCACTTCAGCCATCGCCGCACAATGTCCATCATTGTCGACCCACGCAGGCAAGCCAATCTCTCGCTCGATGATCATCGCTAATGGCACGTCTGCCCAGCCGCTCAGCAATGCCGTCGAATCGAGGATGACGCCGTTCTCATGATCGACACGGCCTCCCGTGCTCACTCCGACACCACGGACGCGACGTTGCCCGGCATTCCTGGCCGCGCGACGGACGAGTGCAAGAAGCGCGACCTCGATCTCTTCGCGTCCGCCGGGAGTCGGGACCGCTTCGCGTGCCTCGATGGTCCCCTGCATGGTCACTACGCCTGCACGCAGATGCGTGCCCCCAAGATCGACTGCGACTGCCACGTCACCCTGTGATTCCTGGACGACATCGGCTCCGGCCGGAGGGATCGAAGGCTTGATCTGATAGTCGCCCTTCACGAAGTGATAAATGTCCTCATAGAATTCCCGTTCGCGCGGATCGCTGTGCCCGATCATTTTCCGAAGCGAGCCAACCCCTTGGAAGTGTGCACATGCTGCATCGCGCATGTAGCCGTACGTTACGCCACCATTGAGATAGTCACGGAATCGAGAGTGCCGTTCTGATGTGATCGCGATCGGCTCGTCCAATTCGAGGTAGTACTCGATCTCGATCCCGGCATAGCGCTGACGCGCCGCACGGGCTGCTCCCTCGATCGTCTTTCCCGATCGATAGAACATGTAGTTTGGCTGGAGGAAGGCCAGATCGAAATAGTACGCGCGGTAGTCATCGAGCAAATGGACGTTGTATGTCGACCAGAACGGGATCCACGAGGTCTTGAGTCCATGGCGATGAACGTGTTCCCGCAACTCTTTCAGGAGCCAATGGTCATCCACCTCCCAACTCCGGTAGACCGTCTCGAACATCCAATAGACGCCGAGGAGGTGGACGTGCTTCCATGTGCCTTCGTTCCATCGACGCACAATCTCATCCACGAACCACTTTTCGGCCGCCAGACGTTGTTGCGTGGCCTTCATCAGGTTCTGTGTCCCGATCCCGAAGTCGAGTTCTGGTCCGTCCGGCACCAGCCGCCCCCATCGGCGTTGCGAAATGTGCGGATAGGGCAGCATCAGGATCACATTTCGCTGGTGCTCCGGAAACGAGCCGATCTCTTGTCCACAGCGCTCGATCGTCTGATCGAGCGTGGCGACCGCTCCCGTAGGCCCCAGATAGAACTCAAGCAATGCTTCCCAGTCCTGTTTCGACGCCGGATGAGGAGACACCATTGCAAAGAAGTCCCCTTCCCCCGACATCGAGGTCCCCAGGTTCACATCCGCAGACAGATCTCGACCCGCAGCCGCTTTCACATTCAGGAAGAGAAAAGAATCGAATAACCAGTCGTCAGATCGACTGTTGGCCCCCTGATGCGCGACGTAGTAGCGAAGGTCGTCTTCTGTCCATGGGCGCTCGACTCCGCCATACATCAACATGAGATGGCGGAGATGGTTCATTGAAGGCGACGATTGAGGGAAATACGGCATGGACTCCTTCTGGAGCTAACGAATGATCATGAGTCGTGGTTTCGAGCACGGCCGCGGGGGCCTCCAAGCTACTTTGGCGCCACGATGAGCACCGCCGGTTCTGCAGAGGGATGTTCTTCCAACTCCGCCTTCACCAGCGTGAGCATCTGTTCCTTCGTTGCGACGCCGCTCAGATCGACCACCCTGCCTGAGAGCAAGAGGAAGACGTCTGGCACGAGGCCTCCTGCATCGCCAAACGAGGTCATGGATTCGGCCAAACTGTCCAATCGGGAGCTCGCAGTTCGAACCGTCACGTGTTCGACCGCGGCATTCGACAGCTTCAGTCGGACCACTCCATCGGTCCCAACGACTCGAACCGGTCGACGCTCCGACGCGATCCATCCGAAGAACCGCCGTGTGCGCTGGTATCCTTGAAACACGCGGAGAAATGCCGTCGAACCCACCTGATCGATGGGCGCGTCCAGAGGTCCCATTGAAACGTTTGCGATGCGCCGGATCTCATCGTCGGGCATGTGACGAGCCATGAGGTCGCGCGTACGAAGTTCGGGCACGCCCGTCGCCACCGCGATCAGCCGCTTTTGTTTTGGGTCGACCTCGACCCGCACTTCGATCGAGTCGGCCGAGGCCCCCATTGCTGCTACTGACGCTGCCGCATCCGTACGGATCCGGAGGATATCCGCCTCCGTGGGTGAGATCACACTTCGTTCGATCGTGTCGCGGATCATGCCCAATGCCGCCCCGATCGCAGAGATCACCTCAGCATGGTTAGAGATCGCATAGGGAAGATCACTCTGCCGAGCTGTCTCCGGGACGACGGCCTCTGCACCTCCGCCCCCCCCGACAAGCGACAAGAGCCCGCGGTCCAGGTCATATTCGCTGATGAATTGCTCAACGACCCGGGAGACTTTCCTGGACGCGGTCTCAAGAACGGTCTTTGCCCAAAGGGACGGTTCCTGGCCCACCACGGGGCGCAACAGGTCCGCCAGTCGGTTCACGGTCTCCTTGTTGCCCTTTGCGTAGCCCGAAGGCGTCTCCGACAGGTTCAACGCATCCGTGGTGGTGATGGCCAGCGCCGGGGCCGAACCGTCTGCCGGGACAAGCGCAGCATAATCATCCGGGTCGCCCGGCCTTGGACGAACGCTTCGGGCCGAAACGTTGGCGAGCCGCTGTGGAGGGCTGAACGAAGGATACAGCATACCGGCGATATGCGCGCTGCGCGGCCCGACGTCAACGACCTTCCCATGGTGCCACCGAACCATCGAGCCTCCGCCGATGCCGACGGTACGAATGTCGAGCGTCTTCACGAACAACCGATGTCCCCCGACCTCCGACGTGCGCACCATCGGACGCCCGTTCTTGATGATGGAGATATCCGTGCTGGTGCCGCCGACTTCGAGGAAGAGACCGTCGGACACGCGCGCATACATCAACGCGGCTGCCACTCCGGCCGCCGGACCCGACAGCATCGTCAGGATCGGACGGCGCCGCATTTCCTGGATGTCCATGATGCCGCCGTCGCTTCGCATGATCATCAGCGGCGTCGTGATGCCCGCCTTTCGCACGGACCGCTCGGTCATGTTCGCCGCTTCAAGCATCTTTGGTAACATCGACGCATTGATGACCGCGGTTCGGGTCCGAACGCGCAGTCCGTAGAGCTGCGAGATATCTGCAGCGGCAGTCACAAGAAGTCCCTGTGCCTGAAGGAGCGCTGCCGCCTCGTGCTCACGCGCGGGGTCATCCACCCCGAATGCCTCACTGATGACGAAGACCTCGGCACCTTCTGACCGAAGTTCCTGAGCAATTCGTATAACGGCCTCCGCGGGGACTCCTTCCGTCACATCAACGTAGCGATGGCAGGTCTCGAGATACTTGCCGGGAGCGAGTTCGATGCCTCCCACCCGCGTCTGACGTCGAGCCAACCAGCCGTCTCCCTTTCGGCCGAGGCCTATGATTCCGACCCGTGCCACGTCCCCCTCGAGGAGTGCATTGGTCGCTTGAGTCGTGCTATGTGCAATGAGCGAGACCTCTGACGGCCGAACCTTGGCTGTTCTGAGCAAAGCCTCCATCGCCTCGACGACGCCTCGCGCAACCCCCTCCTTCGCAGCATGCGTCGTTGGAACAACAGCCGTCCCCAAAAGTCTCAAGGACGACGCTTCGAGGGCCACGGCGTGCGTGAACGTTCCCCCAACGTCAATGCCGATCTTGACCTGGCGCCTCGAGCGCTTCTGTTTCGCTATGGAAGGTCTTTTAGCCATGGGGTACTGTTAGCCGCAGAGGCCGCAACGGGGCGTTGAACGATCCGTCACGCTTCGTCCTTGCGCTCTGTGCGTTCTCTGCGGTTCAGTCCTCGTCAATAGAACAACGCACCTGCAATGCACAGCCCGAGCAGGGCAGCCATCCACGCGTACGGCAGCGTACGCCACATGATCTCGTTCACATCGATGCGGACCTCGTTGGCCACCCAGACATTCTGCGTATTCGTGGGATCGCTGATGCCCTGGATGATCCCAAGCGACATCAGAATACCCATGACCGCACCGGCGGGGACTCCGGTCGCCAGCAGGATACCTCCGACGCCATAGCCGAGCCCCCACACATTCAATGGGCCACGATACAAGGCGAGCGGTCCGAGCAACGTGAACAGGACGACGTAATTCCATCCCGACGTCGGGACGATCAGCGACAACAGGGGCTTCATGTCGCTCATGACAGGCCACTCTGTGACGCCGGCGACTGCCGCATCAGCAAACCAGGAGCGACCAGGGCCTGTCGTCGTGGGTCCGAGGATGGCGCTCAGCAGCATGCCGATCCCGAGCATGAGGACGACGGCGGGGATCACGCTCGAGCTTCCTTCGATCACGGAACGGGTGACCATGTTGACCGACCCCTTGCGCAAAGTCACAAGGATGCCGTAGACGAACGCTGCAATAAACGCTGCGACGTATGGGATCCCGAACAGGAGGATCAACAGGAGGGGCACAAGCGGAGTGGCGTATGCCCATGCTGAAACGCGTGTCTCCTGGACAGCTGAACGCGAACGCCAATACCTCCACACGCGTGAGACCACGCCATAGACGAGGACCGCCGCGAGCAACCAGCGCAACGGTTCGGCAAGCCACGTCCACGCCGTTCCGTCGACCATGAGGGCCAGTATTCCCACGCCCCCTGCCACCACGGCCATCACGGCCAGCGATCGCCGTATGGTTCGAAACCGGACGGAGCCGCCCCGAAGGAGTTCGATCGTGAGGAACGCGACCGCCACCAGCGCCGTCAGCCCGAAGAGCGTTGCAGCGTACGACGACACGACGGAATCCTCCAACCGAAGGACAGATCGATAGACCGCCCAGTTGTTAGCGTTCAACAATCCGCCCAGGCTGATCCCGACGAGAAGCACGCCGGCTGCCACATGTTCCCGCATTCCCAACGAGAGCAGGATCGGCAGGATCACAGCTCCGACCATGATCACGGCCCCGAGTCCGCCGATCGTCGTGAAGAGCAAGGTCACGATCGACAACATCACCAATGCCACAAGCAGCGGATTATCACCGGCGAACTCAGCTCCGCGCCGGACGATCTGCTCGGCAACGCCTGATCGCTGCAGCAATTGGCTGACCATTCCGCCAAAGAACGAGATCACCATGGGGTCTGCCAGGCGAAGGGCGCCGTCCGCCAGGATCGCCGAGCTCACGTCCACCCAAGTCAGATGTCCGCTGAAGACCTGGACAACCCCTATCCCGAATGCCATCATCGGAAGGGCAAGCACCGCCGGCAGCTTCCTGAGGAACATCAGAGCTGCCGCGATGACGAACAGGAGAAGGATCAGGAGCGCATTCACCATGGCAGGTCAGAGCCTCGCCCCGAGTCGTTTGAGCTCCGCACGCAATGCAATGCCATCGACCTTTCTCAACGGGATCTTCGCACTCAGAGACATCGCCGCTGCCACTGCAGCCGCTTCCCCCATTGCTCGGCAGTTCGACTGGATCCGGATAGAACTTTGCGCCTCGAACGAGGCGGAGAGACACCGACCCGCCACCAATACGCCCTCTACGCCGAGAGGGACCAGACATCGATACGGCACCTCATGATATTCGCCAGGCGGCAATTTCGTCATGCCGGCCCGATCATCACTCGGGTCCCGATGGACATCCAACGGGTAGTTGTTCCGGAGTATGGCATCCGGGAATTTCGCCGCTCCCAGCACTTCTTCGGTCGTCAGATAGTATTCTCCCCTGATGCGACGTGATTCCCGCACGCCCACCATCGGCGCCGACATCACAAGATACGCCCGCTCGCAGCCCGGCAGGTACTTCCGGCAGAAGGTCACATAGCGCCCGATGATCTCTCGCCCCTTGATCTGGGCCTGGGTCAAATGCCGCACGTCCGTTCCATCCACATCTTCTCGGATCCGGGGACAATTGAACGCGAGTTCATTCGGCCGGCCCGCCATCGAGAACACCTGGAAGTAGTCCCCGTCGCGCTCTTTTAGCACGCCATTCGTCACAGCCTGTCGAAAGATCGGTTCCAACGACCATCCTTTTCCCCATACCATGGCGGTGTGGACGAGCAACACATCCGAGCCTTCTGCCACCTCCATCACGTCGTGTCGCCCAAGCGAACGGAGGAATTCCGCGAACCGCTTCAGATCGACGTTGCCGAGATGGAACCTGACCGAGAACGGCTGATTCCGGCCGGTCATCGGATCGCCCTGCTCGACCTTCACACCGGCCCTGTATGCGACATCCGCGTCACCCGAGGCATCGATGGTACGCTTCGCCTTGATGAAGCCGCGACCGGACTTGCTCAGCACGACAACGCCTGTGATCGCCCCACTGTCCACGACGGAATCCTCAAACATCGTGTAGTATTGGATCTCCGAGCCCGCTTCAATGACCATCTGCTCGAGGACGTACTTGAGCGATTCAGGATTGAACCAGCCACGGTTGCCGTCCCTCCACACGCCAGACTCCTGGACGGCGTTGAGCTTCCGGTTGATCTCCAGATCGATACCGCCATTCAACGGCTCCCCTCCGATCTGATTTGGCATCATGGGAGTCACGAGGGCGCCGGTCTGAGTTCCGCCCAGGGCCCCAAATTGCTCGACAACCAGCGTCCGCAACCCCTGGCGGCCTCCAGCGATCGCCGCTACGGCACCTGACGTACCACCGCCCACGACGAGCACGTCGACGTCAGCAATGGTTGGAATGCGTTGATCACGGATGTCTGACAAAGCGAGCATATCACCGGACGTGAAAATGGTACCAGATCAGCGAGTTATTCGGGCAAGCCGGAATGGAGCGGAGGCCTTCAGGTGGAGCTCAGACCGTTCGTCATAGGCGAGCATGGAGACCGATGCGAACATCCACCATCTGCATTCCGCTGACGTTCTCCATGTCGAGGGCGAGCGCCGGCCAGAGCTCGCCGATGATCAGCTTATAGCGGAGCCCGAGCGAGAGCCACAGGGGCTCGAACGCCCGGATACGAATGTCCGACCCAACCTCAAACCCACCGCTCCATTCCTGCTGACGATTTTCGGGGACATTCAGGATGGCCAACGGGACTGAGGTCCCGGCGGAATCGGCTACGAGCGTCCCTTTGAACGCGCCGCGCAAGCTTGCCCAGCGATAGAACCCGAAGCCGAACGAGCCGTCTGCCTCGATGAGGTCGCTGCGGAAAACAGGCACCGTACCGATGGCCAGTACGCCGACAGCCTGGACGTTTACATCGAGACCGGTCAGCGGGAGTTCGAACACACGGTCAACGCCCGATACCTCCTTCTTCCGCCGCAACACCAACGCCTTCGTGTTCTCCTTCGTAAAGGTAAGCATTTCGAGGCGCGCACCCCAATGTGGTTCATCGTCTCCCGCTGGCTGGAACAACACGCCCCCACTCCATCCCGCGCTGACACGGTTCGAAAGCGATCCCAGCGGTACGGCGATTCCACCCTCCACACCAACAACGGTCGGAGACAGGATCAACTGCCCCAAGCTTCCGTTGGAGATCGCAATGAGGGACAGGGCCGACCATATGACAATTCGGACGGTTTTCAATAGAGGAACTCCAACGCAAGCCGACCCGTCACGGAGCGGTCGAATGGCATCTCATCGTAACCCATGGAGCCTGAGGTGGGTATGATCTGCACGAATCGTCCTCCCGCACGGAGGCGGAGCAGTTCCGAGATACGGACCGAAACATCGATGGAAGCCATGCCGAACGCGGGATTCCCCTGTTTCGGGTTTGAGAACTGCTCATATGTGTATTCAAATGTGTGGTCTGCCGCGGCAAAATATCGAGACCAGTGTTCCTGGAGGTAGAGCTTTCGGGTGAAGAAGATGATCCCGCCGCCCACTGACGGTATGATCGAGATGTCCTCTCCGAGCGCGATGGCATAGTGCAACGACACCGAGATCGGAACTGCCTGCATCCGCTGGAATGGAGTCAGCGTAGCGCTGATGATCGATGAATCAGGGCCCCGTACGATCGATTGGACCAATCCCGCGTAGCGATCGTTCCAGAATGTCCAATTCCACTTCTGGAGTGCACTGTCCTGATCGATGGAGTAGCGTTCATATCCCACCCCCACCGAAAGCGAAAGGTCGCCCACCAGACTGATGCGCAGGTCCACGCCAGTCGCAAGCCCATGGGCCTCGTTGACGCGGATCCGCTCCGAGATCGAGCGGACAAAACCGCCGTTGACCAAGACCGCTTCAACCTGGGCCGACATCGACGAAATGACGACGGCCATGATCATGCCGACCCGTATGGCGCGACGGGAGATCATATCTGCACCTGCGCCGAGAACCGCAGTACATCTCCCAGTCGCCCGAACAGGACGTATGCAAAGTCGAGATCTACCGGCAGACCGATATTGGACCTGATCCCGAGCCCGAAGCTATGGTCTTCTTCATCATAGCCGAATTTATGACCGTATCGCAGCGTGATCGATTCCTGCCACGAGAGCTCGACCCCGGCGTGCACGCGTTCGTCGTTGTCGCTCGGGTGCAAGGCGACTGCCATGACGGTGATCCGGAGCGGATCGCCGTTCTCTCCAAGGAGGTCCATCGCTGCCCCCAATCGGAGCGTCGAAGGCATCCGGAACTCATCGTTGATGAACTTCGCATTCGTGCCAAAGTTCTGGATGACCGCCGCCAAGCGCAGGGAGCGGAATCCCGTATGATAGATGATGCCGCCGTCAAGAAGTACGTTGCTGGCGTGGTAGACGTCGATGCGCTCTTCCACATATTTGAGCGACAGACCAAAAGCGAACTTGTCCGTCAGTTTCCGCCCATACGAAAGTCCCACAGCCATGGAACGCGCGCTGAACGTTCCCATGGAGGAGAATTCACGGGTCCCAAGTTCACGTACCGTACGATCCATCGAGCCGTGGTCCATCACGTTCACCGATACACCAACAAGCCCGACGCTGAGCGGCACAGCATAGGCCAGCCCATAATGCGATATCCCCGCGACCCATGGAGAGTACGAGAGCCCGACGGCTTGGGCTTCCATTCCGTACGCAGGTCCGGCCGGATTGAGAAAGAGCCCAAGCGGTCCCGGATCAGCCCCCGCCAGGCCCGTCTCACCAAGTGCGGCATCGCGCGCAGACATCGGCACTTCAAGGAACGTGAACCCTGCCGTGGCCGTGCGCTTAAAGGTCTGGGCCGTGAGCCCAGCCGTGACGGCGATGACCAGGAGGAGGGCCCGTTTCATCGCACGATCGCCAATTTGCCGATCTTCGTTCCCATCGG
The DNA here is from genome assembly GCA_964473365.1 of uncultured Ignavibacteriaceae bacterium. Taxonomy (GTDB): domain Bacteria; phylum Bacteroidota; class Ignavibacteria; order UBA10030; family UBA10030; genus 2-02-FULL-55-14. Next base: position 43,019 of record CAYYOV010000009.1, read on the forward strand.
CGATTCAACATGGTAGATATAGATGCCGCTCTCCACGAACTGACCGAAGTCGGTCAACTGATCCCAGGGAACGATACCGCCGAACCCATCCGGAACGACAAGCGTCTTGACCAGATCTCCCCGGACGGTATAGATGCGGATCGTTGCGGGATTCGGGACATTGACGAACTGGATCTCGTCCCCTTGCGTCGGCTGCGAGAACCCCTCGCCAATGACGTACGGATTCGGCACGACGAGGATCCTGTCGATCGACGACGACGCCGGCAACGTCATCTTGAATGGCGAGGTCGTCCGGTTGGCGAAGAGGGACGATTCAAGTGGCGGAACACGATTATTACCCGTCTCAGGGAAGACCGCCGACGGATTGACCGGCCATGAGACCTTCCCTGTGTCGTACGCCGTCAAGGCATAGTAATAGCCCGTGCCGACATCGCCAGTTGAGTCGATATACACGTAGCGTCCTGTCGAGCCGTCGTAGTACCGTGCATCCCCTTTCGTCACGGTGCCGATCTGCGTCCAGGGCCCGATGGGCAAGTACGACGACCGATACAGTCGGTAACCGGCGAGATCGAACGTGCCGTCGTCCGGGTCAGCAAGCGATTCCGTCTCCGTGCCCCAGGAAATTGTCGTGGCAGCGAAGCCGGGGCGGTCCCGCAGATAATCGAGCGCAAACACCGGCGCGGCCGGTGGATCCGGATGATTCAGGCCCGGCTGGCTGGCGATGCGCGACTGATCGTATGTGAATTGGGCCTTGCGCGCGCTTGTTTGGAAGATCGTTGACCCAGCGCCAATGCTCGCCTTCGAGGCCGTAGGATTCACGACGACGCTGTAGTCGACGCCGTCCACGATCTCGGCCACGGCGACGACGACCGAATCCCCGGGAGCGAGATTCCACGGACCAAGCGACATCAGCGACCATACACGCGTACGTCGCATTTGGAGCGTGTCGGACGACGATGCGATCGGATTCGTGGCGTTGGCCGGATCGCGAAGGACGTCGTACCGCGATTCGAACGTCGCCTTGCCGGTGAAGGGCCCGCCCTGATCGATCGAGGGACTTCCGCCTGACCAGGCGATCTTGTTGACGCGTGTCGTTTGACCAAGCTTGTTCGGACTCGCGTACAGCAGTTTGACGCCAGCGTGTCCAGGGGCCAGCCATTCGCCTGTGGCATCCCCATTCGGTCCAATGGGTCCTTGTGTCCGGGACCGCATGTATTCCTCATCCTCGGGAGTGTCGAGATAGTCCCCGGACCGAGCCCACATCATGTTGTATGTCGGATGGGCCGGATTGGCGCTGAGCGGTCCGAAGTGGTAGGTACCGCGTGAACCCGATGGGAGCGTCGGGAACAAGACCGTCCAGGCCCGAGAGTTGACGTGAAGCCCGTAGACGGCGAGTGCATAGAAGTCGAACAGCGTATCCTGAACGGCTCGGGACGTATCGAGCGCCCGGATCTCGGACGAGATGTTCTTGAAGGTGTACTCGTGAATGATGTAGTTCTCGTCGCGCCGGGAGCCGCTCCACTGATGGGAGAGCCGTGTGACCCGCACCGGCAGCTGCCGCTCGCGATCGTCAGTACGGTTGTAATTCAGATTGTATTCCCACGAGGTCTCGATGACCTCCTCTCCCACTCGCCCTGTCGTCTTCAAGTAGTGGTTGGCGCCGCCAGGATACCGGTGACGATGCTTTGTCACGATATACTTGGCGCTTGCCTCGTTGGCGATGCTGCTGGCGTAGATCGCCCAGTCCTCCACGGCGAAGACCGAATCGTTCCCCTTTTTCGCTCCAACGTAGAATCCACCCGTGACCATGTGAGACGGTGGGCCGCCGATATCGCGCGCGATCCACGTATCGTCGAAGCCTGGCCAGTCGAGTCCGATACCCCGCCGCCCCCAGTTGCTGTAGACGGGTCCCACTTTCCCAGCCTGTAGCGAATGCCACAACATGCCTCGCCGAAAATTGAGGATCGGAGATTCCACCTGGGCGGACAAATCGACGCCCGCGAGAGCAATGAGGCACAATGGAAGGATATGACGGAGCGAGGGTCGCATCAGAACGTGAACCCGACGGAGAGGAACATCTGTCGCGGGATGTTCCGGTAGGCTTTGTAGGGCGCCGCGATGTGGCTGAGGCGCAGCGGATCGTCCCCTGGATCGGCCACCGTGAATCCGCGTTCGACCCAGTTGTTCCGGTCGACCTGGGCGTCCATCGGGGTCAGCCATTGATTATTGAACAGATTCATGATCCGGGCGCCGAGGATGACGTCCCGACCGAGCATGTGGAGGGTCTTGACGATGTTCAGATCGACGCTCGTTTCGATAGGATACCGCCTGTTGTAGAGCACGTCCTGGACGTCAAAATCGGTGACGTACGTGAACGGAAGACCCGACTGGGCAGCGTATGTCAGGCTCGCGGTCGTATTCTCGAACGGCGAGATCCCCGCGATCTCCACACCTTCCCCCTCACCCAACCGGTACTGCACCAGGGCGCGAAGGACATGCGTCCGGTCGGACGGAGAGATGAATTCGCCCGTGAAATTGCGGGACGCAAATGCCGTCACCCCTGCAGGGAACTGCTCTTGAGGGCCATAGTTCCCTTCCGTCGTCTGCGACAGGTTGTAGCTGACACGGTAGTGCCACCGGGCGGGCGCAATACGCTCGAACGTGATCTCGATGCCTCGCGTCGACCCGAACGCATTGTTCGAGAAGGTCGTATAGAGATACAACGGAGTATTGTCCGGCAGGACGCCCCTCGGACGATCGGCGCTTCCCGTCAGCGCCGCAACCCGCAGCAGCCCGATCTGGCTCACGCGGTCGTTGTAGTATACCGCCACGTCGAACCGATGGTTCTCGCCCACCACCTGCTGGATCCCGAACTCGTAGTTGATCGTCTTTTTCGGCTCCAGGTTCGGATTTCCCCGACCCGTCCAGCCGCTTTGGGTGCGCTGGGATAGCGCATGCGAGAAGATCGGCATGGAAGCAAAATGTCCATACTGAATGCGGAACGCGGTATTCTCGCCGATCGGGAACGACAGCCCCAGTCGCGGCATGAGCACGGTGCGCGTCTTGGACGCAACCGTTTGCGGATCGCCGACATAGTTCGGCCGGACATTGTTGCTCAACGTCCCCTGGTAGAACGGGTCGAAGAGATCGACCGCCACATCCTCCTGGAAATTGTACGCCTCTGCTCTCAAACCAAAATTCGCGACGAGCCCTTCATACTCCATCTTGTCCTGCGCATACGCCGAGAGAAGCCAGGGGTATGCTTTGTAGTATTCCGCAAAACCCGACCGGAAGAGATACGAATTCGCCTGGAACGAGGAATTGACGCCGTTGTTGACCATGTCCCAGTAGTAGCCGCGGAGACCGACTTTCAGCAGGTTCGAAGAAGTGATCTGGTTGGTGTAGTCGACGGAGACGGAGACGTGCTCCGTTCGATTGTACTGGTAGTAGTTCGTGCTGAAGTTGAACGGCTCCCGAAAGTACGATCCGTCCCACCACACTCCTTGGCGCAGTACGCTGCCCGACGCATCGTTCAGACTGTCGAGCCGGTCGCGTGCCGACTCATATCCTGCCAGATATTCGTACGGCAATTCGTATGTTTCCATCTGGTGCGACGCCGTCACCTCGACGAACGAATGGGTATCGATGGTATAGACCCAGTTCAGGCTCTGCGTGAACGTCTCCTCCGTCCGGACCGGATCTGTCTTGATGTAGTATTTCGTCGAAATGCCCGGTGGGCTGAAGGCCAGGCCCGACCAGCGGATATCGTCTGAACCGGACCAGATCCCGCCGCGATATCGCTGGTACATGCCGAGGAGCTTGAACTTGTGCGCCCGGACCGGCGTGTAGATGATATTCGTCAGGTAGTTCTGGAAGACAAGGTTCTGCTCGGAAGTCGGGAGACGCGTGGGGGCGGTTCGATACTCTCCCGAGAAGAAGAAGCGAAGCAGGTCCGGATCGCGGGTCAGAGGGCCGCCGAATCCGACGAGGTAGCGGGTGTACATCCCTTTCCGGTAGTCATAGACGCCGAGCGGATTGTCGTCGCTCGGAGTGTGGTTCTTCAGCCACACGTCGTAGGCCCAGGCGGCCTCGCGGACCACCACATCACGCCACGCGGCGGAATCCGCCGACGACGCCGTACCTGTCTGATACATCCTGTTGTAGAGTGCAGACGCCCTCGTATTCAGGCCGAGCTGGTCTGCAATGAGCCGAAGGTCCCGGATCCAATAATTGAAATCCCCCCAGCGCTGCCATTCGTAGCTGTTCCGGTCGTAGACGTACGGTCCAAAGTGGTATTGGCCCGGCGGGCGGACCTCCATCCGAAATTCGCCGTTGAACCGCGGGCCCCCTTCCTTTGAGACCACCTTCACGACACCCGCCTGCGCATTGCCGTACTCTGCCGAGAAACCTCCAGAGATCAGCTGGACCTGCTGCACCGCGATCGGGTTGATGTCGAACTTCCACGAATTGTCCGCCTTGCTTGTCCCAAACGAACCGGGGGCCGTTGTCGACGAATTGATCTGCTGGACTCCGTTGATCTGGTAGTTGACTTCGTACGCACCCGACCCGCGGACGCTGTAGTTCCCCTGTGCGTCCTTCTGAAAACCGGCCACCAGATCGAGCGCGCCCCGGATGCCTTCCATGGGAGCCGATTTCAGCTGCGACTCCGTGATGCTCTGCGACGTCGACGTCTGGTCACGGATGACCTTCGGCCGCTCGGCTGTGACGATCACTTCCTTCTGCTGGATGGTGGCATCCTCAAGGCGGAGTATCAGGTCCGTTGTCCGGTCGATGAGGATCTCCACACCCCGGACCGTGGTTCGGTTGTATCCCAGCATGGATCCGACGACCTGATATGTGCCCGGCGGAATGTTCAGGATGGTGAACCGACCCTCGAAGTCGGTCGCCGCTCCAAGGGTCGTTCCCTGGAGGAACACGTTCGCACCGATCAACGGCTCCTGGGTCCGAACGTCCATGACGACGCCGGAAAGCTTTCCCCGCTGTCCCTGCGCATGGAGCACCGCCATGCTCAGGAATATGACGATGGTCCCTATGACGACACGAAGCGACACAGTCAGATCACTTCACGAGCATCATGGTGCGCGACAGCACGCCCGACGTCGTCGTCAGGGTGTATGTGTAGAGGCCGCTGGACAGGCCCGTGCCGTCGAAGAAACGATGGTGGATGCCGGCTTCAAGGTCGGCATCGACCAGGGTTGCCACTCGCTGCCCCACGAGGTTGAAGACATCGAGCCGAACGGGACCCGTCGACCGAAGTGTGAATGCGATCATGGTCGTCGGATTGAACGGATTGGGATAGTTCTGGTATAGTCCGAATTCCAGCGGCTGTCCGTTCGGAAGCTCAGCGGATGTCGCCGTAGTATACTTGAACTGGAAAACCTTCTGCGCGACGGCATCAGAGACATACGCCGTCAGGCCGTCCTTCGTCAAGCCGACATCGGTCGGAGCGATCATCGGGGCCCCTTGCGGATCGGCGCTGAAGCCATCCTGATTGTTGATCGACGGGAGGTCATACATCTCCGTTGCCAAGATACCGCTGACATCGAACGCCTTGACCCAGCGTTTTGTTGAGTCGATGCCGGCGACCCAGAGAAGATCGTTCTTGTCGACCGTGATACCGTAGCTGACGGCGCTCGAGAAGCTCAGCAGACCGGTCGCATCCGAAAGTCGTGTGCCGGTATATGTCGACATCGCCAACTGCGCCCCGCCGGTCCAGACCGTGATTCCACCCGTCGAAGTCGTTGCCGCCGAATTTCGGGACGTATAGATCGGCGTGGCGTTGTTCGTATAGTCGCCGTTGGGTCGCAAGGCCACGTCCCGGATGACATCCACGCCACCAGTCTGCTGTCCACCCGGATCCAACGCTGATTCCGACGACCACGCACCCTTGACGGGTGATGTGATCGTGTTCGTCAGATTGTACGAGCGAACGCGCGGCCCTGGAACTCCGGCCCCGGCGGACACCCCAGCGAAGGCAATCGTATCGCGCGTGAGCGTCACCCCGTGGTGATGCGTGCCATGGCCGGGGTTGGAGGGCGGAAAATAGAAGCCGTATTTTTGGACCACCGATGTGTCGCCGTTCGGATAATAGTACATCGAAGCGACCGTGTTGGGTTTCGTCCGTTGGTACGGGACGGACGCATCGATGACGATGTCATTCCCGATCGAACCGATGCCGCGAAGCTGTCCGATGTTGCCCGTCAGCGTGTCCGCATCGCCGTTGAGGGTGAAGTCGACGAGCTTTTTCATCTCAGTGTCCGTCGAGTCGGCATACCAGATGGCGTTCCGTGCGTTCGCATTGGTCGCCGTCGTCGAGATCATGTAGACGCGTCCGTTCGAGGTCACGGTCAACAGATACGGCTGGACATAGTTCGTGTCCGACACCGGGAATGGGATGGCCTTGATGAAACGCCACTGCGGCTGGGACACCGCTGTCACGATCGAGAGCAACGTCAGCGTGATCGTCGCAAAGATCTTCATGGCTGTTCTCCTCTGAATGTCACCATCGCCGACGGATGGTGAGGTCCTGTGAAAAGATAGATCGATTTCGATGGTCCAATGCGACGCCTTATCGTTACCGCACGTAGAGTGCCCGCTGTACCCGGCGGCGCTCCAGTAGTGCACGTCCGGAGACCTCTGTGACGCGAAGTTCGAAGAAGTAGACGCCCGAAGCGAGCGCCCGTGGTTCCCACGTCCTCCGATGCGACCCCGCATCCATCCGTCCTTCGACGAGTGTTTCCACCAAACGTCCCACGACGTCATAGACCGTCAGTCGGACATCAGCCGCATCGCTGAGATCGAACGCAATCGTTGTCATCGGATTGAACGGATTGGGGTACACGGGATGGAGGGTGAATGTTGTCGGTGGCGCGATCGCCATCTCCCTCACGGCCGTCGTACCTCCCGGAGACAATCGACGATTCCGAAGCAGCATCAATTCGTCGCCGACGACGTTCTTTCCTGCGCCGATGCCCGCGTTCGTGAGGGTCACCACGACGCGCGGCCCCCCCGCTGGGAGCATGACGTCCCCCAGTTTCGTCCATCCGGCATTTTCAGCGGCAGCCTGGTCGATGGTCACGGTCCGGAGCGAGGATGACGTATCATGCAATCGGTACGTTGCTGTCGGCGTGAGCGCATTGAGCCCCGTTGGAATGTACGCATAGAGCTCATAGACGCCCTCCTCCGGAACACTTGCCAGGTAGTGCATGGTGTCTGCCCCGGCTGCGTCGGCGTAGAAGACCGAGCCGTTCCAGCCGGAGACGAAATTGACCCCAACAAAACCGGTCCGGGTGGCGGATGAATCCTTCGCGAAGGTCGGGGCCGAACGCCAGCCCGCCTGTCGGTGAGGAGGTGTGACGTACGTTGGGTAGACCTGGTTGCGCAACGGCACCATGTAGCCCGCATCTCGCAGATCGTTGTAGTACCACCACGCGTGGCCCTTCAATCCTGCATTGCGGCTGACCTGGACCAGATTGACGCCTTCGGTGAGCGAGAACAGGGTGCCGCTCGGTTTGATGGCGATGCCGGCATTCACCCTCTGCTGCGAGGCGCTGCTGAGGCCATAGAGCGCTGACGGGATGTATCCCTGCAGGACAGAGGAAGGCTGATACATCTGCACTTGCGCCGCGTCTAGTTTCCCCAGTTCTAACCAAGCCTTCCAATCCTGGAGGACATTGTCGTAGGCTGGATACGACCCCAGACCGGAGGCGTAATGGCTGGGGGCGTTCGAGACGATCACGTTCGGGTTCACCGCTTTGATCGAGTCGTACACCGCAGCGTGGAACGTGACCAGTTGGTCCGCCCGCCAACGCTTCCAGGCCGCATTCGTGCCATCGATCGGAGGAGCGCTGCCGGTCGCGGCGGTGTACTTGACCACCGATGCGCTGTCGTAGCCGAAGTTCACATTGGGATAGCGGATCCGATCCAGCTCGATACCGTCCACATCATACCGACGGGCGATCTCTTCATGCAGTTCGAGCAGAAAGGACCGGGCATCGTCATTGTTGTGCGCCAGCCAGTAGAAGAAGATCCCGCCTTCTGGATTGCCGATCAAGTCGTTGCCTGAGGCGTCCCTCCCCAGCCACGACGGGCGACGGTCGAACAATGGGCCTTTCGGAAGACCCGGCAACGAGTAGCCCGACCACCATCCCGCGAAGCCGTATTCCATCCAGGCCTCGATCTCGAGCCCGTTGCGGTGCGCTTCGGCGATCGCCTCTTGCAGGATGTCCCTATCGCCCGCGGCCGGATCCGTGTAGTAGCCGGTCTCCCGGAAGAAGACATCGCTGCGGAAGAGCGGGAAGCCTCGGCTCCAGGCATTGAAGTACACGACGTTGAAGTTGGACGCCGCGATCGTGTCCATGGTCCGCGCGATCTCGGCCTTAGTCCAGAAGCTTCCTCCTGTCCTCGGCGTGACCCAGATCCCACGTAGTTCTTGCGCCGGGAGCGGGAGCGAAACAAGCAGAAGTGCGAGAATCGCGCTCAGACCGGCGCCTGCGCGCATAGCGCGTGGCATGCGAACGCGTGCACGCATTCGGTGCGTTCGGAGGCCAGTCGAGTGTGCGAGGTTCATCATTCTTTCATCTCAGACACGCCGTTGGCGCGTGATGGCTTAAAGAGATCATACAGTACAAGTCCCACGGCACCCAAGACCACTCCGTCACTCTGGAGCTGTGCGGGCCGGACTGATACTGCTTTGGCCGGTTCCGTCAGCAGATCGCGACCGATCTTGCGTTGAACTGCCTGCGCCACGCGAGGATCTCTGGCGATCGAGCCGCCCAGGACGATCACTTCCGGATTGAGCATGTTCACTATGCCGATACACACGATCGCGATGATCGTCGTGGCTTCGTCGATGACACGCGCCGCCAACGCATCTCCGTCAGCAGCGGCACGGTTGAGTGCGTCAACAGTGATGATCGAGCGATCGCCCCCGGTCCGATAATACGCACCCAGGACAGATGTGTCGCCGAGCAACTCGCCCAGGTCGCGTTGTCCATCGTAGAGCAGCGGAAAATGGTCAGGCCGCGTCACGGTGTGGCCGACCTCATTGTAGCCGATCTCTCCCGCACTCGATGTCGTGCCGTGAAGAATCGTTCCATCGACGATGATGCCGGCCCCGATACCGTCACCGATCCAAAGGAAAACCTGATCGGGAACGTACTTGCCGGCGCCGAACAGATATTCGGCAAGGGTCATGACCTTGACATCGTTCTCGACGTAGACCGGGAGGCCGAGCCGCGAGCCGAACGCCGCCTTCAGATCTGTCCCTTTCCAACCCTTCAATGTGTCAGCGACGCGCAAGATCCCGCGGTCGCGGTCGATGATGCCCGGAAGTCCGATACCGATGCCGACGGCGTGCTCGAACAATTCGGGATAGAGTATGCGCCAGGATTCCAGCTGCTCAATCGTCCGGCCGATGACAACCTCGGAAGGTTCGCCGGGAGCATAGTCAAAGGAAGCACGATGCAGGATGGTCGGATTCAGATCGCTTGCGATGAGGTGCACGGACCGCATTCGGATGTCGATCCCGAACACCGTTCCTGCGCGAGGATTGAATCGAAGGAGTTCGCGTTTGCGTCCTCCCCGGTGTGTGGAGGTCCCTTCCCCAACAAGCTCGAGGAAGCCGAACTCAAGAAAGCGTCCGACGATCTCCGTGACCGTGGTCTTTGAAAGGGAACAACGCTGGGAAATCTCCGTGCGGGAGATAAGATCTGAATCCCGAACTAACCGCAGGACGCGGTATTCGTTCGGTTCGTCAAAAGCGTTTCTGCGCTCAGTGAGTGCGCGCCACATTGGAGGGCCGCTGTTGGGGAATTAGTTTGTCACCCTGACGAACAAACCAAATATGCCATCCTGAAGCCGTTCTGTCAAGTTAATTCCAGGCCGCTCTGATCTCACAAATGGGAATCGTAGTGAGACGACTCGATTCGCTTCCCTCCTCCTGACTTGCGCTCACGACTTTGCAAGCGCTCCACCAGGAACTCAATCACTCCAATACCCCACTACTCCACTGCTCCACTACCCCACTACTCCACTACTCCACTACCCCACTACTCCATTACTCCACTACCCATTACCCCATCACTCCACTACCCCATTACTCCATTCCTCCACTCCCCCCATTACTCATCCACCACAACCATGATCGTGTTCGCCACGGGCCTCTCTCCGGTCCGGTCAGACGGGCTATTGACGATCTCTCCTCCTACCAACATCGTCGTAGAACCCCCACCGTCGAGATTCACGGCGTTCCAGACACCGATCGACCGAAGAAACCGGCTCATCTCCCGAAAGTTCATTCCGATGCTCGTTGATTGTCGTCCGTCGACCGTACCGAGGAACAATATGGTCGAATCTCTGTTGATGCCAACGAACGACCGCGGGTGCCGGTCCGTCGTGAATTGGATCCCGATCCCCTCTCTCCGGTGTTCTTCGGTCGTCACCGTTCTTCCATCCCGCACGATCCGTCCGCCGGCACCGACGACCTCCCGCAATGTGCCTGGACCCGACCAAAGGGGGAACGACACCGATACCGTGTCACCTTTCTGGACATGCACAGCTGGAGCAGCCATCGATGACAAGATCCAGTCGGTCCCAGCGATCTTCTGGTCGCCAGTGACTTCAACAGACCTGATGACGAACCGGGCACGTCCGTTTGCTATCGGCGTCTCCATGGGGCGCAACACCGCCTCCCACGTTCCCGCTTTCGAACGCGTACTGCTCCCCCACCGTGCGTTGTAGAGGACCGACGCTGAAGAGTCCAGAACATCATTCACCGCGTGCACCGAAAGCCCATCTCCTCGAGACGTAGATACGGCACCCGAAAAGCTCATCGGATCCATGATCGGTCGTCCATCCGAGGTCATGCCGAAATGGCTTCGTCGGGATGGCACAGCCAGCACGATCTCTCCTCGCGACGCCTGGCTACCGACAGGCCAATGCGTCTTGAATGAGAAGAAGTCGGCATTGACGGCGGCAACCACACGACCTCCGGCTGCACCTCGCCGCCTTACCTGCTCTGTGGTTGTCCGAAGGCTATCGGCACGGAAGGTCTCCACGCGCACTCCGGCCCGCCGCAGTTCGACCTCCACAACGTCCAGCGAGTATGGTCCCTGGCGTGTGAACGAACGATACCGCACCCCCGGACGCAACACCTTCGACTCCTCGAGGTCACGCCACCCGAGTGGGAACGTCGCCTTTTGCTGATATACCTCGCGTCTCAGGACATCGAACAGGCCGCCATCCCGAAGGTCGTTGTAATACCAGAACGAATGCCCCGATGGAGTAAACTGCCTCGCGATCCTGACCAGTTCGACGACCTCTTTCGCCTCCGTCGCCTCGCCCCCGGGTTTGACTGCGAGACCCGATGTTGTGCGGACGCGCAATGATTCGGGCAAGGGTGCGACTGCCGCTCGCACATATTTCCGAAAGTCCGCGGGCCGGCCATACATCTGGATCTGAACGAGATCGACCGATCCATCCTTCAGCCACTGCCTCCAATCCTGAAGATATTCCTCATACGATCCGTACTCCTCCCCCGTCGTATAATGTCCGGGAGCGTTCGAGACCATAACCCGCGGATTGGCCTTCGTGATCCGCTGGTACGCCATGCGATGGAATTCAACAATGCGGTCAGCCCTCCACCGCATCCAGGCTGGCTCCGACGCGTTGCTCGGAGGCGCAGCCCCGCCGTGTGAAGCTGCGTAGATTGCGGTGGTTAGCGAATCGTATCCGCAGTCATGCTTCGGATACCTGACCCGATCCAATTCGATACCGTCAATATCATAGTCCGCGGCAACCTCGGCGTGAAGGTCGGCAAGGAAAGATTGCACAGCCGGCTGACTGTGTGCCATCCAGTAGAACACCCCGAGGTGGCCGCTCGGGAACTCTGCGCTCCCTTTCGAGTCGCGCGCCAGCCATTCAGGATGCTTCCTGAATATCGGTCCGAGCGGAAGCGAATCGATCTGATTGCCAGACCACCATCCGACGAAGCCGTACTCCATCCACGCTTCGACATGCAACCCGACGGCATGAGCCTCTTCGACGGCCTCAGCGAGGATGTCACGGTCGCCTGCAGCCGGATCGGACGCGAATCCGAATTCCCGACGATAGAGCCGGCTCTGCCAGAGCGGCCAACCGCGGGACCACGCCAGAAAGTAGACCGTATTGAAGTTCGCGGCGGCCGTTTGCTGCATTGCCGCACGGATCTCTTCGCGCGACCACAGGCGGGGTCCTTCACGCGGCGTCATCCAGAGGCCCCGGAGTTCTCGTTCCTGGGAAATCGATGCCCCTGCGAGGCTCAGGAGGAGCATGGCTACCAGCGCAGGGCGTTTGAGGGAGTTCATGATGGGAAGGCCTTGATCGGTGGGTGATGATACGCACTTTTCCGCGACCGTGAAAATGGTCCTGTGAAAATCATGAGGAGAACGTACATTGCGATCGCTTCTCTCTTGCCATCGACAGTCGCAGTTGGCGGAATGTCTCACCTCCCCATCTTCGAAGTCTGCCACTCAGTGCCTCATTACAGCCGAGATGACCATGCGCACCTTCCTCACGATCGTCACGCTCCTTGCATCTACCGCGACCGCCCTCGTCGCGCAGTCGGAGGTCGTTCAACTCGGCGGACCATGGCGCTTCTCTCCCGTCGACGACCCGTCGTTTGCCGATCCCCGCTTCGATGCATCGTCGTGGGCGACCATCGCACCGGGCGCAAGCTGGGAGCGCCAGGGATTCGACACGCTGGACGGCCATGTGTGGTATCGTGTAACGTTTGTCCTGCCACATCGCCTTCGGACCGCAGCAGTCATCAACGAGGGACTACGGCTCGAGCTCGGGCCCGTGGACGACATCGACCAGACATTTCTCAATGGTGCGCTCATCGGCCTGAATGGAACGACGATCGCCCCCGGTATCGACCCAGACCGAGGTTCATTGGCACCGCTCGGCTCGAAATGGAACACACCGCGGGCCTACGACCTCCCCTTTGACGATCCCCGTCTCAGGTGGGACGCCGAGAATGTTCTCGCCATCCGGGTGTATGATGGCGGAGGACCTGGAGGGCTCTGGTCCGGGGTCCCGCGCCTTCGCGCTCTGACCGTCCGGGATCTGGCCTCCTTCACCTACGATGTGGGGAGTTTCCAGAGCGTCGGCGATTCGTTGGAAAAGTCCCTCACACTCTCGAATCACGCGCGGCATTTGACGCTCACTGGTACGATCATCATCCGCACGCTCAACGGCACCGACGGAACGGAGCTCCTTCGCAATACGTACGCCTTCTCCCTGGCCCCCGGGGCCGACACCCGTATCACGTATCGCCTCACCCGTCCTGCTCATTCGACCGAGGTCGAATACGTCGCCGCTTTCGACGGACACGCCGAATCGATCGCAGCGCGTGACGGTGTCCCATACATCCTGACGCCGCCCCCGCCGCGAACTCCCAGGATCAACGGGCCGTTGGTCGTCGGTGCGAGGCCGGGGCGGCCGTTCGTCTACCGCATCCCCGTCAGCGGCGAGCATCCGATGCTGTTCGATATCCAGGGTCTTCCATCCGGACTCAGATTCGACCGGCGATCGGGCATCATTTCGGGCCGCACATCCAGACGCGGCGTCCACGCATTGGAGATCCATGTGCAGAATGCGCACGGTCACGACGAGCGCATCGTGACGCTCAACATTGGCGACAAACTGGCGTTGACGCCGCCGATGGGATGGAACAGCTGGAACGTATGGGGACTAGCGGTGGACCAGGACAAAGTGATCGCATCTGCTCGAGTCTTCGATCAGCAAGGCCTGGCCGACCATGGGTGGGCCTACATCAACATCGACGACGGTTGGGAGATCGAAGGAAGCGACCCGCGGCCAAAGCGCACACCTGACGGCACGATCGTCGTCAACGAGAAGTTCCCCGACATGAAGGCACTTGGAGATAGCCTGCACGCACTCGGACTGAAATTCGGGATCTATTCTTCCCCTGGACCTCTGACGTGTGGCGGCTACACCGCCAGCTACGGGTACGAGCAGAACGATGCCTTGTCGTACGCGGCATGGGGCATCGATTATCTCAAGTATGACTGGTGCTCATACGGTCGGATTGCGAAGGACGCCTCGCGCGCTGAGCTGATGAAGCCGTATGCACACATGCGCAGAATGCTGGACGAGGTCGACCGCGATATCGTCTACAGTCTGTGTCAATATGGAATGGGGGATGTGTGGGAATGGGGTGCTGAGGTGGGCGGAGACCTGTGGCGCACGACTGGAGATATCACCGATTCATGGGAAAGCATGAGCGGGATCGGTTTCGATCAGGTCGCAAATGCGGCATACGCAGGCCCGGGACACTGGAACGATCCAGACATGCTGGTTGTGGGCTGGGTGGGATGGGGACCGCGCCTGCGTCCGACACGCCTGACCCCCGACGAACAGTACACACATATCAGTCTCTGGTGCCTTCTTTCGGCCCCACTCCTGATCGGCTGCGACCTGACCCGGCTCGACGCCTTCACCCTCAATCTCTTGACGAACGACGAAGTGCTCGCGATCGATCAAGACCCGCTTGGGCGGCAGGCCACCCCACGACTGGTGCGGGATAGCATCCAGATCTGGACCAAGCCACTGGCGAATGGCTCGACTGCCGTCGGCGTCTTCAACCTCTCCTCGGCTGCGCGCCGGGTCCAGTTCGATCTCAACGAGGTCGGACTTCCGGCGAACGTCGCCTTCCGCGATCTCTGGCGCCAACGGCCAGCCGGCAGCTTTTCGCGGGTGGCCGCCTTCGACGTTCCCCGGCACGGCGTCGTACTCCTGCGCACCATCGACCGATAGCAGGAGAACACCGCCCCGTAGACGCAGAAGCCCCCCGGACCTCCGGAGGGCTTCTGTGTTTGCAGCCGTCTTCGACACCACATGTCTGTCGACTTCATACTCCATACTTTCACCTCTCCCTCACATCCTCCACCTCAACCCGCCGTAGATCATCCGACCCTGCACCGGGCCCCAGATGATCGAACTATCGAAGTAGGCGTTCGACGGATCGCTCGCTGAGATGATCGGATCGCCCTGACGGAAATCGAAGAGGTTCTCAACGCCCACGTACAGGTCCAATCCGGCCCAGAGCATCCGAGTCACCTGGCCGTTCACAAGGAAGAAGTCCGGCGATCGGGTCGGCCGACGGAACGCGAACGGACTGGCGGCGGTTGCTGGAAGGCGCTTGCTACCGAGCCAGGATACCGTCAGGTCGTAGGTCATCCGCCCTGCACCGTCGTCATCCGGTTGCGTCGTGTAGGCGAGATTGACGAACGCCCGGTGCTTCGCCACGTACGGGCGTTCGACCAGCCTACCATCCAGCGATTGCTGAACGTCGAGATAGCGATACGCCGTACGGACCTCGAACCGTTCCCACGGCTGGACATTGGCCTCGGCTTGAATGCTATTCGAGAACGATGAGCCGGCCAGCGGTTGGAAGACGACCGTCCGCGCATCCCGGTCCAGGTTCACGACGAGTTGATCGTCGAACATCGTCCGGTGCAGGTCCACCGTGAAGGTGCCTTCCCGGCCGTTGACGGTCACGTAGCGAGTGGCGCTCAGACCGACGTTCCACCCGACCTCTCGGTGGTAGGCGGAGCCGGGTACGAAGCCTTCGATCACCGGAGTGCGCGAACTGGCGAAGGCCGCCACGTTCTCCGCGAACATGTTTGCGGTGCGTTGGCCCCGGCCTGCCGACAGTCGCAACGTCCAGTCAAGAGTGGGCGCGTACCGCACATGCAGGCGCGGTGTGATGAACGAGCCGAACAGATCATGTCGGTCAGCCCGAAGTCCCGCCACGACGGACAGATCCTCGTCCGGAGAATATGTGTACTCGGCGAAGACGCCCGGAACACGCTCCACGCGCGCGTAGTCGGTGCCGAAGACCCGCTCATCGTAGTCATCGATGACGAAGCTCACGCCACCACGGAGCCGGTGGACATCCGGAACAACCTGGGCATCATAGAGCAGGTTAAGATAACCCGTCCGCTCGCGGCCCGCGTAGTCGCGGTGCTGCAGGGTCGACGACTGCCGGTAGTCGAGATACGACCACTGGAGGCCGATGCTGTGTCCTTGATCCTCGAACACGAACCCCGTTTTGCCCGAGATCCGGAGCTGGCTCGCCTTCATGCGATACCGGTACTCCGTCGGAGAAACGCCGAGGGCGGCATGGTCCATGTCGACCCCGTGCATCGTACCGTTCCGTTTCTCGTCCGAGGTGTACTGAACAAGCACCTGGGCTTCGAACCCGTCGTAGTCGTGCAGCGTGATCCGCTGGAGCAGATGCCCGGCGGTACCGAGGGGGATGTCCAGAAATCGGTCCCCGTTCCGGTCCATCGAGAACCTCCGCGTGTCGACGTTCACCATCGTCAGCGACGAGAGATACTCGTTGATGGGCGTCCGGATGTTCCCGTTGAGCTCGAACCGCTGATCGTCCGTGCCGAACATCGTCAGGTACATCCGTTGCTCAGCCTCGTTCCACGACTTGCGATACTCGACGTTGATCTGTCCCGTGATCGATTCGTAGCCATTGGCCACCGAACCGACCCCCTTCGAAACCTGGATATTGTCGATCCAGGAACCGGGGATGTAGGTCAGACCCACGTTCGACGTAAGGCCGCGGACCGCCGGCATGTTTTCGAGCGTGATCTGCGAATACGTACCTGCCAGCCCGAGCATCTCGATCTGCCGCGTGCCAGTGACGGCGTCGGTGAACGAGACGTCGACTGACGGGTTGGTCTCGAAGCTCTCCGACAGATTGCAGCACGCTGCCTTGAAGAGCTCCTTCTCCGTCATGACGACCGTGTTCGTCGTCGCCCGGTATTCGATGAAGCTCGGAGCCCGTTGGCCGACGACGTTGACGCCCTCTACTTCCGACGCTTCCGCCACAAGCGTGACGCGCAGAACGCGAGGCTCGATGATCGTGAGCGTGTCAGGACGGAAGCCCACGCTGCTCACGACCAGGCGACCACCGCCTTCGGGAAACGCCAGCTGAAACCGTCCCGCCGTATCGGCCGTCGTCCCGGCCCGTGTCCCGAGCCAGTAGACCGATGCGCCGATGACCGGCCGGAACTGTCCTTCCTCGGTCCGTTCCGCCACTCTTCCCTGCACAACACCTGAAGACTGCGCGAAGAGCAGCGCGGGCACGAGAAGAGTGCTCAACAACCATACGCTTCTCATGACCTGGGTTTCCTAGTGGGTGGAATCGTTGTCGCGATAGAGGCAGCAGCCCGGAAGCGCATCATAGACGCTGTCCGGCGCGACGGCCTTGGGCGTATCGTGGCCCACGGCGGCAAGACGCTGATGCAACGAGTCGACCGAGATCGCTGCCGGACGATACGAGACTGTGAGTATCTTGGTCTGTTTGTTCCAGGAGGCCTTCTCGACCTCCTTGATCTTCATTGTCTTCTCGATGCGGCTCTTGCACATGTTGCAGTTGCCGAAGACCTTGAAGGAGGTCTCGACGGTCTTGGCTTCCTGGGCCGCAGCCGGAAGCACAAGGAAAAGAAGGGCCGCGAAGGCAAACAGAGTAGTACGCATGACATTCCTCATGATGAGTGTGACGAACGGATAGAGTACATTGCGGCGCCGTGCGGACGCACGTCACCGGTCGATCCGAGCGGGTCGACTCAGATGAGGAACGAGCAGTTGAGGATGGTGGCTGACACCGGCCGAGGAGGGGAGGTGTCAACGGGAATGCGGGACTCGCTGACGGCCGCCACGACGGGCGCCTCATCAGCAAGCGGATAGACGATGTGTGCGGCGTCCAGCATCGGCTGGTTCACAAAGGCAGGCGCCACCTGTTCGTCATGGAGCTGGAACGACGTGATCTCGACCGTGCAGCAAAGATCGGCCTGGTCCATGACATCGGCACATCCGCATGGATCTTCCTGCGTGACCGGCGCGAAGTTGGCATCCGTCGTCCCTCCACACGTATGATGGAGGACGTTGACGCCAACGGCGAGACTGACGTAGACCAGCAGGATCAGTATGGACGGGATGCGCTGCACAGGTTCAAGGTACGCGTCAAAGCCGGAAGAAGCAATGACGTTACAACAGGTGATCCCTTCTTCGAGTTCCGATCGGGAGACAAGCGAAGCCCCCGGGACCTCCCGAGGGCTTCAGTCTTACAACGTTCCACCTACTTCATAAGAATCATCTTCCTTGTTCCAACGAAGCGCTCGCCCGAAGAGCTGATGGTTTCGATGCGACTGAAGTAGAGTCCTGACGCCATGCTCGACGCGTCCCAACGCGTCTCATGCACTCCCGCCCCCAGGCGGCCGTCCACCAAGATCGCGACCCGTCGACCGAGCCGGTCGTGAACAGTCAGAACGACACGGCTTTCCGCCGGAAGTGCGAACCGAATCCGCGTCGAGGGGTTGAACGGATTCGGATAATTGGCCGAGAGCCCGAACTCTTTCGGGATCCCAGTGTCCATGTCGTGAACCGAAGTCCCGGAAGACTGGACTGTCAGCGTGGCTGAAGTAACGACGGAGAGACCTCCCGCCGTTGCCGTCACCTGGATGGGATGGTTCCCCACATTCGTCGGGGCCGTCGTTGCCGTCAGCGTGCCAGTGATCGAGTCGATGGAGGCGAACGCGGGACCCGTCGTCATGAAATACCGCACAATGTCCCCGTCCGGATCGTTTGCCAGATACGTAACGGTCAGCGTCGATCCGGCGATGATCGTCGTGTCGGGCAAGACCTGAGCGAATGACGGCGCTCGGTCCACGTTCACGACCGTCACGAGCGCGGTCGCGGTGTCGGCGGCCGCGCCATCCGTGACGCGCACGGTCACTGGATGAATGCCCGAAGCAGCAAAGCCCGGGGAGTACGACAACAGACCGGTCACACTATCAATGGCTGCTCCCGTCGGCCCAGCGAGAAGTGTGTATCGCAGAGGATCGCCGTTCGCATCTGAGGCCGTGTACATGAAGGTCAACGACTGGCCTTCATTGATGGAGGTATCCGGAAGGACATTCACGAACACAGGCACCGCATTCGGGACGATGACGCGGATGCGGCCATTGACCGGATACGCAGCAGGCGTCGAAGAGCCTGGCTCGTTGAACAGAAAATTCGAGAGTGCCAGAATGGTCTGCTCGCCTGTCATCGACGGCGGGTTCGGAGCGAACCGAAGCTTCGCCAAGATCCCTTCCCCCGCCAGCAGGGTCGCTCCGGCAACGGCCACATGCAGTACCCCAGCTGTGTCCTTGACGACAGGAGTGAATCCGTCGCTAAGCGTTCCCACGAGCGAAACGCCTCTGAAGAACACCTTTGAGGTGTCATACGAGAGGCGGAACTGGTACGAAACGATCCCCAGCCCGGTCGTCGACCCAACGGAGACCGACACATCGACCGAGTCACCAGTGAACACGGAAGTGTCGGCAACGACAGCCGTGAAATCATACGTCCAAACGGTGTCGCTCTTTCCAGGGAAACCCTGCGCATCCACTGCCTGCACCAGGACAGGCCCCCGCGTCAGCACCGTCAGGAGTCCCGTTGAAGGATCGACCGACGCCACGGCAGGATTGGAACTCGAGAAAACGAAAGGTGACGTTCCGCCGGTGACCGACGGCACTGTGACCGTCTCTCCTTTGAATGCGACTATGCGACTCGTGTTCACTTTGATCAACGGCGCAGGGATCACAGTGAATGTCCCTGGGTCCAACGCTGGATTGATCGTCTCGTTGAAGACGGCGTTCGCAAGTCCGATCGTGCTGCTGCCAACTGCGGATTGTTTGACCCGAAAGCGGACCCAGAGCAACGTACCGGCTCCTGACAGCGTGTCGGAACCGGCCAGCGCGAAATCGAGGACACCGGGCGTCAGGTCGTTAATGACGGGCGCGCCCCACGGCTCGACCATCCCTCCGCCTACGTTCACGCCGAGATACTCAAGGTGGGATGTATTGAACGTGAGTCGGAACTGCGCCGATGTGATCCCGAGCCCTGTGACGGTCGTAACGCGGACGGGGACGGCCACTTCAAGCGTTTGCGTCCTCGAGGTGTCCGGGATCCAGAGCGTCAGCGATTTGATGACGTTCGGAACGACGTTGAACTGAACCGTCGAGTCCGACTTCCCTTCCCCGTCCGTCGCGTAGACAGTGACGAAGCCGGGCGCCACGGCCCGGAACTTTCCGCTCACATCGATCGTCCCGACCGGATTCGAAGAGGTGCTCCATGTCACCGGAAGAACCACGTCACCTGATGCGGTGAACTGCACCGAATCACCGACCGCGACGTTTGCTAGGTAGTTCGGAGCGATGTGCACCACGCGCAGCCGCACCGAGCCGGCATCGAGCGTTGGTGTTGGGGTCCCTTCATTCAGGAGGACTGAAGAAAGCCCCAGAGACACCGTCTGGCCCGGGGTACCAGTCAGCGCCACTTGCAGGTACAACAGAGTACCGTCAGCAGTCACCGGCGTGGTCAAGGCCACGGCAAGCCGGCGGGTGGTCGTAAAGTAGCTTGCGGAGGATCCAACGGTCAGCGAACCAGCCGTCGAAATTCCCACGACCTGCGCGTGCGATGAGCCAAGATCGACCGTCGCCTGGATCGAATAGAGGCTGTTCGCCCCGATGCCGCTGAGCAGCACCGGGACGAGGAGCGTGTCGCCCTTACGACCCGATGTATCCGGGATCGTCAGGGTCGGTTGCGCGATGGCTCCCGTGGCGAACGCCGCCACGAGCACCCATAGCAACCGTGTGCGTAGACTGGATGAGATCACGTTCATGTCCTTTGGTCAGGTCCTCAACTGGTCGGTGGATCGTGCGGGCGCATCTTCACACTGAAGGGCCGCGCATCCACCATTACTTCGTGAGGATCATCTTGCGGACCGACCGGAACGGCTGCCCGTTCGCGGGTTCGGCCTGCATGACCAGGAGATACATTCCGCTGCTCGCCAGACGGCCGAAAGCGTCCGTACCATTCCATGTCGTCTGGTGGAATCCGGCCGCGAGGTCCCCCGCTACGATCGTGGCCACTTCACGTCCGAGGATATCGACGACCTTCATGGTCACCCGGCTGTCCACCGGAAGCTG
Organism: uncultured Ignavibacteriaceae bacterium; assembly: GCA_964473365.1. Classification (GTDB taxonomy): domain Bacteria; phylum Bacteroidota; class Ignavibacteria; order UBA10030; family UBA10030; genus 2-02-FULL-55-14. The sequence goes on from CAYYOV010000009.1 coordinate 64,093, forward strand.
GAAGCGGACGCTGGTCGACGGGTTGAACGGATTCGGGAAGTTCTGGTCGAGGCCGAAGCTTGTCGGAACTTCGGCGGTCACATCCTCTGCCGAGGTCGCGATCCCGGCCTCGTTGACGAGGAACTCCGTGACCCGGATGTCGCTCACCGAAGCGTTCGACCTCAGCGATTCGAATCGCACGATCGCCCACTCGCCGTCGGGCGAGACGGCCTGCGTGCCAGCCATGGCAACACGAACCCGCGCACCGTCAGCATGCCACGCCATCTGGAGGCTGTCCGACCCGAGGGTCTTCAGGACCGTTAACGGACGGAAGGCCGCAGAATCGTATGCGACCGTGAACTGCGTCGCGAAGACACCCGACGCCTTCAGCCGAACGACGGCTTCGATCTCGGTGCTTCCGTCAACGGTCCGGGTCACGAGCGCGTATCCTGGAGCGGTGGGCGTGGATATGGTGCGGCCAAGCCCAGGGAAGCCTGTGATGATTCCGACAACGTATCGAAGGATGTACGACGCATCGAGCGCGGAGATGACCCCATTCGCCGTGACATCAGCTGCGGTCTGCTGCGGAGCCGTCAACACAATGGAACCGACCACATGCTGCAGGGTCAACGAAGCATCGAACGCGCTGATCGTTCCGTTCTGGCTCACATCACCCGCAAGGATACCGCCCCGGGCCGTCAGGAACGGACGGTAGATCACGTAGCCCGACGATGCATTTTGGATCTTGTTCCCAGTGCCCGTCGGGTTCAGGTCCGGACCGGTCTGCACCAATGGACCCGACGCGGCTCCCCAGTAGTTGTTCGAGGCTGTCACATTCGAGGTCGCCGAATGATAGAAACCGTAGCTCGAGTTGTTGTAGATGTTGCTCGTCGAGACGGTGAACGTACCGGTGCCGCCGTTCTGGATACCTGTCGTGTTGCTGTGGATATCCGAACCCGTGACCGTCATAGTGGGACTCCCCGAAGGCCGGTAGATACCGATCGAGTTGTTCGAGACGAAGCTCGAGTCGACCGTGATACCATTGTTCGCTCCACTCACATAGATCCCATACGACGCAAAACGGATGTTCGTGTATTTGAACGACTTCGCGTCGGCGCCGGTCCCGGCGTACAGGTATAACCCTGACCACTCGCCTGATGTCGGGGAAGTCGCGGTCGAATCTTTGTTGGTATCGCCACCAAAGGTATCATCCTTCCACGACGTGAAGGTGATGCGCTTCGTGGCGGTTCCTTCCGAGGTAAACGCTCCCGTAATGCTCAGGCTCTGACTTGCGGTCGCCTTTACGACCGTCCCCGGAGACACGACCAACGATTTCTGCGACGGGACCGTGGGCGATGATTCCAGACGATGCACGTATTCAACCGTGTCGACCGGCACCGTTCCGCCCAAAGTGCCCCAGATATTATCATACACTGCAATGACGTTGTTGTACGTGTTCCCCAGCAGCACGTTCGCGCTGTAGTAGTTGCCGAGCGCCGTACCGGTGCCGGCCTTCGAAAGCTCGCCCGTTACACCAAGCGGATATTTGTTGTTGAGCAGCGAGTCAGAAACGAAGTATGCACGGGTTGAGAGTACGCCCGTCTCGGTGTTGTTCGAGATGGTGTTCCCGCTCAGCAACAACAGAGTATCGTAGACCGTGCTCTCGCTGTAGTTCCAGATGCCGTGCCGTCCGTTCCCGGTGATCAGGTTGTCCTGGAACACCTGCGGCTCCTTGCCCAACAAGATCCTGGCGCCGTCTTGCGTGCTCCATCCGATCGTTGAATTCGTCACCGAGGCGAACCGGCCCGAACCCACGCTCGAGCTCGTATAGTCTCCGTAGAGTCCATAGGTGTTCCAGCGGATCAAGCCGCTGTCGATCGTGGCTGATCCGTCATTACGGGCCCAGACCCCCACGTAGTTGCTGTCGGCCCTTAAGCCGACGATCGCGAGGTCATAGTCTCCCCAGACCTGGATGCCCGCCTGCGAATTGCGATATGCGACGACATGCCGCACCGGGTTCGAGAGCTGGGTCGAGATATAGAGGCCGTAGTACGAGAACCGGAAATCGACATTCTCGAATCGGCTTCCGGTGACGATGCCCGTGCCGCTGAGCTGGATGTTCGACCAGTCGCCCGGTGCTGCCTTGAGTGTATCGGTCGGCTCGTTCGTCTTTCCGCCTGCAGCATGGTCGCGGTACGACGTGAAGATGATCCGCTCCGAAGGTGTTCCGAGCGATATGATCCTGCCGTAGACGTCGACCGACTGATTCTGCGCAAACTTCAGGATGACTCCCGGCTGGATCACCAGCGTATCGGCGGCTGCGATGGAGAGATACGATTCCGCGACATAGACGCCGGAGGTGAGACCAGCTGGGAAACCGCGCTGCAGCGTGTCCGAAATGGAGCCGCTCCCCCAACCCTTGCTGTACACGCTGATCGCGTTCCGGCGATTGTTTACAAAGATGTTGTTGTCCGTGCCAGTGTTGTCGACGTACAGGTTCCCGAGCTTGCCGGCCATTCCCAGCGGATAGCGATTTCCCGAGAATGTGTTATCGACGAAGCGGGCGCGCGACGACACGATACCGTCGAGGCCGTTGTTCGAGACCGTGTTCCCGATGTACTGGACGTCGGTCTTCCCGACGAGGTGGTTCACGTTCCAGATGCCGTGCTGGCCGTTGCCGCTGATCGTGTTCCCGACGAACACCTGCGGAACCTGGACCGGCTCCGTGGTCACACCGCGCTGACCGTTATTCGTGATCTGGCTGTTCGAGAGCTCCCGCAGCCCGCCGATCGGCGGACTAGAGATGGTGCTGGTGTATTGGATGCCGTGCGTCGTGTTCTGACTGATCAAGCTGCTCCTGACCGTCAGGTCCGTGGAATTCAACGTGTACAGGCCAATATTGTTGAAGCGCACTGTGGCATTGTCGAACACCACGTTCCCACCGTAAAAATACGTGGCGTACTGGTTCCCCTCCAACGTCACGTTGGTGATCTGGTTCGTCCAGCTTCCTCCACCGGAATAGATCCCGTACGTGGCATGGAAGATCTTCACATTGTCCAGCACCGACTTGATCGGACTGGCATTCATCGAGAGCCCGGTCCAGTCGTTCTGCCCCGGAGCCAGCGTGTCTGAGACGAGGTTCGTCTTGCCGCCCGCCGCATGGTCCCGGTGCGACGTGAACGTGATCGGTTCCGCGGGCGTTCCGTCCGCAACGAGAATTCCATACACGTCGAGATTCGTCCCCTGCCAGCCTTTGACGATGACGCCCGGTTCGATGGTCAGCGTGTCGTTCGCCGCGACCGATTCCGATTCAAGAAGCGCGTAGACCGCGCTCGTGAGCGCCGCGGGAGTGGTCTTTGACAGCGTGCCCTTGAGGCCGGACGGACTGGAGTACATGCTCCGGAGACCGATGACGGCGTTGTAGGCGTTTCCGGTGAAGGTGTTCCCCGAATAGGTGGAGCCAACGTTCAACTGAAGTGCCAGCGGCACGCGATTGCTTATGAATGCGTTCGATGTGATGGACGCCCTGGAGGTCAAGAGGCCTTCCTGGCCGTTCCCCTCGAACGTATTCTGGTCGATCGTGATCGTCGCGGAGTTCTGACTGCCGACCGACAGGCCGACCTGACCGTTCTTGACGAACATGCTATGCGTGAAGGCCTGCGCAGTCGCCGCATTTGACTGCGTTGTGTAGACACCGAACTGGTTGTTGAAGGAAGCGCTCGAGCTGTCGAAGGAAGCGATCGAGCCATTGACCAGGTAGACACCGTGCGTTCCGTTTCGCAAGAAGTTCGAACGATCGACATTCACGACCGCCCCGTTCGAACCACTCATGTATGCGCCGGTATTCCCATTGCCCGTGAAGTACGAATCGGTGAACGTCATCGAGGTAGGGGAGCCATCTGCGAACAAGCCATACCCCGATGCAACGCTCGAGTAGACATATGACAGCGAGAAGCTCGGGCCACTGAAGTACATGTTGTTGCTGCCGTATTTGACGATGACGTTGGCCAGCGAGGCCGCATTCGCGAAGTAGACATACGTCCAGTTGCCCGGCGCCGGCGATGTCGCATCGTTGTCGCCGTTGCTGTCGCCACCGTAGCTGTCGTCACGCTCCGACGTGAACACCACGAGCGAGTCGTACGTGGATTGGACGCTCAGCGAGCCCGTAACAGCGATCTGCGTCGAAGGGGCCATCTTGACGATGACGCCCGGAGCCAGCGTGAGCGTGACACCACTGTTGACCGTGATGTTGTTCTTGACCCAATACACGCCCGCAGTCCACGTCGTGGGAACCGTGATGTTCGCAGTAATGTTCGTGACCGGGAGTGTACCCGACGAACGCCACGGAGAGACCTCCACCTTGACAGAGACTTTGTTCCCGCGTCCCGAGGGGTTGATCTGTTCGCTGAACGGACCATACTCAGAACCCCAGTAGTTGCGGCGGGCGTCCAAAACGATAGCGCCCTCAGCATTCACTCCCCAGTCGATGTTTCCGCTGATGACGTTGTCACGGAGCGTCGGCTGCACACCCCCCACCGAACGAAAGTAGAGGCCTGTCGCATTGGCGACGATCGTATCGCGTGTAATGGTTGGCGAGGCCCCGTTGTCGACGTAGATGCCATACCCGTTGTTCCGGATCACCGTGCTGTCCACGATGGGGGAGGCGTTGATCGGGATCCGAACGCCGCCGTCGGTGCAGTACTCCACGGTGGAGCGACGCAATTGGAAGTTGGAGAAGAGGTCGCTGAAGACCCCATATCCCGTGATCTGTTCGAACCGGGCATCGGTGATCACTGGCGAGGAAGCGCGAAGGTTGACTCCGTTCCCCGAGGACTCGCGAACGTGCAGGTGCTCCAGGGGAACTCCATAGGCCCCCGTGCCATAATAGACCGCCGCCTGGCTCGCACCAGAACCAGTCCATTCGATCCGCGCATACCGGAGGATGGAACCAACATTGGTCGTGTTCCGGAACTCGATCCCGCCCCAATCGCCTCTCGCCGGCGAACCAGCCGCTGATGTGAACACGATGGTGTCGGCAACCGTGCCGGCAGCGACCAATGTTCCTTCGATCACCAGCCCTTTACCGGCAGCAAACGCAATACGCGTCCCGGCTTCGATCGACAACGTGCGTCCGGACGGGACCGTCACGGTTCCGCTAACGACGACGGGGCTGCTTGACGCCGTCCACGTGGTATCGGATGTCACAAATCCGCTGATCTGAGCTAGGCCCGTGGTGGCAATGACCACGACAAGGGTAAACGACTGCACGCATGATCGAAGAAGTGACATGGATCCTCCAGAGCGAGCTAGGGAAAAGAGTGAGGGTTCCAAACGCGAAGAAGACGAGACTGCACGTCCCGTAGAGCGACTACAACATCAACAATAACCGGCGTATTGTCAATCTTGAGAATTGCTCTACATCACAGGGAATCGTGCATCGCATATTGATCCACGTGTGACGACGACCTTCATCGTCGTTCCACAGAGGAGGGGCCGAACACCGCTCGAGGGGCGTGGTGACAGAGTCCTGGATCACGAAACGGAGGCAACAGCCTGTATCTCGACAAGACATCCCGGCTTGAGTTCGGGGACGGGTATGATCGCTCGTGCCGGTTTGTGGTCGCCGAGCATCCTCTCAAACGTCTGGTTGACGCCGCCCCAATGCATCCGGCCCGTGACATAGATCGTTACCGATAGCAATCGATTCAGTCCGCTCCCGGCCGCAACCAGGATCGCCTCTACGTTTCGGAGCGTTTGTTCCGTCTGCATCTCTGCGTTGGTCCCGACCACCTCCCCGCTGCTCGGATTCAGTGGCAATTGGCCTGCCACATACACGAGGCCACTATGGACGATGGCTTGAGAGTAATGACCCGCCGGCTTGGGTGCGTTCGGCGTCGCGATCGGTTGCATACGAGACCATAGAGTTGGTGATCGATGGTGCGTGCTGTCGATCGAATATAAGAAATCAGAGAAATCTCTGCATATTATCGGACTTCACTTGGAGAAGCAGGGCTGGTCCGATGTTTCGCCTCGGTCCGCCTTCCGAACTCCACGCAGTTCAAACCTTTGAGCCTCCTGGCGCGTACGCATGTTGAGTTTCGCGGTGCATAGCGTTTCATGATCTCCATCGAAAAACTGTCCGTCGATCTTGGCGTGCGGACGCTGTTCGAGAACGTTTCGTTCCTCGTGCGTCCACACGACCGGATCGGACTTATCGGTGCGAACGGGAGCGGAAAGACGACCCTGCTACGGGTTCTCGCCGGCGATCGGGAGCCTTCTCGGGGTGCTGTTCGCAAGGCGAACTACGTCACCGTTGGCTACCTCCCGCAGGAGGGCGTGCCGGTCCAGGGCCGCACGCTCCTTGACGAAGGAATGACCGCATTCGAAGATGTCCTGGCCCTCGAGGCCCGAGTGGAGCGGGCCATGGTCGACCTCTCAGCGATGGATGGAGAGTCGCCCGAACATTCGGAACAACTGGAGCTCCTCGGGGAACTCCAGCACCGTCTCGAGGAGAGCGACGTATATCGCATCCAGTCGCAGGTCGAGAAGGTGTTGATGGGTCTCGGGTTCGCCACGAAGGACCTTCAGCGGTCAACGAACGAGTTCTCCGGCGGCTGGCAGATGCGCATCGCGCTCGCGAAGCTGCTCCTCCGCTCTCCCTCCTTGCTCATGCTCGACGAACCCACCAATCACCTCGACTCCGAGTCGATCGCGTGGCTGGAAGACTACCTGCGGTCGTATGACGGCGCCGTTATGACCGTTTCGCATGATACCGTCTTCCTGGACCGCGTGACCACACGAACGCTGGCCCTCGAACGGGACGAGATCGAGGATTTTCCCGGATCGTTCACGGCCTACGTCGAATTCTCCGAAGCGCGACGAGAGCAACTGGAACGGGAATGGAAGAACCAGCAAGCGTCCATCAAGCGTACGGAACGGTTCATTGAGCGATTTCGCTACAAGGCCACCAAGGCGCGTCAGGTCCAGAGCCGCGTCAAACAACTGGCCAAGGTCGACCGGATCGAGCTGGAGACAAACGGAGAAGAGATCGCGTTCCGATTTCCCGATCCGCTACCGAGCGGCAAGATCCTCGTCAGCCTCCGCGACGTGTCGAAGTCGTATGGACCGTTGCGCGTCCTCGACAAGGTCAACGTTTCGATCGAACGCGGCGACCGGATCGCCGTCGTTGGCCCGAATGGCGCCGGCAAGTCGACCCTCATACGGATCATCGCAGGCGTGGAATCATATGACGAGGGAGAGCGCGCCCCGGGGCATGAGCTGACGACATCCTACTACGCCCAGCACCAAGCTGACGAACTTGCCCCCGACCTCGACGTCCTCGGCGTGATCGACGCTGTTGCGCAAGGAGACATCCGAAAGCGACTTCGATCGATCCTGGGTTCCTTCCTCTTCCATGGCGACGACGTCTTCAAACCGGTCTCGGTCCTCTCCGGCGGTGAAAAGAGCCGGCTGGCGCTCGCCCGGATGCTGTTGCGTCCTGCCAATCTCCTCGTGATGGACGAGCCGACGAACCATCTCGACATCCGATCGAAGGCCGTGCTACAGGATGCGCTCGTGAACTATGAGGGAACGACCGTCATCGTCTCCCACGACCGGGGTTTCCTCGACCCGATCGTCAATCGGGTGCTCGAGGTCACGCCCGGACACATACGACTGCTTCACGGCACCGTCACCGAGTATTTCGCCCGTCGTGCCGACGAACGAAAGGCCGAAGCAGAAGGTAACCGGGCATCGGCGACGGGCTCGGGACTTTCAGAGAAGGAGCGACGTCGTCGCGTGGCAGAGATCCGGCAGGAGAAGAGCCGGACTCTCGCACCACACCGGAAGATCCTGGAGCGCCTCGAGGCCTCTATTGCCGGTCTCGAACAGGAGATCGCAGCGCTCGAACAGTCCCTCGCCGACCCGGCGTTCTATCAGACCGGCGACGGCGGAAGAGCTGCCGGGCAGGAGCTCAAGAGCAAGCGCATCGAATTGGATGCGCGAATGTCAGAGTGGGAGAAGGCTGGCAGGGAGCTGGCGTGGATCGAAGAGCGGTTCGACAAACAGATACGGGAGATCGACCGTCCTTCGTGAACCGGAGCTCGGATCGTTGCGGCTGGTGCAGACACACGAAACGCCCGGAAGATCTCTCCGGGCGTTCGCATGTACGGACGTGACTCGTGAGGCTATTGGAAGACCTTGTCCAGATCCTCATACCGGCTGTGCATGGTCTCAATGAGCGGACGAAGCGTGTCGACCGTCCCACCTGGCACAGCTGCATGCAATGCGTCAACGGAGACACCCAGGTCCTTCCGGGCCTGCTCGAACGCTTTGGACTTCTCCTTGAGACGGTCCGGGAGTTTGGCCTCCTGCAGCTTCTGCATCTTCGTTTTCAGTTCCCCGACCAACACGTGCACCCGCTGAAGGTCCTTCTCTGGTAATGCGTAATGATACAGCAGATAGAGCGATCCGTGGAAGTCATCCAGCTCTTTCACCGCCGGGCGGATGATGCGAACCAAGGCTTCATAGTGCATGTGCAACTTTTCTGCCGCGTCGAGGATCCTCTTCTCATCCAGTGGCTTGGACGCAGCTTTGTATTCTTCGACCACGATTTTCAATTTCTTGATGCCCTCCCCCCACTTTGCCTCTTTTTCGTGCAGTATCGCGGGAAGCTTGGCTTTTGCGACGGCAGCCGCTCCCTTCTCGACATCAGGCAGAAACGAAGCGAGCATCTTGGCGTCCTTCGCAGGCCACGCCGTGTGCCAGATCTGAGCGATCACTTCGTGAAAATCGTTCAACGCCGGGACTTCGGCTTTTGCTTCGGCCGGCAGCTCGGTCTTTGGTTGGGCCAGCGCAACAGAGGCGGCAAGCCATAGGAACGCAACGATACGGTGCATGATTCCCTCGTGATTGTCGATGAATGATGAACGAATGCTACTTGACGATCAACAACTTCTGTACGATATCGATCCCGTTCCCCGCAACACGGGCAACGTAGAATCCCGCCGGCAACGAGAGTGCCGGGAATACGGCCGGTCGGGTATCAGACCTTCCTGGACCCAGCCGGTACTGGGCGACCTCCTGACCGAGCACATTGTAGAACGACAATTCCACGTCGCCCGAGATCCCCTGCAGTTCCAGCGACAGCGGACTCCCGACCCGCAGCGGATTCGGGTAGATGGAGACTGAGGCACGAACGATCGATCGGACCGCTTCGTTCTTCACCCCCGTGGAACCAGCGAACAACGCTTCGGCCAATTCGAGGGCCCCGCGGGCCACTTCGACGCCGATGCGCCTGCCAGGAATGTCATCCATGGGCGGGTGAATGCCTCCCCAGATCCGCGAGAGTGCCGACTGGCCTGCGGCATCACGATACGTGCCCCACTGCAGTTCGACGTCCACGGATGGACCATCCTCGAACACAAGATAGGCATTCTTTGCGGCGCGAAAGACCCCCAACCCGCCCGGAAAATACTCGTCGCCCGTCAGCGCAGTGAGGATCTCTGCAGCTGCCCGGGAGTAGGTTGAGTGCCCGGAAATGTAGCCGCCGAAAGGCGGTGTCACGAACGTCGGCCGCTGATATGGCCACCAGTTCTCAGCCAGGATCCAGCCCACGCCTGCGATCTGCGAATCAGGGTTTGCAATGGCCATCGGACCGCGCCAGGTCTTCAGTTTGATCTTTCCAACGTGCTCGTTCGACAGCCCTGCAAGTGAATCACCCGGTTGCACGAGTTCGATCTGCCCCGGGAGCAGCGGCAGGCCCGCAGGATGGTAATTCGGCTGAGTGCTGTCTGAACTCTGTCCATGATCTGCCATATACCGTATCGCTGATATTGGACGAACGCCGTCGTACCAACCTTTGATGCCCCATGCCGTGATGGCAACATCGTGCATCGCACCCCCCAGGGCGAGGTACGCCTTCACATCCCATTGAAGAGGATCCATCGGGGCACCAGCACCTTTGAAGCGGCGCTCAAATTGCGGGTGGTCGGAAACGTAGTTCAGGATCGTGAACCAATGCCCGGGAGGCGTCTCTGAATTCGGACCGTCTGCCCAGAACTCCGCCAGCACGCGTGCAAAATCCCCGCGCGGAACAACGTTAGGTGCATAGGGCTGGCCTGTGCGGGGATTTAACGAACGCCCTTGACCGATGTCCCCACCTGTGAGCAAATAGAACTGTCGATAGTCTGCGATGGATCCTGGTAGGTCCTGGACGTTTCCCATCGCGCCGGGAGAAATATCCCACAAGACTCCGTCCCCGGGATCCAGGTGTCCCTGCCACACACTCACGAGCGCGTGGCCCCATTTGTACTCTTCCGAAAGTCCTCCAACGCTTGTCGTGCTCAGTTGCGCCGGTGGACCCGGGTCGAAGTATACAGGATACGTCTGTCCCCCGCGCACATGGTCTGTTCTCGACGCCGGAACGAGCGCGAAGGGCACAACGCTCCCCCACTCTGCGCCAAGAAACGGAGGGGTCGAGACGGGGATGACATTGCCCGACTGATCGATGAAGGTCCCAACGGTGATCGGCTGCCAGCGATTCGGGTCTCCGATCAACGGATTTCCCGGTACCATCGGATTCAATGGAAGGTTGATCGGCTGGTAGAACTGATTCGAATATCCGTTCGCCTCATTCGATCCATCCTGGAGACCGAATGCGATGAGAGATGCTGCGAGATAATTGCCGAGCGCCGCAGGGGGCCCGGACGCGTAGTCGGTCGCTGTATAGGAAGTGTCGTATCCAAAACTCACCATCAGCGAATCGAAACGTCGGTTCGATCCTTGCGCTCCTGGAGACGATCGGAATCGGTGCTTGAGAAGACGGTAGGCGGCAAAGCTGATCGCCTCGTTGCGCGCTGCCGGGAGGTCGGCCGGCATCGACACGCCGGTGAATGGAACGGCATAGCCGCCGACGGTCTTCCCGAGAAAGAATGGTTGAGCAGGAGGCGTATACACGGCCCATGCATCGTACATCGCTGCTGAAAGGTGGAAAAGGTTGCGGGCGTGGACGTTGGGACGCGCAAAGTCGCGCCGAATGGCGGCCAGGGCCGCCTCATTCCATTGACGGGCAACAGAAGGTTGGGCCGGCATTTCGACGACGAATGCCGACAGCAGTACGAGGAAGAGTGAGAGGATCCTTCGCATCAGGCAAACGTCCGGACCGGGCCGGACGTCCGCTCATTTTACGAGGATTGTTGTTTGGAAGCAAAGGAATGCCACCTGGACTCCAAGCTAGGATGCAGACCATTCGACGGGGATGAGTATCTCATTCCGTCGGAAGAACGAAGGGACGAACGGAGCGTTGTATCGCGCCACGATCGGTTCACCAGATATCTTGAACCCTTGCGAAGCGATCCAGGCCTTGAGCTCATCCGCATGTTCCTGGAAGTTCTCATCCGTCCAACGCCCTGAGAATCGGATGGCGGCCATGGTCCGCCCCGGAACCTCGGTCAGGATCACTCGCGGATCGTTCGGGACGGGGAGGGTCTCCAACGTGAACTCAGAAGGCATCATAAAGGTGACGCGAAGAGTCCGATCCCGTCGTTCTGTCGTCACGGGCGACGTCATCTCGATCTTCTGTGAGGCCTCTGTGGTCACAGGAGCCGTCATGGAGATCTTCTGGCGAACAGTATTCCCGCCAAAAATGTATCCTGCAAGGCGTCGAAAGCCTTCGTTGGACGCTTCGTCGTAGTCCTCGGCCTCAACGAGCGTTTCGGCTACAATGAACGGCTCATACTGACGGACCTCGAAGTCCTTGTCCTGTTTCACGATCTTGAATTTTGGTTCTTCGGCGGCCATTATGGACGCACCTACGAGGATTAGCGCAAACGTGGTGGATAGCATCTTCAACATAGTGTGGACTCCTTATCATACGGAACGTAGTCTATAAGGAAGATCGAAGGCAATTAGTTCCGGTTTCGCTTCTCAAAGGGAGGGTAATAAAGAGAAAGGAGCCGGCTGCCTGCGGCAACCAGCTCCTCTGTGGACGGGGACGGAATCGAACCGCCGACACATGGATTTTCAGGGTCGACCGCTCGAACCTGTGGCACCTGGGGAACCGGTGAGCCTGACTCAATTTCTATTGTTGCGTGCTTCACCATGTTGACAGGCCAGAGCGTGACTGCGGTTGACAGATGTGTTGACCGTTGACATGCGCACGCTACTGGGTCCAGCGTTGAGAGTCAAGCACTGGTGGACCACTGATTTTGTTGGTGCGTTCCAGCTGCCTCGAGCAGTGTAGACAATACAGCCCTGCTAGCGATTGCCAGCAGGGCTGTGCTGTAGTTTGATGAATTGAATCTACCGCATCAGCACCATCTTGCGGGTGTCGGTGAACATTTTGCCAGTAACCATCGACGTTGCTTCCAGCTTGTAGAAGTAGACCCCGGAGGTGAGACTTGATGCGTCAAAGGTCTTCTCGTGATAGCCCGCTCCCACCTCCCCCGCCTCAACGAGCGCCACCTGCTGTCCCAGAGTGTTGTAGACTGCCAAGCGCACGGTGCTTCGCTCGGGGACTCCGTATCGTAACATCGTCGATGGGTTGAAGGGGTTCGGGTAGTTCTGGTGGAGCATTAGCTCGCGGGGCAACTCACCTCCTATAGGGTCAACCGCTGTTATCATCTCCGACAAGGGGCGCATCCATACGCCCGCGCCAAGCGTTGCCGCAAAGAGGTCTGAACCGCAGATGCAAAGACCTGTTATCAAACTGTCCGTCATTCCCGAGTCGACCTCGGACCAACTCACCCCATAGTCGGTGGAGAGAAAGACTCCAGATAGTGTTCCCGCGAAGACGTTAGTTCCGCTAACGGCAAAGTGCCGCACGGCACCGTGGTTCCATTCAAAACCTGTCCTTGTCCAACTCGCACCGTGGTCAGTGGACATGAATACACCTCCTGGACCGCCATAGCCGTAGTTCCCACTCGTCCCGGCAAGGAGGTTTGTCCCCACAACGGCAAGAGGATAAACGATGCTATCCGTGAAGCCTGTGTTCATCTCAGCCCAGGAGATGCCATTGTTAGTCGAAAGGTAGACTCCGTCCCCCCAAGTTCCCGCAAATAGGTTCTGACCATCTGCAAGAAGGGACGAGATGCCAAGGAAGGTCGTACTGTCCTCCGGCAGGCGTGGCAATCCTTGGTTGGCGGCAGTCCATGTGGTCCCGTAATCAGTGGAGAGAAAAACACCTCGGTCCTCAGACCAGCCCGCACCCACCACGTCGTAATCTGCACCCCAGGATACAAAAAGTCTCTCGCCAGCGATTGTGAGAGCCCGGGCATAGGAGATGTCTGTGAGACCGACGTTCACTGACTTCCAACTCTCGCCATAATCGGTAGATAGCAGAACACCTTCCGTAGCTGTTCCAGCGAACAGATTAGCACCATCGGCGAGGTAACACAGCACATATGTCCTGTTTCTGAGCTCGACCCAACTTGAATCGTTGGGGCGGAACCGCATAAGCCTCCCACCGTCGCTTGCATTCACACAGCTGAGAACTGTTGAGCCAATCGAACCCACCGACATCACCTGTGCGCCGACGTAGTCGGGTCTCTTTGTTTGCACCCATTGCGCATTAATCTGCGAGACACAGATCGTGATGGCAAATAGCACGAGAACGAAATGAATGGGTTTCATGACGCACCTCCGCAACGCGAGTGACAAACCTTGTGTGCGACTTGAAGTAGGACTCGGTGGGTCGTCGGGCAGAATAGCAGGGCAGAAACACTCGGCGGCGCACCGACTCTTTCATCAAGCCTGGACAGTCAATCGTGACAGACACCTAATCGAAGCAAAGGCTCAACAGCCAAGGAGTCGTTGAGGAGGGCTCGACAGCGGAATAGCTGAAGCGGGGTCCAGACCAGCGGCTCGATGGCCGGGGAAGCCATCGCGCGTGTGTTCTCGGTGGAATGGTACATCTCTCACCGCTCAGAGTCAAATCGACGCAAGATTCACCGGCATTCGCGGGCGTCCTCAGAAATCCTCGAATAGTAGATGCCGTTGCTGCGCTTGGTGAGATAGAACCGTGTTGACATGCGCTCCTCCGCAGATGTTTGAGGTGTTCTGTCAACAGTTCTGTCATCACTAGCACCACAATCCACCGAGCCGACGGCCCCAAAAGGCAAATGCCCTCTTGCGGAGGGCATTGTCAAAAGGTGCATCGAGCCGTGCTTTCGCTTGGCTCTTTCATTCGTGGACGGGGACGGAATCGAACCGCCGACACATGGATTTTCAGTCCATTGCTCTACCAACTGAGCTACCCGTCCGAGAACGCTCAGGACCCCGCCGCTACCTGACGGGGTCCGTCATCGAACGAATCAATATACCGCTTCTTCTTCTCTTCTTCAACCGCTTCAGTTCAGAACGCCGTTCCGCTTCAATACGTCCTTCGCGATGACAAGCTTCTGGATCTCGTTCGTTCCCTCGAAGATCCGATTGATGCGCGCATCGCGATAGAACCGCTCGACGGGCAGCTCACGCGAATATCCCATACCACCATGGATCTGGACGGCCATGTCCGCGACATGATCGAGGCCTTCAGAGCAGAACAACTTCACCATGGCCGATTGGCGGGAGATCGATTTGCCCGCCTCGTAGTCATGCGCCGTGCGGTAGACAAGGGATTCCATGGCATAGATGGTCGTGGCCATCTCCGCCAGCATCCACTGGATCGCCTCGAACTGCGCGATGGGCACGTCGAACTGCTTGCGGGTCTTCGCGTATTGCGTCGACTGCTCGAGCAGTTCCTTCGCCGCTCCCGTGCAAGCAGCGCCAAGCCCAAGGCGTCCGGCATCGAGCGTTTTCATTGCCACGATGAATCCCCGGCCATCGTCGCCAATCATGTTCTCAGCAGGCACGCGCACATCTTGCAGAGCGATGGCAGACGTCGCACTTCCGCGGATCCCCATCTTCTTCTCGGCCGCGCCAGCCTGATATCCTTTCCACTTCGTCTCAACGACAAAACCGGTGATACCCCGCTCCGTCCGCGCAAACACGGAGACCACATCGGCGATGTTGCCATTCGTGATCCACATCTTTTCGCCGTTGAGCACCCACTCGTTACCGTCCTTGACGGCCTTTGTCCGAAGGTTGAACGAATCCGACCCTGCCATGACCTCCGTTAGAGCGAATGCACCGATCATCTTCCCTTCCGCCAGAGGAACGAGGTACTTTTGCTTCAACGCTTCATTGCCCCCGATGAAGATGGCGTTCGACCCGATCGATTGGTGGGCCCCGATGAAGGTGGCCGTCGACATACAACCGCGCGCGATCTCTTCCTGCATGAGGCAGTAGCCAACTTCGCCGAATCCCCCTCCGCCATATTCAGGCGGGAAGGAGGCGCCGAGGAACCCCATCTCACCGAGTTTCTTGATCAACTCGGGCGGGATCTGCTCGTTCTCGTCGATCTGACGAGCGATCGGTTTGATCTCGGCATTGACAAATTCGCGGGCAGTGTCCCGCAACATCTTCTGTTCGTCGGTCAGCTCGAAGAGGGCCATGGTGTTCACTCGCCGAGGGGTTTTTGACCGATGTACTGCGACACATCCTCACCACCGTCCACGCCGATCGTATTGCCGGAGACGAATCCGGCGCCGTCTTCACAGAGGAGAACGATCAGCTTCGCGATATCCTCCGGTGCCGTCAGCCGACCGAACGGGTTCTTTGCCTTCGCCACGGCGAGCATCTTGTCGCTGTTCGGGATCTTGCGAAGGGCCGGTGTGTCGGTGACGCCCGCCATCAGCGCATTGACCGTGATCCCGAAGGGGCCGAGTTCCATCGACAGCTGACGCGTGTGGGCTTCCAGACAGGCCTTGGCCGCTGAGACCGCGCCGTAATTGGGGATGCAACTGTGCCCGCCGGAGGAGGTCATCGAAAAGATCCGTCCACCCTTCTTCATCAAATGACGCTGCATGAGTCCCTGCGTCCAGTAGACGAGGCTGTGCGCCATGACATCCACGGTCATCTCCATTTGGGCCCGGCTCATCTCATCCTCAGGCCGCTTCGCGATGAACGGCTTCAACGTGCCGAAGGCGAGCGAATGGAGAAGAACCTTTACCGATGCGCCATGTTCTGTCGCCAGGCGCTCATTGATGTCATCCAACGTTTCCTGCTGTTTGATCGGATCTGCCGCGTTGATATTGTAGAACACGGCTTTCGAGCCCGCGTGCTTGATCTCTTTAATGACCTCCTGCACCGTAGGCATCGTGGCCTGACGGTCGAGGTGGACGCCGAAGATGTTCATGCCGTATCGGGCGAGTTCGATGGCCGTAGCACCCCCGAATCCGCTCGAAGCGCCCAGTACGAGCGCCCAATCTGTTGGCTTGAACCGCTTTTCGGGCTTCATACGCAATGGTCCTTAGAAGTGATGAACGACGGAACGGCGAACAATCTAGCGAAAAAACCCCGAATCCGAAAGAACTCCTTCTACAACCCCTCCTTCGCGGGGGGCGAAAGGACGGTCATCTGATGCTCGTTTGACCAAGAAGCCTTCCATGAACCTCCTGCTACGTCACCCACACAGAGGCTCCATCTATTCCACGGTGACGCTCTTCGCAAGATTGCGCGGCTGGTCCACATTCGTGCCCCGGGCAACGGCAATGTAGTATGCCAGCAACTGGAGTGGGATGATGTTGACGATGGGACCGAAATAGCCGTAGGTCCGGGGGACCCGGATGACGTGTTCAGCCAACGCGTCGATCTCGTGGTCGTCCTCGTTGGCGATGGCGATGATCTTTCCTTTTCGCGCCCGAACCTCCTGGATATTGCTGACAACCTTTTCATAGATGCCATCCTTAGGAACGACGACGACCACCGGCATCTGATCGTCGATCAGCGCGATAGGTCCGTGCTTCATCTCGGCCGCCGGATATCCCTCGGCGTGGATGTACGAGATCTCTTTCAACTTGAGCGCCCCCTCAAGAGCTACCGGAAAATTCGCACCCCGGCCCAGAAAGAGAAAATTCCGGGCGTTCTTATAGACCTCCGCGATCGTCCGGATCCCATCCGCCTGAGCGACGACCCGTTCCACCTTTTCCGGGATCGTCGCGAGCTCTCTCGTCAGGACCGCAGCGTCGACCGCCGTCATTCCCCTCGCCTTCGCCAGCAGGACCGTGATGAGCGACATGGCCGTTAGTTGGGACGTGAACGCCTTCGTCGACGCGACGCCAATCTCCGGCCCCGCATGCGTATAGATGCCCCCGTCGGTCTCGCGAGCGATCGTGCTGCCCACCACGTTCACGATCCCGAGCGCGAGCGCACCTTGGCGCTTGGCCTCTCGCATCGCCGCGAGCGTGTCTGCCGTTTCGCCGCTTTGACTCACGGCGAATACGACGTCCTCCGGTCCAACGATGGGGGTCCGATACCGGTACTCGGACGCATATTCGACCTCGACGGGGATCTTTGCGATCTGCTCGATCAAGTACTCTCCCACCAATCCCGCATGCCATGACGTGCCACATCCGAGGAAGATAATCCGTCGGGCCCGTCCGAGCCGTTCCTGCACATGTTCAAGTCCACCCAGCTTGACCGAACCGTCCTCAGGTCGCAGGCGACCTCGCATCCCATTCCGGATCGTCTCCGGCTGTTCGTGGATCTCCTTCAACATGAAATGTGCGAATCCGCCCCGCTCGATCTGGGAGATGTCGAAAGTCACCTCTTCAACTTCTTTCGTGATAGGGACATCCTGGAGCGTGGACGTACGGATTCCATCTGGCCGGATCTCGGCGATCTCGCCATCATTCAAATAGATGACCTGTCGCGTATGGGCGACGATGGCCGCCGCGTCAGAAGCTACGATGTGTTCTCCATCACCCACGCCAATGATCAACGGACTACCGAGCCGCGCGGCGATCATGACGCCGGGCGAAGCGGATTCCAGCACGACCAGACCATATGTCCCCGTGACCTCTCGGAGTGCCGCACTCACGGCGCTGAAGAGATCGCGTGACCTCTTCCGGAAATCTTCGATGAGATGAGCAAGGACTTCAGTGTCCGTAGCGCTCCGGAACACATGGCCACGTGCCTGGAGCTGTTTCTTGAGCGCGGCGTAGTTCTCGATGATACCGTTGTGAACAACGGCGATCCCGCCGGAACAGTCCGCATGCGGGTGCGCGTTCACGTCGTTGGGTTCTCCATGTGTCGCCCAACGCGAATGCCCCATCCCCGAGGTCGCACCGGTCAACGCGTGATCCGTTCGGATGAGATCGGCCAGCTCGGCGACCTTGCCCGCCCGTTTGCGAATCACAACTCCCGACGGCTGGACCACCGCGATGCCGGCCGAATCGTAGCCCCGATATTCCAGATGCTGCAATCCGTCAAGGATCACCGGAATCGGGTCGCGCGTGCCAACGTATCCGACAATTCCACACATGATCAGTTCCCTTCCGACAATATGATCGCCGCCAACATGCGTCCGGACCGCTCGCCGTCACGACGGAATGAATGGAAAAGGTCACTTCCACAGATCGAGCATCGGCCGTCCACCTCCACGTGATCCGGTGGAACGCCGGCCAAATCCAGTTGCCGCCGGTTCTCGGCCGCCAGGTCGAGAGTCGTGCGCGATCCGTTCCGGACCACTGTCTCGCCGTGGAACAGCGCCGCCACGTCCGGGCCCACCTCATAGCAGCAAGGTCCCGCGGATGGTCCGATCCAAACCCGAAGTCGGTTTGGTGGAATGCCAAGGTCGCGGCGAAGATGCCCGACTGCATTCGTAACGATCCGCTGTTTTGTACCCCGCCACCCAGCATGCACCGCAGCAACAGCTGCTCCGCGGTGGTCGGCAAGAAGGATCGGAACGCAATCGGCGATCGAGACAGCCAGGGCGAGACCGCGACGTCCGGTCACAAGTGCGTCACACGATGGATGCAGGCCTGGTCGCTCCACCAGCGTCACAGTGGCCGAATGACATTGCGCCGCAAATGCGGTGCGGGATTCCTCTGCATCGATCGTTCCAAGGAAACGATGCCGATTCTCATGCACAGCGGATTCGTCATCTCCGATGTTGAGGCTGAGGCTCATACCGAACGGTTCAACCGACACACCTCCGCGGCGCGTGCTCATCGCGGCTCGCACTCCCGGAATGGATGCAAAGACCGTCGGTTGAACGATAGGGACTTCCGCCATACGGTCAATGCAGCGGAATAATGATAAGGAAGGAAGCGCCAGGACCATCCGAAATCAACTCGATGGACCCGCCCAGATCGACGATCACGGAACGCACGATCGCCAGGCCCAACCCCATTCCTTCCGTTTTGGTCGAGAAACTCGGCTCGAAAATGTGAGGCCGTGCATCTGGCGCGACTCCCGGACCCGTGTCCCGGAGCGTGATGCGGACCTCTCGACCCGTGTGCTCGCCACGAATGCGGATGTCCCCTCGGCTATCCATTGCCTGAATAGAGTTCCTGAACAAATTGATGAAGACGCGCCGCAATTCGTCGGCATCGGCCACAACCACGGCCGGTGTGGACGGAAGGTCCAGATGAAAGGTCACGCCGGGAACGGATCGGAACAGCCCGACCGCTTCGCGGATGGCCTCGTGCAGATCGACCCGCGAGAATTGTCGCTCAGGGAGGCGGGCGAACCGGGAGAATTCGGTCGCAATGCGCGCGAGCGCGTCGACCTGTTCCAGCACCGTATCGGTCACCTTGATCAACAGGGTTTCGCGGTCCTTCGCTTGATCCCGGAACGCCTGCCGCAAATGCTGCAAGGACAGCTTCATCGGGGTCAACGGGTTTTTGATCTCATGCGCCACCTGTTTCGCCATCTCGCGCCAGGCCTGTTCACGTTCCGCCTTGGCGATCCGCGTCCGATTCTCGTCCAGCTCGCTCGCCATTCGGTCGAATGCATTCAGAAGCGAGCCGATCTCATCGCGACGGTCTGTACTGAGCGAATCAGGCGGCCGGCCATCGCGCAGCTGTTGGGTCGCCGTTGTCAACCGTCGCACCGGTCCGGCGATGAGCCCGGACAACCACGCGCCGACAACAAGTACGAGCAGGAACACGCCTGAGGCAGTCACGAGAAGAAAGGCGTTCCGCTCGGCCAGATCCTCGTCGATCCCTGCCTGTCGATACAGCGTCGGAACAGCCATGATCCCTGCGGGCCGGCCCTGGACATCGAATGTGCCATACCCGACGGCATACGTAAGGGCGCCGATCCGCTCTGTCGTCATGAGGAATCCCGCCGACCGCAGTTGGACCTGCGCAAACACTTCGGCGGGCAAACGCGCGTCGAGAACTCCTGAAGTATAGAGCTCCGGACGACTGCTAGCCCTCAGGCGTTCCGATCGGAAGACGGAGAACTCGATGCCGAGGTCCGCTGCCACCGATCTGCAAAAATCGTCGTCGAGACCCCGTTCAAGATCTTCTTCTCCCAGGATGGATGCTGAGAGGCGTTGTTGAACGAGCGCAAGGTCGCGTCGAAGGGTCTCCTCTTGATTCCGCTCCATCCGCTCCCGCGAGATGGTTTGGTTCGAAACCGCGAGAACGAGCAATGGAATGAGCGCAATACTCGAGAAGGCAACGAAGAGCCGTCCTTGAAATCCACCCAGCCACACGCCGACCGCAGCCCGCCATGATGGGCGCAGCATCGCTCCCACGATACTGAGAAGAGCAAAGACGAGGGAGATCTTCACGGCATGGAACAGCCGCCACCGGACGTCGTTCGAAGGCATGATGGCGGCGACGGTGCGACCAGGATCGTTCGGATCGCGGAGATAGACCAGTTCCGCACCGACCTGTGCGCTGTATCGCCGGACCGAGCTGGCGCGCTGGGCGGCCAGCACTTCCTCCACCCCGACCGGGATGAGTGTCCCTTCCGGAACGCGGACGGCCTCACTGCGAAGTGCCCTGCCGTCCTCAAATTCAACGACGGGCCCGTCGTCCTCGCTCCCGGGGTCGTGAGCAGACGTCGAAAGGATGATCGATTCTTCGGTCGATGCCTGGAGCAACAACGCAACTGTCCCATGCACGACATTGTCAGCCGAGCGAACGGTCGTCCAGCCCCCGTATGCGATCCGTCGTTCGCCTCCCGCCCACAGGTCGATCGTTTGCACCACCTCCTCGTCCGCATCGAACACGGCCCGGAGGGCGGTCTGTTGATCGAACGTCCCGATCCCTGACATGAATCGGTCGAGTTCCCTACCGTCCTGATCGAACAACGCCACGCCGGAGTTGAGCCGTTGCTGGCTCAAAAGCGTTCGGGACCAGATCCGAAACGCGGATCGTCCGTCCACAGGTGCGGCCGACGCGGAGAGCATGGCGGCGGCATCAGGGTCCGTCGAAAGCCCGCGGAGATCGCTTCCGACCATGAAGGTGAACCATGAGTCGCCTGGCTGAAGGCGGGCACGCAACTTCCGCTCTGTGGCCTGCCAGCGCTGCAGATCGACGTGGTGGTCGATGATGGAAAGTGCCAGGATGAGGACCATGAATGCATGCGGGACCCATTGCATCGTCCGAGTTGGTCGCCATCGGTCCTCCGCTTGGACGATCAATGCCGCTCCGGCCCATCCGATCGCGAACATCCACCATGGGATAAGTTCGAAACTCTGGAGAATTGCCGAGATCGCGGCAGCGACTGTCACGATCACGGCCGAGACCCCGAGAGCCGGTCCTCTCTGCCGGATCCATCGAACGTGCAGTGCTTCGAGGAGCGACCGGATCGTCCATACCCAAGCCGTACGCAAGGTGAGCGTAAAGAAGAAGAGCGCCCCCACAAGACAGAGGGCCGGGTACGTCAGCCAGAGCGATGAGGGATCGTAGAAGGTGATCGTGGAATCGACCACCAGACTTCGGGTCGCCACCACGTAGCCTCTTATCAGGATCACCAACGCGACCAGAGACAGGAGCGACAACGCTGTAGGTGCCCACCAGCGACTGCGGATCGATACGATCCGGTCGGGTACCATGCGTACCGCCCGGTCGATCCACCAGACCGAAACGAACAACGCCAGCGCGCTCAGCAACACGTCGACGGGAGTTGCTGAAAGGGTCCCAACACTCGGCGCCGCGTATACACGAGCGTCCGTCATGTCACCCAATGACCAACGCGAGGGAAGATCGAGAACACTCAAGGCGAAACGAAAACTCCAGGTCATTCCAGCGGTCATCAACGCCCAGGCGATCGAGCGCCCGGCGGCCGCCAACAACCAGCACCACATCAACACCCCGAAGAGCGCGAGCGCCCCCAGCAATGCCGTGAGCACATCGACCGAAGGCGGCATGCTGCCCGATGTCCCTAGGACGGCGAAAGCCACCGTATCTCGCGCAAAGGCGATGAGTGGGATGCGTTCGGCCCCTGAAGAGGCCTCCGACGGTGGCACGACGCCGAGCCGCCGTCGCACAACGTCTGTAATCTCTCGGGAGAAGACGGGCGCGCCGAATAGCCGTTCCAGTCCGGGAGTTTCTACTGCCAGTGGAAGGTGCAACCGTGCTCGTCGGCCGCCCGACGCATCGACGACCGACACGCGCAGCACCACGAGTGCTCCAACACGATCGACCGATGCCCTGCGTCCCGATCGCATGCCGTTCATCGGGGCCGGAGATGGGTTCCAGGTCCGTCCAGACCACGCGAGAATATTTCCCCGGGCATCCAGAAGTTCGACGCCGACGTCGGCATCTCCCTGACGCTCCCGCAGCTCGTCGAACGATGCGGCCAACTCCTGAGGATCTCCCAGCATCAAACGACGGAATAGTGCAGAATCCGCAACGAGCGCCTCCCCTTCCTCTGCCAGCCCTTCAGCAACGCTACGGAACGCATGCTGGATCGACGCCGTTTCGTCCACACCCGAAGGTTCAGAGCGGTTCGAAGTCTCGGCATACCACGACGCCACGGCCGCTACGGCCAACACCGCAACCGCCCACGGCAGCCTGCTGGCCATCGAACGTGGTCCCGGGGTCATGGACTCCGTTTCAATACAGGGAGAAATGAGTGATAAGCCACCGCGAGTCGGTCGCGGCGAACGAAAGGTAGAGATGCAAGGTATCGCGACCGGGGCCCGACACAACGATCGTCCCGGCGGCGTATGGAGAGGCGATCGCCGATTCGATGCGATCGATCGACGCCGAGCGGATGGGGCGCCGCGAGAGGAAACCTGACAACAGTTGCAGAGCTTGATTCGAAGAGTAGTCGCCGCGGCCTAAGTCGGGCAGGGCCAACTGCACGTTCGGCGCCATCAGGTCCGACAGGAACGTGATCGTCGAAGCACGCAATCCAGACTCGATGTCACGAACGGCGCTTCGCAGTGCCTCTTGGGATTGCTGTGTGGGAATGGCGCGGTCCTGCACGTTCGCGCGCAGGGTGTTCCGCGGAGCCCGCACCTGCGCCGTGGCTGGCAACAGCACGCACAGGGTCAGGAGAAGGATCGCGAGGCGCATGGTGTACGGCAACTTATCGGAAAACGCTGAGAGAATCAAATGCATGGTACATGCGAACGCCGCCCCTTCGGACGGCGTCTGCGATGCCAATCAGCGCTTCAACAGACCGGAGGATCGCTCGAGCGGACCTCGGCGTTCCCTGACAGCACGATGGACGCGAAGTTCTGTGTTGCTTGCTGCGGTCTGGTACGCCCAATCGAATACAACGCGCGTGCTGGAAACCTCGCGAACCCGGACCTTGGCATAGTGGTCGTCCCACGTCCAGATCACGTACGTGTGACCAACGATGGCTTCAGCACTTTTCGTCGGCGACCAGCCAGTGACGGGAGCGGTCGAGATCTCGTCCAGCGACGACGTGTATCCCATGTCCTGGAGGTCAGTGTCACTCCAGACAAGCAGAGACGCGCGGCCGGCCGCGTACTCATAGAAGAAATCCGTGAAATCATCGTTGTAGTTGCCGATGGAATACGTAGAGAAATCGTACCCGCCGCGGGATGGATCGGCGCGATATTCAAATACCACAACGTTACGTCCTTCAGGCCGAGGCGTGTCATAGACCACCTCGTTGCTGAGTTCGCTTTCATTCCGCTCAAAATCGTAGGCTGACAGCGCGTAGTAGACCGTCCGGCCGTTCGTTGCGCCGTAATCAACGAAATGCGTCTGATCCGTTGTGCCAAGCACGTCGTAGCGGCCGTCGAAGCGATCGCTGTACCAGATCTTGTAACCGGCGACGTCGGGCTCGGTGTTGGCCAGCCACTGGATCTCAACGGCGTTATCGAGCGAGATGGTAACGATGCCCCGAGGGGCCGCCGGAGGGGTGGTATCGACTTCGTGCATATCGCACCCTGCGAACACGGCGAGCGTGAGAAACGAAGCGATCAGCGGTTTCATAACGACTCCAAGTACGTGGTTCTCGCCAAGAGTCCGCAATCCCGATGCCAGATCGGCGGTCCCGATTTGCGCCCAAATTGGGCCTGCAATCGGAAAGAACGTCCACTATTGCGGACAGATCACGATGGGCGCAGATACATCCTCCCATTGTTAATGACGCCCACAGCACGGCCCGTGAGACGATGTCCTCCATACGGAGTGTTCTTCGACTTCGACCGAAGTGATGCCGCGTCGACCGTCCAGGTCAGCTCCGGGTCGATCAAACTCAGATTGGCAGGTTGTCCTGCCTCGAACCGGACCTGTGGGAGTCCGACGACAGCTCGCGCGTTCGTCGTCATCTTCGCGATAGCCTGGATCGGCGTCAGCAGCCCCGTCTTGACGAGGTGCGTCAGCGTGAGTCCGACGGCCGTTTCCAATCCCACGATCCCGAACGGGGCCACTGTGTACTCGACCTCCTTCTCGTCGATCGTGTGCGGTGCGTGGTCGGTCGCGATCACGTCGATCGTCCCGTCCCGGAGACCCTCCAATACCGCTTGCACATCGTCCTTGGTGCGAAGCGGTGGATTCATCTTCGTGTTCGTGTCGTACGACAGGACGGCCTCATCCGTCAGCGTGAAGTGATGCGGTGTCACTTCCGATGTCACCGCCAGGCCCTTGCGCTTTCCCTCCCGCACGAGCTCGATCGCACCCCGCGTGCTGATGTGCGCAACATGGTACCGGGCCTTTGGCACATACCCCAGGAGAAGAAGGTCTCGAGCGATGCAGAGTTCCTCCGCGACGGACGGAATACCGGGCAAGCCGGCCCGGGTCGAGACGAAGCCTTCGTTGACGCATCCTCCCTTCGTCATCGTCGGTTCTTCGGCATGCTGGATGACCGCGATACCGAACATCGAAGAATACTCCAGGACCCGCCGCATGATCTCGGCGTTGGCGATCGGCGCCCCGTCGTCGGACAGGCCGACGGCTCCCGCATCGACCAGTTCGGCGATCGGCGCGAGCTCTTCTCCGTGCCGTCCTTTCGTGGCCGCCGCGATCGGATACACGTCGACCATTCCCTCCAGCACTTCACGTCCCTTCTGGCGGACGTAGCGGGCCACCGACTCATCGTCGATCGCCGGATTGGTGTTTGGCATGCAGCAGACCGCCGTGAATCCTCCTTCACGAGCCGATGTGCATCCGGACTCGATCGTCTCTTTGTGTTCGAAGCCCGGCTCACGCAGATGGACGTGGATGTCGATGAGACCGGGGACGACCCACTTTCCCTTCAGGTCGACGGTCTCAGCTCCCTTTGGGCCGATCGAGGTGCCGATCTTCTCAATTCGTCCATCCACGATGTGTAGGTCCTGGAGCGTGTCCGTGCCGGTGGAAGGGTCGATCAGGCGTCCGCCTTTCAGATGGAGATTCATGTCAGGCTCCTTTCTCCGGTGACGTCGCGGCCGTGCCCGATGTGCCCAGGAGATACAGTATTGCCATCCGAACCGCCACGCCGTTCGTGACCTGTTCCAGGATGACCGAATGCTCGCTATCGGCCAGATCGGCCGACAGTTCGACGTCCCGATTGATCGGGCCGGGATGCATGATGGTGAGCGGGCGCCCGGCTTTTTCCGTCCGTTCGCGCGTCACGCCAAAGTAGCGGTGATATTCCCGCAACGACGGGAAGAGTCCGCTCTTCTGCCGTTCGAGCTGAATGCGAAGCACGTTCAACGCGTCGACGCGTGGGATGACCTCCTCCAGCCGGTGATGAACCGTCACCCCCCATTGCTCGATCTCGCGCGGCATCAGCGGACGCGGACCGCACACCGAGACCTCTGCTCCCATCGTCTTCAGGCCGTGGATGTTGGACCTGGCGACCCGACTGTGCAGGATGTCTCCGACAATGCACACACGAAGGCCGTCGAGCGTGCCGTGCTTTTCTCTCAGCGTGAACATATCGAGCAGTCCCTGGGTCGGATGCTCATGTTGTCCGTCGCCGGCGTTGATGATGTTCGCCTCCACAACACGACTGAGGAAATGCGGCGCGCCGGCAGACGCGTGCCGGACGACGACCATGTCGATCTTCATCGCCTCGATATTGCGGGCGGTGTCTTTGAGCGTTTCCCCCTTCGAGACGCTGCTTCCTGCCGTCGTGAACGAAACTACATCGGCAGAGAGCCGTCGCTCTGCCAGCTCGAACGAAAGACGCGTGCGCGTGGAGCTCTCGAAGAACATGTTCGCGATCGTCTTTCCTTGCAGCGGCGGGACCTTTTTGATCGGACGTTCCAACACTTCACGGAATGAGCGGGCAGTGTCGAGGATGAGCGTCAGTTCGTCCTTTGTCATCCCTTCGAGTTCCAGCAGATGTCGGGAAGAGAGTTTCATGGACGCGCCTCCTTTCCGGTGTCTTCTGAGAGGTAGACGGCATCCTCCCCATCGACCTCCGACATCCGCACTTGCACCTCGTGTGCAACGGCGGTTGGCACGTTTTTCCCTACGTAGTCGGCCTTGATCGGA
The DNA here is from genome assembly GCA_964473365.1 of uncultured Ignavibacteriaceae bacterium. GTDB lineage: Bacteria > Bacteroidota > Ignavibacteria > UBA10030 > UBA10030 > 2-02-FULL-55-14. Next base: position 90,813 of record CAYYOV010000009.1, read on the forward strand.
AGCTCGCGGTGACCGCGGTCGATGAGGACGAGGAGTCGGATGGCCTTCGGGCGTCCAAGGTCCATGATCGCGTTCAGCGCAGAGCGGATCGTCCGCCCAGTGTAGAGCACGTCGTCGACGAGAATGAGCGTCTTGCCCGTCACGTCGAACAGAATGTCGGTGCTTTGCAGGAGCGGCTGATCGAGACGGCCGCGAAGGTCGTCTCGGTAGAGAGTGATGTCGAGGATACCGACCGGGACCGGTGTGCCCTCGATCTCTTCGACGAGGCGCGCGACCCGGCGGGCCAGGAATTCACCACGGGTGCGGATGCCAATGACGGCGAGCTGTTCGGCGCCGCGGTTGGCTTCGATGACCTCGTGCGCAAGGCGGGTCACCGTCCGGCGCATTCCGGAGGCATCGATAAGGCGGTTCGTAGGCATGCTGACTCCCTTTGAAACGCGAAAGCCCCCTTCGAGGCGTCGAAGGAGGCTGAGGGGCACCACCGAACCCGTCGTGGAGCCCGGGTCGAGTCAGCATCCTTCCCTGCCTCTCGGGACAGGAATTAAAGGATGAATGT
>CAYYOV010000010.1:0-89256 GCA_964473365.1 uncultured Ignavibacteriaceae bacterium
GGTGTTCAATGTGAATTTGACGCGCGCAGCGACGCGGAAGTCCGTGGTGTACGCGCCGAGGCCGTTGTTCGTGGCCATGACATAGATGGTGTACGAGCCGTCACCGTTGTTGCGAATGTCAATGTCACCGGTGCCGTTCGCATTTGCCAGCGATCCGAGGGTTGGCGTGGCGCCGAATAGCGTCGCAGTGGAGTCCGCGGTCGTGACATCGGCGATCCGCACGTTATTATTGCCGGTCCCGTATCCGAATGACAGGAGATATTTCTTCGCGCCTTTTTCCACATAGCGCATGGCATTCGATCCGGTAGCGATAACGCTGCCCGGGATCGACTGCGTCTGAGCACCGGTGGCATCCAAGCGTTGCACGTTGATACCGTTGCCATTGACGTAGTATCCAGTACCTCCATCGGGAACGACAGAGGCCGCTCCGCCCAGGTTGCTGCTCGCGACACCGGAGACGGCAACCGTCGCGGCCGTGAACGTGGCGCCATTGTCTGCTGTCGAGAATACGGCGATCCATGCCTGACCGCTCGTGGCAGAAGCGAAGTACAGCTTCAGCGAGTTGTTCGACGCAGACCCGACGGCCGTGAATTTGTCACCTAGGCGTCCGAACGGGCTGGCGGCATACGAAGCCACGAGTTCCGGCGTTGCCGCCTCGCTGGTCCATCGATAGATGCGAAGGGTGTCAGCGGCGACCGCCGACAAATTGGCGGCGTAGATCACGCCATCATCGCTGACTTCGATGTCGTTTAGAAGGAAAGTGCCGTCGTTCAGGATGCCGGCCGTGCTCAGAACGCCGACCGAATCACCTGTCGCAGCGTTGAGAATCACAACGCGCGTGCCGCCGTTACGGCTGACAACATACACGCGATGGTTGCCACCGACGTATCCGTACGCAAATCCGCGCTCCGTGTTCCCGGTCGAGCTGAACCAGGACGGAACGCTGCTCTTTGCGGATGACTTCTCCCATACCGGTATGAACTGCGCCATCGCCGAAACGGCGAGCACAGCCACCAGCAGGGTGACCGCAAGTATCCGAAGCTTCATGATGAGACCTCCTTAGGTAGTGATGAATATGTGTTGCGATGAAGCATGTGCGTTGCGAGTGAAGCGGTAAACACGAAGGAGACGAAGAACGGAATCGAGTCGTGACGAGGAGCGATCTGAACCCACTCCCCAACATTCTTCACTTCGTGTCCCTTCGTGCATAAGTCATCCCACGTCCCTTCGTGTTCTTCGTGGTCCGACTTTCTTTTAGAAACCAACGGAGATGGAAAGGGTATTCAAATTGCCGAACATCCCAAACTGGGTATACGCGTAGTCCGCCTGCAGCACAGCAATTCCTTCAAGGCTGTATTTCACCCCTCCCCCGAACGAGAGACCTTCCTCCCCTTCGTCGATCCCGATCCCCTTGATGCCGGCCCGGAGAAAGATCATGTCGCCCCATCCGAGCTGCGTGCCCAGATTGATCGTCTCGACGTTGTCGCTCGGACGCAATGCGTCTCCCGCGACCGTCCACGTAACAAGGTCGCTCTTGATGACATCCATGGCGAAGCCCACCCGGAAGAGGAGCGGAATCGGCCAATCATCCGTCTTCAACTTGCCCGGAAGGCTCTTGTTCGAGCCCGAGTTGGCCGGGTCGATATCCACGCGCTGCAAGAGGTCTCGTCCATCGAGCGTCAGATCTCCTCCGAAGTTTGATATCGACATCCCCAGTCGCATCTCATTGAAACCTGTCACGAAGAGCAAACCGAAATCGAACGCCATCGTGGATGCGCTTTCGTTATGCACCCGTTGATAGATGTACTTCCCCGAGCCGCCGATTGAGAACCGGTCGGTGAACCGGCGGGTATATGTCACCGCCAACGCTACGTCCGACGCGCTCCAGCGCTCGCCTGTGCCGTCCGGGGCGACAACGGTCGTGACTTCCCCCTCCCCGTAATCAAGATTCGTGAGGCTCAGTCCGATGACGTTGACCCCGTCGAGGGCGAAGATCCCGCCAACCCAGCGGAAATTCGTTCCGACGAGCCAATCCGTGTTCGAAAAGGCGACCTGCGAACGGCTTGCGAAGCCGAGGGCGCCAGGGTTCCAATACAGACTGGAGACGTCTTCGTTCGAGGCTACGAACGCAGACCCCATGGCGATGGCTTTTGGTCCCACCGGGATCCCCAGGAACTGCGCGGCGGTGGTCCCGATCTTGGCTTGCGCGAGCGAGGCAGTGACACCGAAGGTCAGTGCGACGAGAAGTCGCGCGAGATGTGTGCGTGCGAAGTTCATGGTCGTCACTTGATGATCGCGATCTTGCCGGTCTGCGTCCCGGCATCCGATTCCACGACATAGAAGTAGACCCCGAAGGCGACGTCGAGGTTCTCCTTCGACTTCAGGTTCCAGGAAAGCGTGCCGTCCTCGATGACGCCGTCATGCTGGAGTGAGATCACATGGTCACCCCGCGACGTGTAGATGTGCACTTTGGCGCCCGCAGGCAGCCGTGTGAAATCCATGCGCCGCACTCTTCCCACCGTCACGTTCGGAGGAAGCGGCGGCTCGTGTGCGGAAGCCGCTACATATGGATTGGGCACAACGCGGACTCGGTTCAGCTCGGTCGACGCCAGAGTTGGATCGACAGCGGCCTTCGTAGGAGTGAAGCGGAGCGTATCACGGTCCTGGAAGGGCTTGCTGGTCCGCAATACAAGCGTGTCACCGGTCGTCAACGGGTAGATGACGCCGAGTCCCACACCCGGCCGATTCACGAATATGACGTTGTAGGTATACCGCAGTGCTCCGGACGGGTCCGGTTCGAGCAGTACCAGTTGTTCCAGCGCCCCGATCTTGCCGTCGAGGTCGTTGTCCGTGAAGATAAACTTCACATACCTGTTCTCGGTGACGTTGAACACGCGGAACCTGACAGGATGTGTCAGAGGATATAGCTGCGCGTCATCAACGGATGTGTCGACGACCGAGGACGAGAAGATGATGTTGTAATCGGCAGGACGGGCGTATCCCAGGAAATGCTGGCCCGGCCCAAGGTCCACATTCAGCGGGATAAAGTTCACCACATACGCGGACGTACCATGCCACCCGGAAAGCGAATCGACCAGGCTCGTCGTCCAATCGTTCTGGAATCCGATCGTCACACCGTCGAAGATATCCGAATCTTTCGTTTCGCCGACGGCGGGATTGCCGAAGATGTTCGGACTTTCGTGGACAGGAAAATATCGGTATGTGATCGAGAAGCGCTTTGACGCCTCGAGAAGTCCGGGGGCGCTTCCGCGGATCGTTCCCCGCGTCGTATCGACCGAGTATGATCCGCTGGCAACGATCGCACCGTTGGCGTCTCGAACGATGATCGAGGTCCCGAGCAAGTGTTCATGCGACAATCGGACGGCGGCCGTGTCGGCGCTCAGAAAATCCTCCGTCCACGGCGTTTCGTCGAGAACGGAATATGATGTTGTGACCCGACGATATTCCGACGAATCGGCGGCGTCGATCAGGCCGTTGTTGTTGTTGTCGATCCCGTCCCCCTGCGAATCGGCGAACGTGATCCGGTACGTGTGTCCCGTCACGGCCGCGGGGTCGACGACGCTGTACACAACGTCTCCCGTGCCAACGAGCGCGCTGGAGGAGACCGGAACGCCGTTTGTTGGCCGGACGTAGCCGGCCGTCGGACCATTCGGAACGACCACTGCTGTATTGATGTCGAGTTCGACTGCGCCGGACGATTGGACGCGAACGATCTTCGTGTTCTCGGACGGGAAGATCCCGACGATCTCGTCTCCGCGATCATAGGCGACGAGCGCATAGTAGTACCGGCGGCCGTTCTCCACTTCTCTGTCGACGTAGGAATGCAAGAGTCCTGTGTTACCACCGAGATAGAACGAATAGCCCGCCGAGCCTTGGAAGAGCTCCGCATTCGCCCGGAAGTAGCCGGAGAGGGAGTTCTTCAGGTCATACTGGACCAGGGGTCGGTATCCCTGCGGCGTTCCGGACGCGTCTGTTACTGTGAAGATGTCTGAAAAGTCCGGATCGGTCGAGCGGTACAGCTTGTAGCCTTCGAAGTCACGGATCTTCAGGACCGGATCAAGCGTGGCCTCGGCCTTACGGTCCCAGTACAGCGTCACCTGCTTGTCGCCAGGCACGGCCACGAGCGTCGGCTTGTCAGGAGGTTGTGGGAACTGATAATTGCTGTCGTAGATCTTCTGAACAGTCTTCTTGTTCTTCAGAAGGTCAGAGATATCCTCCGCGACGCCGCCCCCCTGTCCGCCGCCGTAGACGAGCGCAAGGGAGAATCGTTCGGTTGCGCCCGCGAGGAGCGGAAAGTATCCGGAGCCGTAAAAGAAGTCACCGTCCTGCCCCGCCTCTGGCCGGTTCTCGACAATGGTGCTCGGTACCGCGAAGTAGCCCGGGGTCAGACTGACCCACAACGTGTCATCTTGGTCGAACCGAACGTTGCCGGCCGGAGCAAAGTAGTGGAAACTGGTCAGGCCGATCTGGTCTGATTCATTGACGTCGGTCTTGTCGATGTTCGGCTCGCCCGGCAGCCCCGTATCGAACCCGAATGCATCGACACCTGAGGTCGGCAGTCCGTCGCTTTCTCCAAAGTCGCCTGTTCCGGCGATCCCGTCGCGTCCCACGTCATCAAATGCGATCTGCCAGTCGCCGTCGTTGTCGATGCGGTCATTCCGCTTCTCGTCGATCATGCTCAGCGGGTTCGAGCCAGCTCCCGTGCGATAGTTGACGAACCGAACCGGCCGGAGCTGGTCGATCAGGGTCTTGGGCGGTACCGTGTTCGTCCGCTTCACCTGTCGGTAGTGAACGAACTGGTTCTCGTCGACGAGCCCGTCGTAGTCGTTGTCGATACCGTCGAAAGCGTTCGGATTGACGTACGTATTCCCCTGGCCATCGGTCAGCACATTACCCTCGGCCAGCCGGGTGACGTTCGGGTACAAATACCTGGTGAGGCCTCGAGTGGTCACGAGGACCGAATCGACGCCGACCGGGATGGTAAAGAGCGACCGGGAGTAGTCATTGTTGATGAGGACGATCTGGCTGCCCGGGATCACTGCCGTTGTGTCGAAGCTTGAGGATGTGAACTTCGATGCACCACCCGTGAACGAGGAAGAATCGGAATCACCGTCATTGTCGATGCCGTCGAACGGATTACCGGGGCTTTCGAGGAAGGCGTAGCCCACCATTCCCACCGGACCGACCCACAGCGGGTTGCGCGAATTGTTACGCGGAAAATCGCCCGTGTAGGCGATGTTCTCAGCCGCGCTGTAGAACGACCAGTCGTCGTCATATTCTTGCGGACTGTCGTCCGTGCCAGTGACGCCAACGTACGTTCCGACGAGCATCCCGAACACGGCCTTGTTGTAGGTCGTCGTCCCCTTGTTCGTGATCTCGTACAACCAGAAGATGTTGTCTTTGGCGAGGAATTGCGCCCACTGCATCCCGCGCACCCGAACTTCCAGGCCGAGGCCGTTGCGCGACGGACGGGTCGAATCCGGCTTGAAGCTGACACCATAGATGTTGTTCGCCGCAAAATTGTAGCGCTCGTCATTGTTGTCGTCCATGACGAAGTAGCTTTCCTGGTCGGCGTTGATCCGCTTGCCGAAGTAGCCGTTCCAGGACCCGCGCCATCCCGGGTCAGTGGCATCGGCCATCTTGTCGGGCCAGGACGGCGGCCATGAGTTGAGATCGGTACTCATTGCAACGCGCTGCCGGTTCGCATTGAAGTAGCCATCCACCGGCTCGAGGGTCCAACGCTTTCCGGTGGGACCTTCGTCGGCCTGACCCGGACGATCCACAGGGACGGAGACCACGGAACGAAACTTCGGGCCATTGTGCACGACCTCAGCACCGACGATCGGGCTGACATCGCCCAGATAGCCGTTGTTGTCGTTCTTCCAGGCACCGCGCGGTCCGCCGGACGACGGCTGGCCGATGACTCCCCAGTTTCCGAAGACGGTTCGGACCTGATTTGCGTTATGCACACCCGTGCGCCGGTATTCCCGGCCGCTCTGTTGTGCGAGAGCGACCGACGCAAGAAGTCCGAGTCCCGAGAGAAGGATGATTGAGCGCTTCATGCTTAGAACTCCAGGTTCAGGCCGAACTCGATCCGGCGAGGTTCAGAATAGAAGGTCGGGATCCGGTAGTACTCGTCCAACGAATTGACGATCTCTGTCGGATTGTTCGCGCGGGCGCGCGCAAGGTCGGTCGTGAAGCCTGCCCGGCCGGTATCGTCAAAGACCCCTACTTCGTTCCGGATGTCGAAGAGGTTGAAGACGCGGACGAACCAGACCAGCCGCATCGCCGTGAGGTCGAGTGTGTAATATGCACGGCCGTCAACGTTGAAGTACTGCGGCTTCGTTTGGCTGTTCGTCAGCAACGCCGTTGCGTCAGCCGAGCGGCGCGGCGTGTATGGCGTTCCGCTGCCGTACTGACTGATCACGCTCAACCCCCACACGTCGGCATTGTAGGAAGCTGTCACGTTGACCGTGTGCCGCTGGTCCCACGCCAGTGCAACCTGCTGTACTTCGGGCAGGGCTCCGCCGGCAAGCGCGTTCCGCGCACCTGAAGGGTCAGAGGCCGTCCCGCGTGCGACTTGATACGTATAGTCCAGGGTTGCGCCAAATCCACCGACGAAGCGCTTGTTCAGCGAAAGGACGACACCCTTCACAAACCCAAAATCGCTGTTGATGTACTTGTCGTACGTCGCCGAACCGCCAAAGATCTCGATCTCCGCACCTCGCGTTCCCGTCAAGTTCCGGATGTCGCGGAAGTACATTGTCAGGTCCATCGAAATATCCTCACTCACCTGCTGCTGAACGCCCAACTCGCCGCTGATCGTCTGTTCGGGCTTCAGGTCAGCGTTGCCAACGACGGCGACGTGTTGACCGGAACCAGAACCGATCTTGAAGTCCGGGTTCTCATACAGTCGTTCAAACCGGGGCACCTGGAAGAAATGTCCATACGAGAAGTGAACGACTCCTGCCGCGCTGATCGGGAAGGAGGCCCCAAACCGGGGGCTGATCTGAAATTTCTGACTCGCGGGCTTGTACCAGTATCCCCGGCGGTCCTCAGTGCTCTTTGAGGTCTCGCCCGGGTCCTGCTGACCGTTCCCGTTGAGATCGTTGAAACGATTGGAAGGCTTGATGGGATTGGTAATGCTGGGGTCACTCTCGTCGGCCAGGACGACGCCGTCAGGACGGAACCAGTCGAACCGGACCCCGATGTTGATGATGAGGTCCTGGAACTCCATCTTGTCCTGGATGTATCCCGAGAACTCGATGGGTCGTCGCAGATAGCGATTGTATGAGGCCTCGGTGTCGGCCGGAACGGCTGTGAGCATATAGGGACTGCTCGTCGAAGGACTGAACGGCGCCTGCGAAAGGTCCCGCCGCAACGAATAGTTTTCGAAGAAGACCTCGTGCTGGCGGAACTCGACGCCGACCTTCAGGAGATTCGATTGGTCGATCTGGCTGGACAGGTCGACCTTCACGAGTCCGGTCTGTGTTTTTCGCTCGAACCGGTTCAGGTCCGTCCCCCCGGTCAGTGCGCTGTACTGGTCATACGTTTGAAAGAGCTCCGGATGCACGTAGCGCGGATCGTGCGGGTCTTCGTAGAGGTAGTACTGGATACGCTTGTCGAAGAGCGACGCACCGACGGTATAGAACGTCGAATTGGAGAGGGTGTGCGTGAGCTGGAAGATCTGCGTCAGGCTCCGGGAATAGGTATTTCCGATCCCGTCAGGATTGTACTGATACGCCATCGAAAACGACTTGGCGATGTTGTCGTCAAAAATGGCGTTGTACGTCGCCTTCATCGTGGACGTCAATCGCCACGCAAGTTTTCCCTGCAGGTAGCTGCGCTTGCTCCAGTTCATGGGTAGGACGGTGCTGTCGCCGACACCTGATGGGTCGCGATACAATTGGAACGTTCCCGTGCTGTCGGTGTATGCCACGTTCCAGGGATTGAATCGTCGCAGGCCTGAAAGATATCCGTCGAAGTAGATCTTTCGGCCGTTAATAAAGAACGTCAGATCGTTTCCGAGGATAGGGCCGCTCAGGTTCCCCTCGACGTTCCAGATCGCGAAGGGGGAGATCTTGTCGATGCCTCGGAAGAGGGTATTGTCAGCACTGACGTAGTCGCCACCGTAGAAGCCCACGCCGCCGTTGAATTTGTCGGCCCCCTCCCGCGTCGCAATGTTTACGATCCCCGACATCGCCTGGCCGTACTCGGCGTTGAAGGCGCCCGACACCAGTTGCATCTCCTGCACAAGATTCTTGTTCACTTCGACCACCTGACTTCCATCGTACACGTCGGTGACCGGAACGCCGTCGATCCAATACGCCACTTCCCCGCTCCGTCCACCGCGCAGACTTCCGGAGACGAAACCCGCCTGGAGTGAGAGGACCTGGCTGAATTCGGTCACCGGAAGGACCGAAAGCTCTTCTCGACCCACGGTCGCTGTCGTCGCGGTGAGGTCCCGCTGAATAAGAGGACGCTCGGCCGTCACCACCACTTCCTGTGCCTCGACCAACGCCTCAGACAGTTCGACGTCAAGCGTCGTGGTCAGATCGATCTTCACCCGTACTTCCTGGATCCGCGTTTGCCCATACCCGACCATCGATACGACGACCGCATACTCTCCCGGAGGTACGTTGAGGATCGTATAGTTCCCGTCGAAGTCTGTGGAGGATCCCAGGTTCGTCCCCTCGATGCGGACATTGACCCCGATCAGCGGTTCTCCGGTCTTCTTGTCCTTCACGACGCCCCGGATCTTTCCGGTCGTTCCGGCGAGTACGGCGACGGTGATGAGCGCGACGCTGAGCAGGAGCCACGCGGCGCTCTGGAGGTAGCGGTGGGAGTTACGCATGCGTGTAGTCGGTTTGAGGGGTGGTCAGTTCCGTCGCTCGGGAGAGGACGGAACCGCAACTGCGCCGGACGACCAATTCCGGCACGAAACTATGTTGACTGATCGGCAGGTCGGGTGTTGCGAGTCGTTCGTTGAGGCGTTGGACAGCGAGTCTGCCCATTTCGACCAGCGGTTGACGCATCGTGCTGAGGCCAATGTGTCCTGCGAGCGAGATATCGTCGAAGCCGATGATCGCGATGTCGTCCGGACATCGGAGGCCCGCCTCCTGGATCGCCATGAGTGCCCCGGAGGCCTGGACGTCGCTCGAAGCAAAAACGGCGGTCGGACGGCGGGGACCCATACTGAGGAAACGCTGCATCAACTCATAGCCTGTCTCACGCGTGAATCCATCAAGTCGGGGCGATGCGCTCGAAAGCAGGATCGATTCGTCGACCGGGAGATCGGCCTCTTCAAGTGCCTGACGATACCCGGTGACACGTTCGCGGGCCGGCAAGCTCTCAAGGTTCGCCGCAAGCATTCCGATTCGACGATGGCCGAGTTCAAGCAAGTGCTGCGTGGCCCGGCGCGCTCCGACAACGTTCTCGACGGAAAATGAGTCGAACGCAGGATGCTGCGCGTCGACGAGAACGAGAGGGATCTTCAACTGCGCCACTTCCTGTACGAAATCCTCCGGAAGGTTCATCGAGAAGTACAGGATACCGTCGAAGCGGCCGCGCGTACTGACGCGACGCAACGACTGCTCTGCGTGGTCAGGATGCGACACACCATGCAGGAGAAGGTCCGTATCGCCATCTGCCAGCGCAGACTGCACCCCGTGAAGGATCTCGAGGAAGAAGAAAGTGGTGAAGAACGGGATGACAGCAAGGAAGGCGTTGGTCCGTTTCCGCGCGAGGCCTCGTGCGTACGGATGCGGGTGATAGTTGAAACGCGCAGCGACCGTCAGTACACGGTGACGAGTCTCCTCGGACACGCTTGGGTGGTTATTGAAGACCCGGGAGACCGTACCGATGCCGACGTTTGCTTCGCGGGCTATGTCGTAGATGGTGACTGGCACGGGGGACGTGGAAGGGCTTCCACGCGGCAATAATTTTAGGTTAATTAACTTGAATGTCAAGACGACGACCGCGCCCACTATCCTCGATCTGGCAGTGCCACAATACAGTCGATCGACGCTTCGTTCAGAGGCACGCCGATCAGCGACACCCACACTCTTCCTGTCGTTGTCAATCACATCAACGGTGGATCAAAATCCCCGGAATGAAGCGCGAAGCTTATCCAATCGATAGGCGATGCGATCCGCGTGAACTTCAGGACGCCATCCCATCCGCTCAGCATAAAAGGCCTGCCAATGCTCTTCACAATTAGTCGCCTCCGTTCAAACCTTGTGGCCCGAAAACGCAGAGCGCCCGTCCTTTCGGACAGGCGCTCAGAAAAACTGCACCGTTCAGCGTTTACTTGGAGCCGAGGATTGCTTCCTTGGCGGCCTTCGCTACACGGAACTTCACCACGGTTTTCGCCGGGATCTGAATCTGCTCACCCGTGGCGGGATTCCGGCCGATACGAGCCTTGCGCTCAACCAACACGAGCTTGCCGATACCGGGGAGGGTGAAGTGATTCTTCGCCTCGCGATACGACAACATCGCGACCTCCTCCAGAATTCCGACCGCGACCTTCTTCTTAAGGTCGAACTTGCTCGCAAGGTGTGCAGCAACCTGGCTCTTCGACATGGATTTTGCCATAGTGAAACCCTTCGAATTGGTGAGAGTGAGGGGCCTGCCCCGAGACCCTTTAGAAACCCCTGTAAAATCGGAGCGTTCTGCTGCGTTTCAAAATCACCAGCAAATATAGGGCTTTTGAAAGGATTGTCAAGTGCCGCTCGGTAATTTTAAAGGACTTCCGTTCGTTCACTTCCGTAAGATTCTTTCCTTCCTCGCTGTAAGTTGTTGATATATATATTAATTGCAGGATTCCCCAATTAATTCGCCCGACATTTTGGCCTTAAAAAAAAATCTTTGTTGACGGGCCTTTTGGGCACGTCATAGCCACATTGACAGTCACACTTCGTACACACAAAGAGCCCGCCGAAGCGGGCTCTTTGCACGAAGCGATGAGATGCAGAATGGCGAGGGACGAGATCTCAGAGGAAGAGACTGAGATTGAACCGATACGCTCGCAGACCGCCAGGGATCACGCCGAAATTGTCCATATCGGCGAAGTAGTTCTCATCCAGAAGGTTCAGGATCTGCATCGAGGCCTGCGCCTTCACGCCGAACATCTCGTAGCGGTAGCCCGCTTGCATATCGAGGATCATGCGGCTTTGGAGGAACTGCTTATAGGCATAGCTGAACGTGGTCTTGTTCGCATTCCACTCGCCCAGCACGCGCGAATAAGTATCGCCATCCAGCGCATAGTGGTTGTCGTAGTAGTTCGCGTCGAAGCCCACGAACAGGTTCTCCCAGCGATACGTTGTTCCGAACGAGAGCATCAACTGCGGGGGACCTCCGACGTGCGTACCGGCCAGTTCGTCCACGAACACCGTGTCACGAACTCCAGTTGCCGTGAAACCGTTGGCGTTGAACACCGTTCGCTGCGGGACTCCGGTGGCGCTGTAAACAGTCTTTGCCTCCTTCAACACGGATTCCCACTTGTTCGACGAGAAGGTTGCAGAACCGCGGATCTCGAAGCCCTTGATCGGCAGCAGCCAGTCAAGCTGTGAGCTGCCTTCGATCTCGATGCCCTGATAGTTGGCCGTTCCTACGAGGATGGTCTTGTTGCCATTCCGGTCGTATCCCGGCTGACCAGCCTGGCTTACGTCCGTGATCCGCTGGGACTTGTTGTCCCAGATCATCTGATACAGGTTGATCTTGGCTGTCAATTCGCGCGAAGTCCAGCCAGCACCTACTTCGAATTGGTTCGAGATCTCGTCCTTCGCATCCGGATTCAGACGGCCCTGGTTATAATAGACTCCAAGGTCCGTGAATCGTTCGACATGTGAGAAGTTGCCGAAAACGTTCAAATTTTCGGTGACGTTGTAGTTTGCCCCGAACTTCGGCTGGATGAACCCGCGGCTCCGTGACGAATTGATCAGATCGAACTCATACCAGTTCGTGATCGTGCCGCTCGTCGCATTGGCATACTCGGCCATATAGAACTTGCCGTTCGCGTTCTTCCCTTCCTTGTCTGCTGAAGACGAGGTAAGGCCCAACGCGGCTTTCTGCGAGGCGCTCAGCCGCTTGCCGATGGCGTTCTCGCTTGGCATGTTCTCGATCAGATCGTACGTATAGTACACGTATTGTAGTGTACCGGTAACGATCAGGTTCGGCAGTAGGTTGTAGTTCGCGCTCGCGAACAACGTCCACTGCGGGGTCTCTCCGCGGTAGTTGCGATACTGTGACCGGTAGGTCGGCTCGTTCGCCATGTCCCAGCCGAAGATCGCCACGTCGTTCTCTTGCGCGACATCACCCTGATAGGTCCGGCGACGGAACGACTTCAGCGTGGACGTGGGCGCGTTGGCTGAGTCGACCGCGCCATACTGCTGGACCGTCAACGAAGTCTTCCCATACAGATTCGTATAGTGACCCGGATGGTCAGCCGTCCAGTAACGGAATTCGCCGCCAGCTGTGACCTTCAAGTCGTTCATCGGCTTGAACTCATAGCTCGCCAAAATGCCCCCCTGCTGGTGCAGGGAGTAGCTGTCACGCTGGTACGCGTTCCTGAGATACATCGTGTCAGCCACGGCAGAGTTCTTGATCGCGCCATCGCTGTCCAGATGCGTTGCCCACTGGGCTGTAGACGGGAATGTGGAGGAATTGAGGCTTGATCCGCCCCCGCGTCCGCGTGAGAAGAACAGGGTTGCACGGATGGCCGAGTTCTCAGTCAGGTCGTTGTTGTAGTGCAACTCGACCTGCGGCTTGTGGAAGTGATTATGTGCAAGCGTCGAATAGTCGTCCGTCACGATCTCACGCCGCCCATCGAGGAGGCCGTAGTTCTTGATGCCGCCGTTGACCGCGGGCTGGGCCGGCAGGCCGTTGATCACGCTGCGCTTCAACCACGGCGCGGAGTTGGCCGTGAACCCAAAGTATTTGAAGTACGAGATATCATTGCTGAAGGAATACCCGTGTTCCTGCGGAGCACCATGCAGCACGGCCTTCAACGATTGCTGCTCATCGATGAACCACGAGCCTGACATATAGTAGTTGTATCCCTCGTAGCGAGCTCCCAGGCGGCTGCCTTCGCCGAGCTTTCGGTCCAATCGGACCGAGAAGGCAAACTTGTTGTCGATCAGACCCGAGTTGAGGTCGACGCCATACATCGTGTTCATCGGAGAGCCGAACGACAAGTTCACGCCGTACGCGGCGCGGGGCTTGGCGTTGCCCGTTACAATGTTGAACGATCCGCCGAACGAGCCGGCTCCATACAACGAGGAGCCCGCACCACGCTGCACCTGCACGGAGGCGGCAGCAGACGAGACGGAACCCCAGTTCGACCAGTAGACCGAGTTTGACTCAGGGTCGTTCGTCGGAACGCCGTTGATGAGCACCTGGACATAGTTTTGGTTGAAGCCACGGACGAACAGTTTCGCTTCGCCGTTTCCGACGCCATCCGTCGAGAACGCGTATAGTCCAGGAGTTCCCTTGAGGAGCAGCGGAGCATCCTGACCGTGGATACGCTGATCGATCTGATCCTTCCCGATGTCCGTGAATGCGACCGGGGTCTCGCGGTCCTTTGCACGGTTGACCTCGACGATCACCTCGCGTTGCTGCAGCGTGGTCTGCGTCAAGGCAAAGTCAACGACAACACCATTGGCCGTAACGCGAACGGCTTGTTGCGAGGCCGTGTAGCCGAGGAACGAAGCACGGATCGTATAGCTGCCGATCGGAACGCCGGTGATCTCGTAGCGGCCGCTGGCATCGGTAGCCGCACCGAGCCGGGTGCCCGTAACGACGATCGTCGCGCCAACCAACGGCTGACGGGAATCCGCATCGGTCACGACGCCCCTGACCATTCCCGTTTGGGCAAGGCCGAGGCTGGCCAGGACCACGAGTACGATCAAGACGCCGCCAAGGCGGGTCTTCGTGAAGACAGTCATAGAATCCTCCTGAGAGGTGGGGTGAACAGATGGTAGGAGAACGGACTGCAGGACATGATGGAACGGATCCCTAGGAAAGATCTCGAATACAGCCTGCGAGGCGCGGACATTGTACTCGGCAAAAACTCAAGGAGCAACTACTTCAAGTGCTGTTTGAATGAAAAAGTTGCCTCCAGAGCCACGGCAAGTAATGCCCATAGACGCATTGGGTACAACATGTTTGGCGAAGGAGCGTTGACTTCGTATGCTAAATCCGCTATATTATAGGGCTTTCGTGTATGCTACAGTCGCGAAGATGAGACATGGGATCGTAGCTCAGTTTGGTTAGAGCGCCTGCCTGTCACGCAGGAGGTCGCGGGTTCGAGTCCCGTCGGTCCCGCTTAACATTGTAGAAGACAAACTGTACAGGATATGCTGGTGAAAGGCTCGGAGACATCCGGGCCTTTCCTGTTTTCTGCGGGGTTGGTGCTTGGAGCCGCCTGTCACGTCCGTCTCGTCGCTCTGCGACGAGACGAGATCTCGTCCCGCGCAACGCGCGGGACGGACAGGAGGTCGCGGGTTTCACGAAGTGACCACTTCGTGGCGAGTCCCGTCGGTCCCGCAGGGATATTTGCAGATTGTTGATTGAACAGTGTCGCGGAAGAACAATGAAGGGCTCGGAGAATCTCCGGGCCCTTCGTATTTCCAGCCTGCTAGAACGTCTTGAGACACCATTCGGATCTTTCGGCGTGGCCGTAGTCCGCCTCGCCTTTCAGTCTGGCTCCATCGGTTCGCGAGCCACGATCGTCCAGACCCCTTGCCACGCTATCCCCCGTGGCTCTTGAGAAGCGCGAGCGCTTTCTCCTTGTCATGTCGGGGCACCATCAGCGTGACGCCTTCCGTGAGTTGAAGGTTCGGGAACATCCCGTCAACGTCATCCTTTGCGATCAATGCAGCGATCCCTCTAGATTCGAGGAACCCCTTCGCGACCTGGGCGTCGATATCCGTATTGTATGTGTGAACTGCGACGAATTGATCGTGTGTCATGATGTCCTGCTCCTTTCCCCAAGCATCCCGGAACACTCCCAACACCACGTTAGAGATCGATCCCAGCCAAGAGATACACCAGGCCGATCGACTGCCTTCGCCCCGTCGTCCACAGGACCTCGCCACCAGATGCGACCGAACGAAATGCTGTCGACGCCGAGACAACCCGTACCGATACACTCACCTTCGTCGTCACATGACCCCCGGCATGAGCACCAAGCGCGAAGACGTTGTCGCTCCCTGCCGCATAGACCACATCCTCACCGGTTCTCCTCAGCGTGATCTTTGGCGAAGACGCATGCAGAAATCCCGCATCTGCCCCGGCAAATACCCGCACGCCACCGATGTCCGTGCTGTACCCCCACGAGATCGTCATCAGTGACGTCGACCATGGTGACGCATCGGCCCACGTGGTCTGCGCGTCGGCAACGCGCCTCCCTGCCTCGCCCGCATTCACCGGGTTCATGGCGAAGAGAAACCCGAGCCCATAGTGCCATCCGCCTGATGCCGGGACCGTGAGGTTCACTCCAGCGGCACCCCCAACCTGCGCCAGGCCCCCGTCGGCCTCCCGCAGGCTCCCGAACGCCGCCACGGGAAGACTCCCGCCAGCCACGAACATAAGCGAAGCCGCTTGAGTCGCCGAGCCGTGGATTGACCCCGACAGTACTGTCGATCGCTCCGATCGCGCCGAGATCACCCTTTGAACCTCATGTGCGAGAAACAGAATCTGACGACCGTCCGTGGTACGCAAGCGAACGGCCAGGCCGTCGATCTGCTCGAGGACACTCCCTGCGATCCTGGCCCCGGTCTTCAACACGACCGTATCCCGTACCGAGGACTGCGCTGCGAGGATGGGTGAGAGCAATGAAAGCCCGACGATCAGAATGGTCCTCACTGATACGATCTGACCTTTTTCACGTCGTCCGAGGTTGCAGGGCGCAACGAAACCGCGGCTCCCCCACCTTCGGCAAGCCGCAGCGAAAGCTTCGTTGTCCGATCGACCAGCGATTCCCTGATCACGTACGCCTTCGGATTGTTCTTCCAATGCGCAGTCGGTCCATCGGCATAGATCGTGGCCACATACTTCGCACCGCCCGGCAGAAAACCCAGGTCCGCTTTGGCCACGCGTGATCGCTCATCCGTGATCGCACCGATGAACCATGCCTCTTTACCACGCGCCTTTCGGGCAATGGTGATATAGTCGCCCGGTTCTGCTTCGAGCACGACCTTTTCATCCCAATCCGCAGGAACATCCTTGATGAATTGAAAGGCGTCCAGATAGCGCTCGTAGTTCTCCGGAAAGTCGGCAGCCATCTGGATCGGACTATACATTGTCACATACAGGGCGAGCTGCTTCGCAAGGGTCGTGTGCACCTGTTCCGTCTTCCCTGGAAAATAGTGGTCCATCTTGACCTCGAAGATCCCCGGTGTGTAGTCCATCGGACCGCCGAGCAATCGCGTGAACGGCAACACGGTCTCGTGCCACGGCGGATTGCCGACGCTCCAGGCGTTGAACTCGTTGCCCCGTGCCGATTCGCAGGCCAGCCAATTCGGATACGTTCGGTGCAAGCCCGTCGGCCGGACCGCCTCGTGCGAATTCACCATGATCCGGTATTCGGCCGCCTTCTGCGCCACGCGGATGTAGTGATCGACCATCCATTGACCGTCATGGTATTCCCCGCGGGGGATGATGCGACCGACGTACCCCGTCTTCACGGCATCATATCCGTGATCTTTCATGAAGCGGAACGCCTCGTCCAATCTCCGCTCATAGTTGGTCACGGACGCGGATGTCTCATGATGCATGATGAGCTTCACGCCTTTCTTCGCTGCGTAGGCCTGCAATTCCTTCACGTTGAAATCGGGATAGGCAGTGACGAAATCGAACACATTCTCCTTCCATTGCCCAAACCAATCCTCCCAGCCGACGTTCCATCCCTCGACAAGCACTCCCTGGAAGCCGTGCTTTGCGGCAAAATCGATATAGACCTTGGTGCGCTCTGTCGTGGCGCCATGCCGACCGTTCGGTCTGAGCGAGGCCCAATCGGTCTCCCCCAGCCGCACGTTGTTCACGTCTGAGTAATTCCAAGAGGCTGTGCCCACATGCATCTCCCACCAGATCCCGACGTATTTCATCGGCTTGATCCAGCTGACGTCGCTGATCGTAGACGGGTCGTTCAGGTTCACGATGAGGTTCGAGGCGAGGATGTCACGAGCGTCGTCGCTAACGAGGATCGTACGCCACGGCGTGACAGACGGTGTCTGCAGGTAGGCACGATTTCCCACAGCATCGGGAGCCAAATGCGAGACGAGCGAGAACTCCGACTGATCGATCTCGAGCGTCATGGCCGGATAATTGACGAGCGCAGCCTCGAAGATATTGATATAGAGCCCGTCCGACGAGACCATCATCAGCGGTGTCTGAACGAAGTTCTTGCCGATAACGGTCTTCGAGAAGATCTCACCCACGTTCTTCCCCTGCTCGGCGTTCACCTCGGACAAGCGCGTCTCCGAGTAGGCATATTCGTTCGTGTCGTAGTCTCCGGGGATCCAGATCGCGCGATGATCTCCCGTCATGCGAAATTCGGTGCGCTCACCTGCGACGACGAAATGCTTGAGAGCATCCTGTTCCGCAAATTCGTACCTGAAACCGAGGCCGTCATCGAACAATCGAAAACGGATCGCCAA
Organism: uncultured Ignavibacteriaceae bacterium; assembly: GCA_964473365.1. Taxonomy (GTDB): domain Bacteria; phylum Bacteroidota; class Ignavibacteria; order UBA10030; family UBA10030; genus 2-02-FULL-55-14. The sequence continues at coordinate 17,679 of CAYYOV010000010.1, forward strand.
GGTGCGTCCCTTGGACGAATCTTGCCGCAACACCACAAAGAGCTCCTCGTGACGATCGCGCACAAACTTCGACTCACCCCAGACGGTCTCCCAGGTCTGGTCCACGGAAGTCGCCTTCGATGACTCAAGGTGGAACCCACTGGTGAGTGACGATTGGTCCTTGAGAATGATCCCTAGCCGGCTCGGACGCACCACGGGCTTCGCACCATGCTGGAGGGTGTAGGTTGGCTCTCCTTCCGGATTGATGGAGAATTGCAGCACGAGTTGCCCGTTCGGAGAGCGAAGGGTTTGTCCAGCTGCAAAGAGGGTGCAGAGAGATAGCAGCAGAGCGATCTTGGTGGTCATGGTCATATCCGGCGGTGATGAGACAAGGTAGAAAACCCTCCGGGCATCCGCCATGCAGATGCCGGTATTCGCGGAGTTCTCACGCAAAAATGAGAAGGTCGGGTTGACATCTTGCGCTTCCTTTCGTAGCGTCACGCATTCAGACACCTTTACCCACTCGACGATGCCCACGAAAAACCTCGTCCCATTCGTTCCCGCAAGTTCCACACTGCCTGAATTCACCTTCCGAGCGGTCCTGCTTGGGATCATCATGGCCATGGTCATGGGGGCTGCCAACGCCTACCTGGGACTCAAGGCCGGAATGACGATCGCCGCCACATACACGACGGCCGTGATCGGGATGGCGGTGATCAAGGCCTTGAAGGGATCGATCCTGGAAGAGAATGCCGCACGAACCATTGGCTCGATCGGCGGCAACATTGCCACGGGTGCGATCTTTACGCTACCGGCCTTCTTTATTGCTTCCGTGTGGACGCCGTTCTACAGTTCCGACCACTATCTCATCGCCACGGTCATCCTGTTTGTAGCTGGCGTGCTTGGCATCATGTATGTGACAGTCCTTCGACGCGTCCTCGTCGAGGACGTCGAGCTTCCCTTCCCTGAATCGATCGCCGCCTCCGAGATCCACAAGTCCGGCCAATCGGGCGCCGGCGGCTCGGGATACTTGTTCGGGGGCATGGGACTCGGCGCCGTCATCAACTCGCTCGTCGAGACGAAGGTCATCGCGGCCGGTTGGCAGAAACTGGTATCGCTCACCAAAGGGACGTTGCTGCTTCGAGGGCCAGGCATGAATCCGGCGTATCTTGGCGTCGGCTACATCATCGGACCGAAGCTGAGCGCCATCAATTTCAGCGGTGGTGTGCTCGCATGGGGACTCCTGACGCCGATCATTGCATACTACCTCCACCGCGACAACCCCGGAGCGGTCGCGGACTGGGGTGCGGAGTTGACATACGTGTGGAAGAACACCGTCCGCTACATCGCCATTGGGGGTATGCTCGTCGGCGCGTTCTACACGCTCTATAAGATGCGCTCAAGCCTCATCACCGGGATCAGCCGTTCCCTCTCGTACGTCCGGGGATCTGCTTCCGGCACGGTGGATCTCCCCCGCACGGAGCGGGACATTGCCTTACGATGGACGATGCCCACGATCGCGGTCATTGCGCTCGTCATGCTCCTCATCTTCATGCAATTCACGAATGCCTGGGTTCCCGCGGCTGTTGCCGCCCTCGTGAACCTCTTCCTTGGGTTCGTGTTCGCAGCCGTGTCCGGATACCTCGTCGGGATCATCGGCGTGAGCAACAATCCCACCAGCGGTCTCACAGTTTCCGTATTGATCATCGTCGCCTTCCTGATGGTGGCACTGGGCATGGAGGGCGAATCCGCTGTCGCCGCCGTGCTCGGAGTCGCAGCATTCACCTGCACGAGTGTCTCTGTCGCGGGTGAGATGATGCAGGACCTGAAGGCCGGTCACATCCTCGGTTGCACCCCGTGGAAGATGCAGGTCGGAGACATCTTCGGCGTGGCTGCCGCGTCACTCGTCATGTTCCTCGTTCTTTCTCTGCTGCACATCGGAGATCTGAAACGCTCAACCTCGGAGCGAATCGACCGGCTCACTGCCGAGGGACAGACGTTGGTGATGTACCGGGGGGCAGATCCGGCAAAGGCCGGCACGCAGTATGCGCTTGGCGACCTTGGTGATCGTACACCGGAAGAGTTGAACGACATTCTGGGGACGCAGGCCGGGTTCGGTGGCGAGCGACTTCCGGCGCCCCAAGCGAGCCTGATGGCCGTCGTCGCCCGCGGGATCATCGAAAGCAAGACGGAGTTGATCCTTGTCCTGACCGGCATGCTGATGGGGCTATCGCTGATCATGATGCAAGTGCGAAGTCCAATGCTGATCTGCGTGGGCATGTATCTCCCGATCGATACCACCTTTGCGATCTTCATTGGCGGCGCGATCCGGGGCCTACTTGAGCGGCTTCAATCAAATCGAAAGATCGAGGGGGCCGCAAAAGAGTCCATGGACAACGCGGGGATCCTTCTGGCCTCTGGTCTGATCGCGGGCGAGGCGCTGATCGGACTCTTGTTTGCCGGCCTGGCCTTCGGCGAACTGCCGATCCCGCATGTCTTTGAAGGTCCATCGTATCTGGTAAGCATCATCATCATGGCGCTTCTGGCCGCATTGCTCCTGATCGTCCCACTGCGTCGGACATCCGCATGAACGCCCTACCGTTGATGCTTGGGGCGCTGTGTGTCATGGCGATCGCGTATCGCTACTACAGCGCCTTCATTGCTGCCCGTGTAGTCGTCCTCGACGCGACGCGCACGACGCCAGCGCATGTCCATCGCGATGGTTCGAACTACGAGCCGACCAACAAATGGGTCTTGTTCGGACACCACTTTGCAGCGATCGCCGGGGCGGGCCCTTTGATCGGTCCGACCCTTGCGGCGCAGTTCGGTTTCCTTCCCGGATTTCTATGGCTCCTCATCGGCGTTGTCGTAGCAGGCGCCGTCCATGATTTCGTCTCCCTGGCGGCATCGCTCCGCCGTGGCGGGCGCTCTCTCGCAGAGATCGCGCGGATCGAGATCAGCCCGCTCGCCGGTGTCGTGGCCTCTGTGGCCATCCTGATCATCATCGTGGTGAGCCTGGCCGGACTTGGCGTGGCCGTCGTGAACGCGTTGCATGAAAGCTCCTGGGGGACATTCACCATCGCCATGACGATCCCGATCGCCATGTTCGTCGGCGCCTGGATGCGATTCATTCGCCCGGGACATATCGCTGAGGCGTCCGTCATCGGTGTGGTTGGCGTGCTGGCGGCCGTGATCGGAGGTGCATGGATCCCGGCCTCAGCGTTCGCTTCGTGGTTCACGCTGACACGGGAGCAGATCATCGTCGCATTGGCCATCTACGGATTCCTCGCCTCCGTTCTGCCCGTCTGGATGCTGTTGGTGCCCCGGGACTATCTCAGCTCGTATATGAAGCTTGGGACCGTCTTCGCACTCATTATGGGTGTGATCATCGTTGCTCCCGAGCTCAAGATGCCTGCCCTGACGGAATACATTCACGGGGGCGGCCCGATCATCGCCGGCAAGATCTTTCCGTTCATGTTCATCACCATCGCGTGCGGCGCGATCTCCGGATTTCACTCACTCGTCTCCACTGGCACGACACCGAAGCTGATCGCGAATGAAGCGGACGCCCGCATGATCGGATATGGAGCCATGCTCATGGAGGGCGTTGTCGGGATCGTTGCCCTCATTGCAGCGACTTCGCTTCATCCAGCGGACTACTTTGCCATCAACCTTTCACCGGAGAAGTTCGCGACGCTCGGCCTCGAGCCGGTAAATCTCGCGATGCTGTCGGCCGAGGTGGGGGAACAAGTCGCTGGTCGTCCTGGAGGAGCAGTCTCGCTCGCCGTCGGGTTCGCTCAGATCTTCACGGCATTGCCGGGAATGGCCTCCCTCATGTCGTACTGGTACCATTTCGCGATCATGTTCGAAGCGTTGTTCATCCTGACGACGATCGATGCGGGGACGCGCGTCGGCAGGTTCCTGCTGCAGGAATTCGCCGGTAAGGCGTGGAAACCGTTCGAGCGCACCAATTGGCTTCCCGGAAACGTCCTGGCAACCTCGCTGATCGTGTTCGGCTGGGCATACTTCATTTGGAACGGAAGCATCAGCATGATCTGGCCGATGTTCGGCACGGCCAATCAGTTGCTGGCCGGAGTGGCCCTTTCGGTCGGAACGAGCTACATCATCAACGCCGGCCGCTGGAAATTGGCTTGGGTCACCCTCGTGCCGATGCTGTTCGTCACCACGACCACCCTTACGGCAGGCTACTTCAATATCGTCGACAACTTCTGGCCCCTCACCACCCTCCCCGACAAGGCTTCTCAGGGGTACGTCAACTCGACGCTTACGGCCGTCATGATGATATGTGCGATCATTGTCCTGGTCGAAGCCGTGCGCAAATGGTATCGGGTCATCTTCCTCCACCACGATCCCTACGAAGGCATGACCATCGGTGCACCCCGGATGACGGGCATGGTCATGCGATGTTGCTAGGTGGTCGCCTCCGCCATCCTGGAGGGCGACCGGGGCCATGTCATCCCCGATGCATTAGCCCCTGCCGGATCGGCGCACCGCGGTATCACGCCAGCACCCCGGGATCACGAGCCGTTCACCTCATCCCTGCCCGTTCCGCTCCAGGTCTCATCTGTGAATTGTCCGCTCCATTTCTTATATTTGTAGCCGCTTCCCAGTTCTGACACATCCAGACACTTCGACATGTCAAAGAAGACTGCCCCGGCTTCTGAGAAATCCTCTCGGACCCTAGGGCTACCGAAAGAGACGCTGCTCGCCTGGTACGACGATATGGTGCTCGTCCGTCGTTTCGAGGAAAAGGCGGCGCAGCTCTATGGGATGGGCCGTATCGGCGGATTCTGTCACTTGTACAATGGTCAGGAGGCGATCTCCACTGGCGCCTCGGCTGCCCTCACGCCGGAGGACTACGTCATCACGGCCTACCGAGATCACGGCCTGGCGATCTCCCGTGGCGTCGACCCCAAAGCCTGCATGGCCGAGCTGCTCGGGAAATACACCGGCACCACCAAAGGCAAAGGCGGTTCGATGCACTATTTCGACCGCGAGAAGAACTTCCTGGGCGGCCACGCGATTGTGGGGAGCCACGTTCCGATCGGTGCGGGCGTCGGGTTCGCCATCAAATACAAGGGCGAACGGCGCGCGATCCTCGTCTTCATGGGAGATGGCGCCACCAACATTGGCGCGTTCTACGAAGGTCTGGGTCTTGCGCAATTGTGGAAGCTGCCCGTCGTTTTCATCATTGAGAACAATCGCTACAGCATGGGGACCTCAGTGGCCCGCTCGTCCCCGGTCGAAGATCTCTACAAGAAAGCCCTCGCATTCGACATGCGTTCAGACGTCGTCGACGGCATGAACGTGCTCGAGGTCTACCAGAAGGTGAAGCAGGCGGCCGATCTCGCCAAGAACGAATACCTCCCTTCGCTGCTCGAGATCCGTACCTACCGCTATCGCGGGCATTCGATGTCGGACCCGATCCACGGCCACTATCGGACCAAAGAGGAGGTCGAAGAACAGAAGCGCTCCGACCCGATTTCATTGTTCGGGTCGATCCTACAGGACGAGGGATTGGCTGACGAGGCCTATTTCGAGTCCGTTGAGAAGCGGATAAAGAAGGTCGTCGAGGAGTGCGTCACGTTCGCCGACAATTCGCCCGAACCACCGCTCGAAGAGCTGTGGAAGGATGTTTATCTGCCCTGACCGAGGACTGAGATCATGCAAGTCGTGAGTTTTCGTGAAGCATTGAATCAAGCCATGGATGAGGAGATGGCGCGCGACGAGCGCGTGCTTCTCATGGGCGAGGAAGTGGCCCAGTATAATGGCGCGTATAAGGTCAGCCAGGGCCTCCTGGCGAAGTGGGGTCCAAAGCGGATCATCGACACGCCCATCGCTGAAGAGGGCTTTGCCGGGATCGGCATTGGCGCTGCCATGGCCGGCCTGCGGCCCATCGTGGAGTTCATGACCTGGAACTTCTCGCTCGTCGCCTACGACCAGATCGCGAACCACGCTGCCAAGATGTTGTCGATGTCGGGCGGTCATTTCAGCGTGCCGATGGTGTTCCGCGGTCCGGGTGGCGCAGCGCGCAATCTCGGTGCGACGCATTCCCAGGCCCTGGAAGCGATCTACGCTCACATTCCCGGGTTGAAGGTCGTCATGCCGTCAAACCCGTATGACGCAAAAGGGCTGCTGAAGAGCGCGATCCGCGACGACAACCCGATCGTGTTCATTGAAAGCGAGATCATGTACGGCGACAAGGGCGAGATCCCCGAAGGCGAGTACACGGTCCCGATCGGCGTCGGATCCGTCATCCAAGAAGGCACGGATGTCACAGTGGTCTCCTGGTCCAAGGTGCTGCAGCGCTTCACGATACCGGCGGTGCAGCAACTGAAGGAGGCTGGGATCAGCGTCGAGCTGATCGATCCCCGGACGATCAAGCCAATGGACTGGGACCTGATCATCCAGTCGGTACGGAAGACCAATCGCCTTGTCGTTGTCGAAGAGGGTTGGCCGTTCGCGGGCGTGGGCGCACAGATCGCATTCGAGGTGCAACATCGCGCCTTTGACGACCTCGATGCTCCTGTCGAACGGGTCACCCAGGAAGATGTGCCCTTGCCATACGCGAGCAATCTCGAACGGGCTTCGCTCCCGAGCGTCGACAAGATCATCAAGGCAGTCCACAACGTGCTGTATCGAGGCTAAGAGGAACCGACGGCCATGGCAACGAAGATCCAAATGCCGAAGCTCAGTGACACGATGAGTGAAGGCACGATCCTGAAGTGGAGATACAAGGAAGGCGACAAGGTCAAGCAGGGCGACATTCTCGTCGAGATCGAGTCGGACAAGGCTGATATGGAGCTCGAGGCCTACGATTCAGGGATCCTGCGAAAGATCTTCATCCCCGAGGGCGGCAAGGCAAAGATCGGAGCCCCCATCGCCATCATCGCCGATGCGGGTGAGGACATCAGCGCGCTCGAGAGCGAAGCTCCAGCCGTCCCTCCAGCGTCTCAGCCTCTCCCGGCTGCGGCGCCGACACCGGCAACGCCATCCGCTCCTACGCACGCACCTTCGCCTGGAATCGTCGCCACCGAAGGTCGCGTCAAAGCCTCCCCTCTCGCCCGCAAGATCGCCGCGGCACGCCAGATCGATCTCCGCGTCCTTGCAGGTTCAGGTCCGCAAGGCCGCATCATCAAACGTGACCTCGAAGGAGCAGCCACGGGTTCTGCTCCGATTGTCCGGACATTTGTCAGCCGTCCGACGCAGGAAGTGCCTCTGTCACCCATTCGGAAGACGATCGCAAAACGGATGACAGAGAGCAAGCAGACCGTTCCGCAATTCTATGTCACCATCGAGGTGGACATGGAGCCCGCGATGGCGTTTCGCGAGCAACTCAACACCGTCGAGGGGGTCAAGATCAGCTTCACGGATATCCTCGTGAAGGCGTGCGGCTCCGCATTGATGCAACACCCGCAGGTCAATGCCAGCTATCTCGGCGAGAGTTCGCGCCAATACGGGTTCGCTCACATTTCAGTGGCCGTGGCGCTCGATGAAGGTCTGGTGACGCCGGTGGTCCGCCACGTGGAACAGAAAGGGCTCGAGCAGATCAACGCGGAGATCCGCGATCTCGTCGAGCGGGCCCGGAATCGAAAGCTAAAGCCGGAGGAATACTCCGGCGGAACGTTCACGATCAGCAATCTCGGCATGTTCGATGTCGACGATTTCATCGCGATCGTGAACCCGCCTGAGGGCGCCATCCTCGCCGTCGGTTCGATCGTCGAGAAGCCCGTCGTCCGCAAGGGGACCATTGTCATCGGCCATACGATGAAGCTAACGCTCTCGTCGGATCATCGGATCATCGACGGGGCTGTCGCCGCCCGATTCCTCCAGGACCTCCGTCACTGGCTGGAACATCCCGCCCTTCTCCTTTTCCGGGCATGAGGCGCTGGCTGTCTGGTCTTCACTCCGGGCAGCCGGAACATCGGACCGACCTCTCGTGAGGCGTCTGACCTCGCAACGCGAACGGTAACGGCGATCACGATGCCTTCCGCAACTCCATCCATCCCAGCCTCAGGACCTGTCTTGTCGCTCATCGCGTTTTCGATCGCGTTGAACGTATCGATGGGTCAAGTCGTCACAGCGCTCAAGCTCCCGCTCTATCTCGATATGCTTGGGACCATTCTGTGCGCAGCACTGGCGGGTGCACGAGCAGCAAGCATCTCGGCAGTTGCAAGCAATTTGCTTGCCGCAATTCTCGGAAGTCCTGCGATGCTCTTCTTCGCGCCAGTCGGCGTGGTCGTCGCCCTTCTCTCTGCCGTCGCAGCTCGCCTGCGGATCTTCTCACGACCACTCGTCGCAACAGCATTCGGAATTCTGGTAGGAGCGATCGCCGCCACCTGTTCCGCCCCGATCTCGGCATACGTCTTCGGCGGTGTTACTGTCGCCGGCACGGATGTCATCGTCGGTTTGTTCCGCGGTTCGGGCTTCAGCCTGCTCCAGAGCACGTGGTTGCAGGGTTTGACGACTGACCTGCCCGACAAGGCGATCAGTTTCTTCCTCGTAGCAGGTCTGCTCCGTGACCTTCCGCAGCGGATCCTTCGACGATTTCGTCCAGTCACCCGGACGATCTCACCATGATCCGCGACGTTCGGGCGGGGACTGCCTTCTTCCTGGCGATCGCCGCCCTGACACTACCACCGATGGCGCAGGCGGTGATCCTCGTGGCGGCCTGGATGCTTCCACACCTTGTTCCGTCCGTCTTCACGCCAGTCACGCCACAGCGACAGTTCGCGTGGACCCGTTTTCAGCCGTTCGCCGTCGTCTTTGTCATACTCTCGGTCCTGATGCAGGGGATCTTCGGACCTGAGCCCCATCTCAAGGACCCGCTGCTCCCGCTATCGGCGGAAGGGATGGAGTTCGGTTTGATCGTGTCTCTCCGAGCTGTCCTCGTTCTGACCGGCGTTCTTGTCATGACGATGCCGATGCCGCCGCTCGAGTTGGCGCATGTCCTTTCTTATCTCCGTTTGCCGGTCGGCATCCCCGTCGCGATCTTGCTCTCGCTACAATTGGTTGAGGACCTCCCCGACATTGTTCGACGCATCCGGCGCGCACAACACTCTCGTGGCGTACGTCTCGATGGTTCGTTCTTTGTACGCCTGAAGGCCGCCCGGTATTTGATCACTCCGGTGGTCATGCGGTCGTTGGAGGGCTCTCTGGAACGCGCCTCCGCTCTCCAATTGCGCGGCTTGCTCAATCCGATCCCATTTACGAGGTCCGCCGCCCGATACAACGCCTTCAGCATCCTCCTCTTCGGGCTGGCGATCATCCTACTGCTCATTCGCTCCTTTCAATGGCTCGGACTCTTACCGTCGATCGGCTAGGGGTCCACTATGCCGGAGGGCTCTCCCCCGCCCTCGTGCGACTCTCGTTTGAACTCGAGGAAGGCGCATCACTCGCCGTCCTGGGGCCAGCAGGCGCCGGCAAGACCACCCTCCTGCACGCTGTCGCAGGAGTGCTCTCCGGTCAAGAGCACGCTTCCCTGGAGGGCAGCATCCAGGTTAGAACGCAGCAGATCCTCGCTCCCGGGACATTGACGGCATTCCCAGCCGTCTCGATGCTCCCCCAGGATCCCCGCCATATCATCTCTGGATTCGTCGCGACCGTTGAGGAAGAGCTCGACCTCTCTCTTCGCCAGGCACTCGTCCCCGCAGAAGAATGGAGTGCCCATAAGGCTTCCATTGTCAGTCAGATCCCTATCGTCCATCTCTTGCAACGGCACCCATCGACGCTTTCCGGGGGAGAGATCCAGACTGTGGCCTTGGCGATCGCGGCCGTTGCGGCACCAAAGGTCCTCCTCCTTGATGAACCCGTGACCTCACTCGACCAGGGGCGGCAAGAAGATCTGACCCGGTTCCTGCTTCGTCGACCTCGAACGCTGACCGTGATCGTCGCAGACATGGTCCTTCATCCAGCCGTTCTTGCCTGCGATCGGATCTTGGTGCTCGAACACGGCTCCGTTGTCTTCTCTGGTACGAGAGAGGCCTTCTGGACGCGGCTCCCTGAATTTCAGGACCTGGTGACGCTCGGAACATGGCTCGAGCTGTGGCACACGCGGGGAACAGTCAGTCAGTCCGCTTTTCGGTTGCTCCTGGAGGGCCTATGCTGACCTTCCAGGAGGTGAGCTTCTCGTATTTCACAGGCAGGCCGGTTCTGACCGACATTCAATTCGCACTTCCAACCGGATCGTGCACCCTCTTGGCGGGCAGGAACGGCGGAGGCAAAAGCACGATCGTACAACTTTGCAATGGGCTCCTGCGACCGACGACCGGCAACGTATTGCTTCGAGGAATCGCGACATCGGGCATACCCCTGCACGACATCGTCCGAGATGTCGCCATCATGTTCCAACACCCAGGCGACCAGATCACCGAACGAACCGTCGAGCGAGAGATCCGCGTTGGCCTCGACGCCATCGGGCTTGACCAGGCCGGGAAACGGGCCACGGCCGCGTTGGAAGCGGTCGAACTCGCCTCCAGGGCATCCGCCCACCCCTATGACCTCGAGCCGACCGAACGCAAGCTCGTAACACTGGCCGCCACGCTTGCCATGGCGACTCCGATCGTTGTCCTGGACGAACCCTTGGTGGGTCTGGGGCCCGACGCGGTCCGCATCGTCGAACGCTGCGTCAGACGCATCCGGCAGGAAGGACGTTCTGTGCTCTTTGTCGCGCACGATATTCTGCAGGCTTGGACGCTTGCCGACAGGGTCGTCGTCCTGCAGAACGGCCGCGTGAGCCTCTCCGGTAGGCTTGATGCCTCTATCACCCCGTCAGATGTCTTCGCCGCCGCAGGTATGCACCCACCTACCGCCACTCGAGCGGCGCAGTTGCTTCCCCACCTTCCGGACTGAGGGACGTCCAGCGACGATCCGCAAGCCGTTGTCGACAAAACAACGAACGGCGTGAGCCCACGGCCAGCTTCCGTGAACCCACGCCGTCTCCGTCCGGATCGACAGGACGTCGACTCAGGACGATCGACAATCAACCAATACACTACCCACAAGACGGAGCGCGGCCCGATCCAACGAGATTCCTTCGTTGAACCGGGCCGCGTTTGATGTCTCCCGGTGCTTGCGGTACCTGCCAGCTACCTGCCCTCGGACGTCGAGAACAACGACCGGTCTACCGCAGGTCGGTGGAAAGCCTGAATCGGACGATCCGGTTGTTTCCCTTGTCCGCAACGTAGAGCGTTCGATCAAAGAACGCCAGTCCCGACGGCGAGTGGAATCGCTTCTCTCCGTCACCAGATCCGCCGAAGGAATACTGCTCAACCCCACGACTGTTGAAGCGGAAGATGCTATCCCGCGCCGCATCTGCAACGAACAGATTGCCCGAGAGATCTAGTGTAAGCCCTGCAGGCTGCGTGAAGCGATTGATCTGCAATAGAGCGATGTCGCCATTTACACTGGGATAGAACTTGGAGACGTAGTTCGTCGTTTGACCTTCTGTGATCAGTCGTATCCACTGGACCTTGTACAGCGGTGTGATCGAGCCAGGCGTCAATTCCACTTGCGAGAAGACATACTCGACGCTGCGTCCGGTCGGCATCGTGGCGATCGCCGTGATCCGATGGATCGACAAAAGACCCGTTCCATCCGGGGAAAAATTCTGCGTCACCGGTGTGATCAACGAATCGTTATTCGCAAACAGCAGGACCGCCACGTCTCGATCCACGCGGCTGAGCTCGTTCTTGAGGCCGACGCGCGTGAGATAGTACGAATTGTCGTAGAGGGTCGCTACGCCCGTGTACCGACGAGTGGAATCTGATGGCTCAAAGAAGACGCGTCGGACAGCGACGTTGCCTATACGATGCAGCGCTGAGGGCAGGTCGAGGCGATAGACCACGCCGAATGTCGCGGGAGTTGTCTGTCCCGGCAGGAGCGTGTCGAGTTCCGCGCAGACGAGCAACTGCAATCGGCGATCTTGCCCCAACGCTACAGGGCGGCGGATCGGAGGAGAAACCCCCAATACGGTTCCAGAGAGATCGAGCATCACCACGCGATCGTTCTCCGTGTCGGCCACATAGATGAACGGCTCGTGCCCCACGAGGACGGCACGTGGCCGTTGGAAGCCTGTCCAGGGTGGATTGATCTGAACGTAGGTGGTCTCCCCGACCGTGGCGGTTCTTCCCGTAGGGAGCGTCGAAAGATCGTACCGATCCTCGCTACAACTTGCGATCAGGACCGCGATGAGCGTGAGCACCGGTAGCTGCACGAATCTTCGTATCATCGTCGGACCCCCAGCGTCAAGCGGTGCACCCCACCAAGGCGACCGAAGGCCGAATAGCCGTAGTCGATGCCGAGAGTCGCCACGTCCAACGACGTCTGAACGCCCGCGCCGAAGGACAGATCCTGTTCATCGACGTTAAGGCGGTAGCCCGCACGCAGCGAAAACGTCCGCATCCAGCGATACTCCGCACCCAAAGAGACGTTCTCAGAATTGTCGTTTGGATGGTTCAACTGGATCGAGGTTGTCAGCATGTGCTGTTCTTCGTTCACCGGCTCGAAAGCAAATCCGAACCGGAACATGGTCGGAGGCGAAAATTCCTGGAAACTGCTGACGGTCGATCCGTTCAATTGGCTCACCGAACCCTCGGGGGCCATCTGATTGCCAAAATGTGAGATAACGGCTGAGAATCGGGCCGTCCCGAGGCCCATCCAATAGTACGTGCCCAGGTCAACCATGACGCCCCGCATTTTGAGGATGTCCAACGTCTCCTCAACGTAGCGCACGGTAACGCCTGCACTGAATTGGGGCGTCAGTTTGCGGGCGTAGGTCGCACCGATGGCCACATCCGAGAATCGGAAGAACGTACCCGTGCCTTTTGGCTGCACCTCCGTCGTCACGGGCATGTCGTCCGTATGGACGGACACAACCGACAAGCCGATTGCATCGTTGCTCGATAAATGGAGCACACCCCCGATGAATTGATGCCGTACGTCGACGAGCCAATTCGTATGCGACGCGACAACCTCATCCTCGGAGAATTGAACGATGCCAGCGGGGTTCCAGTACAAGGCCGTTGCGTCGTTGGCGACAGCTACAAAGCTCTCGCCCATGGCGGCTGCGCGAGCCCCGACGGCGATCTTGAGGAACTGCGCAGTGGCCGTTCCCGCGCGCTGTGCTCCAAGCACGGGCAGCAACTGAGCCCACAGCCCGGTCGATGCGACCGAGACGACAAAGAGAAGGCGAACGATCCGTTGCCCGTTCACGGTCAGAACCTCACACTGAAGCCGGCAATGACCGTACGGGGGGTCAAGTAGCGCGCCGGATTGTAGGGATACGGGGATACGGGAGCCTGCAGATCCGGATAGAGAGGATCGTTCCAACCCGATGGTGTCGGGTCGCCATATTCGTAGGCCCGCCCGGTCACAGGATTGATGATCGTGGAATTGCGGGCATCCAGAAGGTTCTTCACCTGAACCGACAACGTCCACGAAAAGCCCATCAGGTCGATACTCTTCTCCCAATTGACGTCGATCCAGAACCAGTTCTTGGCAATGGCGCCCAGCCTATTGCTGCGATCGGTAACATAGTCGGGCCGGCCATTCGTCAGCGTCCCCGCCAGGATGGAAGGCGTATAGCGTTTCCCTGACTGGAAGAAGAGGCGCACATAGAACGAATAGTCGTCGAGGATCCCGGGCGCAAAGCCGAACAGGGGCTCTCCTTTGATGACGTTGAACGTCCCGTTCAGGCTGAACTGAAAAGGACGGTCCCACATCATGTAGTTCTCGCCGATCGTCTCATCCTCGTCGCCCCGTGCCACCAGAAGGCCTTGGTCGGGCGAGGAGCTCTTTCCGGTCGTGATCGCGTACGATCCCGATGCACTTCCCCGGAACCAGTTCCCGACGCGTTTACGATATTCGACCTCGATGCCTCGCGATCGCGCGTAGTCCTGGTTGACATACGTTACGTAGTTCCCAGTCGACAGACGCGACGTCGTGATCCGTGCTGAACGCGTGGAGACGTAGTCGAAGACGTCCCGGTAGTACGCGGTGACGGTCAGAACGTCATCACTCGTGAATTGCGTCTGCAGGCCGATCTCGTAGGATACAGTCGTCTCCGGATCAAGATCGGGATTGCCGAATTTCTGGAAGGTTGATTGTGCCGATGTCGGGCTTAGCTTTGCATAGACGAATTGCGGCTTGGGCCGTTTCGAGAAGTGACCATAGGAGAAGAACAGCATTTGATTGTCAGAGACGGGATGAGAAATTCCGACTCGGGGGCTCAGTCTCCCCTTTCCCCGCCGGCCAAAGAGGCTGAAGGTCTTGTCAAGGTATTCTTCACGGATCCGGTCCGGAATCGTCACAACGGCCGGATTTGCCACAGCCTCGTCAACATACTTGCCCGGGAACCAGTAGTCGAAGCGCAGGCCAACGTTCAAAATCATGCCACTGATGGTGATGTTGTCCTGCACATACATCGCTCCGAAGGCCGGATGAACCGCATAGATGTCGTTGTTAAGACCGAGCGTCCCGACCCAGGGCTGATAGATATCGATATTCTGCATCTCCTGAAAGGTCGCCTCGATCCCTCCCTTGAACTTGTTCCGTTCAGAAAAATGCTTTGTGATATCGAACTTGATCGTGTTCTCAGCCACATGGTGATCGTGCCATGTGAAACCGTTCCCGTCGTCATAGAGCCCGTCTCCGGGGATGACGCCGACCGTATCTCGTCCTAAATTGTAGTACTGGATCGGGAACGTCACGATGTCTTTTGGCTCCCGGTATTCGGAGAAGGACCTGCCGTTCGCGTCGGCGCGGAGAGTTGCGAAGTAGTGCGAGAGCTTGACCTCATAGAACAACGAGGTCGACAACGTGTGCGTGAGGACCACGCTCTGCATCTGGTTGCGGTGTGTGTACGTGATGGCGTCGTCGAGGATGTTCCCATACTCGTACTGATATCCCGGACTAGGCTCCACGTACTCAAGGTTCGTCTGTAATGACTGCGAATTCTGGTTGATCGAGAGCGAATGGGTGTATGAATATGTGAGCTTTAGAAGCGGATCGGGCTTCCACGTTGCCTTGGCAAGCAAGAACCATCCATTGTCCTGCTTCGGCGCGAATCGGCTTCCGTAGAACGTCGAAGATACCAGTTGCCGGGCGGCCTTGCGCGTGTAGCCGTCCGTCAAATTGACCGACATCGTGCTGAAAAAGGTGACCTTGCTCGACCAATCGAGGCCCAGAAGCGGTAGCAGGAGTCCCGACATTGGCTCAGGACCGCTCAACGTCGCCTCGTAGATGTCCGTATTGAAGCTCGAAGCGAACGACGACAGAGGCAGCTTGTCGATCTTCCGCGAGAAGCTACCCCGGTAGCGCTCATCTCCATCCTTGAGCGACACGTTCACGATGCCAGAGGTGGCCTGACCGTACTCCGCGTTGAAACCGCCCGTGATAACGTTCACTTCCTCGACCGCTTCCGTGCTCAATTGCAGACCGAAACCCGTTCCCGCGAGCGGGTCCTGGATCGATATCCCATCCAGCAGGTATGCGTTCTCGTGCGATCGCCCACCGCGAATATGAACCTCGTTGTCCGATTGTACAATCCCCACTTGCTGCGAGACTACTTCGCGTACATCGATCACCGCAGTCGCCTTCAGGTCCTCAGAGGTTACAGAGCGGCGACTGGCCGTTTCGTCGATGTTGAAGAGCGGTTTCGCACCGATGACCACCACCTCCTGACCGAGCGAAAGCACCGTCTCGGAAAGCGTCTGCGTGATCTCGGTGGTCTCCCCGGCCCTGACGGACACATTCGTGCGCTGCACGGTCGTGTATCCGATGATCGTGAACTCGAGCGTATACGAACCGGGCGACACGTTCACGATGCGGAATCGGCCGTCGAAGTCTGTGGCTGCACCGTAGTACGTTCCCTTGATCTTGACGTTTGCGGCCGGGAGGCCTTCGCCCGATCTGGCGTCGCGAACCACACCTGCGATTGAGCCGCGATCCTGCGCAGCCAACGAGATCAGCATGAGGGAGTGCAGCATCAACATAAGCGCCGTACGACGTCTCATTGGACCCCGAACTCCTCTCCGTACACCTTCCGCAGCAACTGGGCCACCGACGCGGCTGGCGTCCCGAATCGATGCAGAAGGATCCCCATAAGAACAAAGGAGGCCTGATCTGCGTCCTTGACACCCATGATCGGCTGCCCGACCCAACGCGTCGAGTTCTGCATCCGATACAACACGCGCGCACCGACCTTTGGCATCAGACCCCGCGGAAAGGCATAGATCGTCCCGACATTGTCACGTATCAATGTGGGGTAGCTTGCGTCGGAAACTGTCTGCACCGTATCGAACTGATTCAATCGTGTTGCGAAGAATGATGCTTCGACATTCTCAATTGGCGCAAAATCGACGAGGCTCCCTTGTCCGGTAACGTTCTCAGGGAACCCGGAGGAAAAAAGGACCTTTCCACCCGTTCGCTTGAAATCCGGAAGGGTCGCCTGTGCGATCTCGAGACTCGGCCCATTGTCCGCGTACCAGAAAACATACTTGAACAACTTCAGCGTCTCGGTGAGGGTCGGATTGATCAGGGCCGGGACCAGATCGCCACGCTTGATCGACGACGCGCCCCGTTTGATGTCCAAGATATCCAGCGGACGCAGCCGACCACCCATCAACGTATCGAACATCGCCTGATAGAAACCGCCAGCAGCATCGATGGGAGCATAGTCGTCGACGATAAGGAAGTCCCCCTTCGGCGAACGCACATGCCAGACCTTGCCCACCGCGGGCATCCGCACGATCGGGCTTTCTGCCCCTGCCACATCACGAGCCTTCAAATAGAAGACGTGATCGCCGGGAGTGAGCGAATCCCTTCTGTAATTCGGCGGATCGGAGGCTGTTATCACGCGATCCCGGAAAAGCGTCACGCTGTTGAAGGTCCCTGGAAGCGTGCGCCATCTCGACGGGTCGCTCGTATCGTCCAACGCATAGTAGTAGTTCGAGATCGTTTCGACGCCGTCGAAATCGTTACCCGACCATTGGAACGTCGCGACCGTATAGGTGGTCTCCGGAACGTCAGACCTCAACACAAATGCGACGGTCGGTGACGAATTCTCGATCGGCACCGCAAGCGACGCGGGCGTCCGGTCCACGTCGCCCACATCGACGAAAGGCTCGCCGGCGTCCCACACGTGGTTTCCGTTGACATCCGTGAACGGCTCCGGTCCAAACACGCCCGTCACGTCATAACGTCCATTCCCATGATCATCGAAGGCCGAGACGAAGAACCGATACGTCGTGTCCGAAGTGTTGAGACTGAGGGCAAACAGGCTGTCATTACGGGCCGTGAAGTGCCACGTCACGCTGTCAAAGGAAAAGAAGAACCCCCGGACGAATCCGTCCGGGTCGACACCCCACCAACGGAGATGCTGCTGGCTGGACGTCCGACGCAGCGAGCTGTCCGGATTCAAAAAGAGAGAGGTTTCCGGAGGATAATTGCCCACCGGCTGATTCGCGAACTCTTTCGAGCACGTCATCAGGCCGAGAGCCACCACGGAGACCAGGAGTGCGATGCGCATGCGGTCAGGAAAAGGACAAGGGGGGAACGGTCGACGAAGACCGCTCCCCCCGATGAGACGATTACTTCAGGAACACCATGCGTTGCACGGCCATCTGGTCGCCGGCACGCAGTGAGTAGAAATAGATGCCCGACGACAGATGGCTGGCGTCGAAGGCCACCTGATAGGTGCCCGGAGCCTGCTCCAGGTTCACCAACGTCGCCACCTCCTGTCCAAGCATATTGAAGACCTTCAGCGTCACCTTCGACGGCATGTTCAACGCATACCGAATCGTCGTGGACGGATTGAAGGGATTCGGATAGTTCTGGCCGAGAGAGAACGCCGTCGGGACGTTGTCGATGAGTTCAACTCCCGTGATCGTCCCAAAGTCGCTGTCCTTGCGAGGCATCAACTTGTAGAATGAGAACGAGTAGTCCATGATGCCCGTCAGGCTTGAGATCTGCGACGAGAGCGGAATGAGGATCGCGTCGCTCGGCTTGGCCGTATAGCTGGCCGATGTGTCTGCATAGTAACGGTTTGTTCCAGCGTCATCCACCCGGAGGCCGAACGACGTCGTCTTGCTCGACCCGATGAAGAACTCCCCGAAGTTACTGCCGGACCCCCCGGACGGATTGTCTGCATTACGCATAATGACGTAGGGAGCATTGATTCTCACCAGCACGCCCTCCCATTTCTCGAACGTGGCCGTACCGTCGACCGGCGGATTGCTCAGCGAGTAGCTGGCAGAACCCGATCCCGAAATGCTCACGGTTGCTGGTGCAGGCACGGCAACTCCGCGCGCAGGAACCTGCAAAAGCGAGACAACTCGCAATTCGGTGCGCGAGAAGTTCTCGAGCACGACGCCGCGAACGGTGATCTGGTCACCCTGTGCCAGGGTGTCGATCCCCGTGATCGCGCTGACCCCATAAATCGGGATCCCTTTCCACTCCCCAGTGCCCTCCGCCATCCACAACCGCGGACGTCCGCCTGAGGTCAATTTGATGTCGGACGTATCCGCCGTGATGATCCCCGAGACCGTAACCGTGTCGTCCGCGAACCCAGAGAGGCCATTGACATACGGAGTATATTGCAGGTCGTAGACCGTCAGGCCGCTATTCCGGATCACGTAGAAGTGTGGCACGCTCGGATCAGGGAACGATCCTGTCGTGTTGCCCGGAGCATATGCGGTCACGTAGTAGCTGACAAGCGAACCGTCAGCCTGCGGCGGAATTGTGGCCCGGAAGAGGCTATCGCCCGGGGCCAGTTGAGATGAGATGCGGACCCATGAGCCTGCCGTGCCAACCTTGTAATAGATTGCGCAACTGTCCACCGGTCCGGCCGGTGAAGCATTCAGATCCTTAGCAGACCATGTTACATTGACAGCATCAGCCGACAGCGGGACTTGAGGTGCCCGGCTGAGAGCGGCGATCGAAGGCGCGAACTTGTCGATCACGATATCGCCTGGATACGTCGATCCACTAAGCTGGGAAGGACCCGGATACAACGGCATGATGGTGTATTCCCCCGCCGTACCGGTACGCGATTGGGGCAACACGATACCGCGAATGTACGAGAGCTTCGTCCCGACCGGGGGGGGCGTATAGCGGGAACCTGTTATCTTGTGTCCGCGCAGCGTATAGTAGCCCGAGCCGTCATACATCAGCATCTGGTTCCCGGCGGCGTCGACGAATGTGAACCTGCCCGAAGAGAGGTCGACAGAGTTGACCGTCACATTCCGCACGACCACGTACATCCCTTCATATTTTTCACCTGATGAGATCTTCGGCGTGGTACCGGTCGAGAAGCTGTCGACCGTCACCTCTGCCGGAGCGGGTCGAGGCAGACTGGCTCCGACCGAGATCGGCGACACATTCTCGTAGAAGCCGACATTGTAGATGAAGACCTCTGTGAGACCGTTCGGTTGGCTGCCAAATTCCGTAACGCGCCCCGTCAGCGTGACGACATCTCCGGAGTCGAGGGCCGTGATCAAGGTGCTCTGTGCCGTTGTTGAGGTATCGTTCGTGAGGACGTTCAGACCGCCCCACAACTGGCCCGTGGCTGTATCCTGGATGAAAATGTTGTAGCGGGCCAACGTATAGGTCAGAATGCGCGGCTTCACGATAACGATTCCCGTCACCGTGACCGTATCGTTATTGTACGGCGAATCGTCCAGCGCCACGCGCGCCGTCGCCTGTTGTGCGTCCATCAGCAACAACGAGTCGATCGGCACCTGCTGCAGCTGAGGGATGGTGACCTGGACCGGCGTTTGGCCGGCGGCCGGTAATGTGAAGAGTGCGATCAACGCCAGCGCGAAGAGCGCGACTCCAGGACGTAGCCGATGGGTCATGATGCCTCCTTTTGATGAAATGAGCATTGAACTACTTGATGATCAAGAATTTGCCACGCTGAATATCCCCCGAAACCTTGTCGAGCACCGTAAAGAGATACAACCCGGTCGCCAGCGCTTGATCGTTCGCCGACACCAGGTCCCACGCATGCTCCCCACCTGAGAATTGTTGCGTTCCATCCGAGAACCGCTGGAACCAGTTCATGTCCGACCCCGTGTAGGTCACGGCGTCGTGCTCGAAGCTGTCGACGAGATCGCCAGCCAGCGTGTAGATGCGCACTTCTGAACGGGCCGGCAAGTTCGTGAAATACAGCTTGCGGTCCCGCTCACCACGTCCGTCCCAATATGCCTTGGCATAGTACGGATTGGGATAGACGCCAACACCCGGAGATCCCGGTTGAGCTGGCGTTGTGCCAGGCAACACCCGGCGGAGCGTCTGGATCTTGCTGCTCTCCAAACTCTGGAGGTCTGTCGATGCGTCTCCCGAATCGAAAGCGGTAACTGCGAAGCCATATTGCCAACCGTTAAGGACACCCGGGATCGTGAATCGATAACTATACGTCGTCGTGTCCCCCGGAAACGCTACCGGAGAGGTCAACCGGATCGACCCAAATCCTGTATTGTATCCGATGCGATTGCCAGCAAGATCGAACTCACCGAGGGTCACAAGATCCGATAGCAGGTCCTGCGATTCACTGAGATCGACACCCGTGTTCGTGCCGTAGACACGGTAGCCCTCGAAATCCATGGCATTGGTGATGGGATCCACCGACGTTTCGGCCGAAGCATCCCAGTAGATTTCCACGCGACCGTCGAGAGGTTGCACCCGGACCCGTGGCGAACGCGGGGGCGACGGCAGGAAGTAGCGCTTGGGCGCTCCGAAGGGGCCGGTCCACTGCTCATCGGGGTCCTGGATGCCGTTGCCGTTCCGATCTTCCCCATCATACGTCCGTTGCGCCCACTCACACGCCTGCAGCAGATTGACCTTCTGTGCGGGCGAATCATCCTCGGTCGGCGATGAGGACTTCTTCTTGGCCGCCATCAATGCGAACACGACGTTAATGGAGTCACCCGGGGCAATCCTCGTGAATGGACCCGTGGTCAGCATCGTCATGAAGTTGCTCGGCTTGGTGATCCCGGCGATCTCAGCACGAGTCAGACCCGTCGCCATTTTGTCGTACTTGGCATTGTCCGTGGTCGGCGAGAAGTACACCGGCTCGGAGGTGTTCCGGAATTGCCACGATTGATAGCTTGTCGTGCGGCGATACGGCGAAGACCCAAGGAATTTCATCGCCCCATAGCTGTCCGCAAGCCCGGCGTCTCCGTTGTAGTCATATGCGTACGCCAGGTTCAACGTGTCGACATACCCGAGCCCCCCCCTGTTATAAAATGGAGCACCCACGGTCGGCGGAGTAACGTTGGTGTTCCGCACGACAAGGTCCGCCCAGAGCGCGACGTACACACTGTCCAGGGAGGCCGCCCCGACGTTCTTGATCCAATAATTGAAGACGACAAAGTTGTCAGCGAACGAGAAGTTGAACGCGTACGTCTCGAGATGGACGTTGATCCCGAGTGGGTTATGGTTCGGGATCGGTTCATTGTTCTGATTGGGATTGGTCGTGTTGAGGTCAGTGAAGTTTGCGATGAAATCCTGATGACTGATCGCATCGGGCGAATAGAACCGACTGTCGGGGAGGGAGGACTTCTCCACGACGCGAGAATCGACGCCGGTCGTGAACTCAAATCCCTCTGACACCGTCCGCAACGAAGGGACATCGATCGCGCCCGTCGTCACACGAACTCCCCCGGGAGTCACCGCGCCGACCCAGAGGCCACCGACAAAAAGGTGCTCAACACCTGAGCCTCGTGGATACTGCATGGAGGGCTGCGTCGGCCAAAGGCGAAAACCGTGCCCGAACACACCATAGTTCGAGACGGTCAACGCAATATTGCCCACGTTGGTGAACTTGGAATTGTCGTCACCAGTCGACTTCAAGAGTGATTGACTCTGGGCGGAGTGTGGAAAGGAGAGCAGCGCGCACAAGGCGAAAAAACCTATCGACCGGGCGGGTTGCAGAAGGCTGGTGGTCACAACGGCGAGGCGCTTCGTCTCAGAGGGCTGCATTCGTTCGACAGGATCGGCGTGTATTGAATCAGGTATCAATATAGGAATACCGTTTGCCGAGTCAAGGGGCGCATGTAAAGTTTTCGACAATTCTCACTGTTCGGGTACGACGATCTCGTCACCAACCTTCAATCCGTCCCTGCGAGGATTCGATCGTTCAAGGTCTTGCACGGAGACTCCATATTGCTTTGCGATGCTCCAGTAGGTCTCCCCCCGGCGAACGAGATGGGTGCGCCCACTGTTCGCTCCCTGCGCAGGGGGAATGCGTAGCGTCTGACCGACCGACAGAGCATCACTTCGGAGGCCGTTGATCTGCTTAAGCGCAGCGATGTCCACGGCATGGCGGCGAGCGATCTCGAAGAGCGTATCGCCCTTGCGAACGACAACTGTCCGCCCTGGAGAGGTCTCCGATCGCGACGGCCGGGCGATCGGCTTCGTCGGAATGATGCTCGCGCGCTCATTCGGACGCTCGTAGACCTCCAACCGCTGACCGCTTCTGATCGTACTGGACCGGAGTCCGTTCCATGAACGAAGGTCCGCCACCGAGACGCCGTATTCTCGAGCGATCCGGTCCAGCGTTTCGCCCGAACTCACCGTGTGCTCGATCCATTCACCACTGCCCGACCCACGTTCGACGCTGGCATGGATTTCCTGCACAGACCGGGGGCGTGCAGCCGTACGCGCCTGCTTCTCCTCAAAACTTTGCTTGCTCACCTCGCGATACCGAGCCGCTTCACCGGGATCGACGTAGACCGCCAGGGTCTGGCCGGGCCGGATGGTGCTACCATATGAAATTCCGTTCCAATTGCGGATGTCGGACGCTCGCACGCCATACCATTCAGCGATGTGGCCGATCGTGTCACCACGACGCACGGTGTAGTCGAGCCGCGTCTTACCTGCAGGCCGGGTGGTTGTTCGAGCAGGGGCCGCCAATCTCTCGGATGATCGACGTGCCGCTCCAAAACTCACCGAACGTGACGGTCGATCGTACTCGAACGGTACCTTGCCCCGATCGGCGGTGATCTCCTTCGGCACGGGGATGGCCAACTGCGTCCCGATCGAGAGGCGTCGCGTGTTTTTGATGTTATTCAGATCAGCCAGCATCGTGGCCGTCATGCTATATCGTGCGGCGATCCCCGATAGGGTCTCGCCTGAACGCACAACGTGCATCGTCCAGTCGCGCCGTTTTTGCGGCGGCACGGCTGCGAACCGAACCTGGAAGGTGTCGCGAGTTCCCGGAGGGATTCGGAGTCGATAACCCGTGACGCCTGGCGGAGTACACCAGCGAAGTAATTCCGGATTGAGCGACTTTAACGTCTCCGCATCGGTCCCGGCACACGTAGCAAGAGCGGTCAGGTCGACGCAATCGTCGATCGTTACCACGTCATAGGCGAGCGAATCGTGGAGGCTGATGCCCGCAAAACCATACAACGAAGGCTGCAGTCCGATACGCGCAACCGCGATATATTGTGGGATGTAGTTCCGCGTTTGCCGTGGAAGATGCCGGCGCATCTCCCAGAAATCGGTCGATCCGCCGCGGCGAATAGCACGAAAGATCCGGCCGGCTCCCGCGTTGTACGCACCAAGGACGTGGTACCAATCTCCGAACTCGGCATAGAGATCGCGCAAGTGACGTGCGGCGGCACGCGTCGATTTCTCAAAATCCCGGCGCTCGTCGTACCACCAGGTAGTACGGAGGCCATACATTGACCCTGTGCCCTTCATGAATTGCCATAGCCCCACCGCCCCAACCCACGACCGCGCATCTGTTCGGAGGCCGCTCTCAGGCATCGCCAGGAACACCAGCTCTTCCGGAACCCCCTCTTCCTTGAAGACCCGCCGCATAAGCGGAAAGTAACGGCCCGAAAGTGCCAACCAACGCTCCATGTGCTCCCGACCCTTGCCCATGAAGAATGAGATGTTCCGCTCGACATGTTCGTTGAAGCCGAGCGGCACCTTGGTCCCCTTGATCTCGTGTCGCGGAATGCCGCTGATCGTCGTATCGGGTGACTCGACCAATTCGCTCAGCTTCTCCCGAAGTGCATACAACGACGCATACGGGCTCAACTGATGAATGCTGGCGATGTATCGTTCGTAATCTTCAATGATACTGGCGCTCAGGTCCCGGAAGTCCTGATTCTGCTCGGCCTCCGGATCCTCGCTGAGATCGTTGATGATCTGGATCGTCCGTTCGAAGTCGATCTCGCACTGCGCCGTGTCCCCGGCCTCCTGAGCCTCAAGGGCCGAAAGATACGATGTTCGAGCTTCTTCGAGGCGACGCGCGAGGAGGTCGGCCGGATCGACGATCGTGGTGTCCACACCCAACGCCATGGAAGTGTCTGTCGAAGCTCCGGGAGAGGACACTTCCCGAATGGCGACCAACGTATCCGATGCGTCTGAATTGGCTGGGGGAATCAGGAGCGCAGGCTTTTCGCGTTCCAGAGATTCCTGCTCCTGAGCCGCGCGCGCGAAGATGCGGTCAGCAGCCTCAGGGTCACGGTCAGCAACCGTTGAACCTGTGGAACAACCGAAGGATAGGGCACAGAAAATGGCCGAGAGCGAGCGAATTGTCAACGCAAACCGTTGGTCGTTTAGAGGAGTGGATGAGGAAAGATACGGATTGTTCGCGAAAATCGGAAGCGAACAGGGTCTGCGGATGTACGGGGAGGGGATCGAGCAACGAGAGGGTCGATTCCGGCGACGACGAGTGGTCAAACGACGATGCGTGGGATCGCAGAACTCGACGATCTCCCTTCCTTCCGGTGGACGTCGAGCCAGCGGTCATCCCTCACATTCGGTCAGCGCCGTCACCCCCCGAGAGGGCCGGGGCGCACGTCAAAGCGGGATATTCCCATGCTTCTTGCGAGGATTTGCATCGACCTTCGTGCGAGTGAACTCGAGCGCTCGGATGAGTTTGCGCCTCGTTTCCCTCGGCAGGATCACTTCGTCGACATATCCCCGTTCGGCGGCAGTGAATGGGTTCGCGAACTTCTCACGGTACTCCTGCACCTTGCGTTCGATGGCGGCTTCACGATCCTCGGCTTGTTCGATCTCTTTGCGGAAGATGATCTCCACAGCTCCCTTCGGGCCCATCACTGCGATCTCGGCAGAAGGCCACGCAAAGTTCATGTCACCCCGAATATGCTTTGAGTTCATGACGTCGTAGGCCCCGCCATATGCCTTCCTCGTGATGACGGTCAGTCGTGGGACCGTAGCTTCGCAGAACGCATAGAGGAGCTTCGCCCCATTCTTGATGATGCCGTTCCATTCCTGCTCCGTTCCCGGCAGGAATCCTGGCACGTCCTCGAAGACAACAAGCGGAACATTGAACGCATCGCACATGCGCACGAATCGTGCGGCCTTCGTAGATGAATTGATATCGAGCACGCCCGCCAGGACTGCCGGTTGATTCGCGACGATGCCGATGCTCCTGCCGTCCATGCGGGCGAATCCGACGACGATATTCGCCGCAAAGTCACCATGGAGCTCGAAGAATGAGCCGTGGTCCACCACGCGTTCGATCACATCTTTCATGTCGTACGGCTTGTTCGGATTGTCCGGAACGATGCTGTCCAATTCGGGACAGTCCCGGTCGGGATCGTCTGCTCGTTCCCGTCTCGGGATATCGTCGAGGTTGTTCGAAGGAAGGTAGCTCAGCACCGTTCGGATCGCGTCGAGGCATTCTGCTTCGTTCGTGAACGCGCGATGCGCCACTCCGCTCTTGGTCGCATGCGTTTCCGCGCCGCCAAGCGACTCGAACGAGACATCCTCGTGCGTGACCGTTTTGACCACATTGGGCCCCGTGACAAACATGTAGCTTGTCCCCTTCACCATGAAGATCAAGTCGGTGATGGCGGGCGAATAGACCGCGCCCCCGGCGCATGGGCCGAGGATCGCTGAGATCTGTGGGACCACGCCTGAGGCGAGCGTGTTTCGCAGGAAGATGTCTGCATAGCCTCCGAGGCTTACGACTCCCTCCTGGATCCTCGCACCCCCCGAATCATTCAAGCCGATGATCGGGACTCCAAGCCGAACCGCGTGGTCCATGATCCGGCAGATCTTTTCAGCGTGTGCCTCCGACAACGATCCCCCAAACACCGTAAAATCCTGGCTGAAGACTGCGACGCGGCGGCCGTCAATGAGGCCGTACCCTGTCACAACGCCGTCACCCGGGATGCGCTGGGCATCAAGCCCGAAATCTGAAGATCTGTGCGTCACGAGCATCCCGATCTCCTCGAACGAACCGGGATCGAGCAGGAGGTCGATGCGTTCGCGCGCCGAGAGCTTCCCTTTTGCGTGCTGATCCGCAATGCGCTTTGGCCCTCCACCTTGGGTGGCTTGTTCGCGCAGATGCTTGAGTCGTGCGATCGGGTCCGTACTCATGGAAGGTCGTCCGGGGAGTGTTCGTACGGATGGAAAGTAGGTGGCGCTCCGGGCGAATGCAAGGTGCACGCGCCCGAAGGCACAATCTGCTGGCCCCGCCTACTTGGCAAGCGCCTCAGATCCTTCTCCCCCCGACTCCGTTTCCGGGATCTCCATGCGGTGCTGGACGGGAGAGAGAAGCTCATACAAGGAAGGAACGACGTAGAGGGTCAGAACGAGCGAAAAGAGAAGCCCACCAATGATCACGATCCCGAGCGAAACGCGACTCTGTGCGCTGGCACCCAGGCCGAGAGCGATCGGAACGGCGCCAAGGACTGTCGCGAGGCTCGTCATGATGATGGGACGAAGACGAAGCGTGGCCGCTTCGATCGTCGCCTCTTTCACGCTCAGACCCGCTTCCTGACGTTGATTGCTGAATTCGACGATCAAAATGCCATTCTTCGTGACGATACCGATGAGCGCGATCACGCCGATCTGGCTGAAGATGTTCAAGGTATGTCCGAACGCCCACAATGACAGCACGGCGCCGGCGATCGCCAGCGGCACGGTCAGCATGATGATGAAGGGGTCACGAAAGCTCTCGAACTGTGCTGCCAACACCAGATAGATCAAGACGAGCGCCAGCAACAGCGCAAACAGCAAGCTCGACGAACTTTCCGCGAAATCCTTTGAGGGTCCGGCCAACGCCGTGCGGAAGGACTCATCGAGGACCTGCTTCGCGACGCCATCCATCACCTTCAGCCCCTCGCCCAGCGTCATCCCAGGAGAGAGACCGGCAGAGATCGTCGCAGCCACGTACCGATCATAACGGTTCCGCGCCGGCGAGGCGCTTTCCTCCGTCAACTGTACAACGTTGTCCAATTGGATCAGCTCGCCTTGGTTGTTCCGAACGTAGAGCGAACGGAGGTCGAGCGGTTCATCGCGATTGTCGCGGGTCGCAAGCGCGATCACCTGGTACTGTTTTCCGTCCTTGACGAAGAAGCCCATGCGCTGACCACTGAACGTCAACTGGAGCGTCTGCGCAACGTCCATCATCGACAATCCGAGCGCGCGTGCCCGCTCACGGTCGACCTTCAGTCGCAGCTCGGGTTTGTTGAATTTCAGGTTGACGTCGATGACCTGGAACGCGTTGGTCTTGCGCGCCTCTTCCATGAACGTCGGGAGGATGTCGCGCAACTTCTCCATCGACGGCGCCTGGATGACGTACTGCACCGGCAGCCCCCCCCGTCGCCCGACGCTGATCGTTTGCTCCTGCGTGACGAACGCCCTCACTTCGGAGAACTGCCGAAGCATCTGAGATACATCGTCCGCGATCTCCTGCTGCGAACGATCGCGCTCCGACGGATCGACCAGTTGGACACGAAGGAATCCGTTGTTCACAGAACTCGACCCGAAGCCCGGAGACGTGAGCCCCAGGATGCCCGCCTGCTCAGGGACCATGGTCTCGACCGTATACCGGAGGTCGTTCATGAACGTGTCCATGAAGTCGAATGATGCTCCCTCGGGGCCCGTCGCGGAGAGCTGCAATCGCGACCGGTCCTCGAGAGGGGCGAGCTCCGACGGAAGGAACGCACCAACGCCGATGATGATCGCCAGGGCCACAACCATGATCGCAGGAGCCCTCCACCGACGTTCCATGAACCTGCGCAGCGAAAGGTGGTATCTGTCGGTCATGGCGCGGAAGAACGGTTCAGACCACTGATAGAAGCGGTTCTCCTCCTCAGCCCGTCGGAGCAACCGAGCGCTCATCATCGGTGTAAGGGTCAACGATACGACCGCGGAAATGAGGACTGCCCCGGCCACGACGATTCCGAACTCACGGAACAAGCGTCCCACCAGCCCCTGGAGGAAGATGATCGGAAGGAAGACAGCAGACAATGTCACCGTGGTCGAGATGATCGCAAAGAAGATCTCCTTCGAACCCACGTGACCGGCCTGCCGGGGGGTCATTCCACGTTCGATCTTCTGATAGATGTTTTCGAGGACGACGATGGCGTCATCGACCACGATTCCCGTGGCCAGCACGATCCCCAGCAACGTGAGAATGTTGATCGAGAAGTCCATCAGGTACATCACGAAGAAGGTCCCGATGAGCGAAATGGGGATCGCAAGGACCGGAATGAATGTCGTCCGCCAATCGCGCAGGAACGCAAAGATGACGAGGACGACAAGAAGGAAGGCGATCAGGATCGTCTCCTCGACCTCCGTGATGGCACGTCGGATGGAGGTGGTCACGTCCATCGCGATGCTCATGCTGAGATCGGGAGGAAGGTCACGTTTGATCTGGTCCAGCCGCTCATACACCAGGTCAGCGATGGCAACATAGTTCGCGCCTGGCTGCGGTGTTACGACCACACCGACCATCGGAATGCCGCCGGGGCCCCGCATGATCGTCCGTTCGTTCTCCTCTCCGAGGACCGCGTAGCCGATGTCGGCGAACCGGATGATCCGTCCCCCCTCGTCCCGGATGATCAGGTTGTTGAATTCTGACGGTTCGGTCATCCTGCCCTGGGCCCGGATGGTCAATTCGGTCGACCGTCCTTCGATCCGTCCCGTCGGCAGCTCGATGTTCTCTCGATTCAAGGCCGTTTGCACATCGAGCGGCGTCAAGCGATGGGCAGCTAGCCGGGCTGGATCCATCCACAGCCGCATGGCATATCGTTTCTCGCCCCAGATACGGACATCCGAAACGCCAGGAACGGTCTGCAGCCGCTCCTTCATGACGTTGTTCGCGAACTCGCTTAGTCCGAGCAACGATCGGCTCGAGCTCTGCAGCGTAACGACCAGGATCGGGCTGGAATCGGCATCCTGCTTGCTAACGTTCGGGGGTTCCACATCGTTCGGCAGACTGCGCAACGAACGCGATACGCGGTCGCGTACGTCATTCGCCGCCGCTTCCATGTCCACGCCCAGCTCGAATTCAACGGTGATGCTGCTCCGCCCGTCGCTGCTCGTCGACGTCAACGTCCGGATACCCGCAATGCCGTTGATCGAGGATTCGAGCGGTTCGGTGATCTGAGCTTCCACGACGTCGGCGTTCGCTCCGACGTACGTCGTGGAGACAGAGATGACAGGAGGATCAACAGCCGGGTATTCCCGTACGCCGAGATACGTGAAGCCGATCGCACCGAACAGTACGATGAGGATCGACGTGACGGAGGCCAGTACCGGCCGTTCGATGAACACCGAAGAGAGCGTCATGCGGTGGCCCGCCGGTCAGTTCTGAACTGTGACTTGGATGGGAGCGCCTTCGCGCAGCTGCAGAAGGCCTGTGGTGAGCACTGTGTCAGCGGCACGGATGCCCGACACGATCTGGACGAGATCTTCTGTCCGCGTGCCCGTCTCTACGCGGACGATCCGCGCGAAACCGTCGCGAGCCAGGAAGACCTTCTGACCATCAAGGTCCGGCATGAGAGCCTGCGAGGGAATCAGGATCGCATCGTTCAGCCGGTTCAGCACGAGGCGAACCTTGGTGTACGACCCAGGGAGAATGCGGCCTGCCTCGTTCGCCGAACGCGCCCGCACGCGCAGACTGCGCGTCGCCGGGTCGATCTTCGGCTCGATCGCATAGACCGTCCCGCGAAACACTTCACTCGTTCCTTCGATGGTGTACGTGATCTCCATCCCGACCTTGACGTGCGGGGCGTATTTTTCGGGGACGGAGAAATCGACCTTGACGAAGCTCACGTCCTGCAGACGGGCGACAAGCGTCGCGGAGGAAATGTAGCTCCCCTCGGAAATGAACCGGATCCCAATGACGCCGTCGAACGGGGCCCGCACCTCGGTCTTCTGGACTTGGGCCTCGAGCAATGCGACCTCTGCTCCGGCCGCCGTGAGCTCATTCCGGGCTTCGTCGTATTGGTCAGCGCTGACGCCGTTGATCTCGCGCAGCTTTCGTTGCCGCTCCTCCCGCTGCTTCGCCAATTCGAGGCGAGATCGGGCACGGAGGAGCTGAGCACGCAGGTCCGCATCGTTGATCTTGACAAGCAGATCGCCCTCTTTCACCCGGGCGCCTTCGCGGAACGGGAGCGAGACGACCTTCCCGGAGACCTCGGACCGAAGTTCGACCTCTTCGGAGGCCAGGATCGTTCCGGAGGCTACGATGGTGTTGTCAAACGGTTTCGGCGTCACGACCAATCCGACGACCGGCAGCCGCATCCCGCCGGCTCGCGATGCACCGCCAGACCTTCCGGCTGCACGGCCATCCGAGCCGGACCCGAACGTAAGGTACAGGACGGCAGCCACTGCCACCGCCGCGATTCCGACCAGTCCTGCCATGCGCATGTTCATACTCATTCGTATCGAAGAGCGTCAATGACGTTGGATTGAGCGGCCTTCCATGCCGGATACAGGCCGAAAAAGATACCGACGAGAGAGGCGAAAAGGAAGCTCATCACGATCGAGTTCACCGAGATCACCGGGCTCATGTTGCCGTACTCCGTGATCAGGATCGACGCAACGACGCCGAACACGATCCCGAGAATACCTCCGACAACGCTCATGACGACCGATTCGATCAGAAACTGTGTCATCACGTCGCGCTTGCGGGCTCCGATGGCCTTCCGGATCCCGATCTCGCGCGTCCGTTCCGTCACGGAGACGATCATGATATTCATGATGCCGATACCACCGACGAGCAACGAGACCGCGGCGATGCCTGCCAGAAGGAACGTGAAGGTCGCCTGCGTTTCCTGAAAGGTTTGAATGATGTCGGCCTGGTTGCGGATCGAAAAGTCGTTGTCCTGTTCCGGGCGCAGCTTGTGCTTCTTGCGCAGGATCCGCTCGATATCGTAGAATGCAGTATCCGACTTGGCCGGATCGAGTACTTGGGCCGTCACTTGCGACAAGAAATCCACGCCGAACAATCGTCGCTGTGCGGTCGTCAACGGAACGATGATCTGATCATCCGGATTGTTGAATCCGCTTTGACCCTTTGATTCCAGGATACCTATGACCTCAAAGCTGGACCCCTGGATCCTGATCGTCTTTCCGAGCGGATCCTCGTTCGGGAACAGGCTCTCCACCACGTTGAAGCCAAGCACGGCGACCTTCGAGGCGGCCTTTTCCTCAGCGTGCGTGAAGTACCGTCCTTGCACGGTCGCAAAGTTCCGTACGTGCTCGTACTCCGGCACTGTTCCGATGATCCGCGTGTTCCAATTCCGATTCGCGTACTTGACCTGGGCCTGCCTGTTCAGTTCCGGGACGAGCGCCATGACGCTCGACGTTCCCTCGGCGATTGCGTCTACATCCTCCATCCGAAGGCGCTGGCTGGTGCCCGTCTGGACCACCATGCCCGGGCCTCCACGCGAAGCGCCCGGCGAAATGAACAGGAGGTTCGACCCAAGCGATTGGATCCGCTCCATGACCGCCCGCTGAGAGCCTTCGCCGATCGCGATCATGGTGATCACCGCCGCGACGCCGATGATGATGCCCAGCATCGTCAGAAGCGATCGCAGCTTGTTCGCGAAGAGCGCGGCCAGGGCCGTGAGAAAACTTTCGCGGAAGTTCATGCTACCGCCGTCCGCCTGCAGCACTCGATGCTGCTCGGCCGGCACTGCTGCTGCCACCGCCGAACGAATTCATGCTTCGCATCCGTTCATTGAATTGCTCTTGCGCGACCTTCGCACGCGAGATGGTCACGATCTCGATCTCATCTCCTTCGGCCAGACCCTCCAAGACCACACTTTTCTCGAAGTTGCTGGCCCCCACCTTGATCAGCTTTGGCTTGAACTCTCCGTCCTGCCGGGCGCTGACCAGACGCCACTTCACCTCATTTTCGGGGTTCGCTGCGGGGCGACGGCGGCCAAACCCGCCCCCCTCACCTCCCCCGCCTCCCATCCGCTGGAACATCTGCTGGCGCTCCTCCGGGGACATGTTCATCATCCGCTCCCGAAAGGCTTGTCGCTGTTCATCCGTCATGTTCTGGAACCGCTCGCGCATCCCGTTTGACTGTCCTGGAGCAGTTGAGGCAGCCGCAGGTTTCGTAGAATCAACGGGGATCGTCAGATTTGCGGCCTCCATGATCTGACGTCCTTGTTCCGAGCGAGGGTCCTTCAGCGCTTCGTTTCCAACGAGCAGCACCCCACGCTGATTGAAGATCTCGATGTCGACCGAGGCGCTCATGCCTGCTTTCAACTTTCCTCCAAGGTTGCGGACCAGAACGACGACGATGAACGTCGTCACGTTCTGCTGGGATTTCCCGAGCGGAGCGATCCGTTCGACCTGTCCAACAAATCGATCGTCCGGGAACGCGTCGGCGATCACCGTCGCTCGTTGGCCGACAGAGACCTTTCCAATGTCCACCTCGTCAACGCTCGTTTCGACGTACACTTCCTGCATGTCGGCGATGCTGGCGATCGTCGTCCCCCCACCGACATTCGAGACACCCGATGCGATGATCTGGCCCAGTTCCACATTCTTTGTCAGGATCGTGCCCGAGATCGGTGCGACGATCCGAGTGTCCGTGAGTCGCTCTTCCGCCGAGGCCAGCGCCGCTTTTGACTTGACAAGCTGCGCCTGTGCTCGAACGAATTCCAGGTTCGACGCATCACGTTCCTGTTGCGAGAGGAGCCCTTTCTCAAAGAGTTCCTTGCTTCGCCCGAAGTTGTTCTCCGCCTGCTTCAGATTGGCCTCTGCGACGGCGAGGTCGGCTGTTGCCTGGTCGAAGTCATTCCGCGTCGTCCGTTGATCGAGCTTCAGCATCAGATAGCCCTTCTCGACGACCTGGCCTTCGATGATGTTGATCTCTACGATCTGGCCGCTGGCCTTCGACTTGACCTCAACCTTGTTGATCGGCTGGACGACACCGTTGGCCGAGACGATCAGGTTGAGGTCGCCACGGATCACCTGCTCGATCCGAGTGAATTGTCCGACGGGCGACGAGGGAGCGGCACTCGAGCCCCCCCAGATAACGTAAGCGGCACCGACGAATACGACGACGACTGCAGCAATAATAACGAGAGGGCGTGTCATGTGTGGATGGTTCCGGGAAAGGAAAGAGTGATCAATGTCCGTTTCGCACCGTGTCACGGCGTCCCCGCTCGTAGCGGGCGTCCATCTGTCGATTCATCGCATCATATGTCTGTTGTTGCGGCGCGGTCAGCCGCCGTCGCAGCTCGACACGGAGCGTGTCACGGTCGCGCATCATGGCATCGCGGTAAACCGACATCCGCTCCCAGTACACATCCAGCAAGGAATCGATCTCACGGATCTGGAGCGAATCGAGGTTGAGTTTCCGGTGGAAGTCCTTTCGAAATTCCTGTGGCGACATCCGGGCCGGCCGCGTCGGCCGCAACATTCCGGATTCAAACCCCACGTACCCGCCGGCACCTCCCAGGACGAAGCTTAAAAGAACGAACAAGAGTGTCTTGGTTTTTGGTTTCATAGGTCCCTCACTCGCCAACAATAGTCGCTTGGAGCAGGTTCTCCCGGGTCAGCTCGCTGCTGGCCATCAGGAGCGTCGAATCGCCACTGCCAACAGCCAGCAGGCGTTCGGCACCATTGGAAGCCGTACTCGGTCGGAGTGTGAGCATTGCCGCCAGCCCAAGGACAAGGATCGCAAGCCCGATCACGGCCTGAGCTGCAACGCGTTGAGCTCCCAACCATCGTTCGAGCTCGGCCTCCTCGCCCATCACCATAGCCTCCATGCGTTCGGCGAACCATGCTTCGGGTTCGACCGCTGCGGCCGAACGGATGACGTTGCGCATCGTCTCCCAGTCGCGAACGGAACGGGCACAGGTCGGGCACGTCGACACGTGATCGGCGATCGCCCGCAGTTGAACCGCGGTCAAGGCGCCGTCGACGTACGCCGACAGATCTTCTGGTCGAGGATGGTTCATGATCGTGACTCCAGCGTTGGTCCGAGTATGCGCTTCAGGTCCTGCCGTGCGCGAAACAATCTCGACTTGACCGCGGGCACGCTCAAGGTAAGCACCTCGGCGATCTCGTCATAGGAAAGGTCCTCATACTCGCGCAGTAGCAGAACTAATCGTTGGTCCGGAGCGAGCCGGCGGATCGCAGCATGCACTGCCTGCTCGAGCTCCGAGCGTTCGGTTTGAATGGACGGATCATCGCCCGCTGCTGCGGCGGCATCACGTCCGGTCTCCGCCACAAGAAATTCCAACGAAAGCATGTTCCGGAATTTTCGTCGCCGCGCTTCATCGATGACAACATTGCTCGCAATTCGGTAGATCCATGAGAACAGGGATCGTTGCGGCTGAAGCCGTGGAAGCGCATGGTAGACGCGCATGAAGACTTCCTGGCTGAGGTCTTCGACATCCTCAGGCCGACCAAGCGACAGGTAGATCAGGTGTGCGACCTGCCGTTCATAGCGTCGCACAAGGTCGCGAAATGCCCCCTGATGTCCGGAACGGATCTGCTCGACAAGGAGCCAATCATCAGGGGTATCGACCTTTGTGGCCACGGGGTAAAACGCTTGTCAGATGGGAAAGTTTCTGCTTGGCGAGGTCAAAACGGCCGAATTACGGGGATTCCGAGGGGGATCGGAAGCGTGGGTGTGGGAGGAGCTAGCGACAATCACGGAAGCGGGCCGTCGATAAGCCCACCCCCCACCAGATCGTCACCGTCGTAGAGGACCACGGACTGTCCAGGTGTGATCGCACGCTTCGGGTGCGCAAACCTGACCTCGATCGAACCATCACCGGTCGGGCGCACGCGAGCTTCCGTGGGTTCATCGGCGTAGCGTACCATTGCCTGGACATCCAATGCATCGACCGGTGCCGGGCGTCCGCTCCAAAGTACTCCGGAAGCCTTCAGGCCGGAACGCCACAGTTCAGCGTCCGGGCCGATCTGCACGGTGTTCGATGTCGCATCGATCGCGGTCACGTACATCCGGCCCCCGTGCGCTCCGATGCCCCGCCGTTGACCGATCGTGTAGAACGGAGCTCCCCGGTGCGTTCCGACGATTGTCTCGCCACGGACGAGGGGCCCGCCCGCCACCCGCTCTGCAAGTCCGGGGTCTCGCTGCGCAAGGAACTGCGAATAGTCGTTGTTCTCGACGAAACAGATGTCAAAGCTCTCTGGTTTGTCCGCTGTCCGGAGCCCGATCGAGGCCGCAATCGCACGCACTTCCGGCTTGGTCAGTTCGCCCAGCGGGAAGAGGGTCTTGGCGAGTGCATCTTGAGGAACAGACCAAAGGGCGTACGTCTGGTCTTTGGGACCATACACTGCGCGGCTGATGACCATCCGGCCAGAGCCTTGATCGTGACGAATCTTCGCATAGTGCCCTGTCGCAAGGAACTCGCCGCCGAGCGCTTCGGCCTTCCGAAGCAGCGCGCCCCATTTGATCTCACGGTTGCAGGCGATGCACGGGTTCGGAGTTCGACCCCGACGATATTCGTCCACGAACATGTCGATCACTTCGCGGCCGAATTCTTGCCGAAGATCGAGCGTGAAATGCGGGATGTCCAGCGACGCCGCGACCATCTTGGCGTCGTGGACCGCACCGAGCCCGCAGCAACTCGTGTCATTCGTCGGTCGGCCCTGGGCGTCCTCGAAATCATACGTCTTCATGGTCACACCGATGACACGCATTCCCTGCTGTTGTAGCAACGCCGCAGCGACGGAAGAGTCCACCCCTCCGCTCATCGCAACAACCACGGTCGTTCCTGGCCTCAATTTTCTCATGTCTCAAAAATACGAAAACTCTTGCGCCGACTCAATGACGCCTCACCGGGATGTCGTGTGGAGGGCTTTCTCCGCGAGTTTCTTGAGCGAATCAAACGACTGACGGCCAACGACATACTCAATACGAGAACCTGTTCTGCCGTATACGAAGGTGGCTGGGATCGCCCCGGACCAGGAAGGATCCATCGCTTCGATCAATTCCGATGGCGTCGGGAATGCATTGACATATGAAGGCATCGTCGCCCGGACGCGTTGCAGGAAGGGTCGGATCTTCGTATCGACCTCATCATCAAAATCGATGGAGATCGTCACCACATCGACTCCCCGGGACCGATACATCGAATCCAGCCGTACGATGTCCGGAAATTCCTCGACACAGGGTAGGCACCAGGTCGCCCACACGTTGACGACCAGACCCCGCCCGTTCCGATCCTTCACGAGCGAGGACAGCGTCGATTCTTCCAACATCCGTACGGGGGGCCCGGACTTCTGAGCATCTGCGAAGGACGGAGCCCCGACCAGCAACGCCAGGAGCGGTAGCGTGCGCCGCATCATGGATGGCAGGCTTTGCATCAGCTGACCCGTTTGATCGTACAGCCAAAGGCCTTCGTGCGCGGGGTGGTCACCGGTTTTCCGGCGAGGATCTCATCAAGGGTAACACGAAGATCGCTCACGGACACTCGTGACTCTCGTTGGCTGTCGTCGATGCGGCCATGGTAGACGATCTGCAGCGACCCATCGAGCACGTAGATCTCCGGAGTAACGGATGCGCCGAATTCGTCGGCGACCACGTTACTATGGTCCTTGAGGACCGGGAATCCAAAGCCGTGTTTCCGCGAATGTTCCTTGATCTCCTCGACTCCCTCCTGCTTGTTCGAATTGATACCGAGAAATACGATCCCCTGTCCGCGATAATCCTTTTCAATGGCCGCCATCCGTTCGTTGTAGGCGTTCGAGACTGGACACTGTGTCGCGATGAACATCACGACGATCGCCTTCGCGTCCTTGTGATCGGCCAGCGAATGTTTCGTTCCATTCACGTCTTCAAGTGTGAAGTTTTTGACCTTCTGCGGATCATCGGATAGGGCGGTCCCGACGACCAGCACCAAGGCCACCAACAACGTACGAATGTTGGACATTTCAGTCCCTCCTATAATGTGAACGATGGATGGATCTCCACGCACTGTCGAAAGCGAACGAACCGTCGTTCGCGTTCGCTGCAGACCCTCCCTCAACGACGAGAGCGGGCGCCAAGTTCCATCCTCATTGCTTATTCAGGTCTTGAGGAAGATGCCCAGCCGCGTGCACCATGCGGCCGTCCACACTGTGAACCAGGTGACGGCGACGCCTACCAAGGCGCCTGTCCAGGGATCCGGGAAGAACGAAGAGAGAAGTGGACCAAGGCCCGTCAGAGCGAGGAGGGGACGGGTGAAGTTATTGATGGCGGCGTACGCAACGAGAGGGTTCTGCCCCCCTTCGATCAGCATCCGGAACCCTGTGCGAACCTCGAAGATCTCGAAAAGGATCCACATGCCGACAAGAACGTGCGTCGCAAGCCCAGCCGTCAGGGTATAGTAACTTAACGTCGAATGGTCCTTCTTGATCCCCCCTTCGAAGGCCTCAAGGCACAGACCAAGCAGGATCAAATAGGAACCGAGCATGACCACCTGCCGCACCGTGCGTTCCATCTCGGAACCTGGACGCCGGTACACCCACCACAGAACGCTGACGAGGCCAATTTCAAGCACGACGGTCGGCAGCAGCCAGCGTGCGAACAGGCCTACGACAGCGACGATCGTCGTTGCAAACAAGATCGGCAATCCGACCAACCAGGTCGATCGCGTCCACGTGCTGACCTCGTCGTCCGGGTGTCGCCTGCTCCACGCAAGAAGGTGGTCACCCACAATACTGCCGGGGACAACGATGAACAGATATTTCAAGAACTCGAACCTGAAGAGTTCCGGGACAGGAGACATGTTCCACAGGTCATGCACCCAACCTTCCGTGCCCGACGAAAGGCGCAACGCCAGCAAGACTCCCAACACCGCCCAGCGATGCATGTGCGACGCTCGCGTCGAGAGCCAGATGATCCCTCCGAACACCGCAACGTTAGCAAGGACGAGGATAATGATGTCGCTCCGTCCCAGGAGGAACCCCGACCCATCCGGATAGCGAACCAAGGCCATACTCGCGACGGCAAGTGCCCAGCCCCCTGCCCGGATGATCCGGCGACGACCCTCTGGCCAGTGCTTTGGGAACGCGGCGAACATCGGAAAGAGTAACAGGAACCCAACGAGGGCCATCCCCCAGGTCGATGCGTCAGGAGCGCTGCTCAGGCGATATGGTCGGATGTGTTCATCGAAAAGCGCAAAGCCAGCCAGCAACACCCCTCGGACAATCAGCGAACGAATGATCTTCCACTCCGGATCTCCCCGCGACACGCGCCGTTGGAGCGCGAACGGGATCGCAGCACCCATCGTGAACAGAAAGAATGGGAAGACCAAGTCGACCCAGGTGATACCCGGGATCGTCGGAACAAAGGTATGCGCGGGCGGCGGTACTTGTGCGTGATACATCCACGCCGGCAAGACGCCGAACGGGATCGCGCTCGAGAGGATCATCATGAAGATCGACCAGCCCCGAAGCGCGTCAAGCGGAAGGAATCGGTTCATGGCGGAGGTCCGTGCCGTGATGATACATGAATTTCGAGACGGATGCATACTTCGAGCTCACGCTCTGGAATCAGCCTCCAGATGCCCGCAGCGCTGAGTTCCATGTCGGCCGTCGGATGCCACTGGATGACGCCTCGGATCTGTCGGTGTGGTCCCGAGAGTCGCTGGAACCCGCTGAGGCTCGACGGCCCTGGTCCCAGGGTCCAGAATTCGACGGACCGTTCGCCATCCACACCAGTCCATCGCACGTGCGTCGTGAACGTTGCGCCAGACAGTGTTACCGTCGTAGAACCCATCCTCCCACGCGATACTCCGCCCGACGCATCGCGCTCCGTTCGCTTCGAGACGCCCGCACTCAGCATGACGTTCCGCGTGAACCGATGGCGCAAGTCCACATTCCAACGCATCGCTCCGCCGGTCGACCGCGTCACGCTCGTCCATTCCCATCCCAACTGTATCGCTCGGTCAAGCTTCGCATCTCCGCCGATCCCGACAGCCGTCCGTTGATTCCATCGGACGCCGTTCTCAGGCCGCGCCGTTGATTCTCGGCCAACGTCTCCCACAAGACGCCACTCCCATCCTGGCGTATTGGCCCACGCCAACGACATTCCCACGGCGTCCTCGTCACTCGTCAGGCCTCCCAGTCGCGGCACGCCCGCTGCTGAGACAGACCGGAGTTGTCGCGCGATCCACTGCACTTCGGGCTGTCGGCCGGCCGACCGACGGAACGACACCACCCACGAACACTCGCCCCCCGCAGACGAAGACTCGAGGGATATGCTGTGTGGCGCGTTCGAATACTCAACACGGATGGCCCCTTGTACGGGTCCGCCATCGAGGACCACGTGACTGAACCAGGCATCGTCCCAGTGTTCCGACCAGGCAAGAGTGGCCCTACGCGCACCATGCCCAGCTTCCACCACGGTGGACATGAAGGAACGTGCTTCAAACCGTCCGGACAATCCGAACCCGCGGAAACTCGTGCCGTTGTCGTACCCGGGAAAGATCCGCGCGTCGGCATTCAAGCGACGTTCCCATTCTGACGAACGGAGAATGCTGACGCGTCTACCATGGTCTAGCAGAGCCGAGCCATTGCGTATATCCATACTCCCAATGTGCCACTGCAATTGGCCATCCATCGTCGGCGCTCGAACGAATGTGAACCATTCGTGTGCGGGGCTCCCGGTATAGCGGACCTCTGCAAGCGTCGTCGAGCGTCCATGTGACGTCCCGTTACTTTCCAGGCGAAGATGATGCACCTCGCGACCGCTCAGGGATCGTCCACGGTTGTCGGACCACTTGAGGCGCGAACGAAATCGGGTGCTCCACTCCGATCGTGTGCCCCCGGAAGAGAGGACGACGTATGGGTCCAATCGCGAGGCGGTCCCCGAACGCACTCCAGGCAAAAGATCAACGGAGCGAAGGTCGCGGATCAGGCCAGAGCGGACAGCCGTGATGATCCGTTCCGCCTCGCGGCGACGGAGCCCGGGAATCACCAACAGGTCCTCAACGCTGGCAGTCTGAAGATCCATCGGTTCAGACAGAGCTCTTTCCAGATACGCCTCAAATGCCGCCCGCTCAGCCGTGGTCGATTCGTCCAGATCACGCTCCCCGGATTGTGCGAAAATCGACGACGACACGAACACCAAGCTACTGAGGACAACCTCGGCAGGCCTCATGCTCACCTCCAGGCAAACCTGAGATCGCCTCCATGCGTCCATCCCAACAAGGGATGCCATCGAGTGCCCACGACCCACTGCAATGCTCCCGTCGTCACATCAATTCCGCCACCGACGGACCCGATAGTATCAGACCACGAGACAATAAGTGCCAGGGACTCGACCGCCTCGATGCGGGCTCCAGCACGCAATTCCATGTCGTGCGAACCGACAGCCTCCACACTGATCCTGATGCCGTCCCCAGGCCTGACAGAAGCGCCGAACGCGAATTGAAGCTCATCGGATCGAACTGGCCGTCCTGACTGAGCCACGCAGGTCACGAGTGCCCCCGTCGTCACGCCCGCAGAATGGAACTGACAACCCGCCGATGCTTCCCCTTCAAGGATCGGGGAGTAGCCCTGAAAAGACCAGCGGGCCACACCTGCCGCAACGCCGACACTAAGCGCCTCCGTCAACGTTCCTCCGAGCGAGAGTCGAGCCTGAGCTCTTCGCGCAGATCCTGCATCGAGCGCACCTGCGGAGATCATTGCTCCCCAACGGCTTCCCGAGAGTTGAAACCCCGTCCCTGCACGTCTCAACGGGCCAATGCCGTAAATCGACGGGATCACGGACACCATCAGCATCGTAGATGGCTCCGACGCCAAAGCAGCAGGATGAAACCTGCCCAACTGTCCAGCGCTTCCGACGGCTTCGCCGATACCCGACCATGCCAGAGCGGAAGCGTCTTCTTGCCCCATCGCCGAACTCAGCACACCGATGAATACCCACCAGTAGATGCGCATACTTGCTCACCCCCCCTTCTTTGCCTATCTTTGTTGCGTGAGACATTCGCTGAAAAGCCTCTGTGCAGCTGCCATTGTACTCTTCGCCTGGACAGCTGTTCCGGTCAGCGCCCAGGAGCTTCGTTGTGACGTCACGGTCAACACCGAAGCGCTTTCGAGCTCCGTCCGGGACCTCTTGCGTGATTTCGAGTCGGACGTCGAGCGGTACGTGAATGGGACGCGGTACACTGACGAAGACATGCTCGGAGACCGCATCTCCTGCACGTTCGACATCTTCTTCACCTCCTCCCCGGGCGAGAACCGATACATCGCCAAAGTGTTCGTCGGCAGTCAACGGACCGTCTATGCCAACAACGAACCGACGACGCGGACCACGTCCGTCCTGCGTGTGTTGGATGAGAAATGGGAATTCATCTACATGCCCGGCCAACGGATGCGGTACGATGAATTCTCGGCCGACCCGTTGACGGATTTTCTGGACTTCTATGCCTACCTGATCATCGGAATGGACTTCGAGTCCTTCGAGACCGGGTCAGGCGACCCCTCATTTCGAAAAGCGTTGAATCTTTGCAACTCCGCTACATCATCGACCATCGGCGCCCGGGAATACGAGTTTGTCGCAGGGGCCTACAGCCGATTCGGGATGGCCGAAGAACTGACGAATGCCAAGTACGCTCCCATCCGTGAGGCGATAACACTGTACCATATGGACGGATTGGACGAACTGGCCACGACGGAATACACCGCCCTCGAAGCAATGCTCAAGGCGATCGGCATGATCGATCGGACACGGCAAGTGCAGAATCCAACGAGCGTGCTGGTCAAACAGTTCTTCAACGCCAAGAACCGCGAGATCGCCGACGCCTTCCAGCGCTATCCTGATCCTTCCGTGTACGACCGGCTTGGCGAGTACGACCCCGAACACCTCACGGTCTACCGCGAGCGCGCACCCCGCTGAGTCCCTGGTACGATCCGCACGCCGCGGATCACATCACCCACCTGCAGTCGATCCACCACGTCGATGCCTTTCACGACGTGCGCAAAGATCGTGTACCGTGCGTCGAGATGCGGTGTCGGTAGGTGCGTGAGGAAGAACTGCGATCCTTCGGTATCACGGCCAGCGCTGGCCATGCCAACAGAACCCCTCTCGTAGGTGCGCGTGGTGACCTCCGTGCGAATGGCATAGCCGGGTCCGCCCCAGCCATCGCCTCGTGGGTCACCGCCCTGCACGACGAAGTTCGGAACCACACGATGAAAAGTCAAGCCGTCGAAGTATCCCGAGCGCGCGAGCCGAACGAAACTCAAGACCGTGAAGGGCGCGTCCTCAGGCAAGAGGTTGATCAGGACAGTCCCTCGTTCCGTTTCGATCTCGGCACGCGGCATCGGTCCCAGCGCACGGAGGAGCTGCCAATCCAGGTCGACGTGTTCCGGCGTGTGTGACGGTTCCGGAAGCATGGCATCCGTTCGACCGGAGCTGCGGAGCACGTTCACGGCTGTTTCCACGACAGATCGATCGACACTCGAGAGTGCACCTTCCACTGCTCCGAGCGCTTTGGGACCACCAAGGGCACCGAGCGCTTGAAGGGCCGCCTGGATCGCCTCGACATCATCAGGGATCTTCATCATGCCCAACGCCATTGCAAGTGCATCGACCACGCGGTCACGCTGGCCGCCACTGTCGAGGAGCGCGATCACTGACGAATCGGAGAAAAGACTCGCGACGACCGTCGAGATTCCCATATCATGTCGGTCGAATGCCGCTTCAGCCTCGCCCGCGACGAATGCGCTTAGCTCACCGCGCGTCATGACGTCAGGCACGATAGCCCCGAGACCGGGTTGACGAAGAAATCGACGGGAGTGATCCCAGGCCGCCATGGAGACAGAGATGACGGGATCGTTCAATGCATTTGCCACCGAGGCCCACCCGGACGCCGTCGGCGCCATTGCGAACGCTTCGAGAGCCTTCGCCCGTAGTCGTGGGGTCAGGTCACGCCGGTCGACGAACGCCCGGAGGTCCTCCACATCGGATGGACTGAAGCGCGCCATGGCGACCATCGCCTCTCCCGTCACCAAGGGCGCTCGTCCCTCCACGGTCGGAATCAGCGCCCACAGGGCCGATCGTACAGAATCACGCACGTCGAGGCCGCGTACCGAAGGTCCATCGGCAGGAAGGGCCATCGACGCTGCGATGACGACGTGGTCATTCGCGTCCGCAAGTCCCCGGAGGAGCAGGCTCATCATAGCTGGGTCAGAGCGAAACTGGGAACTGGCAGATCGGACCGCCTGCACGAGCACGCGCCAATCCCGATCGCGTCGTCCGAATTCAGCATCGGCCAGATGATCGAGCACTTCGCGCGCCTCAGCCACATCGATTCGGGCCAACATCGTCGCGAGGTTGAGGCGTACATCTGATGAACCGTCACGAATGAGCTTCTCGAACGTGTCGCGACGTTTTGCCAGCTCCGTTGCGAGCAACGGGTGGGGCGACATCCTCCCCAGGACATACAAGGCACGCCATCGGACCTCAGGATTCCGGTCTGCGAGGCTTTCCATGGTGTACCATATCGCCTTCGAAGACCGAATACCTCTGATCGCGATCCGCATCAGGGCGGTCAACGCATCCAGGCGCCGTTCCCCCCTCCAAGCTTTCGCCACCAAAGACAAGGTATCGAGGTTCGCCTCCACGGCGATGCGTCCAAAGGCATCAAACATCGCGCGTCGCGGAATCGCCTCACGCTCTTGGAGGGCTAGACGCAGAAGTTCCATGCCGCGATCACCGGCAAATCGTTGACCGGCGGCAAAGGCTGCCATCTCCCGTACGGAAGGATCACGGTCCCTCAGCCCGCCAGGGATCAGAACGATGTGAGCAGTGTCGTGACGGTGAGCGATCGCCCGGTAGGCCGCCCTCCGAACCCGCGCAACGTTGCCGTCAATGAGTTCCGACAATCGCTCAACTCCGCCGACCCGTTGATCCTGCCAATACCACGCTTCGCGCACCAATGAATCCGCATCCTGGATCGCCAGCACCGAGGCCGGGATGATAGAAGACACGATACAGATCGATGCAGCAAACGATCGTAGGCGCATGTATTCTTCTTTCGGTCAACAGGTGAACAACGCCGTCACGAGGGGACTACTCCCGACCTGACACCGGGGGGCAGACGGAACAACCTCTCTGCATTCCGACTCGTCCGTTCTGCGATCTCTTCGAATGACGTTCCACGAAGCGCCGCAAGCGTGTTGGCCACCAGGACCACATGGGCCGGCTCGTTTCGTCTTCCGCGGAACGGCACTGGCGTCAGGTACGGCGCATCCGTTTCGATGAGCACGCGATCGAGGTCAAGCTGCGGCACCATCGCGCTGACGGGGCTCTTCTTGAACGTGATGATCCCCGGGAACGAAACGTAGAACCCCGCGGCGAATAACCGGTGGGCGTGTTCGATCGTGCCCGTGAAACAATGGAAGACCCCCCGATGCGCCTCACCTCCCTGCATCCTCCAGCCGGGATTCTCAGAAGCTACCACTTCTGCGATCTGTACCGCCTCTTCCATCGAATCCCGCGTGTGGACGATGACCGGCAGATCTTGTTCGACGGCCCAGGCCATCTGGCGACGGAACAAGCTTACCT
Organism: uncultured Ignavibacteriaceae bacterium; assembly: GCA_964473365.1. Classification (GTDB taxonomy): domain Bacteria; phylum Bacteroidota; class Ignavibacteria; order UBA10030; family UBA10030; genus 2-02-FULL-55-14. The sequence goes on from CAYYOV010000010.1 coordinate 62,446, forward strand.
GCACGTCTTTGGGAGCAAAATCGTAGAAGTAGTCGAGTCCGATCTCCCCCACGGCTACGACGCCCGCCACCTGCGTAAGTCCGTGCAATGTCTCGATCTCCTCCTCCGTGACGCGAGCGGCTTCGTGAGGATGGATGCCGACGGCGGGATGCAGCCAATCATGCTCAGCCGCGAGCGCCAATGCGCGCCGCGCTGTCGACTCTTGCGTCGCGGGTATGACCACGCGCGCCACCCCTGCATCACGCGCACGCTGTAAGACGTGCGGCAAGTCCTCCGCGAAGTCCTCAGCGAAGAGATGCGCGTGTGAATCGATAAGCGTTGGCATGGTTAGAAGACGAGATCGAGAGAAACGATGAACGTGCGCGGCGGAGCCAGATTCCCTATCAATTCAACATACTGATAGTTCAGCGCATTCTTCACCGTCACTCCCGGCCGCACGGGAATGCCAGCCAGGTCGAGATCAAAGCTCGAGCGGATGTCGAGGACCCGGATGGGAACCCTCATGGTGCCATCCTGGATGTCTGCGATGGCCACCAGATCCTCATCGATCTCCTCCTGCCGTCCGATGTATCGGAAGTCCGCTCCGATTCGCACAGGATCGAACGATCCCTCGATCGTCGCAGAGCAGATGAGCCTCGGGCGGAACTTCAAGGGCCCATTCCGCACAAGGTCCCGGGGATCCATGATCGTCACACCCAGTCTCGTCGAAATCGTCTGGTCCCACCATTCCTGGCCCACCGAGAGTTCGGCTCCCGCGATGCGCGCACGGGCAACGTTATTGAACCTGATCACAAACTGAACGGGATCGACACCCGCTTCGATGAGCTGCCGATACTCCGACACAAAGAGCGCCGCATCGAGGAACCCTGTCTCGGCGATCAGCTGATGAACTCCGACCTCCGCTGAATTGCTGCGCTCCGGTTGGAGATACGGATTCGGCACAACGTTGACCGATCCGAATCCCGTCGTCACGGACGTGTACAATTCTCCGATCGAAGGATAGCGGAAGCCAGTTCCCCATGACGCACGCAGCGTCGTGAGCGGAGCGATCCGGGCCGTGACTGCCACGCGTGGATCGACCTGAGACGCACTGGCAAGGACTGACACCTTTTGCCGGTCCCACCGAAGTCCCGCGCTCAGCGTCACCTCATCCGTTGCTCTCCACTCTGTCTGACCGTAGAGGGCAACGCCAACTCCCGGATGCGTACCGAAGATGTTCGAACGCACTCGGTCGAGGTGCACGGCCGATCCCACGACCACGATCGCCTGGGAACCAAACCCGCGGGTGGACTGTGCGTCAAGTGAGAGCACATCGGACTTCGACCGATTGCCGGTGGTCTCACGGATACGGTCCAGCCAGTCGTTGCCGTAGTACTGGCCACGAACAACCAGTCCCCATCCGGACCCGAGCGACCTCCGATGTTCCAATCCGGCGAAGCCCCGCGTCGATTCGACCCAGCGCTGCTGCTGGTCATCCGGCGGCAACCCGGGTTCAGAGAGACTCTTCCACCAGAAGAAATTTCCGTTGAGCCTTCGAACGACGTTCGCCGTCGCTTGCCATGAACTTCCCGATGCTTCGTCCCATTGCAGCTTCCCGAACAACCCGTAGCGATGCGAGACGTCATTCTGACGATAGCTTTCATCCATCGTTTGGTGCGCATGGACAACGAACCCGATGGGTCCTGGCCTGCCGGAGACCACGGCGGAGATGCCGCTGACGCGCCGCCTTCGGTTGCTCCAATTCCACATGGCATGCGGGAACCGGTCATATGTACCGAGCGATGAACGGACCATCGTTCGAACTGGTCCGGAGATCCCTTTCGTGATGATATTGACCACCCCTCCAAGCGCGCTCGACCCATACAGCGCCGATCCGGCCCCTTTGACGACCTCGATCCGGTCGATCTGCTGCACTGGGATCGATTCCCAGTTGATCTCGCCCGTGTCTCCCGTTAGCAAGGGCACGCCATCCATCAACAGGAGGACACGCGAACCGACCCCACGGCTGTATCCCGACGATCCACGGATGCTGATCTGGTCCTCAACCATCGAGACTCCCGAGACGGTCCGCATGACCTCATCCGTGTTGACAGGAACGCGTCTGGCGACATCATCGGCATCCAGCACCGATATGCTGATTGGCACGTCCTCCAACGCCTGCATGCGCCTCGAAGCTGTCACGACGACCGGCCCCGTTGTGAGCGCTTCTTCGAGCATCAGAACGACGATCGATGTGTCCTTGCCGGGCATGAGATGAATGCCCGAGAGATGCGTAGGCCGATATCCGATGTGCGTGACCAGCAGGTCCCACGTGCCTGGCGGAACAGCCAGGACGAATCGTCCGGCCTCGTCGCTCGAATTCCCGTAGGGGCTGTCCGGGATCCGCACGACTGCACCCATCAACGGCTCCCGAGTCGCTGCATCCCGGACGATCCCCCTCAGCGTAGCTTCTTGGGCCGTCAAGCCGCACGCACAGAAGATACCCATCAGTGCAACGGCGATCAGACGTCTGAACGGCGTCACTGGGCACCCTCAAATGGTTGAGGAGGAGGTGAAAGGAAGTTGACGCGAAGATGGATCCCCCCGATCGTGCGCCCCTGACTAATTCCTACGGTCAACGGTTGACCTGAAGCCGTCGGATCCTCGAGCATCGCCACGACCCGGAAGTTCCGGACAAGCAGTTCAGGGCGCAGTTGCTGGATCACACCCACGTAGCGGTAGGTGCCCGGAGAGAGGGCAAAACGGAAGGCGATCGTGTCGGCCCCGTATGGGAGCGATTCCCCGAGCGAGGGATACAGAAAGATGGTACGGGGTTCGATGAGAACCCCCGAGATCACCTTGGCGGAATCAAGGGGATATTGAAGCGACGCGAAGAGCCAGAGACCCTGAACGCTGTCACGAGGAGGCCAGGATGAGGCCGGTTCGACCGTTATTGTACCTGATATCCCTGGCTCGAGGAGAGGCGGGGTGAGTCCCCCATCGCAGGAGCTCAGTCCCATCCATAGTATGCCCGCCACAAAAAGAAGAAAGGTCCGCATGGCTGAATCTACCGGTTGGCACCGGGAGAGTCAATCGCGTTGGAATTCGGGCGACCGTTCGGTATATTGTGCGCCATCCTGTCAGTGTCCGAGCGAGGTGCCCGTCAAGCGCGATGAAGTCCGTAGGATGTTCGATGCGATCGCACCGACGTACGACCTGCTGAACGGCGTCCTGAGCCTCGGGATCGATTCGTTCTGGCGCAAGCGGCTTCTCCGGTCCTTGGGTCCCCTCGGCGGTCAGCGCGTGCTGGACATCGCTTGCGGCACTGGCGACGTGATGATCGGATTGGCCGGGAAACACCCGCAGCTCCTTGTTGGGCTCGACGTATCGCATGAAATGTTGCGCCGCGCCAACATCCGGCTCAGCCGGACCACGGCTCCGTCGCAGTTGGTCGCAGGCGTTGCGGAGGCGCTGCCGTTCTCTGACGAAGCGTTCGATCTCGTCACCGTAGCCTTCGGGATACGGAATTTTGAGGACCTGGCATCAGGCCTGCGCGAGATGCGCCGCGTCCTTCGTCCGTCGGGGAGCCTGAGGATCCTGGAGTTCTCGCGGCCCCAACCAGGACTTTGGGGATGGCTCTTTCGGATGTATTTCACGAACGTCCTTCCGCGGATCGGTCGTTGGATCTCAGGCCATCCAGAAGCGTACCGCTATCTGCCGGAATCGGTCGCAACGTTTCCGGACGCGCGCACCTTGGACGCATTCGTTCGTGCTGCCGGTTTCACCGCATCAAGATCGACGCCACTGTCTGGCGGTATCGTGACACTCACTGAAGCTGAGCGATAACTGAAGCACCGACCCATCGATGATCGGACTCTTCAAGATATTTGACGCGCACGTGCACTTCTACTCGAACAGCTACTTCAAGTATCTGGTCAAGCAGAAGCACAACCGGGCCGACATCAACACCGAGCTCCGCAACCTCGCTTCCAAAGGCCATATCGAGATCCCCGGGGAAGATCCTGGGCAGCTCGCCAAACGATGGATCGACCTCATCGACAAGTGGAAGCTCGAGCGGCTGATGCTCTTTGGTTCAATGCCAGGCGACGAAGATGCGGTCGTCAAGGCGGTTCAATCCTTCCCTTCCCGGTTCAGCGGGATGTTCGCCGTCGACCCGAATTCCAACGTCCTCATGGAGAACGCGGAGAAGCGCCTGAAGCAGGACAAGCTCAAAGGCATTCTTCTCTACCCTTCTCTGTATCAGATCAGCGCCAACGATGAATGGCTCTACCCCCTGTACAACCTTCTGCAGGAAGTGAAGGGGATCGCGTTCGTCCACTTCGGAAAGCTGGTCATGAAGCCGCGCGAATTCGCCGGAGTGCCGACGGTCACGAACGACGCATTTGCAAACCCGGTCGATCTCGTGCCCGTGGCGAAGAAGTTCCCGGGGATCCGGTTCATTGTCCCGAATTTTGGCGCCGGCCGCTGGGACGAGGTGCTTGAGCTCGGGAAGCAGTGCCCGAACGTCTTCGTTGACACCGCCGGCTCAAATTCATGGATCCAGGACCATCCGTCCAAGCCGGACCTGCGAAAGGTATTCCAGCGTACACTCGAGGTGTACACGTCGAGCCGAATCCTGTTCGGGTCGGATTCAGGCATGCTTCCCCGAGGATACCGCTACGACATCGTCGATAACCAGTTGAAGTTGACGCAAGAGATGCGCATCCCCATCGCCGACATCAAGAAGATGTTCTTCGAGAATATGGCGGCCATCGTGGATAGTGCAAATCCGTAGGTCGTACGTGAACTGCATGAAACGACAACGGCGCCGAGAGGCGCCGTTTCTGTTCCATCGATGTACGAAGCTCAGAGGCTGATCTTGTACCCCGATCCCTTCAGCTCCTTCATGATCGCGAGGCTCGCTTCTTCCAGCTTCACGACGATCGGTTTGACGCTGATCCCGGGGACGTTTTTGGGGAAGGCGACATCGCTCATGTGCAGTACTGAGACGCGCCCCTGGCCCAACTTGCCCACGAAGTGACCCAATTCGAACATGGCGTATGCTAGGTCGTCCGAGTTGAACACGAAGAATGCGTATTTGATGTCAGGTTCATGCTTGAAGGTGTCGAGCGCAAGCATCTGACCATGGGCTCGGGGAACTCCGACCTCCTCCAGACCGATCTCTGTTAGAAACTGGGCCAGCTGAAGCCGCAGTGGATCGTTCTCCTCCCCGATAACGTAGACACGCGACCCTGCAGCTGTCGGAGCCGGGGGTGGCGCCGCGGCGGCCGCGGCCGATGGGGCAGCTGCGGCGGCAGGCTTCGGAGGAGGGCGCAGAACGCGTGTCGCGCCGGACGCTTCCTGGGGTGCAGCGGCGACAGCGGGAGCAGGCGCTTGTGCAGAGGCAGCCGTAGCCAGGTCGGGCGAACTCTTCAGCTTTTCGTACAGCTCTTTGATGCACGTTTGGATCAACTGTGCCGAGGCCTGAAAGAAGAAGCCCCCGTTCTGATCACCGAGAATCTTGGTCTTGTACGGAAATCCGATGGGACCCGATTCTTCGAGCGCCTCCAGGCATTGTTTGCGCCAATCGAGATACTTCGATTGAAGACGAGCGTTGTACCCGGAAAAATCAAAGCCGCCCAACGGTACCAACTGCGTACCTGTTGCCACGAGCGTTTCCAATTTTTGGACGATGGCGGCTGACATGTCTGCGCGAGAGCTAGAGAATTCCACAGTTCGACGCGCAGGCGATTGCCGAACGCCGTCGATGCGGAGATTTAAATATACCGCTTGATCCCCTCTGATGCAAAGGAAGGCATGCTACCGAACGACAGCGCCAGAGGCGATGGGGCCTTCGACCGTGATGATCTTCAAGGTGCCGTCGTCCGCATTCGCCGCCAGCAACATGCCCTTCGATTCTTGGCCCATCAATTTCGCCGGTTGGAGATTTACCACAACGACGACCTGCTTCCCGACGAGATTCTCTGCCGCATAGTGTTTCGCGATCCCTGCCACGATCTGCCTCTCTTCCCCGCCAATTGACACGATCAGTCTTAGCAGCTTCTCCGACCGCGGAACAGCCTCGGCCGACACCACAGTGCCGACCCGGAGGGACACTTTCTTGAAATCATCGATCGTAATCGTCGGATCAGATGTCGCTGGCGGGACCGCAGGCGCGGATGGTGCGTTCAGATCGTTCATGATCTTCTCGATGGCTTCGTCTTCGACCTTACTGATGAGGATTTCCGGTGGTGGCAGCGCTCGTCCGGCCGGCAGCGGTTCCCTTCCCGCACGATCCCACGAACCGTTTTCAGCCTGGTCCGTGTCGCCGATCTGCCGGGCCATTCCAGCGCTGATGACCGGTAGGATGGGCCGGAACAAGATGGCGAGCGCTCGCACGGTTTGCAGCGAAACGGAGATGGTCGTCGCACACGCTTGTCGATCCGTTTTCACGGTCTTCCACGGTTCGCTGTCGTTGAAATACTTGTTCGCGGCCCGTGCAACAGCTACCGTCTCGCTAAGGGCATCCCGGAATCGGTACGCCTCGTAGAGCGCACCGATTTGCTCGGGCGCCTTCGAAAGGAGTTCGAGCATCTCCTGATCTCGCGCTCCCAGGGGGCCACGTTCTGGAACGACGCTCCCGAACGATCGGCTCGCGAATGCCACTGTACGGTTGACGAAATTGCCGACAATGTCGGCTAATTCGTTGTTCACACGCGCCTGAAAGTCCTTCAACGCAAAGTCGCTGTCTTTGGTCTCCGGAAATGTTGATGCCAACACGAACCGCAGATAATCCGCGGGGAAACGTGGAAGGAAATCCCGCAGGTCGATGCCCCATCCGCGGCTCTTCGAAAACTTCGCCCCTTCGAGGTTCAGGAATTCGTTCGCCGGTACGTTCTCCGGCAGGACATACTGATCGGCATGATGGTCGTTCCAAGCCATGAGCATGGCCGGGAAGACGATGCAATGGAAGACGACGTTGTCCTTTCCGATGAAGGCGACGTATTTCGTCGATGGGTCCTGCCAGTATGCTTTCCAGGCATCCGGCTTGCCAACCTTCCGGGCCCACTCGCGAGCTGCAGTGATGTAGCCAAGCACAGCGTCGAACCATACGTAGATGACCTTGTGCGCATATCCTTCGACAGGCACCGGCACGCCCCAGGAAAGATCCCGCGTCACGGCACGGTCCTGTAGTCCCTCCCGGAACCAACTGTCGCAGTACCGCTTCACCGTTTCTCGCCATCCATCGCGGGCATCCCGTTCTGCGATATAGGCCTGCAGTCGCTTCTGATACTCTCCGAGTGGAAAGTACCAGTGCGTCGTGGGCCGTACCTCAGGCTTCGTTCCGCAGAGTTTGCATCGTGGATCGATCAGGTCCACTTGATTCAGCCAACTTCCACACTGTTCACACTGGTCCCCTCGCGCCTTGTCATACTTGCACACGGGACATGTCCCCTCCACATACCGATCCGCCAGGAACATCTTGTCGTTCGGGCAGTAGAGTTGCCGCTCTTCCCGTTCACGCAGGATCTTGGCAACGTGGAACGCCGAAAAGAATTCGCGGGCCGTCGCATGGTGGGCGGGGATGGAGGTTCGCGAGTAGATATCGAAGCTCATGCCGAAGCGGCGGAAGGCGTCTTCGTTGTCCGGATGATACCGGTCGATGATCGCCGTCGGAGTCGTCTTTTCGTTCTCGGCGCTGACCGTGATTGCAACCCCGTGCTCATCCGATCCACATACGAATAGGACGTCGCGACCCTTCAGCCGTTGATAGCGCACATACATGTCGGCTGGCAGATATGCGCCGGCCAGATGGCCAAGATGAATGTATCCATTGGCATACGGCAGCGCGGCCGTCACCAGGATCCGGGAAGTTTGACGCATCATGTCGATCGGGTGGGACTTGCGATGAGTCCACGCAGCGAGAATGTCAGCGTGGTCAATACAAGAGGAAGATAGACATTCCTCCGTAGATCGGCAATCGCCTCTTCAACGGCTGCCAGGGCATCCGGCAGACGACCGGATGGAAAGCGCTTCACAAATGCTTCCATTGCGGCGTCGCGTCGGTGATCGGGAACCGCGGCGCCGGATTGGAGGAACATCGCATCACGCAACCAGGACGACAACATCCCAAGCCACGATTCCGCATGGCCCTTGTCGGTTGCGGACAAGCGCTCAAGCTCTGATGCGAGATCAAGCACCTTCGAGCCCAGGACCAGCCGAAGGAAATGGACGACGCCCGCTCGCTCACCCGCGACATCCGTTCCGATGAGATCGCGCGCCCGGCGGTAGCTGCCGTCAGCCATTAGTGCGAGCACTGCGGCCTCTTCGGCACCGATCTTCTCGCGCTCCTGAAGGGCCGTTGCGATCTCGTCATCGCCGAGCGGGCTGCACTCGATCTGTTGGACCCGCGACAGAACGGTCGGCGAAAGACGTTCGCGAAAGGGCGTTGTCAGAAGCAGGACGGCGTTCGGGAGCGGTTCCTCGAGCGTCTTGAGCAGAGAGTTGGCCGCCTCAGCGTTCATGGCCTCGGCACCGAGGATCAAAAAGATCTTGTACCGCCCGGCGACAGGAGAAAGCGACGCTTCGCGCTTCAGGTCCCGAACGCTGTTGATCTTAATGTATGTTGCCTTCGGGATCTCGATCTGATGGTACGGATCGTGCCCCTTCATCCGAAGTTGTGTCCGGACCTGGTCGATGGAGTCTTCTGGAAGTTTCGCGAGGGGATCATCGCCGGCCTCTTCACCCTTGCCGACCGGCAGCGGCATGATGACCCTGATATCAGGATGCGTCAGGTCATTCGTTCGGACACAACTTGGGCATTCGCCGCAGGATTCCGCGCTGGCAACCTTGCACTGCAAGGCCCGTGCGAATTCGATGGCGAGGGCATCCTTCCCCACCCCTTCGGGACCGTAGAACAGGTACGCATGCGCAACCGAGCGACGCTCGATCGCCCGCTGCAACAATTGCTTGACGCGCGCCTGTCCGATGACCGAACGCCATCCCATGCTAGAACGCCTGCCCTATCCCAAGATGGATGATACCACCCGCAAATGTCTCAGGGAAGAACTGACGATCGGTGATCCATCGGTTCTGCGGTGCTTGCGGGTCGTACACCTTCATCCCGAAGTCGATCCTGATTGGTCCCGCAACTGTATCGTACCGCAGGCCAAATCCCGCCGCCAACGCCACCTCGCTTCCTCGCACGCTCCGGGTCCGCTGCCAGACGTTCCCTGCATCGCCGAACAGAACGAACGACATCTTCCGCAGGTCAAGAAAGAGGAACTCTCCTGCATTATCGAAGGGGCGAAGCCGGGCCTCCAGGCTCGCTTCGAGGACCGCATTCCCCCCTTGCTCAGGGTTTGTCATAGCCCCAAGCTCCCGCGCTTTCCATCCCCGGATACTGCTGCTTCCGCCACCGAAGAAGCGACGGTAGATCGGGACTTCGGCCGGCGAGTGACCATACAACTCGGCCGCACCGACCCTCAATCGAGCCGCCCAGATGGTTCCGCGGAGCTCCCCGGGGTCGACGTAGTATTGGCCGACCAGGATGAGCCTGACGTATTGCGAAAACGGGACGCCCGTATTGAGCAGACCACGGAGCAGACGGGGCAACTGGCCGGCTTCTTCAAGCGTGACCGAGTGGAAGGAACCTTCGCTCGGAGCGAAGAGGTCGTTCCGCCGATCGCGCTGCAGGGTCAGCGTCAGGATCGAGTTGAACTGCCGCTCATAGAGGTCCGGCAATGTTGTGTCTTGTTGCGTAACGACGCTGCGCGGATCGCTCCACTCCAGGTTCCAATCGGCAAACAGGCGTGTGTACGTGGCTGTTTGCGCCGTAACACCCATCTTCGTCCGGAGGACCGGTACGTAGTATTCCTTCTGCTTGTCCCAGATCCCGGAGAGCGACGCCGTCAGGCTCACTTTGTTGCTGAAGAAATACGGCTGGATCAGCTGCGTCGTGAGTTCAGCTTTGGTCACGAGTGATTGGTCGCGCGTAGCGTCCGAGCTGAAGAGCCTCGAGAGACTCGCCCGAGAAAACGACCGGAGGGAAAGGCGGAACGATGTCGTGAGATTGCGAGCGCCCCCGAGAAAGTTACGGTGTTGATATCCCAACCCTGCCAGGACGTTCAACACATTGTCTTCATCGTTGATGCCGATCTCTGGCGCGAGCTCCTGGAACGAACGCGTCCGAACCGTGACACGCGTGGGGATGGAAACTCGCCCGAGCGATTCCGCCGGAGAGCTATTATCGATGCGGGTGGCGTCAAAGATCCCCAGACGATTCAACAGGCGTTCGCTCTCGAACTTCTGGAATTCACTGTAGATGTCCCCTTCGCGATAGTCCAGATGCCGGCGCACGACGGCTGGGTCGACCGCTTCCAGGGAATTCGTATCAGCCGTCACGTCGATAGGGCCGAATAGATACTGCGGGCCCGGGTCGAATTCAAATCGGACGACAAAGTGCTCTTCTTCGGGGCGCTCGACGGCCTGCTTCGCGATCGTGCTGACATTGACATACCCATTGTTGGAGAATATCCCGATAAGGCGCCGGAATTCCGCTTCGACGGACGAGAGCACCAGCGGCTGGCCTGCGGAGATCAGGCTACCGGACTTGATCTCCTCTCGCATCACAGGGGACACATCGCCGATCCCGCCGATATACACCGAATCGATGACCGCCCTCGGGCCCTCTGCGATCCGGAAAACGATATTGACCCTGTCTTCCGTGAAGGTCAGGCTCGTATCGATGCGCGCCGAATGGAACCCCTGATCATCATAGAATCGCCGGAGTGACCAAAGGTCCGACTCGAGTACGAGAGGATCGTAGAACTTGGGCGACTCCCCGATCTCCGTGTTGATGGAGTTGAGCCACTTCCACAGCACCCACGGAGTCTCCTGCGATTGAATGATCCCACGCAGCTCGTCCTGGCCGAATGTGTCCGCACCCTCGAAGTCGATCGAACCGATCTCGCGTTGGGCGAGGGCCGGCGCCGACAGAAGGGTCACGACAGCAAGAACGCGCAGGAGGGTCATGGGGAGATGTCCAGAAACAACGATGCCCAGCACAGATCGCTGGGCACGGACCTCGGAACGGTCAACACCGCCGCCGCACAGCGGTCGGCAGCGATCAGTATTCCTTGTCGTCTTCGAAGAAGAAATCCTCATCCGTCGGATAATCAGGCCAGATCTCTTCGATGCTCTCATACGGCTCGTCCGTGTCCTCCAGTTCCTCCAGGTTGGCGACCACCTGTGTCGGAGCTCCGGTACGGACGGCATAATCGATCAATTCATCTTTCGTCGCAGGCCAAGGCGCATCGTCCAGATACGCGGCCAGCTCGATATTCCAGATCATGGCCTCCGTCTCCTCATTCCCGTCCGCCCCGTTCTGAAGGGGCGCTCAGCACGCCGGCAAGATCGTCCTCGAATGGAACGTCGTCGAGGAAGTATTCCAAAGGATTCTGGGCGATTCCGTTCAGGCGCACCTCATAGTGCAAATGCGGGCCGCTGGAAAGTCCGGTATTCCCAGATCGAGCGATGAGGTCGCCCCGCTTGACCTGTTGGCCCTCGCGCACCAGGATCTTCGACAGATGGCCGTAGACAGTGTGGTACGAATAGCCATGGTCGACCTCCACCATGATGCCCAGCCCGCCAGAACGACCGGCGAAACTGACGGCACCGTCCGCAGCGGCGTAGACTGCTGTACCTACGTCATTTGCGATATCCAAGCCCTCGTGCGGACGGTAGTAGTTCAGGATCGGATGCAACCGCAGGCCGATACCCTTCCGCGAATAGTATCCTTCCATTGGCCTGATCGCAGGGAGGTGCGAGAACCGAGCTTTATTCGTCTCGAATTGTTTGGACATATCGCGGTAGCTCGTCATCTGGAGAGTGAGCTCCCGTTCTGCCGTAGCGACAGAGGTCCTCAGTCTGTTGAGCACCAGATTCACATCCGAACTCGTCGCAAAATCGACCTCTTCGACCGTGCCGCCGATTCCAGCTCGTCGCTCATCCTCGGAGATCGTTGGAAGGTCGGCAAGTAGTCTCAGATGGTTGCCATGACTGTTCAATTCCGCCAGACGGGCTTCCAGCAGCTCGATCCGACCCGTCACCATCTGCAGTTGTTGACGGAGGACGCGGTTCTCTTGTTTCATCAGGCTCGTCCGCGTGAAACCGAGCGACCAGCGGTCTCCCGTTCGCTCGTTGAGCTCCATTGCGCCCAGAAGCAGCGCAACACCCACAACCAGCCCCCAGGCCAGCAAGCGCGTGCGGCCCCATCGTAGCTCACGGAACGTGAGCGTATCTCGGGAGAAGGTATAGAGTCGGAAACGTTTCATAAGTAGTATTCGTGAAAGGACACACCTCTCCAACGGGGGGTGGCCCTATCAATAATTTTGCTGAAAATACCTAGGATTCAGCCCTTTGTCAAGGCATTCCGGGGCTCAAAATAGCTGATTCCGTGTAAGACCTTTCCTGAAGTTTGACAACGAAGACAAAGGCCTGACGCTGCAGCTATTCGAAGTCATGCTCGAAGTAGTCGATCGCCCTCTTCCCCTTCGCTCGTTCCCGGATGGCGGAATCGAGGCGTTTTGAGAATTCCTTGGCCGCATCGTATCCGTAGTGCTTGAGCAAATAGTCCATTGCGATGACTTCGACGATCACCGTGATGTTCTTTCCCGGGAAGATGGGAAGCCGGATATAGGGCGTTTCCACACCCATGACCGTGGCATGTTGATGGTCCAAACCCGTGCGCGTGTAGTCCCCATCCTTTTGCCACTCTTCCAGCTCCACGATCAGCTCCACCCGCTTCTGGAAGCGGATCGATCGAATGCCGAAGATCGACCTGATATCAACAAGACCGAGCCCCCGGATCTCCATAAAGTGTTTTACGACGTCCGATCCAGAACCCATCAGGATCCCCTCCCCCTTGCGGGTTACCATGACAACGTCGTCGGCCACAAGCCGGTGGCCCCGCTCGATCAGGTCCAGGGCCACTTCACTCTTGCCGATGCCCGATCGCCCCGTCAAGAGCACTCCGATACCGTACACGTCGATGAACGACCCATGTACCGCCGTCTGCGGAGCGAACTGATCATCGAGGAAGTCGCTGAGAAAATAGACGAGCTTGGTCGTCTCGAAGGGGGTCTGAAGAACGGATACGCCGGCCTCCTTGGCGATGCGCACGATCTCCGGATCGAGCGTATTTCCATTCGTTACGATGATACATGGAAGCTCGAATTGCAGGAGCGTGCGAAACGCCTTCAAACGTTCATTGAGAGAGAGGTGCTTGAGATACCGGATCTCCGTATTCCCAAAGATCTGCACGCGGTTGTACGTAAAGAGTTCCACATATCCTGCCAACGCCAGGCCAGGCCTGTGCACATTCTTGTCGCTGACCTCACGCTCGATGCCCGCATCGCCCGTCAACTGCTGCAGATGCAGGCGCGTCCGGTTGGCTTCGAAGAGAAATCCGACCGTGATGCTCTTCTTCCGCGTTTCTTTCAACTCTTCCAGGGACATGGTGGCTCCCGTCACATTTTTTCCCGGACACGACGGACCTTCGTCCGGTCGCGTCTGTGGAGGCGTTCCTTGTACTTCTTCAGTTGCGTGGTCAGCTTCGCTGCGGCGAGGTCGATCGAGCGGAAGAAATCTGGGCTGGCCGCTTCGCCCGTCAAGACCGCATTGTAGACGGACAGATTGATCTCAGCGAGTTTCTCGCTGTTCCGTGCCTTCTCGAAATGTAAGATGACCTCAGCTTTCAGGATGCCGTCGTAGTATCGCGTCAAACGCTCGACGGCGGCTTCCGCGTATTCGTTGAGCGACGCATGTGCTTTGAAATGGCGAGAGGTGACAGTGATCTTCATGACGTGCTCCTATGGGAACGATGAGCGGCCATGGCAACGTCCTCATCAGGCTTTCGGATGTGCCTGATGATAGACGCGTTTCAGTTGTGACGAAGAAACATGGGTATACACCTGGGTCGTCGAGAGGCTGGCATGACCGAGGAGCTCTTTGACGGCCCGCAAGTCCGCACCTCGGTTCAGCAGGTGCGTGGCCACCGTGTGTCGCAGTACGTGCGGACTCTGTCGGCCGACCTCTGAGACAGCCCTGATCCGCGCAGCAACGAGCCGCTGGACGTACCGAGCGTTCATCGGATGGCCTCGATCTGTCACGAAGACGCGATTCTGTGCTTCCGCATCAGGAGTGAGTTCTGTCCGACGAGATAGATAGACGCGCAGGGCATCAATGGCTCCCCGTCCCACCGGAACGATGCGCTCCTTACGTCCTTTCCCCAGGACCTTGACAGTCCCGTCTCCCAGATCGATGTTCACGAGATCCAGCTGAAGAAGCTCCTGGAGCCTCAGACCTCCGCCGTACAGCACCTCAAGCATCGCCCGGTCACGAGCGCCCGTAGCGGTCGATGTCTCCATTGATCCGAGCATGGCTTCCATGGCTGGTTCCTCAACGACTGCCGGAAGACGGCGGTGCTTCCGCGGCTGCGTGAGCGTCGCAGCGGGATTGGTGGTCAGGACGCCCCGACGCACCAGGAAGCGGAAGAATGCTCGCACTGCCGCGATGTGCCGCGCGACGGTCGCTGCTGCGCGGCCCTCGTCGTACAGATCGGCGACAAAGGACCGGAGGTATTGCCGGTCAACGTTGTCCAGCGTCCGTCCGGCCTTCGCAATGTGCGCGGCAAATTGTCTGAGGTCGGCCTCATACGCCGATACCGTGTTCGTCGAGGCGCTCCGCTCCCCTTCCAGATAGGCCAAGAACGCCCGTCGATGGGTTTCGACGTTGGAGCCGTCCGTCACGCCGGTACGGCGACGTCCTGTGGCTCTCGAATGGTCTTGCACGACGGACACAGGATCTGCGCCCCCTTCGCCTGGGTGTATTTCTCAACCAAATATGGGTTCCCGCAGGCCGGACACGGCTCATTGACCGGTTTGTCCCACGATGCGAAATCGCATTCGGGGTACTTGGTGCATCCGTAGAAGGTCCGTTTTCCCTTCTTCGTCTTTCGCTCCAGGAGGTCTCCCTTGCCGCACTTCGGGCATTTGATGCCCGTGGTGATCGGCTTGGTGTTCTTGCAGGACGGATAATTCGAACATCCAAGGAACGTGCCAAATCTGCCCCCCTTCACGACCATGTCACCGCCGCACAATTCGCACTTTTCGCCGGTGACATGCTGCATCCGTTCCTGTTCTTCGGCAAGCGGCTTCGTTGTCTTACACGTCGGATAGCCCGTGCAGGCCATGAATCGCCCGTTCCGGCCCCATTTGATGATCATCGGCTTGCCGCAGTTCTCACACACAACGTCAGTCTTCTCCTGAAGCGACTTCTTGATGGAGGATGCCAACGCCGATGCCTTCTCGAGTGCCGTACTGAACGGCTCGTAGAAATCACGCATGACCGTCAGGTAGTCGTTCTTGCCAGTTGCGATGGTATCAAGTTCCTTCTCCATCAGCGCCGTGAAGCGGACATTGAAGACATTCGGGAAGTGTTCGACGAGGATCTTGTTGACCTGCATTCCCAGGTCCGTCGCGAACAAGCGTCTCTCCTTTTGATCGACGTATTTCCGGTCGATCACCGTCGACACGATCAGCGCGTACGTGCTCGGACGTCCGATCCCGAGCGATTCCAACTCCTTGACGAGGCTACTTTCCGTGAAACGAGCCGGAGGTTTGGTGAAATGCTGACGTGGCTCGAGTCCGGAAACTGCCGTCGGCACACCTTCGGCGAGGCCTTCCGGAAGTTTCGACGTCGGGTCGGTCTCTTCAGCCGACGGAGAGTCCTCATCCACCGTATCGTCGAACACGGTCAAGAACCCGCGGAAGACCGGCAACTGGTCGGTCGCACGGAACACCAGCGTACCATCGGACACGTCCACCGAGATCGCTTCGAATTCCGCAGGCGCCATCTGGCAGGCAATGAAACGGTTCCAGATCAGCTCGTACAATGCGAACAAGTCTTTGTCGAGGTGTTTCTTGACCGCTTTGGGCGTGTGCTTGACGCTGGTCGGGCGGATAGCCTCGTGAGCGTCCTGCGTCGCTTTCCCCTTTTTGAAGTGGCGCGCTTCCTTCGGCAGGTATTCCTTGCCGTAGTTCTCGTAGATATACTCTCGGACAGCCGAGACCGCCTCGTCGCTCAGACGGGTCGAGTCTGTGCGCATATACGTAATGAGTCCCGTGAGGCCTTCTTCGCCGCCAAGGTCGACTCCCTCATACAACTTCTGGGCAAGCGTCATCGTGCGCTTGGCTGAGAACCGGAGACGGCGCGCGGCTTCTTGCTGCAGCGTGCTCGTGATGAACGGGGGTGGAGCGTTCCTCTTGACCGGTCGTTTTTGGACCGACGTGATCGAGAAGGTCGAGGCACGCACGCGCTCCATCAGCGCAGCAGCCGCCGCTTCATTTGAGATGATCGGGTCAACCCCCGCATCCTTCGACAGCTTTGCGAGGAACCGATCACCCTTCGGCGTTTCGAACTCACCGATCAGCGACCAATATTCATCGGGCACGAATGCCCGGATGGCTTCTTCTCGTTCGCAGATCAACCGCAGGGCGACTGACTGTACGCGGCCGGCGGACAGTCCGTAGAAGACGGTCTTCCACACGAATGGCGAGATCTTGTAGCCGACGATGCGATCCATGGCCCGGCGTGCCTGCTGCGACATGACCATGTTCTTGTGGAGCGGACGGGGATGCGACATGCCGTCCTTGATCCCGGTCTCCGTGATCTCATGGAAGAGCACCCGCTTGATGCGCTTGTTCGCTCCCTCGAGCTCATCCGCAATGTGAGCCGCTATAGCCTCACCCTCACGGTCTGGGTCGGTCGCGATGAAGACTTCCTTCGCCTTTTCGGCATGCTTCCGGAGGCGCTCGACGACGTCCTTCTTCCCCTCCATCGTCTCGTAGACGACCTCGAATTCCTTTTCGATGTCAACGCTGAGCTTGCTCTTGGGGAGATTCTTGATATGCCCCACCGAGGCCTCGACCAGGTAGTCCTTGCCGAGGTACTTGTTGATGGTCTTGGCTTTGGAGGGTGACTCTACGATTACGAGAGACTTCGCCATACGCTAATGGATAGTGTCAGTCGGGCTTCCGCCCGTGGATCGATCGGAATCGAACAACATGCCGGCAACCAGCGCTTTGACCTCCTGGGCACCAACCGACGAGAAGCCGGCCATCATGGCGCGTTCGATGATCGTCTCAACATCTTCCGATGAGAGCAGACCAAGTTGGTGGCATTGCAACAGGTAACCATAGCCGTCGGTCGTAAGGACCGCCTGTTCGGCGGGATGCAGCAGACGTACGGAATCGGCGGAAATTGGCCGCAGGCGTTCTGGCGCAGGTTGCCCGCCTTCCAGCCGGTCGAACAGCCACGAGAATGCCGACGAGATCTCGGTCGGCGTGTAGCCGTGACGCGACAACACGGCAACGTCGATGTCCCCCAGGCGCTTCTTTTCCTGGAGCTCATCCATCAACAACAAGAGAATCTCGACGATGCGTTCGTGCATGAGACGGTGCGCCGTTCAGAAGATGTGCAACATGTATTTCATAGATAACGGTCCTCGCGGCGGTGCATCCGCTCGCGCAGTTCCTTCGTCCGGTCGTCGTGCCCGGCAAGGTGCAACATGCCATGGACGATCAAGCGACGTACTTCGTGGCGAAAAGTAACGCCGTACTCCGGCGCCTGGCGTTTGGCCTGGTCCAGATTGACAACGACCTCTCCTTCGAGCATGCGACGTGTACCATACGAGAAGGAGAGAACGTCGGTTGTCCAGTCATGACGCAAATGGCGTCGGTTGAGGGCCCGCATCGTCCGGTCACCCACAAACACGAGGGAGAGGGTTCCGACGCGAGCATGTTCCCCGCGAGCCACGGCCCTGACGAGGCGCAACGCCTCCGAACGGGGGAAACGGCGGGTCCGATGGTGTGTTTGAATGTCGATCACGAAGGCTTCACCAGGCCTATCGGACCTTGCGCCCGGAACGGTCGCGGCCCGAAGGCCGAGCCCGTCGGGCTATCGCCCGTCGCGGCGGCACGGTCTTCTTCGACATCAATTCCTCGGTGAGCGAGAGTGCGACGCCCGAAAGCATCACTTCAGGTCCCAGCTTGGTAAAATCTCCGGAGAGCATCGACCGGTCCACGTTCGCGTAGAGCGAGCACCCGCCTTCGCGCTCGACCGTCAGGCCGGACAATTTGCCGTCCGATTCTCCGACGAACGTCACCTCTCCCAGCAGCTCGCTCGCCACGAACCCGGTGCAGAAGTGAAGCTGCAGATGGGCATTGGCGGTATACACCGTCACGAGCGATCCCGGCCGGTCGCCGATCGTGAGGTGCGGATAGACTTCCAAGGCGAGTGACCGCCCTGGTTGACCGGCGGCGACCTCAAATCGAACAGAACTACCCGAGGTCCTGACCGTTGCGGCCAGGACGCGCTGGATCTTCTTCAGGTCGCGGGGTGCAAGAAGTGTGGTGGCCATCGTGCGGTCGTCAGATCGTGATCGTCATGTTCTCCACCGCTGCTTCGCACTCGAACCGATATCCCCGGCTCTTCACTTCCCTCTTCGATTTCATAAGAATGTCGTCCACCTTCTCGTCACTGTGGTTCTGGTCGTGGTGGAATAGGTAGAGTCGTTTCACGTTCGCATCGGAAGCCACGCGCAAGGTGAACAGATAGTGCGAATGTCCCCACCCAACGCGGTCGAGAAATTCCTCAGGCGTATACGTTGCGTCGTGGATCAGTACGTCGGCGTCCTTGCAGAAGTCGACCACGCGCTGGTTGGGGTCACCCTCCGTGCGCATGAATCGTTGCGTGACCGTCGGCTCAAAATTCGTGAGCAGAGCGGCCGCCTCGCGATCAAACGGCTCATTGTCGCTGATGTAGACGAGCACTTTGTCCTTGTATCTTACCCTGTACCCAACTGTGAAACCTGGGTGGTTCACATACATATACTGCACACGTGCATCGTGAATCTGCATCTCCCCTTCGTCACGGATGGGGACGAATTTGATCTTCGCTTTGAGATCGTGCAGCTGTACCGGGAAATAGATGCTGTTCATCTGCTCCGCGATGATCTCACTCAGCGATTTGTCCGACCGCTCCGTCCCTACGATGGTCAATTCGTTCCCGGGAATGAACGCCGGCTTGAAGAACGGGAATCCCTGGATGTGGTCCCAGTGCGGATGCGTGATCAGAAGATGGCCGTTGATCGACTCGCCCCGGCTCAGCAGGTGGTCACCAAAGTTCCGGATACCGGTGCCTGCGTCAAAGATGATCAAGCGGTCGTCGTCCAGTCGCAATTCGAGGCACGGCGTGTTTCCGCCATACCGCACGGTATGTTTGCCCGGCGTCGGGATCGAGCCTCGCACGCCCCAGAAAGTGAGTTTCATTGTCCTATGGCTCCGTGAACAACGCTCGATGCTGAGCGGCCAGGTCCTCATAGTGCCTGGCCGATTGCCGCTGTTTCTCAAGATCCTCTGAACGCAGCGGGCGCTTGACCTGAGCGGGAACTCCGGCGACAAGCACTCCCGGCGGGACTTTCATACCCGCAGGAACAAGGGCGCCGGCAGCAACCAGCGAACCGCTCCCGATCATCGCTCCGTCGAGAACGGTGGCCCCCATGCCGATGAGGCATTCGTCCCCGACCGTGCATCCGTGCAAAATCGCCCTGTGACCGACCGTGACGTCTGACCCGATCGTCAGCGGGAACAATCCCGTCGTGACGTGTAGGACGGCAAGGTCCTGAATATTTGTCCTCTCTCCGATCTGGATCGAGTGCACGTCCCCGCGGACCACGGCTCCATACCACACGCTGCTGCCGGGACCGATTCGTACATCACCGATCACAACAGCATCCGGGGCGAGGAAAACGCCATCCGCAATCTCGGGATGCTTCCCACCGAACGGCCGGAGGATCATCACTTCCCCCTGGGCGGCATCCAGGCGCCCCGTTTCCACTTGATAAGCTCGACCTTCACGCTTCCAAGGATCACCTTCAGCCGTCCAACGATCGGGATGCGGGCCTCGTCATCGCTGAACCAGCCTTCAAAACCTCCGGTCAGGCCGAACACGCCCACAAACTTGGCAGTCCCGTCGAACCAGACCGTCCGCACCGGGTAGTTGACCGCGTCGATATGCAGGTCCTCCCGCTTGTCGCGGAATGTGAACTCCGTGATCCCCTCGCGATTGTCGACGAAGGTCGGAACCCTCCACGACCGTGGCTGCCGTACATTTTCACGTGCGAAGAAGAGCAACGACATCCCGTCGACAGATCGGTCCTTGACGGGAACAGTATCCCGACCTGCCACGACGTTCACGCCGCGGTGTGGCCGTCGCCCCCACTCGTAGTACATCTTTCCGCGGGGATAGTCGAATTCCATCGCGCGGAAATCAACGCCGGAGGACGTACTGTCCTCGCTGAGCCAACCATACGAGAACGCCTCGGCGTCCACCGTGCCGCGGAATAGCATGTGCAGGTCGACCAGCCAGCTGAGCCCGGGATTGGAATCCATGAACACATCGGCACGATAGATCACGCGGCCGTCCCGTTCCCATCGGTCCGTGATCCGCGTCCGAATGATCCCAATATTGAAGAACGAGTAGCTGACACGATACTCAAGCTCCTCGCCGAGCACCATCACTGGCTGACCCGATGGGTCTCCCGTCCGTATCTGTGCCAACGCCGTACCCACGCACCCCACCAATACCAGACCCAGAATCCATCGGGTCACACGGCGGTTCATGGACACACGCATAGTCGACCTATCGCAACCCAGCGATCTTTTCCGCTTCCGGGAACAAGGTCAACGCTTTCTGGAACTGAGCATCGACATCGAGCATGACCGCGATCCAACCTTCGAATCCGAACAATGTCTGTGCGATGGTCGCCTTGAGTCGCGCGATAATGAACGAACGGTCCTGGTCGAAATCCTTTTCGTTGATCTCGACACCTTTTGCGGCGATGAATGTCCGGAACTCCGCTACGACGGACGTCGGGACCTGGTAGTCGGAGGCGAAGGTCCGCAGGCCTGAAGCCGCATAGGTGGTTCGCAACGAGAGACCACGACCCTCCATATATTCCTTCGTGAAATCGAAGAACAGATTGCGACGGGCCACGGTTGAGAAGAGTCCGGTCACGTTCCCCGGTTTCACGATGTAGTCGGGCGTAATGCCGCCCCCGCCACGGACCGTGCGGCCAGAGGACGTCTTGAAATTCGGTGCGACCGAATCGGTCTTCGCATCCACTCCATGGTTGATATTCTCCCCCTCTTGTTCGTCGCGCGTGAACGCCTCGCGCTGATACTCATCCTTCGCCTTTCCTTCGTACGGCCGTTGGATCAGGCGTCCGCTGGGTGTATAGTATTTGGCAATGGTGAGACGGAACGCAGAGCCGTCGGCCAACTTCCACTGTCGCTGTACAAGCCCTTTGCCAAACGTGGTCTCTCCGATCACGAGGCCACGGTCCCAGTCCTGGATCGCCCCCGCGACGATCTCGCTCGCGCTCGCGGAACCGTTATCGACCAGCAGGACGAGCGGTAAGCGCTCGTAGGGATCACCCGTGCGCGCATGGTGCATCTCTTCGTTCTCAGGCCGCCGAGCCTTCGTATAGACGATCATGCGAGGGGCACCGGCTTCGCCGCCGTCGAGAAACTGGTCGACCATGCGATAGGCCTGGTCGAGGTACCCACCACCATTCATCCGGAGATCGAGCACAAGACGCTTCATACCGGACGTCGTGAGCCGGGCGAGCGCCTTGTCCATCTCGTTGGCGGTCGTTTCCTTGAACTGATTGACACGGATATAGCCAATGTCCTTGCCCACCATGAAGGCGGCGTCAACGCTGTTGAGCGGGATTTCGTCCCGTATGATCTCGAAATCGAGGAGGTCCTTGGAGCCCGGTCGCAGGATCGACAGTTTGACCTTCGTCCCGCGTGGCCCTCTCAAGGTGCGCATGACGCGGTTGTCGTCGAATCCGATGGATGAGCTGTCATTGATGCGGACGATCCGGTCGTTCGACAGGATCCCGAGCCTGGCCGACGGACCACCGCCAACCGGCTCGATGACCGTGATGGTGTCGTTGATGACCCGGAACGATACTCCAATACCCTCGAACTTGCCGCGAAATTCCTCTGTCACCCGCTCGAACTGCGTCGGAGGAATATAGACCGAGTGGGGGTCGAGCGTATTCAGCATCCCAACAATGGCTGCTTCCGACAGCTTCTTGATGTCCACGTCCTCGACGTAGTTCTTCTCCGTCAGGCTCAGGACATCCTTGATCTTCGAAAGCTGCTCAAATACGTTGTCGGCGGACACGAGGCGGTTGATCCCCATCCCCGCGGCCAAACTGGCCACAATCAACGCTACAACGCTCCACATTGAGAATGTCCGCTTCATTCCGTGTTCCTCGGCTTAGGCCTTCTCTGGTTCCGGGCCGTTATTGGCATCATTCAAATCGATAAAGTAACGATTTTCCGCTGAAATCCAAATGTCCACGTCACAACCGCCATTCTAGCCCGATCCGAACGCGTCGCGGGTCGTACGTGGCCGATGGGTCGCCCAGCTCACCACCGATCCGACCGCTGGAGTCCATCCATCGAACGTTGGAACGGCCGAGGATGTTCCGGCCGTCGGCATACACCGTCAGTCGACCGTTTGTGCCCACCGCGAGCTCGACGGAGGCTTTCACGTTCACAAAGAGCACATGGCCCATCCGTCGATTGTTCGGCACGAAGACCTTAGAGGAATCCAAGGGCACGAATCCATCTCGTGTTGGATAATACGTATAGGGACGAGGAGAGTTGTAGAGCAGCACGGCGTTCATGTGGAGCACATCCCAGAGCATGAATTCCGCGTCAGCCTTCACCGTGTGCCGCTGGTCCCAGCTGAGCGGATACGGCTGTGCCACGACCGGGAATCCCCATTGTGCATAGTTGATCGTCTGATCGGCGGCCTCCGTCACCCCTTCGGTGAACATGTATGTGTACGACATGCTTCCCCGGAGTCGTTCGCCGCTCTCTCGAGTGACGATGACCTCCAGTCCCTCCGACCGAGCCTCAGCGTTGTTGACATACGTCGCGAAGCCAAAATCGCCGGCCGACTTGCTGTCGAATGGAATCAGCGTCTTGGCGTCAAGCTGGTTCGTCATCTTCTTCCGAAAATGGGTCACAGAGCCGACCGTCTGGTCGTCGAGACTCACCTTCACACCCAGCTCCCAGGCCACGGTCCGCTCCGGTTGTAGGTCCGGATTCCCGGCCTGAACATTCTTCGCTCCGCCGGCAAGTTGCTCGGGCTGAAGGCCGGAGTAGAGTTGGTCAAAGAGCGGAAACTGAAAATAGTGGCCATAGTTGACGAACACGAAGACGCGGGGGCCAAATGGTGCAGTGTACGACATCCGAGGACTCACCTGCTGCTTGAATGTGGCCGGGGCGTCCCCGGAAATGACCTGGCGATATTCCCCCTGCGTTGTGGGGATGAATTCAACGATGGGCCGTCGGGCCAGCGGGTCCAAGAAATCCCACCGCAGACCGAGTGTGAGGATCGAACCCACAGACTGCACCTGTACCTTGTCCTGGAGGTAGATGGCACCTGACCGGGGCCTGTAGGCATAGCGATTACTATAGTTCAACAACGGCGCTGCTACGATCGGCTTTCCGAAGTAGGTCCTTTGGGGTTCCGCTTTCTGAAGTTCCGAGCGCAGGTCATACTGCTGGACCTCGGCTCCGATCTTCACGATCTGGTCCTTCCAGCCGTCGTGGACCGCCTCGAACTTGGCCGTTCCGACAAGCTGACGCGCATCTGCCCGCCAATAGCGCTGGCCTCTCACGATATAGCGAAGGAAGAAGTCGTATTCGTACGAGGGCAGGTCTCCTGTGAACCTATCCTCGCCGATCAGCGACCGTTGCGCGTACAGGCTGGCAGTGGCCGTCAGCGTCAGCCCGGACACGGGTGACGTGGAATACTGTAGCGTCCCTCGGGCTGCCAGACGCTCCCGAGAAGGCAATCCCGGCAGGTTGAACCGCCAGCTGAACTCGTAGTCCCGCCATCGTTTCCACGAGTAGATCGCCTGAAGCGACAGCCGGTCGGCCGTTCCCGGGGTGGCCTCGATCTTCGAGATGCCGCTGAACTCCGTAACGACCGGCGACGGAAGTTGACGCTGGAAGTCCTGCCACCAGCGCGTCTCTTCGGTGTGCAACATGTGGGCAGTGAAATAGTACAGCCGGTCCTGGATCAACGGCCCCGTACCAGCGACCTCCGTCTCGATCCAGCCCGAATGCTCCTTGTTCAGACCCCCGATCCAGTTGTCGCGCTCGTAGCGCAGCGTCCAACGAGGGGTCCGGCTCGCCGCACGCGTGACGATGTTGACGACGCCCGCCTGTGTGTTGCCGTACTCCGCTTCGAAGCCACCGGTCTGAAGCGTGATACCCGTGATGGCGCTCCGCGGCACAGACGTCGACGTCCCTCCGCCGAGAACATCCATGACGGGCAGCCCGTCGATCAGGAAGATCACGTCGGTGGTCTTTCCTCCACGAACATTCCCTTCGATGGTCGTGCCAGGCTGAAGCGCCAGGACATCCTGGACGGTTGAGACCGGCAGCAGGTCCATCTTCTCGGAACCGACCATGAACGCTGTGGCAGCAAGGTCTCGCTGGATCAACGGCCGCACTGCACGCACTTCGACCGCTTCCATCTCGACGGACGACGGTTCAAGCTCGACATCGACCGTGGTGCGAAGGTCGGCCAACACGCGCACAGCCCGAACGATCGTCGGACGATAGCCGATGTGCGAGATCCGCAGATCGTAGAGACCTGCTCGGAGAGGACTGACCCGATATCGGCCATCGACATCCGTTGCCGAACCTGACCGGGTGCCCAGGACCTGGATCACCGCACCGATGAGCGGTTCTCCCGTCGCCTGATCTCGCACGCGGCCTTCCACCAGTCCATCGGTACCCGCCCAGAGGAGCGTGACCCCCAGAGCCAACACCACAAGGAATGTTCCTGCGGTGGTTGTCAGAGAACGATTCTGCCCCCCGCATCGGGGCTTCCGTGATCGTTCCGTCGTCAGGGGCATATGCCGGGCCTGGTTTGGAATGGGCAGATCTTGTCGCTGACCCATTGGCGCGGGACACACCACCACGCAATGGCCGGTGGGGGTATGGTTGCAGCCGTGCGCTTGTACATGCCAACGCTGGCCCGAAATTCATACGACATGTTCGTGCTCAGAAGCCGAACCTCGCAGCTGGGATCGGGCATCCAACGCATCACCGCATCGCGGAGGTCACGGCCGGTGTCGTCGAAAAAATCGTAGCGCACGCGGAAGACCACGCTGTCTCCGGGATCCAGGGTCAATCGACGCGAAGCCGGGACGAAGGACCGCGCGGAAAGTTCGGTCGTCGAAAGCGTCAACGTTCGAACGGTGGACGGGTCACCCCCCATCGTCACGCTCACCCATCCGTCGACGTCGATCACATCGTCAAGCGTCTCGTCGAACGCGTTGATGAGCACAACATTGACGTCGATGCTGACGCCGTCCGACCGGTACGTGATCCTTGGCGCAAGATAGCTCACAAAAAGGTCTCGGGGATCCTCGTAGGAAGGCAGTTGTTCCTGACACGCAGGGGCGAGCATCACTACTGCAACCGGAAGCCACCAGGGACTCCGGACCCGGCAAAACCGAATGTGATCCTCGCGCATGTCATTCATGGACAAAGGCCGGTCTGTTCCGGAGGATCGGGACCGAGACACACCTTATCAGGAAGCCATGGGATCGGAAGACAAACGACGTACCCGAGATCAGATGCCACAGAGGCGACCGTCCGGGGAAAGACACGCGCAAAGCCCTTGATGCTGTACAATTCGCGGTCACTCACCACTCGCAAGGTTGGGCAGGTCGGGTCGACCTGCATGCGAAGGACCGTCGATGGCAGGAATCGGCCGGTGTCGTCGAAGAAGTCATAGCGGCCCTGGAAGATCACAGAGTCGCCTGGATCCAGGCGCAGTGTGCCCGAACTCCTGACGTAGTGGGAGGCCGTCAGGTTCGAGGCCGTCAACGCAAAGGTTCGAACCGTCGACGGATCCCGCAGGAGTGTGACCATGATACTGCCATCAACATCCACTTTACCTTCGAGGGTCTCGTCGAACGAGTTCACGAGGACAAGAGAGACGTAGAAGACCGTCTCATCAGACCGGTAACTGAAGGTCGCACGAAGATGGGCCGACAGCAGATCACGAGGGTCTTCGTATGCCGGAAGTGCCTCGGTACATGCAGCACCGCTCACCATCCACCAGGCCGCCACAACGACGCCGACGAGTGTACGCCGGAGCGCTGAAGGACGACGAGGGATGTTCATCGAGTGACTCCTCCGACAGCCGCGGTCAGGACGACGTGCGCTCGGGCTTCATCTGAGGGAACAGGATCACATCGCGGATGGAATCCTGTCCTGTGAGAAGCATCGTGAGCCGGTCGATACCGACACCGAGGCCTGCAGTGGGAGGCATGCCGTACTCGAGTGCCCGCAGGTAGTCCTCGTCCATCACCTGGGCTTCCTCGTCGCCACGCGCGCGGAGGCCCATCTGGTCTTCGAACCGCGCCCGCTGATCGAGAGGATCATTCAGTTCTGAAAACGCGTTGCAGATCTCGCGGCCAAGGACGATCGCTTCGAATCGCTCGACCAGGCCCGCGGCCGACCGATGACGCTTGGCCAGCGGCGACATCGACAACGGATAGTCCGTAATGAATGTAGGCTGAATAAGGTGCGGCTCAACTCGCTCCCCGAAGATCTCGTCGATAATGGCGCCGGCGCCGAGGGCCGGGTCCACGGCGATGCCGAG